>NZ_AUKG01000002.1:1200000-1871678 GCF_000424625.1 Conexibacter woesei Iso977N
TGCCCGGGGCCTCCGGGCGCCTGCGCACCGAGGGTCCCTACCCAACCGCCCTGGGCGTCGCCCTGAGGCCCTGACCGTCCGCCGTACGGAGAAGAGACGCCCATGCCGGTCCCGACCCTGATCACGTTCCCGCCGAGTCTCGACAGCGAGTTCAGCCGCTTCCTGCTGACCCACTACGGCATCGAGCGCCACGAGGAGCGCCACGTGATCTTCATCTCTTCGGCCATCACGCTGGTGCGCGCCCGGACCGTTCGCTTCCCCGTGCTGTTCGACCACACGCTGCGCTTGAACACGGTCCACAAGCTGATCGACCACTTCGAGCCGCTCGCGGTCCCCGAGCGGCGGCTCGTGCCGCCCGGCACCGACCTCACGGCGCTGCGCGCGGACTGGAAGCTCTTCCACAGCGACCTCAACACCGCGACGACGGTGCTCGCGTACTACCACCTGCTCCCGCACCGGCAGATCATGGTCGAGCCCCTGAGCCAGGGCGCCCCGCCCATGGAGGTCCGAGCCGTCGAGCGCGGCTACCCGGTGTTCAAGCTGCTGCTCAGCGCGCTGCTGCGCCTCAGCCCGTCGCGCGCGGAGACGATGCTGACGACGATCCGCTCCTGCCTGCAGCGGGTCGACGATCGCCTCGCCGACGGGCGCCGGTACCTGCTCGGCGACCGCTTCACGCTCTCGGACATGGCGTTCGCGATCGCCTCCGCCCCGATCGTGTGGCCCGACCAGTACGGCGGCGCGGTCCCGGCGCTGGCCGACACGCCGCCGGGGCTGCAAGCGGTGGTCCGCGAGTGCCGTGCACGCCCGGCGGGCGAGCTGGCGCTGCGGATCTACCGCGACCACCGGAACGCCGCCCCGGCCGCCTCACCCCAACCAGCCGCGAGCACGGAATCGAGGTCCCATGGCCTTCACTGACAGCTGCGACGTCTTCCTCGACGTGCACGAGGCGGCGCTCAACCGCGTCGTCCGGCATCTCCGGCGCCAGCGCCCGTCCACGTTCAACATCGGCAGCCCGGCCCTCGTCGCGAACCCGGGCCGGGCCTGCGCGAAGATCGACGCCCATCCCGTCGTGCTCGCGCGCGGCAACCCGCTGATCGGCCTCGGCCCCGACCTTCCGGTCGCCGGCACGAGCTTCCTGGTGGAGTACGTCATCCAGCTCGCCGCGCTGGAGGTCGACGTGAGCCAGGGCAACGTCTTCGCCCTGCCGCCCGAGCTCACGCCGCTCGCCGACCAGAGCATCGGCGCGCACGCTCGGATCTGCGCCGGGCTCGGCTGCCCGCCGAAGGAGCTCCTGGGCATCGTCAACGAACGCGGCGCCGCGGTGCGCGACCAGATGATGGCGGCGCAGGCGCGCGAGGTGCGGCGTCCGCCGCGTCCGCCGCGCAGGGTGGAGCTGCCCTTCCGCGAGCTCGAGTGCTTCTGCCTCGACTTCTTCCTGACCGGCGGGGCGCAGTTCGCGGGGCCGTCGGGCGACGAGCACCTGGTCGGGCAGCTGCACGGCATCGAGATCGTCGACCTGACGCCCACCGGGCTCGAGGACGCCATCGAGTGCTACGCGAGCCTCGTCGTCCGCCTCGGGCTGCTGCCGAGGCTGCGCGTCCCGCTCATCCGCGCGGTGGCCGGGATCGCGAGGGTCGGGACGCTCACCGTCGAGCCGACGCCGGCGCCGAAGGTGCCGCACAACCCCGCGCTCGAGGACGACCAGATCAAGGTGTTCCTCGACGTCGCCGTCACGCCGCCGCCACCGCCGTCGGGCGGTGGGGGAGGCGGTGGTGGTGGAAGCGCGCCGCCGCCCGCGCCCGGCGTGCCGCGCCCGCGGACGCGGACGGGCCCGCTCGACGCCGTCGCGGCGCTGTCCGAGCGCACCGCGACGGCGCTGTTCGCCGGCGTGCGCGACAACTTCGGCTTCGACGAGAACGGCAGCAAGAGCTTCGGGCCGTTCGTCCTGAGCTACGGCGCCGCCGGGCACCTCGAGAACGGCACGCTCGACTTCCGCCCCGACGGGTCGATCTCGATCAGCGAGCTGGACCTCAAGTTCACCAAGTTGCGGGCGTGCTTCGGCATCGACATCCCGGAGATCTGCGTCGGCGGGTTCTGCCTGATCCCGATCCCGTTCGACGGCTGCCTCGTGCGTGCCCCGAAGATCTGCCTGTTCGACGACGACCCGGACCTCGAGTTCTGCCTCGACATCGCGCCGTTCGTCCGGCTCGAGCTCTCGGCAGCGGTCCGCCCGGTCGTGAAGTACAGCGTCAACCCGAGGCGGACGGCCGGGATGGACGACTGGGACGCGCACGACGCCGGCGTCCCCAACCACTGGCAGATCTACATCGACCCGCTCACGATCGACGTCGATCTGTTCGACATCGCGGACATCGTCGGCGACCTGCTCGACGACGCGATCGACGCGGCGCTCGACACCATCCTGGGCCCCCTGCCCGATTGGGCGAAGGACCTCATCAAGGCGATCCTTGGACCACTCGTCGACCTGGTCCGCGACATCCTCGACTTCGGCGACGACTTCAGCGAGTGGCTCGCGGATCAGCTCGGCTTCAGCCTCGGCTTCCTCAACACGATCCTGACGCTGCTCAGCGACTACCTGGCCTCGAGGGCCCCGTTCGAGCTCGCCGACCCGGTCGAGGCGCTGCCCGCGAGCGGCGGGCTCATCCCCGTGCTCATCCCGATCGAGTTCCTCGGCGTCCGCGTGACCGGCGACGAGCTCGTCGTCGAAGCCGACCTAGGAGACTGACATGACGCCGATCCTGGACCCGCGGTTCCTGCGCCAGACGCAGTTCGACAGCGCGGCGCCCGCGGGCACCGCCGTGGTCGTGCACCGGTTCGAGCGCGAGGGTGAGCTCCAGCTGCTGGTGCACCGCGGGAAGACGCCGCTGCGGCGGGCGCGGATCAACGTCCGTCCGGAAGCCGGCGACGACCGGCCGGCGGCGTCCGCGCCGGACCTCGGCGGGCCCCGGGCCGCGCCGCCTGCTGCCGCCGCCTTGGACCTCGCGACGCTGCTGCGACCGGGGGTCCAGGCGCCCGATCCGACCGACCTCGCGCGCGGCGGCTACCTGTCGATCACCTCGTCGGAACCGCTCCCCGAGCACCACGTCGTCGTGACCGCAGGCGATGAGGTGGTGCTCGACACCCGCCGGCTCGGGCCGCAATCGGTGTTCGCGGTGACGCTCGTCCGGCCGGGGCGCTACCGCCTCGCCAATGCTGTCACGGGCCACGAGGCGGCCGTCGTCGTCACCTACCCCGAGGTCGGCAGGGCGCGCTACCGGCCGCCCGACCCGGTGGAGATCGAGTGCGGTGCCAAGGGCTTCGGCGCGACCTCCTTCAAGATCTCGCCCGCACAGGGCATCATCTTCCGGCTGGCCACCGAGTCGCGGATCCAGCTCGAGCTCGTCGAACCCGACGACGGTCCGGCCGCTCGCCGGCCACGGCCGAAGGCCTCGTTCCGGCGCCCCGCGCCGCCGCCGGCGAGCTGAAGGCGCTCGCGCCTAGCGGATCTCGCCGCGCAGGAACCGGTAGGCGCCGATCCCGACCGGAAGCGCCACCCAGAGCAGCGAGGTCGTCGCGACCTGCGCCCACTCGTGGCCTGAGAGCGTGTGCGCAGTCAGATCACTGAACGTCTCGCTCTGGTCGGTCCACCTGGCGAGGCCGTGGAGCCCGCCGATCACGTGCGTGACCGCCGAGTAGGCGATCGGCAGGACGTAGAGCGCGACGATCGCCGGGGCGGAGATGAGGATCGCCGCGCCCAGGCCGACGCCGGTCAGCATCGAGAGCACCGTGTACAGCACGGTCTGCAGGACGAGGCCGGTGTCGAGGTGGAACGCGTCGGTGGCCGCCGGGTTGATCGCGGTGCAGAGCGCGGTCAGGACCAGCGCGGCGACGAGCGCCAGGATCGACAGGACGATGCTCGCCGCGATCTTGGTGACCAGGACGCGCCCGCGGTGGGGGACGAGCGTGAACGTCTGCAGCGCGGTGCGCTGCGACCACTCGGAGGTGACGAGCAGGATCCCGACGACCGGCAGCAGGAAGTTGAGGGCCTGCGAGCTGTTGTTGAGGAGGTTGCCCCAGGTGTGATCGCCGTCCGAGCCGCTGAGCACGGTGATCAGCGCGGTCGCGAGCATCAGCAGGACGACGGAGATCAGCAGCCAGAAGCCGGCGCGCGTGTCGTAGGTCTTGCGCAGCTCGACGCGGGTGAGCGTCAGCAGGCCGGGCCGTGTGTCGCGGCCAGGGGCGACGGTGGCGGTGGCGGTGGCGGCACTCATCGCGTGGCCTCCAGGGCGTGGTCGGGGTTGACGGCCTGCTCGTGGCCGGAGGTGAGGTCGAAGAACAGCTGCTCGAGGCCGGCCGACTCGGACGGGCCGAGGTGGGCGAGGGCGACCTGGCCCTGCAGGGCGGCGCGGCCGACCTGGTCGGGTTCGGCGTCGACGATGAAGCCGCCGTCGGGGTGGGCGCGGTGGTCGAGCTGGGCGCTGGTGAGCGCGGTGTCGAGGGCGGCGGCGTCGTCGGCGGCGCGGACGAGCGTGCCGGCGCCGGCGAGCAGCTCCTCGCGCGTGCCGGCGGCGACGATCCTGCCCTTGCCGATGATCACGAGCTGGTCGGCGACCGCTTCGACCTCGTGCAGGAGGTGGGAGGAGAGCAGGACGGTGCCGCCGCGGTCGGCGAAGTCGCGGAGGAGCGTGCGCATCCAGCGCATGCCCTCCGGGTCCAGGCCGTTGGCGGGCTCGTCGAGGATCAGGACCTCCGGCTCGCCGATCAGCGCGTTGGCGATACCGAGGCGCTGGCGCATGCCGAGCGAGTACTGCTTGACGCGCTGGCGCGCGGCGCGCTTCTCGAGGCCGACGCGGTCCAGCAGCTCGGGGACGACCTTGGGGTCCTGGCCCATCGTCAGCGCGGAGAGCGTCAGCGCCTCCTCGCCGCGGCGGCCGTCGTGCTGGGCGCTGGCGTCGAGCAGGATGCCGACGCGGCGGCCGGGGTTGGGCAGCTCCCGGTAGTTGGTGTTCAAGATGGTGGCGCGGCCTGCGTCCGGCGCCGACAACCCGCACAACATGCGCATGGTGGTGGTCTTGCCGGCGCCGTTGGGGCCGAGGAAGCCGGTGACGGTGCCGGGGGCGCAGGTGAACGTGACGTCTTCGACGACGTTGCGTCCTCCGAGGCGCTTCGTGAGGCCTAGGGACTCGATCATGGTGGAGAGGATCTGGGTTTGGGGGTGGCGGCGCGACGGCCGGGGGTCGGTTCTGGGATCGACTTCGGTAGGGGGTCGGAGTGTCCTGCGGTGAGTACGGTGCTTGATGTCATGACTGACGGTGTTGCGCAATGGCAGCGGTTGTTGCTGCCCGCGGCGGTGCTCGCCGAGTCCGACGGCAGACGTACGCCGCGGGACTGGGTGGTCGACGCGTTGATGTACGCCTTCGCGGTCGTGTTCGGCGTGGCGATCCTCGGGTCGACGATGTCGTACCGCTCGGACCTGACGATCGGGCTCGACATCGCGTTGGGGGTCGTGGCGCTCGCCGCGCTGTGGTTCCGGCGGACGCGGCCGATCGAGGTCGCGGTGGTGGCGATCGCGCTGTCGGCGTTCAGCGCGCTGGCCGCGGCGGCGGCGCTGGCCGCCTGCTTCAACGCGTCGCTGCGGATGAGCAACGGCCGCCGCGTGGCGGCGGTCGGGCTGTTCGGCTGCGTGGGCGCCGCGGTGTCGGCGTTCTCCTACGGTGCCGCGCACGGCTACGACTGGTCCGGGCTGTTCGTCGGGTTGTTGCTGACGACCGTCGCGATCGGCTGGGGGTTGTTCGCCCGCGCCCAACGCGAGCTCGTCGCCTCGCTGCACGAACGCGCCGCACGGCTGGAGAACGAACACCGGCTCTACGCCGAGCAGGCCCGCGACGCCGAACGCCGCCGCATCGCGCGGGAGATGCACGACGTCCTGGCGCACCGCCTGTCGCTGCTGAGCGTGCACGCCGGCGCACTGGAGTTCCGCCCGGACGCGCCGCCAGAGGACATCGCGACCGCGGCCTCCATCGTCCGCGCCTCAGCGCACAGCGCGCTGCAGGAGCTTCGCGAGGTCATCGGCGTGCTGCGCGAACCGGACCTCGAAGAGCCACCCACCGCGTCCCCGCCCGCCGTCACTCCGCCGGCCGCCGCCGCTCCGCCGGCCGCCGCCGCTCCGCCGGCCGCCGCCGCTCCGCCGGCCGCCGCCGCTCCGCCGGCCGCCGCCGCTCCGCCCGGAACGCCCGCCGCCCCTCCGCCGGCCGCCGCCTCAGCGTCGCCCGCCGCCGCCTCGTCGGCCACCACGCGACTCGCGGGCGGAGCAGCTCCATCAGCCATCCCCGCTGCGAGGCGGGGTCGTGGGGCGGATGGGACGCGGGCGTGGGCCGGGCCGGGGGAGCGGGCGACGGATCCGCCGCAGCCGACGCTTGCCGAGATTCCGGCGTTGGTCGACGAGTCGCGGGCGGCGGGCACGAAGGTGGGGTTGCGGGTCGAGGTCGCCGAGGCTGTAGAGCTCCCGGCGGCGCTCGGGCGGACCGTCTACCGGATCGTCCAGGAGGGGCTGACCAACGCGCGCAAGCACGCCCCTGCGTCGGCGGTCGAAGTTGTCGTCGAAGGCGAGCAAGGCAAGGTGGTTGTGTCGGTCGTGAGTCGTCGACCTGTAGGGGTCGTCGCGGCGCCGGGCGGCGCGGCGCTGCCCGGCGCGGGCGCGGGGCTGATCGGGCTGCGGGAGCGGGTCGCGATCGCGGGTGGCGCGCTGGAGTGCGGGCCGGACGCGACGGGCGACTTCGTCCTGCGCGCGGTCCTGCCGTGGGAGCCGGCGGCGTGAGCATCCGCGTGGTGTTGGTCGACGACGACGCGCTCGTCCGGTCCGGCCTCAAGATGATGTTGTCGGGTGCGGAGGGCATCGAGGTCGTCGGCGAGGCCGACGACGGCCGCGGCGTGCTGGCAGCGCTGGACCGCCACCGGCCCGACGTCGTGTTGATGGACATCCGGATGCCGCAAGTCGATGGCATCGAGGCCACCAGGTTGGTGCGCGAGCAGCCCGACGCGCCCGCGGTCGTCGTGCTGACGACGTTCGACGCCGACGAGCTGGTCCTGCGCGCGCTGCAGGCGGGCGCCGCCGGGTTCCTGCTGAAGGACACGCCGCCGGCCGAGATCGTCCGGGCGATCGAGACCGTCCACGCCGGCGACGCGATGCTCTCGCCGACCGTCGCGCGCCGGCTGATCTCGCTGGTCGCGGGCGACGGCGAGGCCGCGGCGCGCGCCGACCGCGCCCGCACCAGGCTGGAGCTGCTCAGCGCCCGCGAGCACGAGGTCGCGCTCGCCGTCGGCGAAGGCCGCGCCAACGCCGAGATCGCGACCGAGCTGCACATGTCGGTCGCGACCGTCAAGGCGCACGTCTCGAAGCTGCTGTCGAAGCTCGGCGTCGAGAACCGCGTCCAAATCGCGTTGTTGGTGCAGTCGGCGGGCAAGGACTACAACTAGCTGCATTGCAGCGCCTCGGCGCATCGGGCGCGCGAAGTGCCGGCCTTCTGTCAGAGGGCGACGCGCAGGAGCCGGCCGGCTTCGGCGACGTAGAGCCGCCGGCCGGCGAGCAGCGGCGTCAGCGGCGCCGGTCGTGACGCGCTGCGGACCCGTCCGGTGGCGAGCGAACGCACCACGAGCCGCCCGCGCCTGTCGTTCTCGGTCCACGCGACGAAGTCCCTGGTGATCACCGGGTCGGAGCACTGGACGTGGCGGCAGATCCTCAGCGTTCGCGGCGCCCGGCCGCAGTGTTGGAGCTGGACGACCCCGGGCGGAGCCTCGATGTCGGCGTAGCGCGTGCCCGCTGCCCACGGACCCGCCCGTGCGAGCTCGTCCGCCAGCACGACGCCGAGGCCTGACGTGTCAGGGACGGTGGGACGCTCGACGGGCGAGCACAGCGGCCGCATGAGCGCGGCGCGGTCGAGGTCGGGGACGAACGAGGCGCCGGGATCGTCGCTGACCAGGCGACCGGTGCGGCGGCTGATCCACGCCACCGTCGTGGAGTGGTAGCTGAAGAAGCGCACGCGCGCCCAACGTGCACCGATCGCTTCGTAGCGCGACCCGTCCGCGGTCGCCACGTCGTGTGGCGGTACCGGGAGCGCGGTTCGCGATCCGGTCGCCAGGTCGAGGGTCGCGCCCGTCTCGAAGCCGTCCCGGCCCTCGCATTCCCACAGGAGCGTTGCGGCGTGTGCATCGGAGAAGAAGCACCCGGCGGGAGAGGCGACCGTCGATCGCTTCCCGGTCCTCGTGTCGAGGACGGTCACCGCCGCGCCAAGCGTCGTACCGCTGGCGGCGATGTAGCGCTCACCGTCACTGCGCACGTGCGGGCCGATCGGGCCGACGTCATGCAGCAGTAGCCGGCTGCCCGCCGCCGGAGCTGGGCCGATCGCGGCCAACAACAGCATCGCGAACAGCGCCGCCGTCGGGTGAGCGACGCGTGCATGAAGCGCGCGACCGGCTCGCTGGATCGGCGTCGGGCCCATCGCAAGTGGGAACGCGTCGCTCCGACGGGAGTTGCGCGCGCGGAGGCGGCGGCGCGCCACGTCAGCGACCGAGGAGTCGCGCGCGGAGACGCCGGGGTCAGGCGGTGCGCGGCTGGAGGCCGAGCATGAGGCGCTGCATGGCGTCGTCGAGGAGGTCGTTGAGGGGTTCTTCGCCGAGGAAGCCGGTGTTGGCGAGGGCGACGAGGCCTTGGAGGGCGGCGAAGGCGACGATCGCGACGCGCTCGGGGTCGCCGGGGACGACGGCGCCGGCGGCTTGGCCGGCGGCGACGGCTTCCAGGGCGGGGGCGAAGGCGCGCTCGCCGGCCTCGGTCAGCTCGGGCGGGCCGCCGGCCTTGTGCTTGGCGGCGAACATCAGCTCGATCAGCGCGGGGTGGGCGGTCGCGTAGCCGGTGTAGGCGCGGGCGAGCGAGAGCATCTGCGCGTCGAAGCGCGGCTCGGCGTTGTTGATGGCCTTGGCGAGGACCGCGCCGAGCTGCTCGAAGCCGTTGAGCGCGAGGGCGTCGAGGAGCGCCTGCTTGTCGGGGAAGTGGCGACGGGGCGCGGCGTGGCTGACACCGACCTCGCGAGCGAGCTCGCGCAGCGACAGATCCTGCGCGCCGGTCGTCTCCAGCGCGCGCTCGGCCGCGGCGAGCAGCGCCTCACGGAGGTTGCCGTGGTGGTAGGGACGGGCGGTCGTGGTCAACTCGGTGGACATGGTAACCGGGATGTGTTGGCGTCGACAGCATTGTTGTCATTGACATCTTTGTCGGCGGCGTCTACATTCGCCGCATGCCTTCTTCCTCCTCCTCGAAGTGGACCGCCGCCGATCTCCCGGATCTGGCCGGGCGGGTGATCGTCGTGACGGGCGCGTCGAGCGGTCTCGGGACGGTGACCGCGCGCGAGCTGACGCGGGCCGGTGCCCACGTGGTGCTCGCGGTGCGCGATGTGGCGAAGGGCTCGCGGGTCGCGGAGGGGTTCGCGTCGGGTGCCGGGTCGTGGGAGGTCCGGGCGCTGGACCTCGCGTCGCTGGAGTCGGTCCGGGCGTTCGCGGCGGGGTGGTCCGGGCCGCTGGACATCTTGATCAACAACGCGGGGATCATGGCGGTGCCGCAGGGCAAGACCGTCGACGGGTTCGAGCTGCAGATCGGGACCAACCACCTCGGCCACTTCGCGCTGACGAACCTGCTGCTGGGCAACGTGACCGACCGCGTCGTGACGGTCTCGTCGGGCGCGCACCGGATCGGCAGGGTCGACCTGGAGGACTTGAACTGGGAGCGCCGCCGCTACCGGGCGTGGCCGGCCTACGGGCAGACCAAGTTGTCCAACTTGCTGTTCACGAGGGAGCTGCAGCGGCGGCTGACCGAGGCGGGCTCGGACGTGCGCGCGGTCGCGGCGCACCCCGGCTACGCGAGCACGCACCTGCAGGATCACACGGGCTCGAGGGTCCAGGACGTGCTGATGGCCTCGCTCGGCAACCGGCTGTTCGCGCAGAGCGACGAGATGGGCGCGCTGCCGACGCTGTTCGCCGCGACCCAGGACATCCCGGGCGACTCGTTCGTCGGGCCGGACGGGTTCATGGAGCAGCGCGGCCACCCGCACCTGGTCGGCCGGACCCGCGTCGCCCGCGACGCCGACGTCGCGCGCGGCCTGTGGGAGCTGAGCGAGCGCCTGACGGGCGTGAGCAGCGGCGTTGGCGCCGCGCCGCGTACTGCCGTGTAGGACTACAACAAGCTGGTCTGCTCGCCGTAGGGCGACTCGTGGATCGAGGGACCCGTGAGGGCGGCGAGCTCCTCGGCGAGCGTCGGCGTCGGGGCGTCCTCGGGCTGGTGGTCGGCCGGAGCGTCGTCGTCCTCTGGCGCCGAGGAGACGGGCTCGGGCTCGGGCTCGGCGGTGCGGCCGGAGTCGTCCGCGTTGGAGTGCTCGGCGTCGGAAGCGATGGGCTCGAAGACGGCCGGCTCGGGCTCGGAGGCGATCGGCTCGGGCTCGGCCTCGGCGGCGGCGATGGCGGGAAGCGCGGAGGGGGCGGCCGCCTCGATGGGCTGGCGCTCGGCGAGGGTGATGAGGTCGAGGGATGACGCGGGGATCGTCGAGGCTGCCAGCGAGATGAGGTGGCGGTGGTGGGTGAGGACGATGACCTGGGTCGACTCGGCGAGGGAGGCGAGGGCGGTGAGGATGCGGCGGGCGCGGTCGTCGTCGGATTCGAGGAGGACGTCGTCGAAGAGGACGGGGACCGGCTCGGAGGTCGTCACGTGGCGCTCGATCGCGGCGAGGCGGAGGGCGAGGAAGAGCTGCTCGCGGGTGCCGTCGCTGAGCTCCTCGACGCGGCGGCGGGAGCCGTCGGCGGTGATCGCGATCAGGACGTCCTCGTCGCGGTCGTCGACGTCGGTCTCCAGGCGCGCGAAGCGCTCGCAGGTGAGCGCGGGGAACAGCTCGTTCGCGCGGCTCAGCAGCGGCCCCTCGTGGGCGCTGCGGTAGCTGGCGATCGCGTCGCGCAGGACCTTCTGGGCGAGGCGCGCACGGGCGTAGCGCTCGGCGACCGCGCGGATCTCGGCTTCGAGCGTCGCGGACTCCTGGCGCAGCGCTGCCGCCTCGTCGGAGCGCTCCAGCCGGGCCAGCTCGTCCTGTGCGCGCGTGACTGCGGCTGCGGCTTCGTCGCGCGCGTCGCGCTCGCGGGCGATGCGGGACCTGAGGTCATCGGCCTGGACGGCGGCGTCGTCGGCGTCGAGGTCGGCGACGGCGGCCGCGACCTGGTCGGCCGGCTGGCCGCCCGCGCGGGCGAGGTCGCCGTCGAGCGAGGCGATCTCCTCGCGCAGCGCCGCGGCGCGCGCGGCGCGCTGCTCGTGCTCGATCAGCTCGGCGTCGTCGGTCGCGCCGGCGGTCGCGCGGAGCGCGGCCAGCTCCTGGTCGGCCTCGGCGACGACGGCCTGGTGCTCGGCCTCGTCGCGCTCGAGGTCGGCGATCGCAGTGGCGAGCGCGGCGCGCTCGGCGGCCGCGGCGCGCGCGGCGGTCGCGCGGCGGTGCAGCTCCTGGGCGGCCGCGAGCGCGGGGCGGTCGGTGAGGTCGGGCGTCAGCTGCGCGACGTGGGTCGCCACGTCGGCCTCGAACGCCTCGCGAGCCGCGTCGAGCGCGGCGAGCTCTTCGGTCAGCGATGCTGCGCGGTCTTGGTCGCGTGCGGCCTGCTCCAGCGTGCGCAGGGTGGTGAGCGCGTCGTCGGGCGCGAGGTTCTCGGCCAGGCCGCAGCCGTCGCGCAGCGTCGTCCACTCGGAGGTCCAGGCGGTGAGCGCGGCCTCGGCGCGGGCCGCGTCGGCCTGCGCGTCCTCCAGGCCGGAGGCGGTGCGCGCGACGGCCTCGGCCGCGCGGGTCGCGCGGTCGGCGTCGGCGCGGAGGGACTCCAGCCGCGTCTCGGCCAGCTCGATGAGCGTCGCCAGCGGGACGTCGGCGGAAGGCTCGGCGTCGCGTGGCGCGGAGGGCGCGGCGTCGTCGCTCGTCGGCGGCGCGGTGGCGGCGAGGGCCGTGCGGAGGGAGGTGGTGTGGTCGGTGCGGAGGTGGGTCGCCGTGGTCGCGCGGGTCGCGGCTTCGGTGGCGGTGCGGAGGTGGGTGAGGGTGGTCTCGCGGCGGGAGAGGAAGGTGCCGGCGGAGGCGGGTGTCGGCGCGGCGTCGCCGGCTGCGGACCAGGCGGAGATCCAGGCGGTGGTCGCGCGTTCGATCGCGGCGGTGTGGCGCTCGCGACGGGCGGTGAGGTCGGTGGTGTCGCGGGCGAGCTTGGTGAGGTTGCGCTCGATGTCGGCGAGGCGGGTGACGTCCTCGGCGTGGCGGAGGCGCTCGTCGGCGACGTCGTCGGCCTCGGTCGTCGTCAGCTCGTGCTCGACCGCGAGCTGCTCGACATCGGCGACCGGCGCTTCGGAGACCAGCGCCTCGCGGACCTTCGACCATGTCGCCTCGCGGGCAACGCGCGCGGCGTCGAGCGCGGAGGCGTCGAGGACCGGCGCCTCGGCGCCGAGGTCGTCGCGCTGGGCCTCGAGGTGGCGGATCGTCTCGGCGATCGTGTCGGACTCGGTCTCGAGCGCCGTGCGGATGCGCTCGGCCTCGACGACGTCGCCGAGCAGCCGTTCGATCGTCTCGCGGTCGGGGACCGGGATCGCGGCGAGCGCCTCGGCGTCGCCGCCCGCGGTCCGGTCGGCGGCCGCGCGGGCCGCGCGCTCGTCGGCGCGGGCGCGGGCGATCTCCTCGTCCACGTCGCCAGCGCGGCGGGCGCCGCGGAGCGCCGCGGTCAACATGGTGTCGTCGGTCGCGGCCGGGGCGGGCGCGGCGTCGCGCGCGGCGCGTTCGGCTGCGCGCCGCGCGTCCTCGACCGCCGCGCGGGCCGACGTCGCCGCCTGCTGCACGCCGGTCCGTGCCTGGAGGTGCGCCTCCAGGCGGTCACGTGCGTCGGCGTCGAGCGTGAGCCGCGCGGCGCCGGACGCGGCGAGGTTCGGCGTCAGCGACGCGAGCTGGTCGGCGAGCGAGGCCTGAAGCGTTGTGAGGGCGGTCGAGAGGGAGGCGCGGCGGACGGTCTCGGACTCGATCGAGGAGGCGGTCGCTGCGAGGGCCTCCAGCGCCGGGGCGGCGGGGAGGAAGGCGTCGTCGACCGCCAGCTCCGACGTGCGGGCGCGGGCGCGGGCCAGCTCGCGGGTCGTCGCGGCGGCGGCCGCGGCGGCTGTCGAGCGGCGGTTGGTCGCGGCGATGCGGCGGTCGGCGGCGTCGGCCGACAGCGCCGGGACGTCGCCGAGCGCGGCCAGCTCGGCGATCCGGGTCGCGCGCTGGGCGGCCAGCGGCAGCGCGCCGCGCAGGCGCTCCAGCCGCGAGTGGTCGTGCTCGGAGGCGGCGAGCACCGACGAGGCGGAGTTGAGCGCCGCGGTCAGCTCGGACAGCTCGCGCTGCAGCGCCTCGTAGCGCGGCGGGCGCAGCGAGGCGTCGCGCAGCGCGCGCGTGACCTCGGCGTGGCGGCTCAGGAGCAGGTTCAGCTCCTTCTTGGACGGGCGGGTCGAGAACAGCGTCTCGGACTCCGACTCCAAGTGCTTCAACAACCGGTGCAGGCGCGCCGTGCCCGCCGCGGCCGCGAACAGCGACTCGCCGACCGCGCCGTGACCGGCCAGCAGCTCCTCGCCGCCCTGGACCAGCGACTCGTGCGTGATCTCGAACAGCCCCGAGTGGACCTCGGACGTCAGCCCACCCAGCGCGGCGCGCAGCGCGGTCTCGTCCAGCGGATCGCCGTTGTTGTCCAACAACGTGTTCTTGATGCCCTTGCGCCGCGTGACCTCCAGCGAGCGGTCGCCCAGCTCCAGCAGCGCGCGGATCCGCAGGTCGGCCCCCGGCCGGCCGTAGGTGTCGCGTGTCCGCGCGGGCACGCCGAACAGCAGCGCGCTGACCGCGCGGCGCGTCGTCGACTTGCCGGCCTCGTTGGGGCCGTAGACGAGATGCAGCGACCCCGACGGCCCGAACGTCAGCGTCCGGTCGTCGAAGTGGCCCCAGCGCTCCAGGTCCAGGCGGGCGATCCGGATCATGCGGCACCTCCGTCGAGCAGCAGCGCCGGCAGCTCGCGCGCGACGTCGTCGAGCAGCTCGCGCACGACGCCCTCGTCGGTCGGGTCCCAGGCGATCGCGCCGCGCAGCTTGCCGGCCAGCCCGTCGAGCTCGCCGACCAGGTCGGCGACGTCGGCGTCGGAGACCGCCGCCGACAGCGCCGAGAAGACGTCGTCGGCCGGGACCTCCGACCGCTCGGCGGCGCCGACGGCAGTGGTGCGGACCTGGACCTTCTCGATCCACGCCTCGTCGCCGGCGACCTCGGCCGCCGCGCCGCGCACGTCCCACTCGAAGCGGCGCGCCGCGCGCAGCAGGTCGCCGTGGACGACGGACTCGCCGACCACCCGGATCCGCGCCGCGAGCAGGCGGCCGTCCGCAGCGGCGACCGCGTCGCCCAGCGACGACGACACGGCGGTGAGCACCTCGTCGGCGTCGGTCAGCGTCGAGGCATCCACATCAACAACGGACCACCGCACCACGTCGAGCGTCCGGGCGTCCAGCGCCGGCACGTGGTCGGCGCCGAACGTCACGACCGTCGCGCCCTTCGGCCCGGTCTCGCGCACCGAGCGCCCTTGCAGGCAGCCCGGGAACAGCACCGGCGGATCGGCGTGCAGCAGCATCCGCTCGTGGACGTGCCCGAGCCCCCAGAAGTCGTAGCCGTGCGCCGCCAGGCGCTCGACCCGGCACGGCGCGTACGGCGCGTGGTCGAAGCGGCCGTCGGCGCTCGTGTGCAGCAGCCCCACGTTGACCAGCCCCGAGCGCGGCGCCGGGTAGGCGGCGCTCAGGTCCTCCAGCACCGCGGCGGTCGCGTAGCCCTGCCCGTGCACGGCCAGCCCGAGCTCGTCGAAGACGACCGTCTCCGGCGCCTCCACCGACAGCAGCCTCACGTTGTCGGGCACCCGCAGCGCCTTCGTGATCCGCGAGGCCGCGTCGTGGTTGCCCGTCACGACGACTACCGGGATCCCCGCCTCACGCAGGCGCACCATCTCGCGCACGAAGAACGCGCCGGTCGCGTAGTCGTGCCAGTCGCCGTCGTAGAGGTCGCCGCCGATCAGCAGCGCGTCCACCGCCTCGTCCAGGCACAGGTCGACGAGCCCCCGGAACGCGTTGCGCGTCGCGAGGCGCAGCTCGGCGACCGGCGCGGTGTCGTAGGCCGTCAGCCCGTGCATCGGGCTGTCGAGGTGGATGTCTGCAGCGTGGACCAGCTTCATCAGGGACCGAACAGTCTGGGGACGGCGACGGACGGACTGCACGGATCCGTGCGCTTGCCCCATAGGCTCCATCGGACCATGCGGCCGACCCTGACCGGCATCGAGCAGGTCCTGGCCGACGCCGGCGGGATCGCAGCGCCCCGCGAGCGCCTTGGCCAGCTGCGCCTGCTCCTGGGACAGGAGCTGCAGCACGGCAAGGGCGAGCTCGCGCTCGCGCGCTCCGGGTACGAGCACCCGGTCGTCGCCGTCGTGGCGAGCACCGAGCACGGCCTGGTCGCGGTCGCGCCGGTCGCGCTCGGGCTGCGCGCCGACCCCGACGTGGTCGAGGAGCGCGCGTGGCTGCTGACGGCGGCCCTGGTCGGCGCTTTGGCCGACGCGTCCGAGCAGCCGCAGACGATCGAGGCGGGCACGTTGGACGGGGAGTTCCTGGCGATCCGGGTCATGTCCCCTCTAGGGCCCGGGGACCCAGAACTCGCCCCCCTGTCGTTCGCCGACGAGCAGACCACCGCGATCGACCGCCTGAAGGCGCTGCTGCTCGCGGTCCCGCCGGAGCTGATCGACACGGCCACCGACTTCAAGCCCCCGATCGGCTCCGCGCACCCGCTCAACGTCGCGCTGGAGATCGCCAAGCTCGGCGGCCGCCCCGCCGATCCGGCGTCATCCCAGGAGCTGGAGGACCAGGTCCTCGCCGCGCTCGACGACGGCAGCGGCGACGGCTTCGCACGTCCGCACGATGACCCCGACCCGAGCCGCCGCGTCGCCCGCCGCATCCTCCAAAGGCTGGACGGGATGGGTAAGTGGGGCGGCTACCACACGGACTTCACCCACCTCGCCCGCGGCTTCGCCGGCAACGATCGCGGCCTCGCCGACAGCGTCGGAGAAGCCCTGCTGGCGGCGGGCCTCCTGTCCGAGAAGCCGAGCGTCGGGCAGCGCCACGTCTTCCTCAACCCCAAGCGGGCCGGCGACATCCGCAACATGATCGAGAAGGGCGACGTCCCGCCTGGCCTGAGGCTTCCGAACTGACCGGACGGTCAAGTGCGGAACCGCACCAACACTTCTTCACAAGTGCGATAGTCCCCTGCAATGCCCCAGGTGCAGTCTGTCCTCGACCGGGTCGGCAACACAGCGACGGCCGTCAAGGTCCTCGCCGACGCCGGCGTCATCCGACCGATGCGGCCGGAGAAGCTCGTCCACATGGCGTCGACGATGCTCAGATGGGGTCCGACCCCTGCCGCGGGCTACAGCGTCAGCGCGGTACGGCGGCCCGACAAGGTCGGGATCGTCGACGAGCTCGGCACGCTCACGTTCCAGGAGATCCACGATCGCACCAACGCGCTCGCCAACGCCTGGAGCGACATGGGGATCGGCGAGGGCGACGGCGTCGCGATCCTGTGCCGCAACCACCGCGGCTTCATCGACGCGACCGTCGCGTGCTCCAAGCTCGGCGCCAACGCGTTGTACCTCAACACGATGTTCGCGGGGCCGCAGATCACCGACGTCTGCGCGCGCGAGAAGCCGAAGGCGATCGTGTACGACGAGGAGTTCGCCGACATGGTCAAGGACGCCGGCAAGCGCCGCAAGCGCTTCGTCGCGTGGTTCGACGGCGAGTCCGGCAAGCCGTCCGGCGACCCGCTCCTGGAAGACCTCATCAAGCAGGGCGACACCGCCGACCTGACGCCGCCGGCCGAGAAGGGCCGCGTCGTGATCCTGACGTCCGGCACGACCGGCACGCCGAAGGGCGCGAACCGCTCGCAGCCCAAGTCGCTGCTGCCCGCCGCCGGGCTGCTGTCGAAGATCCCGCTGCGCGCCGAGGAGCCGTGGATGGTCGCGGCGCCGATGTTCCACTCGTGGGGCTTCGCGCACTTCACGCTCGGGATGGCGCTGGGCGCCCAGCTGGTCCTGCGCCGGAAGTTCGACCCGGAGGGCACGCTCAGCGCGATCGCCCAGCACGAGTGCACGACGCTCGTCGTCGTCCCGGTGATGTTGTCGCGGATCCTGGAGCTGCCGCCGGAGACGATCGACCGCTATGACTTGCGCAGCCTCAGGATCATCGGGGCGAGCGGCAGCGCGCTGCCCGGCCCGCTGGCCACCGAGGTCATGGACCGCTTCGGCGACGTGCTCTACAACCTGTACGGGTCGACCGAGGTCGCGTGGGCGACGATCGCCCAGCCGACCGACCTGCGCGCCGCGCCCGGGACCGCGGGCAAGCCGCCGTTCGGGACGATCGTCAAGTTGTACGACGACGACGGCAACGAGGTCGGCGACGGCGAGACCGGCCGGATCTTCGTCGGCAACGAGCTGGTCTTCGACGGCTACACGGGCGGCGGAGGCAAGGCCATCATCAACGGCCTGATGTCGACCGGCGACGTGGGCCACTTCGACGACGGCGGGCGGCTCTTCGTGGACGGTCGCGACGACGAGATGATCGTCTCCGGCGGCGAGAACGTGTTCCCGCGCGAGGTCGAGGACCTGCTCAGCCACCACGAGCACGTGGAGGAGGCCGCGGTCGTCGGCGTCGACGACGAGAAGTTCGGCCAGCGGCTGCGCGCGTTCGTCGTGGTGTCGAGCGAGGGCGCGGCGAGCGAGGACGACCTCAAGGCCTACATCAAGGCGAACCTCGCGTCGTACAAGGTGCCGCGCGAGATCGTGTTCCTCGAGGAGCTGCCGCGCAACGCGACGGGCAAGGTGCTCAAGCGCGAGCTGGCCAAGGACGACGCGGAGGACACGACGGCCAAGGCGTAGCGGCGTGGAGTCACCGCCTTGCGGGCGCTGACTCCAACGCGAGCAATCGCCCACGGGGCGATTCTCGCGGCTCAGGGGACGATCACGGCGGCGCCTTTGAGCGCGCCTGACCGCAGGTCGTCCAGCGCCTGCTGGGCGTCTTCGAGCGCGTAGGTCGTGACCTGGGGCCTGAGTGGGATCCGGGGTGCGAGCGCGAGCAGCTCGTGGCCGTCGGCGCGGGTGAGGTTCGCGACCGAGCGGATGACGCGCTCGCCCCAGAGGTCCGCGTAGGGGAACGACGGGATGTCGCTCATGTGGATGCCGCCGCAGACCACGACGCCGCCGGGCCGGACCGCGCGCAGCGCGAGCGGGACGAGGTCGCCCGCGGGGGCGAAGATCAGCGCGGCGTCCAGCTCGACGGGCGGCGTCTCGTCGGTCCCGCCGGCCCAGAGCGCGCCCTGGGCGCGGGCGAAGTCCTGGCCGCGCACGTCACCCGGGCGCGTGAAGGCGTACACCTCGCGGCCCTCGAAGACCGCGACCTGGCAGACCAGGTGGGCCGCGGCGCCGAACCCGTAGAGCCCGACGCGCGCCGGGTCGCCGCCCGCGCGCAGCGTCCGCAGGCCGATCAGCCCCGCGCACAGCAGCGGCGCGACGTGCACGTCGTCCATGTCGTCTGGCAGCGGGAGGCAGAAGCGCTCGTCGGCGACGGGCGTACTCGGCGAACCCGCCGTCGAGGTCCTTGCCGGTGAACCGCGCCGCAACGCAGAGGTTCTCCTGGCCCCGCTCGCACGCCGGGCAGGTGCCGTCGGTCCAGCCCAGCCAGGGCACGCCGACGCGCGCTCCGGTGTCCTCGCGCAGACCGACGATCTGGTGGCCGAGCACGAGCGGCGCGCGGGTCTGCTCGACCTCGCCGTCGGTCACGTGCAGATCCGTCCGGCAGACCCCGCAGGCTTTGACCTTGAGCAGGACCTGGCCGGGGCCCGGCTCGGGCTTCGGGAGATCGTCGACGGAACGCAGAGGCGTTCGGGGAGCGTCCAACACCATGGCTCGCACAGCTGCATCTTCTACCCTCGGACGTGCGATGTTCGCGCGAACCGACACCTTCGACCTCGCCCCGCTGCACCTCCGTGCCGGGGAGGCCCGCCATCTCGATCTCGAGATCCCGCTCGACCACTTCGACCTGAGCAACGAGCGCTACGACGTCTCGCCGACGCCGATCCCGGTTGAGCTCGACGCGAGCCGCATGACCGCCGGCGGCTGGTCGCTGCGCCTGCGCTTCAGCGCGACGCTGTCCGGCCCCTGCATGCGCTGCCTGGAGCCGGCGTCGCCATCGTTCACCGTCGACTCCTACGAGGTCGACGTCCCCGACGAGGGTCCCGAGCTGGACTCGCCCTACGTGACGAACGACCTCGTGGACGTCGCGGGCTGGACGCGCGACTCGCTCGCGCTGACGCTGCCGGCGAACATCCTCTGCACCCCGCAGTGCCTCGGGCTGTGCCCGGAGTGCGGCGAGAACCTCAACACCGCCGGCCCCGAGCACCACCACGAGAAGGCGCCCGACGCCCGCTGGGCGGCGCTGTCGGAGCTCAAGTTCGACAACTAGCTACTCGGCGCCGGCTGACGGCGGCGTGAGCGCGGCGCCCTCGACCTCCTCGACGCGGAGGCGGCGGACGGTGAGCTCGTCGATCTCGACTCTGCCGAGCTGCGCCTGACCGACCCTCAGCCTGCCGATCGCCAGCGCGCCGATCGCGACGGCGCCGACGGCCAGCGCGCCGAACGCGGCCGAGCCGAGCGAGAGTGCGCCGATCGCGCGCCAACCGGTGATCGCGACGCCGCGAGCCTCTGACGGCGCCTTGACGATGGCCGTGTCTGCATTGCGCATGGCGCAGTCCTACCGCAGCGGCTTGACGTACGCCACCGTCGTCAGGCCCATCGGCGGGAACAGGTCGCGCCGCCCGTCGCGGTGCCAGCCGAGCGCCGTGTACAACTGCTCGGCGGGCGAGCCCTCCAGCGTCCAGAGCTGGGCGCGGTCGTGGCCGGCGGCGCGCATCGCGTCCTCGGCGGCGCCGAGCATCTGCCGCGCGATCCCGCGGCGCCAGTGGCCGGGATCGACGAACACCGCCGAGACGTGGCCGAGGCCCGCGACCGGCGTCCGGTCGTGGCGCGAGACCGTCGCCTGCGCGAAGGCGATCGCGCCGACGAGCGCCTCGCCGTCGACCGCCACCCGGATCCACG
Source organism: Conexibacter woesei Iso977N (assembly GCF_000424625.1). Taxonomy (GTDB): domain Bacteria; phylum Actinomycetota; class Thermoleophilia; order Solirubrobacterales; family Solirubrobacteraceae; genus Baekduia; species Baekduia woesei_A. Next base: position 1,220,227 of record NZ_AUKG01000002.1, read on the forward strand.
ACCCGGACCGGGCGAAGCGCAGGTCCCACTCGAGCTCCTCGGCCTCCGGGTCGGGCATCCGGATGTCCGGGCCCGCCCACGCGCGCTGGGACTCGTCGCAGCGGCGAACGAGGCGCGCCAGCGCCGGGATGTCGCCGCGGGTCCCCGCGCGAAGCTCGATCATGGCCTACAAGTACGCTCCGCTCGGGAGGTAGGGCGCCAGCGGGCCGAGGTCGCCGCGCGTGAAGACCGGGCCGTCGGGCGTGAGCGACAGCCCCATGTCGAGCACGACCGCCGCCGCCCAGTCGTTGCTCTGCGAGATGAAGTCGACGTGCACCGACTCGCCGGGCCTGCCGGCCGCGAAGCAGGACCACAGCAGGTCGGTCGCCGCCTCGTCGTCGAAGGCCGCGACGATGACCGGCGAGCCGTCGCGGACGACGGCCCAGCCGCGGCCCTCGTAGACGAGCAGCTCGCCGCCGGTCGCGAGCATCGCGGCGACGTCCGGGCCGTGCTCGGCGGAGCGGACGTGGCGGGAGGCGGCGGCGATCGTGTCGGCGTCGCGGCCGGCGTCACCCGCGCGGGACCTCAGACCGCTCGGGATCCGCGAGCGGTTGATCGGCCCCGCCGCCGCGAGGCACGGCCGCAGCGCGAAGCCCGCCCGGAAGTAGCGCCGCATCGCACGCGGGTCGGCCGAGGACAGGATGATCGCCGCGCGCGCGTGCTCGGCGGTCTGCAGCGACGCGTTGAGCAGCGGCCCGCCGATCCCCTGGCCCTGCATCCCGGTCCTGACGCCGAACAGCGAGAGCCCCCAGACGCCCTCGCGCACCAGCGCCAGCGCGATCCCGACGACCTCGCCGTCCTCGGTGACCGAGACCCACGCACCGTCCGGATCGGTCCGCAGGAGGTGCCCGACCCGGCCCTCGGACCGGACCCGGTGCGCCTCGCGCGCGGCATCGTCGGCGGGCTGGAACTCGACGGGGTAGAGCGCGTTCAGCGCATCGCGGCCGACCTTCGCGGCAGCGGGCACGTCGGCTTCGGTCATCGGGCGGGGAGTGATGGGGAGGGTCACGCGCCGCAGTCAATCAGGCCGCCCGGCGCGCTTGCGCGGAGGATCGAACCCTGGGATGGGGCGAACGCGGGGCCCCGGGAAGTCCTATCGGAGTCCCATCCGCTACCCTCCCTCGTCGCTCATGGCCGTCCCGAAGCAGAAGCAGTCGCACAGCCGCACGACGAAGCGTCGTTCGCAGCACAAGATCTCGTCGCCCGCGATCAACGCGTGCCCGGTCTGCCACAGCCCGCGGCGTCCGCACCGGGTGTGCCCGTCCTGCGGGACGTACGCCGGTCGTGAGGTGCTCGCGCCCGAGCAGCACGGCCACAGCCACGACTAGCAGCATGGCTCCCGAGGGAGCCACGGCGGCCGAACCGGTCGTCGTCGCGGTCGACGCCAACGGCGCCGACCTCGGCCCTGCGGAGGTCGCTGCCGGCGCCGCCATCGCGGCACGCCAGGGCGTCCGCTCCATCCTCTTCGGCCCCGCCGCTGCGTTCGGCGAGATCGAGGCGCCGCCCGGTCTCGTCGAGATCGTCGATGCGCCCGTCTCGATCGCCAAGGTCCCGGACCCCGTCGCGGCCGCGCGCTCGACGAAGGACGCCTCGATCGTCCTCGCCGCCAAGGCCGTCGCCGATGGCCGGGCCCACGCGCTCGTCTCCGGCGGCTCGACCGGTGCTGCGCTCGCTGCGGGCCTGCTCAACATCCGCCGCTCGCAGGGCATCCACCGCCCGGCGCTCGCGCTGCCGATCCCGGTCCCGGGCGGCCGCCCGCCGGTCACGCTGCTCGACGTCGGCGCCAACGCCGAGGTCCGCCCCGAGCACCTCGTGCAGTTCGCGTTCATGGGCGCCGCGCTGGCCAAGACGATCCTCGGCATCGAGCGCCCGCGCGTCGCGCTGCTGTCCAACGGCAGCGAGGCGATCAAGGGCACGCCGACCGTCCAGGAAGCCCACAGGCTGCTCGCGGAGCGGGCGGCGCAGAGCCCGCTCGTCGACTTCGTCGGCAACACCGAGGGCAACGTGATCATGGACGGCGAGGCCGACGTCGTCGTCGCCGACGGCTTCACCGGCAACGTCGCGCTGAAGCTCATCGAGGGCGTCAGCTCCGCGACCCTCAGATCGATCCGCGAAGCCGCGACCTCCTCGACCCAGGGCAAGCTCGGCGGCCTCCTGCTGCGCAAGGACCTCACCGCGCTGCGCCAGGAGATCGACCCCGAGCAGCAGGGCGGTGCCTACATGCTCGGCCTGCGCAAGCTGGGCATCGTCCCGCACGGCCGCTTCGGCCGCATCGGCTTCTCCCAGGCGATCCTCCTGGCGGCCCGCGGCGTCCGCAACGACGTCGTCGGCCAGACCCACGCCGCGCTCGACGAGGCCGGCGCGCTCAAGGGCGCCCCGCCGCTCGCGTCCGCCTCCTCGACTACCGTTGAGCCAACGCCATGACCCGCGAAGACGTCTTCACCCTGATCCGCAACCACCTCGCCGACGAGCTCGACATCGACGCGGCGCGGATCGAGGAGGGCACGCGCTTCAAGGAGGACCTGGACGCCGACTCGCTCGACCTCTACACGCTGGTCCAGGAGCTCGAGGACTCCTACGGCGTGAGGATGTCCGACGAGCAGGCGGCGCAGATCCTGTCGGTGGGTGCGGCGGTCGACTTCGTCCTCGCCCATGCGCCCAGCGGCGCGGCCTGACCTCCCCGCCGCTTGCAACAGCTTCGCGATCTGCTCGACGAGGTTCCCGAGGGTCTGGCGCGCCAGGTCTTCACCCACGCCTCGTGGACCGCGCGCCGGTCGGACTCCTACGCGCGCCTGGCGTTCCTGGGCGACAGCGTGCTCGGTCTCGCGATCACCGCGCACATCTACCCGCTGCTGGAGGCCGAGCGCTACGGCGCCGGCCGCCTGACGAAGATCCGCGCGCAGACGGTCTCCGGGCCGTCGTGCCGCAACGTCGCCGAGCGCCTGGGCGTTCCGGAGCGGCTGAAGGCCGCCGCGCCCGAGGGCGCCGAGCAGACCACCGCGCTGATGGAGACCGAGCGCGTGCTCGCGTCGATCATCGAGGCCGTGATCGGCGCCTGCTTCCTGCACTCCGGCTACGAGCGCACGGCCGCCGCGGTCGTCGAGGCCTTCCAGCCCGAGCTCGAGCACGCCCTGGAGCACCCCGTCGACTACAAGTCGACGCTGCAGGAGCGCCTCGCCCAGCGCGGCGAGGTCGTCGCCTACGAGGTCACCGCCGAGCACGGCCCGCCGCACGACCGGACGTTCGAGGTCGCCGCGGGCGTCGGCACGGCGGTCCTCGGGACCGGCGCCGGCCGCTCCAAGAAGCACGCCGAGCAGGAAGCCGCGCGCGTGGCCCTCGAGGGCCTCGAAGCGGACGACGCGGCGTAGCCGACGCCAGAACCGCCTGCAAATCGGGCGGACCCCGAACCTTCGGCAGCGAACGTCCGATCCACCCGCCACCATGTGGGGGTGCATCTGAAGTCGATGACCCTGAAGGGCTTCAAGTCCTTCCCCGATCGCACCAGGCTGGAGTTCACGCCTGGTGTGTCGGTGATCGTCGGTCCCAACGGGTCCGGCAAGTCCAACATCACCGACGCCGTGCTGTGGGCGATGGGCGAGCAGTCGCCGCTCGCGATCCGCGGTCAGTCGATGCAGGACGTCATCTTCGGCGGCGGCAAGGGCGTGCAGGCGCGCAGCTCGGCCGAGGTCGAGCTGGTCCTCGACAACTCCGACGGCACCGTCGACCTGCCGGTCGGCGAGATCTCGATCATGCGCCGCCTGGATCGCAACGGCGACGGCGAGTACCGCCTCAACGGCGCGCGCGCACGCATGGTCGACATCCTCGAGGTCCTGTCCGACACGGGCCTGGGCAAGGAGTCGCACTCGGTCGTCTCGCAGGGCCGTGTCGAGGCGATCGTCACCTCCAAGCCCAAGGACCGGCGCCTGCTGATCGAGGAGGCCGCCGGCCTCGGCAAGCACCGCAAGCGCCGGCGCCGCGCGCAGCTGAAGCTCGAGCGCACGCAGGACAACCTCGACCGCGCGCTCGACGTCGAGCGTGAGGCCCGCTCGCGCCTGCGTCCGCTCAAGCGCCAGGCCGAGGCCGCCGAGCTGCACGAGCGCCTGGAGCGCCAGACCGTCGAGGCGCGCTGGGAGCTGGCGCGCGAGACCGTCCGGGCGCGGCGCACCGAGATGGCCGAGGCCGTCGAGAAGGTCACGTCCACGCGCGCCGAGCGCGAGTCGATCCAGGGCGAGCTGCGCGAGGTCGCCGCCCGCCGCCAGCTCGCCGAGGAGGCGCTGGCCAAGCGCTCCGAGCAGCGCGAGGCGCTGGCCCGCCGCGTCGAGCGCGCCCGCTCCGCCGCCGACCGCATCGAGCTGCGCCTGGAGCGCACGCGCGAGACCGCCGAGCAGGTCGCCGAGCGCGCGCAGTCGCGCGAGCGCCAGCTGGAGGCGCTGAAGCTCCAGGCCGCCGAGGACCAGCCCGACGAGAACGGGCTGGAGCGGATCGAGTCGCTCGAGGCCCAGCTCAAGGAGCTGGACGAGAACCGCCAGGCCGTGCTGGAGCGCGAGCTGCAGGCGCTCGACGCCCAGCGCGCCGCGGCGTCGGAGCGCGTGATCGAGTTGAAGGCCTTGGTCGACGGCAAGCGCGAGGCGCTGGCCGAGGCCGACAGGGCCTGCGAGCTGGCCCGCCAGGCCCGCCGCGCCGCCGAGGCGTCGGCCGAGGGCGCGCGCCGCGAGGCCGCGAAGGTCGGCGCCGAGCTGGCGCGGGCCAACCAGTTCCTGCGCTCGCACTCCGGTCCGGCCGGGGGCGCGCGCTCGCTCAGCGACGACCTCGAGGTCGAGCCGGGCGCCGAGCTGGCGCTGTCGGCCGCGCTCGGCGCGCGCCTGAGCGCCGCGGTCGCCGAGGACCGCGCGTCCGGCGCCGCGTTGTTGGACAAGTCGAAGCGCGACGGTGGTCGCGTGCTCGTCGTGGGCGGAGCGCCCGCCGGGGCGCCGACCGCCGCGCCGCAGCCGCCGGTCGACGGCGCGCGCCCGTTCGTCGAGCTGGTCCGCGGCCCTGAGCCCGCGCTGTCGCTGGCCAAGCGCCTGCTGGCCGACGCGTGGCTGGTCGAGTCGCTCGACGCGATCCCGGACTCGTTCACGGGCGTCGCGGTCACCGCCGCGGGCCGTGCCTGGCTGGGCGCGACGCGCGAGCTGCAGCAGGCCGCCGAGGGCGGCGCCGAGCGCGTCCTGGCGATGCGCAACCAGCGCGACGCGCTGATCGCCGAGGCCGACAGGCACGTCAAGTCCGAGCACGAGGCCCAGCAGGGCGTCGAGGCCGCGACCTCCGCGGTCTCCGCCGCCGACACCTCGCGCGACGAGGCCGAGCGCGAGCGCCGCGAAGCCGAGCGCTCCTACGCCGAGGCCAAGGAGTCCGAGCGCCAGTCCGCGTGGCTGATGGAGGAGCGCCGCAAGGCGCCCGAGCAGGGCGAGGCCGCCGTCCGCCGCGCGCAGCTGGAGGGCGAGCTGACGTCCGAGCGGCGCGTCGCCGAGCAGGCGGCCAAGGCGCGCGAGGAGCGCACCCGCCGGATCGCGTACCTCACCTCGCAGCTGACCCGCGACCGCGAGCTGGGCCCCGCGGCCGGCCGCGTCGCCGACGTCCTGGCCGTCGTGCACGAGGCGGTCATGGAGCGGATGCGCGAGATGGAGGGCGCGCTGGCCGCCGACCGCGCCGAGGGCGAGGGCGTCGCGCAGGAGCTGCGCGCGTGCGCCGGCGCCGAGGCCGAGATCCAGCAGAAGCTCGGCAACACGAACGAGCTGGTCACCCGCGCCGAGGTCCGCGCCCAGCAGCTGCGCGACCAGGAGGCCGAGGCCGCGCTGGAGCTCAACGCGCTCGCCGAGAAGCTGGAGCTGGAGGCCGAGCCGCGCGAGGAGCCGATGGACGTCGAGGAGGCCTCGCAGCTGCGCCAGCGGATCGAGCGCCTGATCAAGCGCCGCGAGCAGCTCGGCCCCGTCAACCCGCTGGCCAAGCAGGAGTACGACGAGGCCGTCGCGCACGTGGACGAGATGGAGAGGCAGCGCTCCGACCTCGAGACCGCGCTGCGCGAGCTGAAGGCGTTCATCCGCGACACCGACCGCCAGATCCGCACCACGTTCACCGAGACGTTCGAGGCCGCGGCCAAGAACTTCGAGGAGCTGTCGCAGACGCTGTTCCCGGGCGGCGGCGGGCGGCTGACGCTCGTCCGCGAGGACAACGCGCCCAAGCCGGTGCTCGGCGGCGCGAAGGCCGAGGACTCAGGCGACGGGCAGTCCGAGGTCGAGGCCGAGGCCGCAGCGGAGGCCGCCGCCGACGCCGAGGCCGCCGCGGCCGAGGGCGGGATCGACCCCGACGACGACCTCGGCGTCGAGATCGAGATCACGCCCGCGGGCAAGTCGATGAAGCGCCTGACGCTGCTGTCCGGCGGCGAGAAGACGATGACCGCGATCGCGTTCCTGTTCTCCGTCTTCCTGGCGAAGCCGTGCCCGTTCTACATCCTGGACGAGGTCGAGGCCGCGCTGGACGACCTCAACATCACGCGCTACCTCGACCTGCTCCAGGCACACGCCGACCGCGCGCAGTTCATCGTCGTCACCCACCAGAAGCGGACGATGGAGGCCGCCGACACGCTCTACGGCGTCTCGATGGGCGGCGACGGCGTGTCGAAGATCGTCTCGCGCAAGATGCCCAAGGAGTACGTCGCCGACGCCGAGGCGGCGCACGGCACGAGCAACGGCAACGGCAACGGCGCGAGCGCGGCCGAGCCGGTGGGCGCGGGCGCGTCCTAGAGCGTCGCGCCGGTGCGGGACCCGGAGTAGCCCCAGCTCCTGAGGTCCTTCTTCAAGAGCTTGATGTAGGCCTTGCCGCCGGGCCAGGGCTTGACGGTCCTCAGGCGGCCGGCCCTCAGCTCGTGCTGCAGGAACGCGTCGGCCGCCCTCTGCCTGCCGAGCAGGTGCTCGTCGGCGATGTAGGCCGCCAGGACGCCCAGCGACGAGCGACCCCTGCGGACCTTGGTGTAGGCCTTCTTCCAGCGCGCCGCGTCGGCCCTGATCTCGGCCACGTGCGAGAACGTCTGGTCGGCGAACGTGCCGTCGTCGCCGAGCTGGAGGATCTGCAGCGGCATCGCGCTGTCGGCGTAGTCGGTGTACTCGTAGCCGAAGCGCGCGTCGGCGGTGACGAACTGCGCCGGCGTGTCGCCCGCCGCCGCGACGAACCGGTAGCCCGGGTCCGCGAAGTTGTGGGTGAACGGCTTGTAGGTCGTGCCGTTCCACATCAGGACCAGCGCGATCTCGCAGCAGTGCGCGCCGCCGCTGTAGACGTTGACGATCACGTCGGGCTCGCCGTCGCCGTTGGCATCGACCACGCTCAGCGCCTGCCTGGCATCGCCGTCCACGGTGTCCGGCGCGCAGTAGGGCTGCTCGCAGCCCTTGACCTTCGGCATCCCGGAGTACGCCGGCGCGCCGCCGCGCGTGATCGCGATGTTCAACCCCTTGAACTGGCCGTCGCCCGCGTCCTGGGAGGTGAACGTCGCACTCACGGTCCCCGACGTCGCCGTCTCGGTCACCGGCGCCTTGGCGTCGGCGGCGAGCGCGCCGGCGGGGAGCAGCGCGAGCGCTGCGGCGGCAGCAGCGAGCAGGGCGGGGAGCGTCGGGCGGGCCATGCGAGCGACCCTACAACGCCTTCTCGCCCCAGAAGGACGCGAACGGGTTGGCGTTGAAGTTGCCGATCGGCGCGTAGCCCGCGCGCTCGTACATCGCCTGCGCGGCGGGCTGCTGGGGGCCGGTGTCCAGGCGGACGATCGTGTAGCCGAGCCCCCGCGCGGCGTCCTCCAAGGCCTTCAACAACTGCGACGCCAGCCCGCGGCCGCGCGCCTCCGGGACCACGTACATGCGCTTGATCTCGCACGCCGTGTCGTCCAGCCGCTTGACCCCGCCGCCCGCGACCGCGACGCCCGTTGCGTCGTCGACCAGCACCACGAACGCGCCGCCCGGCGGCCCGAAGTCGGCCGGCGTCGCGCTCGGCGCGCCCGGGACGTCGATGCGCCCGTAGAGCGCGGAGACCTCGGCCACCATCGCCTCGACGAGCGACAGAGCCGGTTCGGCATCGGAGGGGACGGTCCGGATCTCGATCACCCCGCTATCTTCGCGCGCCATGGCCCGAGACTGGCGCGACCTCTTCATCACCGGCGACGACGCCGCCGACTCCGCGAGCGCCGCGACGGCCGAGCAGCCGGAGAAGCGCCGCGGGTTCTTCAGGCGCCTGCGCGAGAACATGTCGAAGACTCGCGAGGCGCTGACCTCCGAGATCCAGGCGACGCTGTTCGACACGCTCGACGAAGAGACCTGGGAGCGCCTCGAGGAGGCGCTGATCATGGCCGACGTCGGCGCGCGCACGACCGCGGGCGTCGTCGGCCAGCTCGAGCAGGAGGCGACCGCCGGCCAGGTCGAGGGCGGCCCGGCGCTGCAGGAGCGGCTCGTCGAGCTGCTGGCCGGGATCGCCAAGACCGGGACCGACACGATCGACGTGCGCAAGCGCGACGGCGGCCCGACGGTGATCATGGCCGTCGGCGTCAACGGCACCGGCAAGACGACCACGATCGGCAAGCTGGCCTGGCACCTGCGCCAGGAGCTGGGCAAGACCGTCCTGCTCGGCGCGGCCGACACGTTCCGCGCCGCGGCCGTCGAGCAACTGACCGTGTGGGCGCAGCGCGCCGACGTCGAGATCGTCACCGGCCCGCCGAACTCCGATCCGGGCGCGGTCGCCTTCGACGCCGTCGCGAAGGGCCGCGAGAGGGGCGTCGACGTCGTGATCATCGACACCGCCGGGCGCCTGCACAACCAGGACGAGCTCATGAACGAGCTGACCAAGATCCGGCGCGTGATCGACAAGCAGATGGCCGGCGCGCCGCACGAGACGCTGCTGACGATCGACTCGACGACCGGCCAGAACGGCGTCCGCCAGGCGAAGCTGTTCTCGGAGGCCGTGCCGGTCGACGGGATCGTCCTGACCAAGCTCGACGGCACCGCCAAGGGCGGCATCGCGCTGGCGATCGCCGGCGAGCTGGGCATCCCGGTCAAGCTGATCGGGATCGGCGAGTCGCTGGAGGACCTCCGGCCGTTCGACGCCGACGACTTCGCCCGCGCGCTGGTCACGGTCGACGCGTAGGCGCGGGCGGGGAGGGGCGCGAGGCGGGCGGGCGTCTCTACCCGGAAAGCCGCCCGGCCTTACGCCGGTTGGCCGCACGTCTCCGGGCGGCCTGCACCGTCGCCGGACGCCGCGCGCGGTGGGATACTCGCCAGTGAAATGGACGCTTGGACCATCTGGCTGATCGCTGGAGTCGTCGCCGCGGTCGGAGAGCTTTCGACCGGCGGGCTGTTCCTGGCGCCGTTCGCCGTCGGCGCCTTCGGCGGCGCGCTGGCCGACGTCGCGGGCGGCAACGCGGCGATCCAGTTCATCGTCTTCGCGCTGCTGACGCTCGCCTGCTTCGCGCTCGTCCGGCCGATCGCCAAGCGCCACCTGCACACGCCGCCGCGGCTGCGCACCGGCACCGCTGCGCTGGTCGGCCAGAACGCGATCGTCGTCGAGCGCATCGAGAACGACCTCCCGAGCGGCTCCGTGCGCATCGGCGGCGAGGTCTGGACCGCGCGCGCCTACGACGACGACACCGTCCTCGAGGCCGGCGCGAAGGTCCAGGTCGTCGAGATCCGCGGCGCGACCGCGCTCGTCGCCCCATGAACTTCGATCCCCACCACATGGAGGTGTTGACGTGGCCGCTCTGATCGCCCTCGTCGTCATCCTGGTCTTCGCGCTGATCGTGGCCGCGAAGACCATCCGCATCATCCCGCAGGCCCGCGCCGGCGTCGTCGAGCGGCTCGGCCGCTACAGCCGCACGCTGGATCCGGGGCTGACGATCGTCCTGCCGTTCATCGACCGCGTGAAGCCGCTGATCGACCTGCGCGAGCAGGTCGTCTCGTTCCCGCCCAACGGCGTCATCACCGAGGACAACGTCACGGTGAACATCGACACCGTGTTGTACTTCACGATCACCGACCCGAAGTCGGCGTCCTACGAGGTCGCCAACCCGTTGCAGGCGATCGAGCAGCTGACGGTCACGACGCTGCGCAACGTCATCGGCGGCCTGACGCTGGAGCAGTCGCTGACCAGCCGCGACCAGATCAACACGCAGCTGCGGATCGTCCTCGACGAGGCGACCGGCAAGTGGGGGATCCGCATCAACCGCGTCGAGTTGAAGGCGGTCGACCCGCCCGGCGGGATCCAGGAGGCGATGGAGAAGCAGATGCGCGCCGAGCGCGACCGCCGCGCGGCGATCCTCACCGCGGAGGGTTCCAAGCAGTCGCAGATCCTCGATGCCGAGGGCGAGAAGCAGGCGGCCGTGCTGCGCGCGGAGGGCGCCAAGACCGCGGCGATCCTGCGCGCCGAGGGCGAGGCGTCGGCGATCGCGACCGTGTTCGACGCGATCCACAGGGGCGACCCCGACCCCAAGCTGCTGTCCTACCAGTACCTGCAGATGCTGCCGAGGCTCGCCGAGGGCAACGCCAACAAGGTGTGGGTGATCCCGACGGAGTTCACGGCCGCGCTGAGCGGGCTGTCCAGCGCGTTCAGGGGCGAGGGCGAGGAGTCGCAGCAGAGGCCTCAGCAGCCGCCGCAGCCCCCGCGCGCGATCTCATAGAGCTCTCATGTGACCTGGCGCGGAGGGGCTACGTTCAAAGAGCCATGACGATGTCCCTCCGCACCTTCTTCCTGGCGGCCGCGCTGAGCACGGCCGCGGTCGTCCCCGCCGCCGCGCAGGCCGACGCGCCCTGGAGCGCGCCCGCTGCGCTGGAGGGCGCCACGACGCCGTCGACCGGCCCGCTCGGCGCGATCACCGCGCGCGGCACGGCGGCGCTGACCGCTTCCAACCCGTCGACCGAGACGGCGCCCGCCGATCACCCGACGCAGCTCGTCCGCATGGACGCCGGCGGCAGGGTGCTGGCCTCTGACGGGCTGAGCTTCGTCGCACAGGGCGTGACGACCTACGGCGCGACCGGCCTCGCCGCGGCGGGCGAGACGCTCGGCACGCAGTACCCGGGCACGCTCGACGACACGAGCAGGTTGGTGGTGTCGGCGATGAGCGGCGCGGGCGCGATCAGGTCCACCACGATCTCCGGCCTGCACGGGTTCGGCGTCTTCGCGCTGGCGGGCGACCCGCAGGGCAACGTCGCGTTGTTGGTGTTCAACACCAGGGAGCGGATCGTCTACCTGCGCAAGAAGGGGTCCTCGACCTTCACGAAGGTGCTGACGATCAAGGTCTCCGACCAGGCCCGCGGCGCCACGCTGGCGGTCGGCGGGAAGAGCGGCGGTGAGTTGTTGGTGGCCTACGAGGACCACCACACGCTCTACGCACGCCACCGCGGGACCAGGTCGTGGGGGTCGGTCCACCAGCTCGGCGACAGCGTGCAGTCCGACATCAGCGCGGCGTTCGACGGGTCCGGCCGCGAGTCGGTCGCCTGGAAGTCGCAGCGCATCAACGAGGGCGAGAGCAACACGCCCGCGGTCGTCTCGTTCACGACCGCCGCGCCCGGCAGGGGCTTCGGCGCGCGCAGGCAGATCGAGTCGGTCTCCGGGCCCAGCGGCGCCGGGCACTACGTGTCGTCGCCCGCGGTCCTGCTGCGCGTGATCGACGGCGCGCACACGCTGCTGACCTGGACCGGCTCGGACGGCACGAACTTCGTCGTCAAGGCCGAGACGATCGCCTCCGGCCACACCGCAACGCCCGCGACGCTGTCGCCCGCCGGCAGCGACGCGGTCCTCGGCGACGCCTCGGTCGCGCCGTCCGGCGCAGCGCTCGTCCTCTGGCGCTCGAACACCGCCGGCGCCGACGCGACGCTCAACGCGCCCGCGCCGCGCGTCACCGCCGCCTACCGCGCGCCCGGCGCCGCGTCGTTCGGCGCGGCCGAGCCCGTCAGCGCGGCGACCGACCAGCAGCCGGTCCTCACCGGCCTCGTCGATCCCGCGACCGGCCGCGCGATTGCCGCCTGGGCACCGGTCTCCAGCGCGGTGCAGTTCGCGACGCGCCCGGGGAACTAGAATCGACCGACAGTGTTCGACGCCCTTGCCGAGAAGCTCCAGGAGACCCTGTCCGACGTCCGCGGCCGCGGCACGCTGACCGAGGACGACGTCAACAAGGCCATGCGCGAGATCCGTCTCGCGCTGCTGGAGGCCGACGTCAACTTCAAGGTCGTCAAGCAGTTCACGGCCACGGTCAAGGAGCGCTGCCTCGGCAGCGACGTGCTCGGGCAGCTGAACCCCGGCCAGCAGGTCGTCAAGATCGTCAACGAGGAGCTGACCGCGCTGATGGGCGGCTCCTCGGCCGGCATCACGTTCGCGCCGCGGCCGCCCACGGTGATCCTGATGGCGGGCCTGCAGGGCTCCGGCAAGACGACGGCGACCGCCAAGCTCGCGAAGCTCCTGAGGGAGAGGAACGGCTCGTCGGTCGCGGTCGCCGCGTGCGACGTCTACCGCCCGGCGGCGGTCGACCAGCTGATCAAGGTCGGCGGCCAGGCCGGCGCGACGGTCTACGAGCAGGGGACCGACAAGGACCCCGTCGACATCGCGCGCTGGGCGCTGGACCAGGCCAAGATGGACGGCAAGGACGTCCTGATCGTCGACACCTCCGGGCGCCTGCACGTCGACGAGCGCCTGATGCAGGAGCTCAAGGACATCCGCAAGGCGGTCAGGCCGACGTCGATCCTGCTCGTCGTCGACGCGATGACCGGCCAGGACGCCGTCAACGTCGCCGAGCAGTTCGCCGAGGCCGTGCAGTTCGACGGCGTCGTGATGTCCAAGCTCGACGGCGACGCCCGCGGCGGCGCCGCGCTGAGCGTCAAGGCGGTCACCGGCAAGCCGATCCTGTTCGCCTCGATCGGCGAGAAGCTCGACCAGTTCGAGGCCTTCCACCCCGACCGGATGGCGCAGCGGATCCTCGGCATGGGCGACGTCATGTCGCTGATCGAGAAGGCCGAGAAGCAGTTCGACGAGGACGAGGCCAAGGAGCTGGAGCGCAAGCTCCGCAAGGACGAGTTCACGCTCGACGACTTCCTCAAGCAGCTCAAGCAGCTGCGCAGGATGGGCCCGCTGACGTCGCTGCTGGGCATGATGCCGGGCTTCGCCGGCCAGCAGCTCAAGAACATGAGGGTCGACGAGAAGGAGCTCGATCGCGTCCAGGCGATCATCCTCTCGATGACCCCGGAGGAGCGCCGCCGGCCCGAGCTGATCAAGGGCTCGCGCCGCCTGCGGATCGCCAAGGGCAGCGGCACGAACGTGCAGGCCGTCAACGGTCTCGTCAAGCAGTTCGGCCAGATGCGCAAGGTCATGAAGCAGATCGGGAAGGGCCGGATGCCCGACCTGCAAGCCATGATGCGCCAGGGTCGCTAACCTCCAGCGTCGCTCTGCGCGCGCGATCATCCGCGCGCGCACCTCAAGACTTCCCGAGTTCCAACCCGCACACCTGCAAGGACTTCCATGGCCGTACGACTCCGACTGACGCGCGTTGGCGCGAAGAAGAACGCGATCTGGCGCATCGTCGCCGCGGATCAGCGCTCCCCGCGCGATGGTCGCAACCTCGAGATCCTGGGGCAGTACAACCCCCAGACCGAGCCCTCGACCATCACGGTCAACGAGGACCGCGTCCGCCATTGGGTCGCCACCGGCGCGACCGCGACGCCGCAGGTTCGCAAGCTCCTGCGCACGCAGGGCATCGAGATCGCGAACTAGGACCGTCCTGGTTCCATGAAGGAGCTGCTCGAGTACCTGGCGAGGCAGCTCGTCGACGACCCCGGCGCTGTCGCGGTCGAGCAGTTCGACGAGGAGGACGGCACGGTCGTCCTGGAGCTGTCGGTCGGTGACGAGGACTACGGTCGCGTCATCGGCAAGGGCGGCCGGACCGCCAACGCCCTGCGGACGGTCGTCAAGGCCGCCGCGGTCAAAGAGCAGCGCCGCGTCCTCGTCGACATCGTCGACTGACGTGGCCGACGCCTCAGCGTCGCCACCTGAGCTCCTCGCGGTCGGCCGCGTCGGCAGGCCCCACGGCCTCGACGGGTCGTTCTACGTGACGCAGCCGCGCGAGCGGCTGCTCGAGGCGACCGACACGCTGATCGTCCGCGAGGGCGAGGCGGTCGCGATCGTCCGCCGCGACGGCACGGCCGCGCGGCCGATCCTGAAGCTGGCCGGCGTCGCGAGCCGCGAGGCCGTCGAGGCGCTGCGCGGCGCGGACCTGCTGGTCCCGCGCGCCGAGACGCCTGCGCTGGAGGACGACGAGTGGCTGGCGGAGGACCTCGTGGGCTGCCGCGTGGTCGACGGCGATCTCGCGATCGGCGTCGTCGCCAAGCTGCTGCCGTACCCGTCCTGCGAGCTGCTCGAGGTCCAGCGGCCCGAGGCGGGTAGCAAGGCGCTGCTGGTGCCGCTGATCGGCGACGCCGTCCGGACCGTCGACGTGGGCGCCAAGATCATCGACATCAACTTGACCTTCCTCGGCGAGGACGCTTCCTAGATGCAGCTCGACGTCGTCACGCTCTTCCCGGAGTGGTTCGACTGGTTCCAGACCCAGCGCCACGTGCGCAACGCGACGCAGCGCGGTCACGAGGTGCGGGCGTTCAACCCGCGCGACACGACGCCGCTCAGCGGCGGCCAGGTCGACGACACGCCGTTCGGCGGCGGCGCGGGGATGGTCCTGCGCGTCGACGTCATGGACAAGGCGCTGCAGGGGATCTACAACCAGGACCCGGTCGACCTCCGGCGCGAGCGGCGCGTGATCGCGCTGACGCCCGGCGGGCGGATGCTCGACGACGCGTTCGTCGACGAGCTCGCGGGGGAGAAGGCCATCACCTTGCTCTGCGGCCGCTACGAGGGCTTCGACGAGCGGATCGTGCAGCACTTCGCGAGCGATGCGGTGAGCGTCGGGCGCTTCGTGCTGAGCGGCGGCGAGCTGGCGGCGATGGTCGTGATGGACGCGGTCCTGCGCAAGCTGCCGGGGTCACTGGGGCACTCGGAGAGCGCGATGGAGGAGTCGTTCTCGCAGGCGCTGGGCGGCGATCCCGAGTACCCGCACTACACGCGGCCGGCGGACTACCGCGGCTGGAAGGTCCCGCCGGTGCTGCTGAGCGGCCACCACGAGGAGATCGCCAACTGGCGCCGCGCGCGGTCCCAGGAGCGCGGCATCGTCGGCCCGACCGCGCACCCGCCGGATCCGGAGACTGAGAAGCGCCCGTCCGGTCCCGACCCGTTCGGCCCCATGTCCGACGCGCCACAGCGCGGTTCCGGGCCCGACCCGTTCGGGCCGATGTCGGGCGACTGAGACTCGGGGCCAGAGCTCGCCTGGCGGCTCGCCTGGCCTTGCGCGAACTCGCCTGGCGGCTCGTTCGCGCGCCGCGGCTGGGCTCGAACCCCAGGCGCTCGGCCTCCGGTGTGAAGTCTTCGCTACCATCATTCGGCCGACGCGCGGAGCCGATCTCCGCGCCTTCTCTTTGCCATGAGCACTGTCATCGAATCCCTTGAGCGCGCCCAGCTGCGCCGCGTCCCGTCCTTCCAGGCCGGTGACCGCGTCCGTGTCCACTTCCAGGTCATCGAGGGCACGCGTCGCCGTACGCAGGTCTTCGAAGGCGTGGTGATCAAGCGCCAGGGCCACGGTGTGCGGGAGACGTTCACCGTCCGCAAGCAGTCGTTCGGCGTCGGCGTGGAGCGCACGTTCCCCGTGCACTCGCCGAAGATCGAGAAGATCGAGGTCGCCGCCCGCGGTGACGTCCGTCGCGCGAAGCTGTACTACCTCCGCGACCGCGTCGGCAAGGCCGCCCGCGTCCGCGAGCGCCGCTACGTCGGCCCCGAGGAAGTCGTCGAGGCCGGTCTGCTGCATGACCCGGCCGCGCAGCTCGAGGCCGAAGCGGCCGCGAGCGACGGCGCCGTCGACGCCGAGGGCGCGTCGATCGAAGAGGTCGTGCCGGAGGCCGAGGCCGTCGAGGCCGCCGACGCTCCTGCCGCCGAGGCCACCGACGACGCAGCGGCCAGCACGGCCGAGGCGGACGCCGCGGCCGACGCCGACGACGCGAAGTAGACCCGATGAGCGCCGCCGCCGGCGGAGCGAAGAAGGAGAAGTCGGCGGGCGGCTCGTTGATCGAGCTCGTCGTCATCGTGATCGTCGCGCTCGGTCTGGCGCTGGCGATCCAGGCGTTCCTCGTCAAGCCCTACCGGATCCCGAGCGAGTCGATGGTCCCGACCTTGAAGATCGGGCAGCGCGTGCTCGTCAACCGGTTGGGCAACCGCTTCAACAAGCCGCAGATCGGCGAGGTCGTCGTGTTCCACCCGCCCAAGGGCTCGGACACGAACACCTGCGGCGACGCGGACAAGAAGCCTGACGAGGCCTGCGACAAGCCGACTAGTCAGAAGTCCTCCGTGAACTTCATCAAGCGCGTCGTCGCGGGCCCGGGCGACACGGTGTACATCAAGGGCGGCCACGCCTACGTGAACGGCAAGCGCCAGAAGGACTCGTTCACGAGGCCGTGCGCGGGCGGCAGCGGCTGCGACTTCCCGCGGCCGATCACGATCCCGGCCGACCACTGGTTCATGATGGGCGACAACCGTGGCGAGTCCGACGACAGCCGCTTCTGGGGACCCGTCCCGCGCAAGTGGATCATCGGCGGGGCCTTCGCAACGTACTGGCCGCCGAAGCGCATCGGCTTCCTCTAGTTTCTCCGGCGTGAGCCGCGAACGCGACTACCCGACGCTGGCCGCCGAGCTGGCGGCGGCGATGCCCGACGGCGAGTCGCGCGCGCCGCGCGACCTCCCGACTGCGCCGGTCGCGCCGCGCACGGCGGACGTCGCCGCTGCTGACGCGGACGCTGCGGTTCCGGCTGCCAAGCCGCGGGCCAGGGCGAAGCCGAAGGCCAAGAGGCGCAAGGGCGGGCGGAGGTTGTTCCAGCACGACCGCGCGCTCGGCGTGCGGTTCGTCGCCGGGGCCGACGAGGCCGGGCGAGGGTGCCTGGCCGGGCCGCTGGTCGCCGCGGCGGTGCTGTTCGACTACGAGCGCCTCGGGCCGCGCGAGGTCCGCGCGCTGTCGCTGCTCAACGACTCCAAGCAGCACACCGAGGAGGCGCGCGAGGCGCTGTACCCGGTCGTGATGCGGATCGCGACGCGGGTCGCGGTCGTCTCGCGCAGCGCCGGCGGCATCGACGCGCGCGGGCTGCACAAGACCAACCTCGCCGCGCTGCGCGAGTCGCTCCTGAAGGTCGCCCGGCCGGGGACGTTGTGCCTGAGCGACGGCTTCAAGCTCGGCGCGCTCGACGGCCACGAGAACCGCGCGATCATCGACGGCGACTGCAAGTCCGCGGCGATCGCCGCCGCCTCGATCATCGCCAAGGTCACCCGCGACCGCTTCATGCACCGCGCCGACGCCCGCCACCCCGGCTGGGAGTTCGCGACCCACGTCGGCTACTCGACGCCCGAGCACCGCGACGCGATCCAGCGTCTCGGCGTCTCGCCCCTGCACCGCATGTCGTTCCAGTCCGCGGCCTACGCGAACCTGCAGCAGCGCTGAGCGGCGCATCAGAACGCGTCCTCCAGGTGGTCCAGGCGGGTGAGGTGCCCGTGCGCGTCGACCACGACGCCGATCGCGTCGAAGCGGATCAGCCGCGCCCGCGGGCGGTCCGGCGCCTCTGACAGGTAGGCGCGCGCCATCCGGCGGACCTGCGCGCGCTTGGCGTCGTGCAGCGCGTCCCACGGCTGGCCGCGGCCGCGGCGCGACTTGACCTCCACGAAGACGAGCGCCCCGTCGCGCGTGGCGATCAGGTCGATCTCGCCGTGGCGCGTCCGGTGGTTGCGCGCGACGATCGTGTAGCCGAGGCGGTCCAGGTGCTCGGCGGCGAGGCGCTCTCCCAGGCGGCCCAGGTGCTGTCGCGGATCGGCGGTCATCAGGCCCTCGAAGCTATGGACCGGCTTGCTGAGAATCAGCACGCGAACGTCACGAAAGCGCGCAGAACCCGTTCCGGAGCCGATGAGACGCCTGCGTCACGACCGGGACCAGCGCACGGTCCTGGTCCTGCCCGACGTCCCGCCCGGAACCCGGATCCTGCTCGGCCGCTCGCGCGCCGCCGACATCCGCTTCACCGAGCCGACGGTCTCGCGCCGGCACGCGGCGCTGCAGCGCGTGGACGGCGGCTGGCTGCTCGTCGACCGCAGCTCGACCCACGGCACCCACGTCAACGGCCACCGCGTCGACACCGCGATCCTCGCCGACGGCGACCGCGTCGACCTCGGCTCCGCGCACCTGACCGTCCGCCTGTAGACACCCGGATCGTCGGTCATGCGTCCAAGCGCCCTGCGGCCCACGCGCGCGCATGCCGTTGCAAGGGACGTGCGGCGCCACACCGCAGCCCTCGTCTGTGCGCTCGCGGCCCTCGCCGCGCTGCTGGTCCCTGCGCTCGCGCAGGCGGCGCCGGACAGCACCGCGCTGACCGCCTTCACCACCGCGCCGACCACGCGCCTCGCGTCGCTGATCTCCGGCCCGCCGGTCAACATCTCGCCCCCGACCGTCGCCGGGCAGCTCGTCGAGGGCCAGACGCTCACCGCCGCCTCCGGCTCCTGGAACCCCTCGGCGACCAGCGCGACCTACCAGTGGCAGCGCGACACCGGCTCCGGCTTCGCCGACATCTCCGGCGCGACCGCCACGACCTACACCTTGGTCAACGCCGACGTGGACGCGGACATCCGCGTCCACGTCGTCGCCACCAACGCGTCCGGCTCCGCGACCGCCGACGCCAACGCGCGCGGCCCGGTCATCGCGGGCGACCCGGTCAACACGATCGCGCCCGTCATCACCGGCAGCACCGTCGGCGGCAGGACGCTCGCCGCGACGATCGGCACGTGGTTCCCGGCGGGCACGTCCTACGGCTACCAGTGGCAGCGCGACAGGGGCTCGGGCTTCGCCGACATCAGCGGCGCGATCGGCCAGGCCTACACGTCGGTCCCGGCCGACGTCGGCGCGTCGCTGCGCGTCAAGGTCACCGCGACGAACGCGTTCTCCAGCGCGTCCGCGGTCTCCAACGCGCTCGGCGCGATCACCACCGGCAAGCCGGTCAGCACGGTCGCGCCCGTCGTCTCCGGCGCCGCCAAGCGCGGCGGCGTCCTGTCGGCCAACGCCGGCGCCTGGAACCCCGCGCCGACGTCCTACGCCTACCAGTGGCAGGCCGACAGCGGCTCGGGCTTCGCCGACATCAGCGGCGCGACCAACACCTCCTACTCGGTCCTCGGCACCGACATCGGCGCGAAGCTGCGGATCGAGGTGACGGTCACCAACGCGTTCGGCTCGACCGTCGTCGACTCCGCGGCGACCGCCACGGTCGTCACCGACCCGCCCGTCAACGTCGGGACGCCGTCGATCTCCGGCACCGCCAAGCGCACGCTGACCCTGACCGCGACGCCCGGCACCTGGTCGCCGGCCGGCGCGACGTTCACCTACAGGTGGCAGCGCGACACCGGCTCCGGCTTCGCCGACATCAGCGGCGCCACCACCGCGGCCTACACCCTGGTCGCCGCGGACGTCGGCGGCACCGTGCGCGTCGTCGTGACCGCCAGGAACGTGGACGGGACCGCGACCGCCGCGTCGGCCCAGACCGCGACGGTCGTCGCCGCGACGCCCGCGTCGACCGGCGCGCCGACGATCACGCTGGCCTCGCGCGTGGGGGACACGACGACCGCCAACGACGGCGCCTGGACGCCCGCGGCCACGTCCTACGCCTACCAGTGGCAGCGCCGCGTGAGCGGCACGTGGGCCGACATCTCCGGCGCCACGAGCAGGTCCTACAGGTTGGTCGCTGCCGACGCGGGCAACAACGTGCGCGTCGAGGTCACCGCGACCAACGCGGACGGCGACGGCGTCGGCTACTCGGCGCCCGGCCCGCTGGTCGTCTCGCCGCCGGTCGCGCCGACCACGATCGCCGCGCCGACCGGCACGCTGACCGACACCGGCACGCTGACGATCGACCCGGGCGTCTGGACGCCGTCGGGCACGACGCTGACCTACCAGTGGATGCGGTGCCCGTCGGGCGCGACCGCCATCGGCGGCTGCGTCACGATCGGCGCGGGGCAGACCTACACCTTGGTCGGCCCGGACGTCGGGCACGCGATCGGCGTGCGCGTGACCGGCCAGGTCGGCGGCGTCTCGACGGTCGTCAACTCGACGCTGACCGCCGACGTCGCGGGCCGCGCGCTGAGCGTCGTGAGCAAGCCGACGATCAGCGGGACCGTCCAGGTCGCGCAGATCGTGAGGGCCGTCACGGCCGCGTGGAGCGTCCCGACGCAGTCCGAGCGCTGGCAGTGGCAGCGCTGCGCGGCCGACGGGACGTCGTGCACCGACATCCCGGGCGCGTCGCGCGCCGAGTACACGGTCGCGCTCGCCGACAAGGGCTCCGCGCTGGTCGCGCACGAGGCCGCGGGCTCGTGGGGGCAGACGGCGACCGCCGACTCCGACCCGGTCGTCGTCGCCGACCAGCCGCTCCCGGCCGCGGTGACGCTGCCGCTGGTCAGCGGCGGCGTGAAGCGGCTGAACAACCTGCAGGTCTCGACCGGCGTGTGGACCAACAACCCCAAGAAGTACGCCTACCAGTGGCAGCGCTGCGCGGCCGACAGGACCGGGTGCGCCGACATCAACGGCGAGACGCGGCCGAACCACATCCTCAACGCCGCCGACGTCGGCCACACGATCCGCGCGACCGTGGCAGCGAGCAACACGGAGGGGTCGGTCACGGCGGCGTCGGTCCCAACCGCGGTGATCGAGGCCGTCCTGCCGGTGATGAGCGCCATCGCGCCGGTCACCGGGACGATGCAGGTCGGCTTCATGGTCCAGGCGCGCTCGTCGCTGTGGACGACGACGCCCGACACGCACTTCACCTACCAGTGGCAGCGCTGCGACGCGGCGGGCGCCAACTGCGCCGACATCGTCGGGGCCAGGTTGCAGTCCTACCGCATCCAGACGACCGACGCCCGGATGCGCCTGCGCGTCAACGAGACCGCGACGAACCCGGACGGCGCGGTCACCGCCGCGACGCCGGTGACGGCGCAGATCCTGCCGGCCGCGCCGGGGATCACGACGACCGGGCGGCTGACGGTCGTCGGCCGCGCCGACGTCGGCAAGACCGCGACGTTCACGCCCGGCAAGTGGTCGGCGACGACCGAGATCACGAGCCGGGTCATCGAGTTCTGGCGCTGCTCGCCGCGGTGCGTGTCGCTGCCGACCGGCGGCGCAGGGGCCTACGTGCTGACCGACGACGACGCGGGCGCGCTGATGCGCGCCTCCGAGACCGCGACCGGGCCGGGCGGGACGACCGTCGCCTGGGCACCGTCCTGGATCGGGCCGGTGCACTCGGCGAACGTGGCGTCCTCGTCGCTGGCCGCGGGCGGGAGCGCGTCGCTGATGGCGCACGGCGTGGTGCTGGCGCGGGCGACGGTGTCGGCGGGCGCCTCCGCTGCGAGGGCCTCGGCGTTCACGGCACGGGTGGCGGCGGCGTCGCTGGCCGCCGCCTCGACTCCGACGCGGTCCCTCCGCGTGAAGCTCCACCGCGCGAAGACCGCCGGCAAGTCCCGCCTGCGCGCCTACGCCTGCGTGACCTCGCCGGCCAAGTCGTCCGCCGCGCCCTGCACCAAGGCGGTGTGGTTGAGGACCAAGACCACCACCTTGAAGCTGACCGCGCCCAAGGGCATGCACGTGCGCGTCGTCGTGGTCCGCAAGAAGCGCTAGCCGCTGCGTCCGCCGCGCCGTCGCTCGCGCGCTCGCGTGCCTGCGCGCGCGACTGACTTCGCCCGCCGCCCGCGTCGCCGCGAAGTCGTTGCAAACCGCGCGCCCCGTGTCGCAATTGCGGCCGTAGCGTCGCGGTCATGTTGGCCCACGTCACCACCTTCGCGATCCAGGGCGTCGAGAGCCGCCGCGTCAGAGTCGAGGTCGATGTCCGGACCGGGCTCCCGAACTTCCTGATCGTCGGGCTCGGCGACCGGGCGGTCCGGGAGGCGCGGGAGCGCGTCCGCTCGGCGATCCTCAACTCGGGCTTCGAGTTCCCGGCCAAGCGCATCACGGTCAACCTCGCGCCGGCGGACCTGCGCAAGGAGGGCCCCGGCTTCGACCTCGCGATCGCCTGCGGGGTCCTGGCCGCGGCGGCGCAACTGCCGGTGCAGGAGCTGGAGCGCGTCGCGGTCTTCGGCGAGCTCGCGCTCGGCGGCGAGCTCAGACCCTGCCGCGGCGTGCTCGCGGTCAGCGAGGGCGCGGTGGCGGCCGACATGAAGGGGTTGATCCTGCCCGCGCCGCACGCCCGCGAGGCCGCGCTGGTCGAGGGCCTCGGCGTCTTCGGCGCGACGACGCTCGGCGAGGTCGCGGCGATCCTGCGCGGGGAGACCGACGGCGTCACGCCGCCGGCCGAGGCGCCGCCGGCCGTCGCTCCGCCACGCACGGCGCTCGACCTCGCCGACGTCCGCGGCCACTCGGCGCCGCTGCGCGCGCTGTCGATCGCCGCGGCCGGCGGCCACAACCTGCTGCTCGCCGGCCCACCGGGGACCGGGAAGACGATGCTCGCCCAGCGGCTGCCCTCGATCCTGCCGCCGCTGACGCGCGGCGAGGCGATCGAGGTCACCCGGATCGCCGGCATCGCCGGCCTGCGCCCGGGCGCCGGCCTGGTCTCCGAGCGCCCGTTCCGGTCGCCGCACCACACGATCTCGGCCTCCGGGCTGGTCGGCGGCGGCTCGACGCCGACGCCGGGCGAAGTGACGCTCGCGCATCATGGAGTCCTATTTTTGGACGAGCTGGCCGAGTTCCGCCGCTCGGCGCTGGAGGCGATGCGGCAGCCGCTGGAGGACGGCCGCGTCGCGATCGTCCGCGGCCAGAAGCGCGCGGTCTTCCCGGCGCGGTTCATGTTGGTGGCCTCGACCAACCCGTGCCCGTGCGGCTACGCCGGGACGCCGCGCTGCCGCTGCGGCGAGGCCGAGATCGCCCGCTACCGGCGGCGGCTCAGCGGCCCGCTGCTGGACCGGATGGACCTGCTGGTCGACGTCCAGCGCCCGACGCCCGAGGACTTCGCGGCCGGCCCGGTCTGCACGTCGGAGCAGGAGCGCGAGCGGGTCGTCGCGGCGCGCGAGCGCCAGTCGGCGCGGCTGGCCGGGACCGGCGTGCCGTGCAACGCGCAGCTCGGCGCGGCCGACGTCCGGCGACATGTAGGCCTTGACGCCGAGGGCAGGACGATCCTGCGCCGCGCCTATGACCGCGGCACGCTGAGCCCGCGCGGCCACGACCGCGTCCTGCGCGTCGCGCGGACGATCGCCGACCTCGACGACGAGCCGACCGTCAGCGCCGCCCACCTGCTGGAGGCGCTCGGGCTGCGCCAGGACCTGTCGGACCTGACCACGGAGGAGGCGGCATGAGCGCGTGCGACCCGTGCCTGCGCCGGGCGCGGCTGCTCGCGCTGGTCGCGGGCGGGATCGAGATCGCGCATTCGCGTCGTCGCCCGGTCCGGGACGTGCTGGCGCTCAACGACGATGACCTGACCGCCGCGGTCGGTGGGAGGGACGTCGACGCGCTGCGCGAGCGGTTCGCCGCCGTCGACCCGGAGGCCGAGCGCGCGGCGGCGCGGGCCGCGCGGCTCGAGGCGATCTGCCGTCACGACCCCGGCTACCCGGCGCGGCTGACCGACGACCGCTCCGCGCCCGCGGTGCTGTTCGTGCGCGGCGCGGGTGACCGCTTGGGCGCGCTGCTCGGCGACGCGCGCGGGGGAGAGCAGCCGCCCGCGGTGGCGATCGTCGGGACGCGCAAGGCGTCGCCGGACGGGCTGGAGATCGCGCAGACGCTCGGGCGCGGCATGGCGGCGTCCGGGGTGACGGTGGTGTCGGGCATGGCGCTCGGGATCGACAGCGCCGCGCACGCGGGTGCGCTGGAGGTCAACGGCCCGACGGTCGCGGTCCTGGCAGGCGGCGCCGACGTGCCCTACCCGGCGAGCAAGCGCGGGTTGTACGACAAGATCGTCGCGCGCGGCGGGGCGGTGGTCAGCGAGCTACCACCGGGCTTCCGGGCGTTCCGCTGGAACTTCCCGGCGCGCAACCGGATCATCGCCGCGCTGGCGCCCGCGACGATCGTCGTCGAGGCCGCCGAGCGCTCGGGCTCGCTGATCACCGCGGACCTCGCGCTGGAGCTGGGGCGCGACGTCGCCGCGGTGCCCGGGACGGTCGCGAGCTGGCGCTCGCAGGGCACCAACGCGCTGCTGCGCGACGGCGCGACGCTGATCCGCGGCGTGCACGACGCGCTCGACCTCGTGCTCGGCAGCGCCGCGGCGCACGCGGTCCTGGCCCGGGCGGGTTCGACGGCGGTCCCGCCGCCGCCCGATCTCGCACCCGAGTTGATGGCCTTGCTCGCGGCCGTCGAGGACGGGCGCGACACGATCACCGCGCTGGCCCCGGACCCGCCCGGCGCGGCGACGGTCCGGGCGCACCTGATGGAGCTGGAGCTGCTGGGCCTCGTCCGCCGCGCGGGCGCGGGGCGCATCGTCCGGACACGCCCCGCGCTCACGTGATGGAGCTACTCGGGGAGCGACACGTGCAACATGGTGGACTTGTCCTGGAAGCCCGCGCGGGCGTAGACGCGGTGGGCACCGTCGTCGCCCGGCGTCAGCCACGCCAGCTCGACGTTCCCGCTCGCGATCGCCGCCGCCGTCAGCGCGGACGTGATCGCGCCCGCGATCCCGCGGCGGCGGTGGCTGTCGAGGACGCCGATGCCGGCGATCTCGGTGACACCGCCGGCCGGGACCGTCGCGACGCCACCGCCGACGACCATGCCGGACGCCGTGTCACGGGCGAGGAACGCGAGCGCGCCCTCGCGCAGCGACGCGCGCTGGCGCTCGACCTCGGCAGCGTCGACCTCTGGCTCCTGCACGCCGAACGCCCGGTGCTGGGCGATCCGCATGCCGCGGAGGTCGTCGTCGGTGACCGGCGCCTCGATCGTCATGCCGTCCGGTGCCGCGAGCGCGACGACGTCCCGCGCGCCACACGTCATGACCGCCAACTCGGCCTCGACCGCGAACCCCGCGGCGCTCAGCGCCCCGGCGACCGCGGGCGCGACCGACGGGAAGAACTCCAGCCGCGGCACGCGCGCCCGCCCCCGGTAGGCGGCGACCAACGCCTCGACGTCCTCAGCGGTCGGGACCGCATCCGCATCCGGGAACGCGTAGCTCAGGTACGCGTTGTCCGACCGCGGATCGAACGTGGCGGTGAACGGGCCGACCCGCTCGACCTCCCGTCCCCTGACCGCAACCTGCCGGACGTACGCCTGCAACCGCCGATCCAGCGCGCCCGCGCCAGAGGTGAACTCAGAACTCACTTCGCGCGAAGCTAGCACCGCCCCCGGAGGGAGAGGAGACGGCGGCGCGACGCGGCGCGGCGCGGCTCCGGCGGCGGGGCGTGGCTAGCATCGCGGGCGATGAACGGACAGCCGCGTGTTCCTGTGTGCCTCTCGATCGCCGGGTCCGATTCCGGTGGAGGTGCCGGGATCCAGGCCGATCTGAAGGCCTTCGCCCGCTGCGGCGTCCACGGCACGACGGCGATCACGGCGCTGACGGCGCAGAACACGGTCGCGGTGACGCGGGTCGCGCCGGTCGAGCCGGAGATGGTCGCCGCGCAGATCGAGGCGGTCGCGACGGACTTCTCGGTCGGCGCCGTGAAGATCGGGATGGTCGGCGGCGCGGCGGTGATCGAGGCGGTCGCCTCCGCGCTCGACGCGTTGCTGCCCCGCGTCCCGGTCGTGCTCGACCCCGTGATGATCGCCGAGTCCGGCGCCCGGCTGCTGCCCGAGGACGCCGAGCGCGCGTTGGTCGACCTCCTCCTGCCGCGCGCGACGGTCGTCACGCCGAACGTCCCGGAGGCGCGCGTGCTCGCGGGCCCGGACGCGGCGGCGCTCGACGGGGCGGAGCTCGCGCGGGCGGTCCGGGCGGTCGGCGCCAACGACGTCGTCGTCACCGGCGGTCACCGCGAGGAGGCGACCGACGTGCTGCTCGCCGGCGATGCCGTCCACGAGATCCCGGGCGTCCGCCATCCCGACGGCGCCGCGCACGGGTCCGGCTGCACCCACTCCTCGTCGCTCGCGGCGCACCTCGCGCTCGGCTTCTCCCTGCTCGACGCCGCCCGCGCCGCCCGCGCGATCGCCGCCGACGCCGTCCTGCACGGCCACCGCGACCTCGGCGCCGGCGCCGGCCCGGTCAACGTCCTCGGCGTCGGCTACGGCGACGTCCACGCCATCGCCAACACCGGCCGCCTCGGCACGCCCGCACCCGCGTAGGGCGTGCCAATCCGGCGAAGCGAGCGGCTTTGCGCCCAGACATCGGGTCCGAGACCGTGCAAGATCGCTCAGTGGCGCTCCGGACCCTGCCGCCTTTGCCATAATCCGGGCGGTGAGGTTCCTGCGCATGAAGCCCGGTCATGGCGAGGTCCTCCTGGCTGAGGGTGACGTCGAGGTCGCCGCCGAGGAGCAGCTGCTCCTGGACGAGTTCCGGCGTCAGCTCGACGAGGGGATGTGGGCCGCTGTCCCGACGACCTCGTCGGCCGGCCGCCGCAAGGCCCAGATGGTCAAGTCCTTCGGCGAGGTCCCGCGCGACGCCGATCGCGTGATCTTCTTCCCGCGTGCCGCGGGCGGGCGCTAGGAGCGCGACCGCGATGCTGCTCGCGCTCGGTGCCACCCTGATCGTCATCGTGGCGCTGCTGTGGGAGGTCATCACGCCGCGGATCGCCGAGACCTACCAGCGCCACAAGGCCCGCCGCGCGCGCGTCCCGATCACGGACTACGACCCCGGCCGCGAGCGCCGCGCCGAGCAGCGCGCCCGCCAGCTCCTGCGCTCCTGCGTCAACGACGAGGAGTGGGACATGTATCGCGAGCTCGGCTTCATCCGGGTCTGGGGCGGCCTGGCCGACGGTCCCGAGCAGGGCGGCACCCAGGCGACCCGCGCCGGTGCGCCGTACGCCTACATCATCTACCCGCACAAGCCGGTCGTCGCGTTCCTGCCGCAGACCCGCGACCTGCTCGCCGAGTACTGCGTCGCCTTCCCGGACGAGACGCGCCCCTACGGCTCGGCGCGCCTGCCCGACTCCGACGACACGCTCGCCAAGTGGATGGCCCTGACCGGCGACGAGCGCCACCTGATCTCCCAGGCCAACATGCACCTGCCCGGCCGGCAGATCGACCCCAAGCAGGTCCGCCGCGACCTCTGGCGCCTCACGCAGTGGGAGCAAGCGCGCATGCGCCGCCTCGCCCGCGAGCAGCGCGGCACGACGCCCGCCTCGTAGGACCCGCGCGGGGCGGAGGAGCACACGGCCGGGGCGAACCCGAGCCCAACGTCGCACCGCGCGGCGCGTGAGACACTCGCGCGCATGGCCCTCCATCACGCCGCGTCAGATCAGGGCAACACGTTGCACGTGCGCCCGCAACTCGTCAGGCCGGGGCACTCGGGGGAGGTCCCGAAGGACCGGCTGCCCGACGGCGGGATGGATCCGCAGGCCGCCTACCAGTTCGTCCACGACGAGCTGCTGCTCGACGGGCGCGCGCGGCTGAACCTCGCCACGTTCGTCACGACGTGGATGGAGCCGCAGGCGCGCGTCCTGATCGACGAGTGCCTGTCGAAGAACATGATCGACAAGGACGAGTACCCGCAGACCGCGGAGCTCGAGCGGCGCTGCGTCGCGATCCTCGCCGGGCTCTGGGGCGCCGACGACGCCGACGGCGACGCCACCGGCTGCTCGACCACCGGCTCGTCGGAGGCCTGCATGCTCGGCGGCCTCGCGCTGAAGTGGCGCTGGCGCGAGCGGCGCAGGCAGCAAGGCAAGGCCTATGACAAGCCCAACCTCGTGATGGGCGCCAACGTCCAGGTGTGTTGGGAGAAGTTCTGCCGCTACTGGGACGTCGAGCCGCGCCTGGTCGACGTCTCCGCCGAGCACACGCACCTCACGGCGCAGACCGCCGTCGAGCACTGCGACGAGAACACGATCGGCGTCGTCGCGATCCTCGGCTCGACGTTCGACGGCAGCTACGAGCCCGTCGCCGACATCGCCCACGCCCTCGATCGCCTCCAACAACAAACAGGCCTCGACGTCCCAATGCACGTGGACGCGGCCTCCGGCGGCTTCATCGCGCCGTTCCTGGACCCCGACGTCGTCTGGGACTTCCGCCTCCCGCGCGTGCAGTCGATCAACGCCTCCGGCCACAAGTACGGGCTCGTCTACCCGGGCGTCGGCTGGGCGGTCTGGCGCGACAAGGAGGCGCTCCCGAGCGACCTGATCTTCGACGTCGACTACCTCGGCGGCTCGATGCCGACGTTCGCCCTCAACTTCTCCCGCGGCGGCGCGCAGGTCGCGGCGCAGTACTACAACTTGATCCGCCTCGGCCACGAGGGCTACGCGCGCGTCCAGCAGGAGTCGCGCGACACCGCCTGCTGGCTGGCCGAGCAGATCGACCAGCTCGGCCCCTACCGGCTGATCAGCGACGGCTCCGACCTGCCGGTCTTCGCCTTCGCGGTCAAGGACCCCAACTCGCCGTACTCGGTCTACGACGTCTCCGACGCCCTCCGCACCCGCGGCTGGATCGTCCCCGCCTACAAGATGCCCCCGGCGATCGACGACCTCTCGGTCCTGCGCGTCTGCGTCCGCAACGGCTTCTCCCGCGACCTCGCCGAGATCTTCCTCAACGACCTCGCCCGCAAGACCGAGCGCGTCGAGAAGGGCTGGGGTGAGATGCCCGACGAGGAACGCCAGGGCTTCCACCACTAGTCGCCGATGATCAGCAGCGCGTTCCCGTCGGGATCATGGAGGCGGAACATCGACGGGGTCGGGCCGGTGACGGTGGCGCCGCCGAGCTGGACGGTCACGTCCGAGCCCGGGGTCGCCAGCGGCGACGGCGAGCGACCGGCCGACGTCTGCTCCGCGTGCGCCGCCGCGATGTCGGCGACGGTGATCAACAACCCGGTGTCGACACCGACACCATCGCTGACGCCCGACAGCGCGATCCCGCACACGCCGTCCGGCGGGAACAGCTCGATCCAGCGCGAGCCGTCGCCGTACGGGAAGTCCGCGCGCTTGGCGAAGCCGAGCGACTCGTAGAACGCGATCGAGCGGTCCGGGTCCGTCGTCGGGACCAGGACGAGATGGATGCGGCCGACGGTGGTCATGTCCCTCAGACGGCGCGAGCCGCCGGAACTCACCGCACCCGCAGACCTACCCCTCCAGGAACTCCTCGACCAGCGCGTTGAACGCCGCCGGGCGCTCGAACATCGCGACGTGCCCCGTGTCCTCGTACACCACGACCCGCGCATTCGGGATCAGCTCGCCGAACTTCCAGGCGTCGCGCACCGGGACCAGCGGGTCGTCCTCGCCCCACACGACCAGCGTCGGTGCCGCGATCTCCTGCAGCCGCTCGCGGATCGGGTAGTCGGTCAGCGCGTCGAACGCGTCGATGAACCCCGGCTTCCCGGCACCCCGCAGCTGCTCGCTCGCCAGCGCCGCCGGCAGCCGCTCCGGGTGCGCGGCGACGACCGACAGCATCGCCTTCCGGGATCGCGGCCGCCGCGACAGCTCGTCGGACCGCGACGCCAGCCACCCGGACGTCATCGCCAGCGCGCGACCCAGCGGCGCGACCGCGCGGTAGAGCGAGCGCTGGGACTCGATCGTCAGCCCCGCCGCGCTGACCAGCACCAGCCGGTCGATCCGCGTCCCGAACGCGAGCGCCAGCTCCAGCCCGATGAACCCGCCCATCGAGTTGCCGACGACGACCGCGCGCGACACGCCCAACCGCGACAGCAGCTCGTCGACCGCGGCGGCATAGCCCGAGATCGTGATCCTCTCCCGCGGCATCGGCGACGCGCCGAACCCCGGCAGGTCCATCGCGATGCAGCGCCACCCGGCGGCGCTGAAGAACGGCAGGTTCTCCAGCCAGTTCTGCCACGAGCCGCTCAACCCGTGGATGAACACGATCGTCCCGCGCGCCGGCCCGGAGTCGACCCCCGGCCCGATGTCGATCACGTTCATCGGGACGCCGCCGACCTCGACCCAGCGCTGGTAGGCGCGCCAGTCGATGTCCAACCAGGCGCTCCGACCTGCCGGTCCGTATAGGTCTACTGACACGGTGGCCCGCTCGGGCGTCACTGCGCTCGCCATGCCCCTACGATAAGTCACACCGTTCGGGTCGGCAGGGGAGACGGCCGCGCGGAACCACCACCAGGGGTCACCATGCGCATCGCCATCGACATCGATTCCACGCTCCACCACTACTGGGATCTGCTCTCGGACGCCGCCGTCCGCCGCTTCGGCATCGAGCTGCCCTACGAGGAGCAGTTCGACTGGGGCATCACCCGCCTCAAGCCCGAGCAGCTGAAGTGCTGCATCAACGAGACCCACCAGGACGACGTCATCCTCGCCGGCCGCCCGTACCCGGGCGCGATCGAGGCCGTCAACGCGTGGGCCGCCGCCGGCCACTTCATCCACATCACGAGCCACCGCGCGACGACCGCCCATGACGCGACCGTCGAGTGGCTCAACGCGATCGGCCTGCGCTTCGACGAGCTCTACTGCTCCTACGACAAGGTCACGCAGTGCGAGGCGATCGGCATCGACCTGCTGATCGACGACAGCCCGACGAACATCCAGCGCGCGCTGGACGCGGGCATCGCCGTCGCCACGATCCGCCACCCGTGGAACGACGACGTGTGCGACACCGAGGACGTCGTCTCGGCCACCGATTGGCCGCAGCTGGCCCTCAAGCTGCAGCCGATCATGTCTGCGCACCACACATTGGCGTAGCCACCTTCGCTTGAAGGGCGGCCGCCTGGGAGACTTCCCCCGCGGATGGCCGACACGACCCGCTCACGCAGCACCCTGCGCGCCGACGACGCCGCTCCCGCGCGGATCGACGACGACGACCGGCTCGCGCTCGCCGACGGCGACCCCACGCCGCAGGCGCCGATCCGGCGCCTCGACGGCGACGCCCAGGACCTGCGTCCCTACCTCGCGCCGATCGAGACCGAGCGCCAGGTCACCGACTGGGGCCGCAGCGAGCGCGTCGAGGGCTTCTTCGACAGGACGCTCTACGACTTCTACTACAACTTGTGGTTCCGCTGCGAGGTCGAGGGCATCGAGCACGTCCCGGCCGAGGGCGGTGCGTTGTTGGTGTCCAACCACTCGGGCGCGCTGCCGCCCGACGCGCCGATGATCGCCAAGGCGATCAGGGAGGAGAGCGCCAACCCGCGGCCGCTGCACCTCACGATGGAGCACTTCTTCAAGGGCTATCCCGGGCTCTCGATGCTGCTGCCGAAGATCGGCGGCGTCCCCGCGCACCCGGCCAACGTCCATCGCCTGCTGGCCGACGAGCAGCAGCTCGTGCTCGTCTTCCCGGAGGGCCGCAAGGGCAGCGAGAAGCTCTACAAGGAGCGCTACCGCCTGCGCCGCTTCGGCCGCGGCGGCTTCGTCGAGGCGGCGATGCGCGCCCGCGCGCCGATCGTCCCGATCGCCCTGGTCGGCGCGGAGGAGGCGATGCCGATCTTCGCCCACGTGTCCGCCCTTCAGAAGCTGACCGGTTTGATCTACTTCCCGATCACCCCGTTGTTCCCGCACTTCGGCCTGCTCGGGACGCTCTACCTGCCGGCCAAGTTCAAGATCCGCTTCCTGCCACCGGTCCGGACCGACGACCTCGGCGACGAGCCCTGGGAGGACCAGGCGCTGGTCCAGACGATCGCGCACGACATCCGCGCGACGATCCAGGACGAGCTGCTCGACATGCTCGGCAGGCGCAGGTCGGTGTGGTTCGGATGACCGCCTCGCGACGCATCCTCATCACGGGCCTCTCCACCTACTGGGGCGGCCGCCTCGCGCAGGCGCTGGAGCGCAACCCGGAGATCGAGACCGTCATCGGGATCGACCGCACGCCGCCCAAGCTCGCGCTCGAGCGCACCGAGTTCGTGCAGGTCTCCGACGCGCACTCGCTGATCCGCCGGATCGTCGATGCGGCCGAGATCGACACGATCGTCGACACGCGCCTGGTCGTCGACTCGATCGTGACGAGCCGCTCGCGTGCCCACGAGAACAACGTCATCGGCACGATGAACGTGCTCGCGGCGGCCGGCGGGCCGGGCAGCCCGGTCAAGAAGTTGGTGTTCAAGTCGTCGGCCCGCTACTACGGCGCCGAGCAGGACGACCCTGCGTTCTTCACCGAGGACATGCGCCGCCCGCACGCGCCGAGGACGCCGATCGAGCGCGACATCGGCGAGGCCGAGGCCAACGTCCGCGACTTCGCCCACAAGAACCGCGACACGACCGTCACCGTCCTGCGCTTCGCCAACGCGCTCGGCCCGGACCTCAAGACGTCCTGGCAGACGTTCCTGAACCTGCCGGCGATCCCGTCGATCCTCGGCTTCGACCCGCGCATCCAGTTCATCCACGAGGACGACATGGCCAACTGCCTCGAGCACGCGGTCAAGTACGACCTGCCCGGGACGTTCAACTGCGGAGCCGACGGCGTCCTGGTCCTGAGCGAGGTCATCGACCTGCTGGGCAAGCAGAACCTCCCGATCCTGCCGCCGTGGGGGACCGGCCTGGCGACGAACATCGCCCGCCGCGCCGGGCTGCCGCTCCAGGCCGAGATGCTGCCGCAGCTGCGCTTCGGCCGCGCGGTCGACAACCGCCGCTACAAGGCGACCGGCTTCGTCTACCAGCACACGACCCGCGAGGCAGTCCTGAAGCTGCGCGAGCAGCAGCGCCTGGAGCCGATCCTGCGCGGCGTGACGGGCAGCGCCTACCGCTACGAATCGGCGGTCGAGGAGTTCCTGCGCTTCAGCCCGAGCGTCCACCAGGCCAACGCGCGGCCGCAGATCGCGCCCGCCAACAGCGCCCCGCGCGCCAAGTTGGCGACCGAGCAGCAGATCGCCGTGGCGCCGCAGGCCGACACGCCCTACGCGTCGCTGCCGGCGCGCGAGATCATCGCCGTGCTCCCGTCGCTGAGCCAAGAAGACCTGAAGAAGCTGCGCGATCACGAGGCCGCCAACGCGGCCCGGAGCACCGTGCTGGACGGGATCGACCGGCTTCTGGAGCGTCCAGCGCCGTCCGCGCGCTGACAGCGCAGCGAGAGAACCGCGCCTTGCAGGGGTTTCGGGTCGCCGGAGGACCCTCTACCCTGACAGCGCTCCTCCGGTTCCTCCGTTCTCCTCACCGTTGCCCGCCAGACTCGTCATCGCTGTGACCGCCTTCGCGGCGGCCCTTGTGGCCGTTGCGGCCGCCGTCGTGATCTACGACCACGGGCACAAGGACAGGCTCGGGAAGGGCATCACGATCGGTGGGGTGGATGTGTCCGGCCTCACCAAGCCCCAGGCCGAGGCCAAGTTGAGGGCCAACATCCTCGACCCGCTGAACAAGACGGTGGTCGTCGACCACGGCTCGCAGCAGTGGCGCCTGACCGCGCGCGAGGCGAAGGTCGCCACCAACCTCGACGCGACCGTCGACGACGCGATGACCCGCAGCCGCAAGGGCAACGTCCTGCAGCGCACGTACCGCGGCGTGACCGGTGAGAAGCTCAACGTGAACATCAGGCCGGAGGTCACGTACTCCGACGCGGCGGTCATCCGCCTGCTGGACCGGGTGCGCACGTCGGTCAACCGCCCGGCGATGAACGCGACGATCAAGTACACGATCCAGGGCCCGAGGACGACGCCGTCGCACGAGGGCCTCGCGGTCGACGCGACCGCGTTGCACAGGGCGATCAAGGCCTCGCTGGTCTCGCCGCAGTCGACGCGCCGCTTCAGCGCGAAGACCGAGCACGTGGAGCCGAGGGTCTCGACCGAGCAGATCGTCGCGCAGAACGCGACGACGCTGGTCGTCAACCGCGAGCAGTTCAAGCTGATCGTCTTCAAGAACCTCAGGCCCGTGAAGAGCTACTCGGTGGCGATCGGCGCGGTCGGCCGCGACACGCCGGCTGGGCTCTACCACATCCAGAACAAGGCGGTGAACCCCGCCTGGACCGAGCCGAACTCCGACTGGGTCGCGCCGGCCGACCGCGGCAAGGTGATCCCGGGCGGCACGGCCGAGAACCCGCTCAAGGCCCGCTGGCTGGGCATCTTCGACGGCGCGGGCATCCACGGCGTCGACCCGTCCGAGTACGGGACGATCGGGCATCAGGCCTCCCACGGCTGCGTCCGGATGCGCATCGCCGACGTCGAGGACCTCTACCCGCGGGTCCCGGTCGGCGCGCCGATCTTCATCGCCTAGCCGGCGTGAAGGTCGACTTCGCGGATCGCCTCGACCGGGACGTCCTCCCAGCCTTCGGCGAGCAGGGAGGCATGGTGGTCGGAGTGGCGAAAGACCAACGTGCCGATGAAGATCCCGTGCGTCTGCTTCCGCATCGCCGCGTACCACATGGTGGACGCGTCGACGTCGCCCCTCATCCGGTGCCAGGGCTTGGGCGGGTCGTCGTGACGCGGCGCGATGCCTGCCTCGACGAGCTGCTGCAGCGTCGCGACGCGGCCGTTGTCGGTGTCGATGAAGAAGAGGCCCACGATGTCCGAGGGTAGTGCCGCGACCGCCGCGCCGCCGTCGCCCCTGAGCGACTCCGCCGAGTCGCCAACGGCTGCGCCGCCGCGCTCGCCCCTGAGCGACTCGTGGACAGAAGCGCTGCGCCTCTTCGAGGCCGACCTGGTCCGCCGCGGCGCCGCCGTCCGGACGCGGCGCGCCTACGGCTTCGACTGCACGCAGTTCGCGCTCTGGTGCACGCAGTCGGGCTTCGAGCCGACCGACGTCACGACGAAGGTCCTGCGCCGCTACGCCGCCGCGCTCGGCGAGCGCGACGTCGTCCCGGCCACGGTCGCCCGCAAGCTTGCGGCACTGCGCGCGCTCTACCGGACGCTGCGCGAGCACGGCCTGATGCCGGCCAACCCGGCCGACCTGGTCCCGGCGCCCAAGAAGCCGAGCAAGCTGCCGCGCGTCCTGAAGGCCGACGAGGTCGCCGCGCTGCTGGACCGGATCCCGCAGACGACGCCGCTCGACGTCCGCGACCGCGCGCTGTTCGAGCTGGCCTACGCCTGCGGCCTGCGCGCGGAGGAGCTCGTCAACCTCGAGGTGCACTCGATGGACTTCGACGCCGAGGAGGTCCGGGTCGAGGGCAAGGGCGGCAAGACCCGCATCGTCCCCGTGGGCGAGGCCGCGGTCCGGGCGCTGACGCGCTATGTGGAA
Organism: Conexibacter woesei Iso977N; assembly: GCF_000424625.1. GTDB lineage: Bacteria > Actinomycetota > Thermoleophilia > Solirubrobacterales > Solirubrobacteraceae > Baekduia > Baekduia woesei_A. The sequence continues at coordinate 1,255,522 of NZ_AUKG01000002.1, forward strand.
CGGGCGCGCCCCGCGTTGCAGACTGACCGCACCGAGCCGGCTCTGTTCCTGTCGAAGTCCGGCCGGCGCCTGTCGACGAGCGACGTCCGGCGGCGCCTGCGCGTGTGGTCCCGGCGCGCCGCGCTGCAGGGCGGAGCCCATCCGCACGCGCTCCGGCACTCGTTCGCGACGCACCTCCTGGACGGTGGCGCGGACCTGCGCGCGATCCAGGAGATGCTCGGTCACAGCAGCATCTCCACGACCCAGATCTACACTCGGGTAGAGTCCGCCAGGCTCAAGTCCGCGTATGCGGCCGCGCACCCGCGGGCATGAGAGACGGGAACAGGGATGGAGACCAACGTCAAGGCGATCGAGCTTCGCGACCTCTGGAAGCGCTACAAGGGGACCGGTGACACGCATGCGCGTGAACGGCTCGTCGTGGCGTACTCCCCGCTGGTCAAGTACGTCGCGGGCCGGATGGCCTCCGGCCTGCCCGCGCACGTCGAGGAAGCGGACCTCATCTCCTACGGCCTCGTCGGCCTGATCAGCGCGATCGAGCGCTTCGACATGGAGCGCGAGATCAAGTTCGAGACGTACGCGATCACGCGCATCCGCGGCGCCATCATCGACGAGCTGCGCTCGCTGGACTGGGTCCCGCGCTCGGTCCGCGCCAAGGCGCGCGAGATCGAGAAGGCCAACACGAAGCTCGAGCACCAGCTGCAGCGCGCGCCGACCGACGAGGAGATGGCCAAGGAGCTCGGCGTCGACGTCGACGGCTTCCAGGAGTCGCTGCTGCAGATCTCCAACTCGTCGGTCGCCGCCCTGGACGAGCTGTGGACGGTCGGCGACTCGTCCGGCGACGCCGTCTCGTTGCTGGACACCCTGACCGACGAGAACGCGCCGGACCCGGCCGCGGTCATGGACCAGACGGACCTCAAGGACCGCGTCGCCGACGCGATCGCCCGTCTGCCCGAGCGCGAGAAGCTCGTCGTCGCGCTCTACTACTACGAGAACCTCACGCTGCGCGAGATCGGCGAGGTCCTCGGCGTCACCGAGTCACGCATCTCCCAGCTGCACACGAAGGCCGTGCTGCGCCTTCGCGCTCGCCTCATAGAGACGGAGTAGCCGCCGCCCGGAGCCGCCCGCGCGGACGGGCGGCACACCTACGCCTTGCTCCCTTGTGCGGTTTGCCGCTAGGGTCGCGCCATTCCACACATCAGGCTGCGTGCCTGGGCTGGACGCGGTCCCGAGGAAAGGAGCCTGGGCATGCACAAGGCTGCGGACCGCATCCGCAACGTGGCCCTCGTGGGTCACCGCGGCAGTGGGAAGACCTCGCTGTTCGAGGCGCTGCTCTTCCAGGCGGGGGCGACGAACCGCCTGGGAAGCGTCGCGGACGGCACATCGCTCAGCGATGCCGAACCCGACGAGCAGGCACGCGGCATGTCGATCAGCGCCGCGCTGAACTCGTTCGAGTGGCAGGACCGGCGCATCAACCTGCTCGACACGCCGGGTGAGCCGTCGTTCGTCGCCGACGCGCTGGGGGCGCTGCGCGTCTGCGAGTCGGCGGTGTTCGTCGTCAACGCGGTGATGGGCGCCGAGGTCTCGACGATCCGCCTGTGGGAACGGGCGAGCGAGCTGGACCTGGCGCGCATGGTGTACGTGAACATGCTCGACCGCGAGCGCGCGGACTTCTTCCGCTCGCTGGAGTCCCTGAAGGCCGCGTTCGGCCCCCACGTCGTGGCGGTCGAGATCCCGATCGGGTCGGAGCACGAGGTCCGGGGCGTCGTCGACCTCGTCGACATGAAGGCCTATGAGTACGCCGAGGGCGAGACCGGGCGGGACAACTGCAGGGAGATCCCGATCCCCGACGAGGTCAGGGCGCAGGTCGAGGAGTACCGCGAGAGGCTGATGGACGAGGTCGCCGAGGTCAGCGACACGCTGATGGAGCGCTACCTCGAGGGCGATGAGATCTCCCACGAGGAGATCGTCACCGCGCTGAAGGACGGCACCAACCACGGCGGGATCTTCCCGGTCGTGTGCGGCGTGGCGACGCGCAACCTCGGGACCAACCGGCTGCTGGACGCGATCGTCGAGGACCTGCCCTCGCCGGTCAAGCACGGCGTGATGGAGGTCACCGACCACGTGGCGCTGGAGCCGTCCGAGGACAAGGAGCTGTTCGCCTACGTCTTCAAGACGCGCGCCGACGCGTTCACCGGGCGCATCAACCTGTTCCGGGTCTACCAGGGCGTGTTGGCGCACGATTCCCATGTGCTCAACACCCGTGCGCATGGCAAGGAGCGGATCGGCCAGCTGATCCGGTTCACCGGCAAGGAGACCGAGCAGGCCGACGAGTTCGGCCCCGGCGACATCGGCGCGGTCGCCAAGCTGAAGGAGACGCGCGCGGGCGACTGGCTGGCCGACCGCGACGAGGCGATCTCGATGCCGTCGATCAGGCTGCCGGCGCCGGTGATGGCGTTCGCGATCGAGCCCAAGAACAAGGGCGACGAGGAGAAGGTCTTCACCGCGCTGCGCCGTCTGCAGGAGGAGGACCCGACGATCGACCTGCACCGCGACCCGCAGACCGGTGAGGAGATCGTCGCGGGGCTGACGCAGATCCACGTCGAGATCGTCGTGGACCGGCTGAGGTCGCGCTTCGGCGTCGAGGTGGCGCTGAAGCCGCCGCGCGTGCCCTACCAGGAGTCGATCCGCAGGCCCGCCAAGGCGCACGGGCGCCACAAGAAGCAGACCGGCGGGCGCGGGCAGTTCGGCGACTGCCACATCACGATCGAGCCGCACCCGGACGGCGTCTCGTTCGAGTTCGTCAACGCGATCAAGGGCGGCGTGATCCCACAGGGCTTCATCCCGGCCGTGCAGAAGGGCGTCGTGGACGCGATGGGGCAGGGGCCGATCGCCGGCTATCCGCTGAAGGGCGTCCGGGTGACGCTGTTCGACGGCAGCTACCACACGGTCGACTCGTCCGAGCAGGCGTTCAAGACCGCCGGCTCGATCGCGATGCGCCAGGCGATGGAGGACGCGGGCGCGGTCCTGCTGGAGCCGATCATGATCGTGACGCTCAGCGTCCCGGAGGACTCGGTCGGCGACGTCATCGGCGACCTCAACTCCCGCCGTGGCCGGCCCCAGGGGATGGAGCCGAGCGCGCTCGGGATGACCGAGGTCAAGGCCGAGGTCCCGATGGCGGAGATGCTCACCTACGCGCCCGACCTGCGGTCGCTGACCGGCGGCCAGGGCGACTACACGATGGAGTTCGTCCGTTACGAGGAGGTCCCGGGCCACCTCGCGGCCAGGGTCGTCGAGGCCGCGTCGGACGAGGAGGCCGCGCACGCGTAGTTGCGGCGGGTCGTCGCCGGGGGACGGTTCGCTACCCTCGGCGACGGCTTGACCCGCAAGTCGATCTCGACCAACCCCGCCGTCGTGACCTGCGACGTCTGTGGCCGCACGTTGCTGCGCGGCGAGCATCACGACGTCTTCATCGCCGGTGGGCAGCGGCGCAGCGTCTGCGAGCTGTGCACCGGGCGCGCCGTGCACGAGGGCTGGATCCGCGAGGGGCTGGACGACGTCGTCGCCCGCAAGCGCGACGGCCGTGGCCGCCGCGGGCCGTCGCTGCTGTCGCGGCTGAGGACGCGCCGCGAGGCGCCGCCCGGCCAGCGCGAGCTGACGCCCGACGAGCTGCCCTACGCGCGGCCGCGCCGCAACGTGGAGCGGATCGAGGAGGACGTCTTCCCGGAGGACGACGGCTACGACGCGCCGCCGCGCGAGCGCGTCGAGCCCGCGCACGCCGAGTTCTTCGACGCGCCGGAGCCCGCCGAGCCGGCGCCCGCCGCGCCGGCCGCGTCCGCGCACGGCGAGCCGCTGGACCACACGCTCTACGAGTCCCGCTCGGTGCACGGCGTCCCGACCAACGCGGACCTGAAGGTCGTCCGCGCGATGGAGCTCTTCAACCAGTCGCCACAGGTCCGGACCGTCTCGGGGGTCGCCAGGTCGCTGGGCGCGCCGATCGTGTCCGCGCGCCCGTCGCGGACCGAGGGCAGCGTCGTCACGATCGTCGTGGCGTGGGAGCTGTCCTGGTACCGCTTCGAGGTCGACCTCGGCAACGAGGCGGCCGGCGTCCGGGTCGCTGCCCAGGGCTCGGAGCTCTCCGAGCTGGACACGATCGACCAGACCCCGAACGCGGCGGCCGACGACGGTGGCCGTTTGCACCCGGCGGCCTCGCTGGCCTAGGGTGCCACCAAGGTCATGATCTACTGCGTCGTCCCAGAGGAACTCGCGCCGGAGCTGTTCGACCGGATGCAGACCTACTACGCCGATGACCCGAACGTCGAGGTCATCATCGACCGGCGCAAGTCCGAGCGCCGCGACAACAACGGCAACGACGGCACGCACCGGCGCGAGCTGCGCGACCGGCGCCGTGCGCGCGTGCCGGGCGAGTTCCCGCCGATCGACCCGGCGTAGGCCGTGAGGGTCGTCGTCCACGTGGATGGCGGCGCGCGGGGCAACCCGGGGCCGGCGGCTGCGGCCGCGGTGGTGACGGATGCCGCGTCGGGCGCGGAGCTGGACGAGGCGACGCGCTACCTCGGCGACAGCGTCACCAACAACGTCGCGGAGTACCACGGGCTGCTGCTCGGCCTGGAGCGCGCTCGCGCGGTCGGTGCCGACGAGGTCGAGGTCGTCAACGACTCCGAGCTGATCGCCAAGCAGGTCAACGGCGAGTACAAGGTCAAGCACCCCGACATGAAGGCCTTGCACGCGGAGGCGCTGGCCGCGCTGTCGTCGTTCTCCTCGTGGTCGATCCGCTCGGTCCCGCGTGCGAAGAACGCGGACGCCGACGCGCTGGTCAACCAGGCGCTGGACGCCGCCGCGCTCTAGCGCAGCGGCGTGGAGGTCTGCCGGCCGCCCGGCGTCATCGTGCCGGACGGGGCGGTGGTGCTCGGCGGGGTCGTGTCGGAGGGGCCGGCGTCGTGGTGGCCCGGGAAGCGGAACTCGCCCTTGAAGGCCCTGATGTCGCAGGAGCTCGGGTCGTCGAAGCAGGCCAGCGCGAGGTCGTGGCCCTTCTGGGTCAGCCAGCCGGCGGTGACGGCCTGGGTCAGGCGGGCGTCGAGCTCGGCGCGGACGGCGGCGATGACGTCGTCCGGGGTCTTGCCGAGCTTCTGGGCCAGGCCGGCGGCGAGATCGCTCTTGATGGTGTTGTAGTCCGGCTTCGGCGCGGCCTTGAGCTTGGCCCGCGCGGACTTCAGCGCGGTGGCGTCGCAGCCGGCCGCGGCGCGCGTGTGGTGCGCGGTGCGGGCGACGCCGCGGCGGCCCTTCTTGCCGCCACGCGCGGTGCGCTCCGGGAAGCGGGCGCCGCGGCAGGCCTTCAGCGCGGCGGTCTCCTGCGGCGTCAGGCCGGCGGCCGTGAGCTGCCTGGCCCGCTCGTCGGCGAGCGTCTGCTTGATCGCGGTGCGCAGGTCGGCGGGGTCGACGCTCAGGCGCTGCGCGAGGCTGTTGACCGACGCGCCGAGCAGCCCAGCGCCGAGGAAGCCCGCGGGCTTGACGGTCCGGTGGACCGTGCCGTGGCGGGCGTCCCTGTGGTGCCTGCCGCCTCCGGAGTGGGCGAACGCGACCGCGCTGGCGCTCAACGCGACGATGAGGCATGCGGTCAGGACGGCGAGCAGACGACGGGACATGGTGCTGGTTTAGCACCGCTCCGGACGCGCCAAACCCCGCGCGTCAGGCCGTCGCCGGCGCGGCGGTCAGCGCGATGACCTCGACGCCGGCCGCGTCGAGGACGTCCTGGCCGTCGAGGACCGCGTAGCCGCGGCGGTAGTACAGGCGCCTGATGCCCGCGCCGGCGATCAGCTTCGCGCACGGCGGGCAGGGGAAGTCGGTGACGTAGATCTCGCCGCCGGCGGTGGCGCGGCCGTCCCGGGCGGCCTGCGCGATCAGCGCGGCCTCGGCGTGCGTGGCGGTCGACAGCTCCAGCTCGACGCCCCTGCTGAAGTTCGCGCGCGGGTCGCCCGCGGCGTAGGGCGCGTGGGGGTGGGGGTGGTGCTCGTTGTGGGCGGCGGCGACGGTGCCGTCGGCGAAGCGCAGCGCGGCGCCGACCTGGCGCCACCAGTCGATCGAGCGCGCGGCCTCGTCCTCGGCGGCGCGCGCAAGCTCGGCGAGCGCTTCGTCTTCGTGTGCGGTTCGGTCCGGGCGCGGGTCGAGCAGCTGCACCGTCCTGGTCTTGTCCCAGCGCAGGAACGCCGGGTCGTAGCGGACCGCGGCGCGCGGGAAGAAGCGCTCGACGACCGCGTAGCTGACGTCCTCGGCCGGGAGGATCAGGTCCTCGCCGACGAGCGCCTCCGCACCGCGCGCGTCGAGCACCGCGACACTCTCCGCGATGCCCAGCGCGCCGAGCGCGCGCGCCGCGTCCTCCGGCTCCAGCGCGCGCACGTCCCTGGCGAGCGGCCGGGAGTCGCTGTGCAGGTCCCGGCCCATCACGTACACCTTGCGGCCGGCCGCGTGGCGCTCCAGGAAGCGCCGGTAGCCCTCGTGCACCACGGGCACGTAGGCGACGACGACCGTCATCCGCGCTCAGCCCCGCCGCAGCGTCTCGTCGATCAGGCCCGGGAGGACCTGCGCGAGCTTGGGCCCGAGCTTGTCGCCCAGGTTCATGTACATCTGCCGGATTCGCTCGGAGGTCGTGACGGACGCCTGGCGCTCGATGACCTCGATCTCGCCGACGACCTCGCGCAGCTCGGTGAGCTGCTGGGGCGAGTAGGAGTGGTCGGCGGTGAGGACCAGGACGTCGGGCTCGACGGCCTTGATCAGGCCCCACGTCGGGTCCCCCTCGTCCTTGAGGTAGATCAGGTCGACCGGCCGCTGGTGGGCGAGCAGCTCGAGGCGCTCGTTCTCCGGGACCATCGGCCGGTCCTCGCCCTTGCGGCGGCGGATCTTGGCGTCGGAGTCGACGCCGACGACCAGGATGTCGCCCTGCTCCTTCGCGCGCGCGAGGTACTTGACGTGTCCGAGGTGGATGAGGTCGAACGAGCCCGAGGTCAGCACGATGCTGTATCCCAGACCCTTGAGGTGGGACACGGTCCGCGTCATCTCCTCCAGGGAGGGGACGAGGCGGTCGCTGAAGTTGACGCCCGGGCTCAGGACGCCGCTGGTCACGGCCATGGCGGGAACGATATAGACGTCGGAGGCGGATTCGTTCGGGACCGTTCCGTCTGAGGTCCGCGCCATCATGGAGAAGCCGATGCCGAACTACCTGCCCTTCGAAGAGCGCCGCCCCAGCACCCAGTACCAGGACATGCTGCGCACCATCCGTGAGCAGGGCGTCCAGGTCGAGACCAAGCAGGGGCAGGACGCGCTCGCGGTCGCCGGCTGCCAGATGCGGTTCCCGATGGCGCAGGGCGCGGCGGTCATCACCGAGCGCTCGATCAGGGGCTTCGTCACGAAGGCGATCGGCGAGCTGTGCGCGTTCATCAACGGCGCCCGGACGCTCGACGAGCTCGAGGCGTTCGGCTGCGACTGGTGGGACGCGTGGGCGACCCCGGCCAAGAGCAACTCGCGCGGGCTCGAGGCCGGCGACCTCGGCCCCGGCTCCTACGGCCACGCCTTCCGGAACTTCACGACGAACCTCGACGATCCGAGCGAAGAGGGCTACGACCAGCTCGCCGGCATCATCACCAAGCTGACCGAGCTGCCGCTGGACCGGACCGCGGTGATGAGCCCGTGGATCCCGCAGGCCAACCACCGCACGGCGGACACGAAGTCGCGCAACACGATCGCGCCCTGCCACGGGTGGATCCACGCGCTGGTCTTCAACGACAAGCTGCATCTGATCCACAACCAGCGCTCGGGCGACACGCCGATCGGCGTCCCGTCCAACATGGCGCAGTACACGGCGCTCGGGCTGATGATCGAGCAGCTCACGGGCTACGAGTTCGTGGAGTACGTGCACTGGATCCAGTACGCGCACATCTACGTCAACCAGCTCGACCGGGTCGACGAGATGCTCGCACGGGAGCCGCTGCCGCTGCCGACGCTGGAGCTCACCGAGGCCGGCAGGCGGGTGACCGACATCCACGACTTCCGCGCGGAGCACTTCGCGCTCTCGGACTACCATCCGCATCCGAGCATCCGTGACATCCCCGTCCTGACCTGATGCTGACGCTCGTCGTCGCCTACGCGCGCAACGGAGTCATCGGGCGCGATGGCGGGCTGCCGTGGCACCTGCCGGGCGACATGAAGCACTTCCGCGAGGTGACCGGCGGTGGGACGGTCCTGATGGGTCGCAAGACCTACATGTCGATCCCGGAGAAGTTCCGGCCGCTGCCCGGGCGGCGCAACGTCGTGCTCTCGGCTTCGGGGGCCTCGGCGCCCGGGGCGGAGGTCTTCTCGGGCCTGGAGAGCGCGCTGGTCGCGGCGCCCGACGCGTTCGTGATCGGCGGCGGGACGGTCTACGAGGAGATCCTGCCGCTCGCCGACGCCGTCTGGGCGACCGAGATCGACGCCGACGTCGAGGGGGACACGTTCTTCCCGGCGCTCGAGGCCGCCGACTGGGTTGCGGCGTCGTCCTCGGAGCCGGTGTCGGAGAACGGGTTCACCTACAGGTTCGTGCGCTATGAGCGCTCCTGAGGGCCCGCTCTACTACCTGGAGTCCTCGCGCTCGTCCGAGCAGCGCGAGTACATGGAGTCCTTGGAGTCGCGCGGGATCTGCGTGTTCTGCCCGGAGAACGTGGAGGAGCACCACGGGCGGCCGATCGAGCACCGCGGCGAGCACTGGTACGTCACGCAGAACGCGTTCCCGTACGAGGGGACCGAGGCGCACTACCTGATCGTGCCGGTCAAGCACGTGACCTCGTTCGAGGAGCTGCCCGACGAGGCCGGGGCGGAGCTGTGGGCGATCAAGCGCATGCTGCGGGAGCGGCTGGCGCCGCTGGCGACCGCGACGGTGGAGCGCAGCGGCGACATGAAGTACAACGGCGGCTCGGTGGCGCACCTCCACACGCACTTCGTGGCGCTGTCGCGCGAGCCGACGAGGACGATCCGCTTCAAGGTGTCGGCGAAAGGCACGGAGGAATGATCAGCGCTGAAGATGTGGACGCGTTCCAGAGCGACGGCGTCGTGATCCTGCGCGGGGTGCTGGGCGACGACGAGGTCGCGACGCTCGCGGCGGGCGTCGAGAAGAACCTCGGCGCGCTGAGCCCGCTGGGGATGAACGCGACCGCCGACGGCGCGCCCGGGGCGTTCATCGAGGACTTCCGCAACTGGGACCGGATCGGCGAGTACGAGTCGATCATCCGGTCCTCGGCGCTCGCGCCGATCGCGGGGGAGCTGCTGGGGGCCGACAGCGTCCGGCTGTTCCACGACCACCTGCTGGTCAAGGAGCCCGGGACGCTCGACCGCTCGCCATGGCATCAGGACCAGCCGTACTACTCGATCGACGGCGCGCAGACGGTGTCGTTCTGGATCCCGCTCGACCCGGTGGCGCGCGAGTCGACGCTGGAGTTCGTCGCCGGCTCGCACACGGGCAAGTGGTACATGCCGCGCTCGTTCGTGAAGAAGACGGCGATGGTGTTCGAGGAGGGCGCGCTCGAAGAGGTGCCCGACGTCGACGCCGACCGCGACGCCTTCTCGATCCTCGGCTGGGCGATGCAGCCCGGCGACGCCGTCGCCTTCAACATGCTCACGCTCCACGCCGCAGCCGGGTCGCCCACACGCCGCCGCGCCTTCTCGCTGCGCCTGCTCGGCGACGACGTCACCTGGGCGCCGCGCCCGCACCGCACGTCGCCGCCGTTTGACGACGTGTCGCTCGATCCGGGCGCGCCGCTGGACCACCCGCAGTTCCCCATCCTATGGCGGCGATGAGTTCGCGGCGTCCGCCGGGTCTGTAGGCCATGACGATCACCATCACCGCCTACGACAGGTCGCCCGACGGCGGCAAGGGCCTGGCCCGCGACACGCGCGTGCGCTGGGCGCTCGAAGAGGTCGGCGAGCCGTACGACGTCACGTTCGTGTCGATGGCCGGCAAGCAGGAGCCCGAGCACGTCGCGCGTCATCCGTTCGGCCTGATCCCGACCTACGAGGACGGCGACGTCGAGCTGTTCGAGAGCGGCGCGATCATCCAGCACATCGCCGAGCAGCACCCCGGGACGTTGTTCCCGGCCGACCCCGCCGCACGGGCCCGCGCGATCACGTGGATGTTCGCCGCGGTCAACACCGTCGAGCCGCCGATCCTCGAGCTCGTCACCGTCAGGATCCTCGAAGGCGACCGGCCCTGGGCCGCCGAGCGCACACCGCTGGTCCTCGACCGCATCCGGGCGCGCCTCTCTCGACTCTCAGACCACCTCGCCACCTCCGACTGGCTCGAAGCCACCTTCACCGCCGGCGACCTCATGATGATCTCCGTCCTCCTCCGAGCCCGCCCCTCCGGCCTCCTCGACGAGTTCCCAACTCTCGCCACCTACGTCACCCGCGGCGAATCCCGCCCCGCCTACGAACGCGCCTTCGCGGCGCAGTACGCGGTCAACGCGCGGCCGTAGCTCAGACGGTCAGCGGCTCGGGCTCGGGAGGAGCCACGGGTGTCTCCTCCGCCGGCCCCGGCGTCACGACCGCGCCCGCCACGACGAGCGCGAAGCCGACGAGGCGCGCGATCAGCGGCAGCGTCCCGTCCGGCAGCGGCTCGGAGAACACCAGCGGCCCCGCCGCGATCGTCACGACGTTGGCCGCCGCGCTGGTGATCGCGATCACGGCAACGGCCGGCCCGAGCTGCAGCGAGCGGGCCGAGACCACGAGGCCGATGAGCGACAGCACGGTGATCGTCGCAGCCTCGGGCGTCAGCAGCGCCCACAGCCCGTGGTGGACGAGGTCGCCGCTGGCGGCCTTGATCGTCACGTCGCTGCCGCCCCACAGCAGGCCGGCGCTCACCGCCAGCACCGGCCCGGCGCGCCGCGTGTCGCCCACCACCGCGAACGCGCAGGCGGCCGCGCCGAGCGTCAGCACCGTCACGTACACGATCAACGTCGTGCCGTCGAAGTCCCGGTGCGCGGAGTCCGCGGACCTCCCCAGCGTCGTCGCCAGCAGCGTCAGCCCGGCCGCGGTGATCGCCACGCCCACCCAGTCGCGCCGCGTCACGTCGATGTGGAACACGCGGTTGGCCAGCGGCGTCAGCAGGACCAGGCCGCCGGCGATCACCGACTGCACCAGCGAGATCGGCGCGAACGCCAGCGCCGCGACGTGGAAGAACCAGCCGCCGGTGGCGACGATGATCCCGAGCGTCCACCAGCGGTTGGCGAACAGCGCGCCCGTCGAGCGGACCGGGTGCCGCCAGGACACCGCCGGCGCGCCGACCGCGCCCCGCTGCTTGAAGAGGAACCCGAGCAGCGCGACCACCGCCGTGGCGAGCGCGAGCAGGAGTCCGAAGGCGACGGAGAACGACAGAGAGAGGCGCCCACCGGAATCGAACCGGTGTAAACGGCTTTGCAGGCCGCTGCGTAGCCACTCCGCCAGGGCGCCGGGGTAGCCCGCGGAAGGGTAGCCCAGCGCACGGCGGTTTGCCCGGCGGGGCCGTGCCGGACCGTCACCGCCCCACTTCCGCCAGGTTTCCGGAACCCTGGACCATTCGCCAGTGGTTCGCACAGCAGGCCTCAGCGATGATCGGACCGTACGAACACCCAAGGTCCAAGAGGTCCCTCTCCCATGGTCTTCCGTTCCCTCCGCGGTCGCGCGCGGCAGCTGCTGCTGCTCGCGCTCTCGTCCGCGGCTGCCGTGCTCCTGCTCTGCTCGCCCGCGCTGGCCGACACCATCCTCGGCACGCCGACGCCGGGCACGTCGCTCGACGACGACGCCGCCGGCACCGCCGAGGCCTTCAGGGTCTCCGCGTCGGCGTCCGGCACGGTGGACCACCTCAGCTTCTACATCGACTCCACCAACAGGGCGACGAGGCTCTCGCTCGGGATCTACGCCGCGTCCGGCACGCACCCGGGCACGCTGCTGACGTCCGGCTCCAGCAGCGCGGTCGCGCCCGGCTGGAACACGATCGCCGTCAACGGCGCGCCGCTGACCTCCGGTACCGCCTACTGGGTCGCGGCCCTCGGCACGGGCGGCAAGCTCGTCTTCCACGTGGGCTCCGGCAACGGCACGGCGGCGGAGAACAACAGGACCACCTCGCTGACCGCGCTGCCCGCCACGTGGACGGCCGGCCCGGCCTGGACCGGCGGCGCGCCGTCGTTCTACGCGTCCTCGGCCGTCACCGTGCCGCCCGATCCGCCGGACCAGGTCGGCCAGTGGGGCGACGTCATGGACTGGCCGATCGTCGCGGCGCACGCCGTCCTGATGACCTCCGGCAAGACGCTGGAGATCGACGGCTGGACCGCGCCGAGCCCGTCGATCGTCTACGACCAGAGCCTCGGCGGCGTCGCCGGCGGCGGCTTCACGAGGATCGACAACCCGCTCGGCCTCGACGTGTTCTGCGCCGGCAACGTGACGCTGCCCGACGGCCGCATCCTGCTGGTCGGCGGCCACGGCTTCACGGCCACGCTCGGGCTGCAGGAGACGACGATCTACGACCCGTCCAACGACACCTGGGTCGCCGGCCCGAAGATGCAGTACGCGCGCTGGTACCCGACGGCGACCGAGCTCGGCGACGGGCGGATCGTCACGATCAGCGGCAACATCACCAACACGAGCTGGGCCGACACGCCCGAGATCTACGACCCGGTCACCAACAGGTGGTCGACGATGACGGGGATCAACACCTCGGGCGTGCACGAGGAGGAGTACCCCCTCACCTACCTGCTGCCCAACGGCAAGATCATCACGATCGCGACGTCGGCCGGCCGGACCTACATGATGGACCCGCAGACGCCGTCCTGGACGCAGGTCCCCGGGACGACCGCGACCCGCAACGCCAGCGGCATCATGTACCGCCCGGGCAAGATCCTGCTCACCGGCGGCGGCACGCCGTTGAACACCAACAACGCGGCCCAGACCGGCGCCGAGACGATGGACACCACCGTCGCGAACCCGACCTGGACGCCCGCGGCGCCGATGCTGAAGGCGCGCTACGCGCACACGCTCACCAACACGCCGGACGGCAAGGTGCTGGCGATCGGCGGTGGCGGCGACATGAACCAGGAGGACCTCGCGTCCGGGGAGCTCTCGGCCGAGTCGTGGGACCCGGACACCGGCGCCTGGACCAGGTTGTCGTCGATGCCGGTGCCGCGCCTGTACCACTCGACGTCGATGCTGATGCCCGACGGCCGGATCCTCGTGACCGGTGGCGGCCACGCCAACGGCCCGCAGTCGCCGTCGGAGTACAACGCGGAGTTCTACTCGCCGCCGTACCTGTTCAAGGGCGCGCGCCCGTCGATCAGCTCGGTGCCGTCCTCGGCGACCTACGGGTCCTCGATCGAGGTCAGGACGCCGGACGCGGACTCGATCAGGTCGGTGTCCTTGATCAACCTGGCGGCCGACACGCACACGCTGGACATGAACCAGCACTTCGTCCCGCTGACGTTCACCAAGCACTCGGGCGGGCTGTCGGTCGACATGCCGGCCTCGCCGAACCTCGCGCCGCCGAACACGTACATGTTGTTCATCGTCAACGACAGGGGCGTCCCGTCGATCGCGCCGTTCATCAAGGTGGCGCCGACGACGGTCGCGCCGAACGTGAGCGTCACGACGCCGGCCGCGGGCGCCACGGTCAACGGCACGGTGCCGCTGACGGCGACCGCGACCGACACGACCGGCATCACCTCGCTGCAGTTCACGGTCGACGGCACCGCGGTCGGGCCGAGGCTGACGTCCGCGCCGTACACCTACAACTGGGATTCGACGACGGTGGCCAATGGGCCGCACACGATCGGCGCGGTGGCGGTCAACGGCGTCGGGACCAGGGGCACGGCGAACCCCGTGAGCGTGACCGCCAACAACGCGGGGCTGATGTCGCCGACGCAGGACGGGGTCGTCTCGGCGGAGGGCAACGGCACCATCAACAGCCCGGCGCTGACGACCACCGGGGCCTCCGACGTGGTGCTCGCGTTCGCGACCTCCGACGGGCCGGCGACCGGGCAGACGCTGACGGTGTCCGGCGGCGGGCTGACGTGGTCGCTCGTCAAGCGCGTCAACGCGCGCGGCGGGACGACCGAGATCTGGAAGGCCAAGGCGACGTCCGCGCTGAACGGCGCGGTCGTCAGGGTCGCCCAGGGCAGGCCGGGCTACAACCAGTCGCTGACGGTGGCCGCGTTCGCAGGCGCCAGCGACGTGGGCGCCTCGGCGACGGCCAACGCCGCGACCGGCGCGCCGACCGTGTCGGTGACGCCGACGAAGGTCGGGTCGCTGATCTGGGGCGCGGGCAACGACTACGACCGCGCGGTCGTGCGGACGCCGTCGTCCGGGCAGGCGATCGTGCACCAGTGGCTGGACACGGCGATCGGGGACTCGTACTGGGTCCAGAACCGGACGACGCCGACGTCGAGCCTCGGGAGCGCGGCGATCAGCGACACCGCGCCGGCGAACGACTCCTACAACCTGGCCGCGGTGGAGGTCATGCCGTAGGGGTCTGCGCGGCGGCCACTGTCCGGTTGGCCGCCGCCGGTTCGTCATGGTTGGCACATGACGAACGTGTACGAGCCGGAGTTCGAGGTCCAGCGCGACGAGCCGCCCTACGTCTGGAGGCGCGCCCGCGTGGGCGCGGCGGCGGGCGCGCGGGCGCTGGGCGCGTCCGTGTTCGCGGTGCCGCCGGGCGCGACGACGTTCCCGCTGCACGCGCACCTGCACAACGAGGAGCTGTTGGTGGTGTTGGCCGGCGAGCCGACGCTGCGGGTCGGCGGCGACGTGCCGGATCGCGTCCTGGCCGCGGGCGAGGTCGTCGCGTTCGTCGCGGGTGTGGACGGCGCGCACCAGCTCCGGAACGACAGCGCCGCGGAGGTCCGGCTGCTGATCGTCTCGACGATGGTCGCGCCCGAGGTCAACGTGTTCCCCGACACCGGCGAGCTGTGGGTGCGCGATTACATCCCGGGAACCGAGGCGCCCGCCGGCGCGTTCGACGTCCGCGCGCCGCTCCCGGACGCCGATCGCTAGTATTTCCGGTCCCGGGGCCGTTAGCTCAGCTGGGAGAGCACCTGCTCGACAAGCAGGGGGTCGCTGGTTCGAGCCCAGCACGGCCCACTCGGAAAGGCCCGCGAACAGCGGGCCTTTCTTTTTGCCCGCGATCAGGCGGTGGCGAGCGCGCGCTCGTCGTCTGGGGCGTCGTGCTCCGGCGCCACGGCCCCGCCCTCCGGACGGCGCGAGCCGACCCGCCGGCGCAGCCGTTCGACCGGCCGCTCGACGAGGTGCAGCACCACGACCGCGATCGCGATCGACACGGCGATCGTGGCCAGGCGGAACACCAGCAGGCTGGTGTCGAAGCTGCCGAACGTCGGCACCGTGGCGATCGCTTTGTGGTGCTCGGCCGCGTAGTGCGCCGCGGGCAGCCGCAGCAGCGTGATCGCCACGAAGTGGCTGATGTAGATGCCGTAGCTGAGGTCGCCGAGGTAGCGGTCGACGTGGGTGAAGCGCCGCGGGACCGGCGCGCACAGCACGATCGGCACGAGCGCCAGGATCGTGAAGATGTGCCAGAACTGGTTGGAGAGGATCCACGTGTGCGCGAACGAGTCGCGCGCGTACCAGGCGCCGCCGATGGCGAGCAGGTAGACGACGGCGACGGCCATCGCCACCTTCAGCGGGAACCGCCACGTCGTCCGGCGGCTGATCGCGTACAGCCCGGCGCCCCAGAAGAAGAACACGAACATGCTCAGGCCGTTGCGGTAGATCAGGATGTCGTCGAGGCCGGGGACGCCCCACGCCTTCGCGGTCGCCCAGATGTAGAACGCGAGCGCGACGGCGAACGCGGCGGCGAAGACCCAGCGCCCGGACTTGATCGTCAGGAGGATCAGCAGGGGCGCGATGGCGTAGAACATGGCCTCGAACGCGACGGTCCAGTACTGCGGGATCCAGACGAAGCCGGCGAAGATGTGCGGCACCGGCGACCAGCCCGCGGCGAAGTGGGGTTCCACGCCGTTGATGTAGGTGTGCAGCGCGTGGCCGTCGTACTGGATCGAGCTCGCGTACTCCGGCAGTTGGGCCGGTGTGAGGTCCAGCGCGTGCTGGGCGCCGACGCAGACGATCATCATCGCGAGCGAGACGGCCAGGAAGGCGGGCGCCAGCCGCAGCAGGCGGTTGGCGTAGAAGCGCCCGGCGCCCGACCAGGCGCCGTCGGTGCGCACGAGGTAGTTCTCGGTGAGCACGCGGGCGATCAGGAAGCCGCTGAGGACGAAGAACGCGATGACCGCGACCGGGCCGGCGATCGGGCCCATCCCGGTGTGGAAGCACACGACCTCGATCGCCAGGGCGAAACGGAACCAAGCCATCGGGCGCGGAGTCTTGCAAAGCGTGGCTTGGCCGCGCGGCGGCGCGTCCGCCCGACCCGCTTAAATGACGTGCGCGTATGCGGATGCCGTCTCCCCTCAAGGCCCTGGGCTTCGTCGTGGCCTATGCCGTGGCGGTGGGTGGCGTGGGCGTCGCGCTGGTCGCGACCGCCGACGACTCCGCGACGCCCTGGTTGGCGCTGCTCGCCGCGATGGCGATCGTCCATCTTGGGTTCGGGATCCTCGTCGGGCGCTGGACCGCTGCGTTGCTGCCGCTGGTCGTCTGCATCGTCGCGTTCGTCCTGGACCTCGGCGACTTCTCGATCACCGCGCTGCTGGTGGGGATCCCGTGCGCGATGCTGCTGGCCGCCGGTGTCGCGCTGCGCGTCGGCTGGGACGGCGGCCCGAAGGCCCGCGCCGTCGAGGACGCACCCCCCTCCCAAGTCGCCGAGATCCGCGCCGAGCGGCTGCGAGCCGCCCGCGCCGCAGGCGAACCCGACCCGGACTTCACCAGCGAATCACCCGACGCACTCTTTCGCTAGACTTCCGCTCTCTGAGCACGCGGCTGTAGCTCAGTTGGCTAGAGCGTCTGCTTGCCATGCAGAAGGTCGAGAGTTCGAGTCTCTTCAGCCGCTTCGGAACGAAGGCCCCGCCCCGGCGGGGCCTTCGCCGTTCCAGGCCCTAAGCGCCGAGCACGTCGAGATCGAGGAAGTGGACGGGCTTGATCGGAAGCAGGCCGCGTCCTTCTTCATCGACTTGGCCGTAGTGCTCGACCCAGAGGTCGAGGAAGGCTTCCCCATCGATCAAGGTGATCCGTCGGGAGCTGCGGCGCGCGGCGGCCTGGGTGTCCCTGGTGAACCCGCCGAGCGAGATGTAGACGCCCACGTCGCCCGACTCCAGCAGAGACAGGAACGAGCGGAGCTCTTCCTCCGTCGTCTTGTCGTCCGGCCGGCGCTTGACCTGACCCTTGATGCGCGGCCCGCGCACTCCCAGAGGATCGCTCTGCGCCAAGAGGTCGAGACCTCCGTCCTTGCCCTTGGGTGCGATCCAGACGACGTGGTAGTCCATCGCCTCCAACAACTTGCCGACGAGATCTTGGAAGCTGTAGGGGTTGATCTGAGCGAGGTAATCGAGGATGGCCTGGCGCGCGGCCTCTTCGGCTTCCTCGAGGCTCGTCGCAGCAAGCACGCTGGAGTCCCCGGCTTCGCGCGCGTCGTCGGACGACGCATCCGTCGGCGCGTCGTCCTCAGGCTGACTTGCCTTCCATTGCTTGTACAGTCGCAGCGATTCCTTGAACAGCGCCTCGGGGTCCTGGAACGCGTGCAGCGCCGCCTTTCCTTCGTCCGTCAGGAGCCAGATTCCGCTCCTCTTTCGGAGCCACCCTGCCTTGACCGAGCTGATGGTCGCGAAGCGCAGGATCTTCGGGAAGCGGACGGAGTCGGGGTTCTTCGGAAAGGTCGCCTTCTCGAATGGGGTGAGCTCCAGCTCGCTCTCCACGCGTGCGATCGCGTCCTTGGCCTGCAGACCGTCCGGCTCAGATTCGAGGATCCGGAAGAGCGCCTGGATCATCTGGCCTTGGCGATGTGCAGTGATCTCAGCCATCGTCGGAGCGTAGTGCCGCGTCGCCGACGGCCGTCGCACCACCGTTGACCGTCAGACGCAGCGGCGAACGTCCGGCGCGGCGAGGTCGGCTGGAAGACCGCCTGAGCAGCTCGGCGGGAGGGCCGGCTTCCCGTGCTCTGTCAGGAAGCCGGCCCCATGGTGCCCCGTGGGTGTTGCCTACTCCAGGCGGCGCGCGTCCGCACCCGCGCCGCCGTCCTTGCCGGGGTGGCAAGCGGAGCGAAGGTCAGACTGCTCAGCAATGCTGACCTGCTCTGGATCTGACGGTAAGGGACATAACGGGTGGGGCGCCATCCCCAGATGTGTGCGCTGACATCGTTCGAACGTCCAGTCAGAGGGCGGACCGCCTTGCTGGCGCTGTAGCTGTGGCACGCTGAGCAGTCCGGAAAGCGGAGCCCGCGAGGGTGCCAACCCGGCAAGCGGCGCCTCCCGTCGCACCACGAGCCGGTCGATGGCGGATGAGCGGGCGGCGGCGCCTCTGCTCGGCGGCGGTCCAGGCCACGGAAGCGCCGCCGCTTCCGCGCTGCCTCAGCCGCGGGCGGCGAGCAGCACGGCGCGGGCGCCGGCGAGGTCGTCCGGTGCGAACCAGGGCGTGCCGTCGATGGGGCGGCGGGTGCCGACCCGGACCGTCAGGCCCGCGCGCAGCCGCGCGGCGCCGAGCTCGTCCAGCGGCCCGACGACCAGCGCGAGGTCGAGGCGGGGGTCGTCGGCGAAGCCCTGCTCGTCGGCCAGCGCGCTGATCCGGGCGGCGGCCTCGGACGCGTCGAACTCGACGGCGTCGACGGCGAGCGTGACGTCCTCGAGGTCGCCGAGCGTGTCGGCCAGCCCGCGCAGCAGCGCGGGGTCGCGAAGGAGGTCGTCGGCGGCGACGCAGGCGACGAGCGGGCGGGCTCCGCGCAACGGCTGGGGACCCACGGCGTCCGGCCCGAGCTGCGCCCGGACCTCCAGCAGCGCGCCGCGGGCGTCGTCGCTCGGCGGGTCGGCCGCGGCGGCACGCGTCGCGACCGCGAGTGCTTCGTGAAGCTGATCACTGCTCAGCAGCTCGCGGGCGGACGCCACCAGCGATGCCGCCTCCGCGCGGTCCTCGTCGCTCACGCAGACCAGCTCCACGAACGGCGTCCCCGCGACGCTCAGCGCCTCGGCGGCGACGCGGGCGAACGCGTCCCACGCGCGCTCCAGCTCCTCGACCGGCACCGCGGCAGCGTCGACCCGCCGCAGGAACCAGCGCTGCAGCCGCAGCCCGCGCCGCAGCTCGCGCAGCCGCGCCGCGCCCTGCGCGCCGAGCGACATGTTGGTCCCGTGGAACCGGTACAGCGTCCGGGGGATCGGCAGGTAGGCGATCTCGGCGAACTGCGATGCCCGCACCGCCAGCCACCAGTCCGCCCACGCCATGTCGTCGGGGATCGGGAACAGCACGTCGCGCAGCCCGCCGCGCACGACGATCGACGAGCCCGTCACGAGGTTCTCGCGCAGGAACGTCGAGAACGAGCGCCCCGACGGCGGCCGCGCGTCGGCCAGCCACGACTCCTGGACCACCTGCCCGGCCCCGTCGATCACGCGCATGTCGCCGTACACGAGCCCGACCTCGGGCCGGGACGCCAGCAGCGCGATCTGCGCGGTCAGCTTGTTGGCGGGCCAGGCGTCGTCGGCGTCGAGGATCGCGAGGAAGTCGGCGCGCAGCGCCGCGTCCTGCTCGGCGCAGCGGTTGACCGCGCCGACGCTGCCCCGGTTCTCCTGGCGCACGAGCGTGACGCGCCCCGGGAAGTCCTCAGCGATCCCCGCAACGACGTCGCCGGTCCCGTCGGTCGACCCGTCGTCGACGACGACGACATGCACGTCGCCCGCGTAGTCCTGGGCCAGCGCGCTGCGGACCGCCTGCCCGACGTACGGCGCCGCCTCGTAGGCGGCGACGAGCACCGCGACCGACGGTGCGGTCATGCGGCGAGCGCGGTCAGCAGCCGCTCGGCGTCGTCGGCGTCGTTCCAGCCGCCGAACGACGCGCGCAGCCGCGCCGCGCCCGGCAGGTCGCGGATCGTGATCCCGGACTCCTGCAGCCGGTCGCGCGTCGCGATCGCGACGTCGTCGGACGCCACGCGCCACGACACCAGCGTGGACTCGCCACGGGCCACCACGTCGAACCCCGCGGCCGTGAGGCCCTCCGCCAGCGACGCCGCGCCACCCACCGCGCGCGCCTGCAGCTCGGCGAACCCGGCCTCGGCCAGGACGTCGTACGCCGCGACCGCGCCCGCGACCTGCGCGAGGTCGCGCAGCGGCGTGTCGTGGCGCCGCGCGTTGTCCACCAACTCGGTCTCGAACCCCGCGTTGGGGTCGACCAGCCCGCCGTAGGACGGCGCGGGGGAGCCGAGGCGCTCGATCCACTCCGGCTCGATCCACAGCATCCCGCAGCCGACCGGCCCGCACAGCCACTTCTGACCGGAGCCCGCGTAGAACTGGACGCCCAGCGCGCTCACGTCGACCGGCACCGCGCCCACGCCCTGCGCGCCGTCGAGCAGCACCGGGATGTTGTAGGCCTTGGCCCGCGCGACGATCTCCGCCACCGGCGCGACCGTCCCGCTGTGCCAGGACACGTGCGAGACCGCGACCAACTTGGTGTTCTCGGTGATCGCCTCGGCGACCTCCGCGGCAGGGACGATCTTCAGCACCACGCCGCGCTGCTCACGCGCCGCGATCAGCGGCCCGGTCACGCCCGGGTGCTCGTCGTCGGCGGTCACGACCTCGTCGCCGGCGCCCAGCCCGAGGTTGGCGATCACGTGCGCGCAGCCGTCGCTGGTCCCGGCCGTCAGCGCGACGTGGTCCGGCGCGGCCGCGCCCAGCAGCGTCGCGTACCGCGCGCGCAGCTCCTCGGACAGCGGCACGAGCCGCCCGTAGAAGTCGCCCGAGCGGCCGTTCGCCGTCGACCAGCGCCAGGCGTCGAGCGCCGCGTGCTCGGCCGCGGCCGGCAGCGGGCCGCAGGTCCCGGCGTTGAGGTAGGCGGTCTCGGCGAGGACGGGGAAGGCGGCACGCAGGCGGGCGGCATCCATGCCACCGCACCTTACGCCGGGAGTCGGTCAGCGGCCGCAGACCGGCCACTGCCCCGGACCGGCCGAGGCGTACAACATCGCCGCGCGGCGGTCCTGCTCGCCCTCGGAGGCCTGCGCGGGGTTGCCGGAACCGCCGACCGCCTGCCAGGTGGCAAGGGTGAACTGGTACTTGCCGTAGAAGCCGTTGCCGGTGTCGGTCGACGGGTTGCCGCCGGACTCGCAGGCGGCGATCGCCTGCAGCGCGGGGGAGGCGTTGGGCGCGGCGGCCTTCGCCTTCGCGGCGCGGGCGTGGCGCAGCGCGCGCCTGAGGTGCGTGTGGTGACGGGTCAGCTTCGCCAGCGACCAGGCCCTGATCGTGTGCGAGTAGGACCGCTTGAGCTTCGTGCCCTTCACGTGCGCGAGCGTGCGCGCGAGCCGGACGTCGCGCCGGACCAGCGGGGTCTTGGCGACGCTGATGATCGACGCCAGGCCGGCGCCGGTGCCCTGTCCGGGCAGCTGCGGGGCGCTCATGGCGCCGGCGGTTCCTGCGGGCGCTGCGACGGCGAGGGCGGTGCCGGCCAGCGTGAATCGGGTGAGCGTGCGAGATCGCATCGGTGCGGTCCCTCCTTGGCGGGCGCGACGTCGAACGCCCGTGGTGGCGCACGCGTCCTGGCCGCGTCGTTGTGGTGCTCGTGTTGCGGTCCCGGGGCGCGCGAGATGTTGCGAAACAGCTACGCCCTGCGCAGGACCGACGACAACACCGTAGCGAGATCGCCCAACTTGCCGAGTCGGCAGCGCGCTCTGGCCTAGGATGCGACGCATGAAGGTCACCCTCCCTGACGGCAAGGAGCTCGAGCTCGCCGACGGCGCTTCAGGCGCCGACGCGGCGGCCGCGATCGGTCCAGGACTCGCGAAGGCGGCCCTGGCCATCAAGGTCGACGGGCGAACGCAGGACCTCGCGCTTCCGCTGCCCGAGGGCACGGGCATCGACATCATCACCGACCGGTCCGGCGCCGACGCGCTGGAGCTGATCCGGCACGACACCGCGCACGTGCTCGCGGCCGCGATGCTGGAGCTCTACCCGGGCGTGAAGATCTCGATCGGCCCCGCTATCGAGAACGGGTTCTACTACGACTTCGAGTTCCCGGAGGGCGTGTCGTTCAGCGATGCGGACTTCGAGAAGGTCGAGGCCAAGATGCGCGAGCACGTCGCCGCCGACGAGGCGTTCACGCGAGAGGTCGTGTCGGTCGACGACGCGCTGGCGCGCTTCCGGGCCGAGGGCCAGGACTACAAGGTCGAGCTGATCGAGGACCTCGTCAAGAACGAGGGCGTCGACACGGTGTCGCTGTACACCAACGGCCCGTTCACCGACCTCTGCCGCGGGCCGCACGCGCCGACCACGAAGCGGATCGGCGCGTTCAAGCTGCAGTCGACGGCGGGCGCCTACTGGCGCGGCGATTCCAACCGCACCATGTTGACCCGCGTCTACGGGACCGCGTTCTTCAAGCAGAAGGAGCTGGACGCCCACCTGCACATGCTGGAGGAGGCGCGTGCGCGCGACCACCGCCGGCTGGGCAAGGACCTGGGGTTGTTCACGTTCTCGGAGCTGGCGCCGGGCATGCCGCTGTGGCAGCCGCCGGGGATGGCGATCTGGAACCAGCTGACCGAGCTGTGGCGGTCCGAGAACCGCAGGCGCGGCTACGACGAGGTCAAGACGCCGATCCTGTGGGACGTCGAGCTGTTCAAGGCCAGCGGCCACTGGCAGAACTACCGCGACAACATGTACTTCACGGACATCGAGGACCGGCCGATGGGCCTCAAGCCCATGAACTGCCCGGGCCACGTCCAGCTGTTCAAGGACGTCCGGCGGTCTTACCGCGATCTGCCGATGCGGTTCTCCGAGCAGGGGCTCGTCCACCGGCACGAGCCGTCCGGGACGTTGCACGGGCTGATGCGGGTCCGGCACATCACGCAGGACGACGCCCACATCTTCTGCACCGAGGAGCAGATCGAGGACGAGGTCGTCGGCTGCCTGGACTTCGGGTTCGACATCTACAGGCTGTTCGGCTTCGAGCCCAAGCTCGAGCTCTCGACGCGCCCCGAGAAGCGGCTGGGTGCCGAGGAGGTCTGGGACCACGCCGAGGCGGCGCTGGAGAACGCGCTCAAGCGGCAGGGTCTCGACTACGAGATCAACCCGGGCGACGGCGCGTTCTACGGGCCGAAGATCGACCTGCACATGAGGGACTCGCTCGGCCGCTCGTGGCAGCTGGGCACCGTGCAGCTGGACTATCAGATGCCCGAGCGCCTGGACGCGACCTACACCGGCGCCGACAACGCCGAGCACCGCCCGGTGATGATCCACCGCGCGTTGTTGGGGTCCTTCGAGCGCTTCATCGGGATCCTCATCGAGCACTACGCCGGCGAGTTCCCGCTCTGGCTGTCCCCGACCCAGGCCGTTCTGCTGACGATCGCTGATCGCCACAACGACGCTGCGCATCAGTTCGCCGCGCAGCTGCGCGACGCCGGCGTCCGCGTCAAGGTCGACGACCGCACCGAGTCCGTCGGCCGCAAGATCCGCGAAGCCGAGTTGTCGAAGACGCCCTACATGTTGGTCATCGGCGACGCCGAAGTCGACTCCGGCTCGGTGGCCGTCCGCCGCCACAAGGAAGGCGACATCGGCACCTTCACCATCACCGACTTCGCCCAGAAGATTCAGGACGAGGTCGCGGACGCACGCTCCTTGGAGGCACCGGTCGCCGCGGCGGCGACGACCGACTGACGCTCAGGCTCGGCGCCGCCACTCGGCGGCGCTGAGCACGTTGCACTCTTGCGCGCCGCGGCGTCGATGGGCATGCTGCGCGCGTGCCACGTGCCCGCCGCAGCCGCGCCTCGTCCGGGGAGGACGCGCGCTCCGAGGACGAACGTCCCGCCGCCGCGCCCGCCGCGGTGTCGCCGGGCGCGTCCGTAACGGAGCCGGATGGGGGCGAGGGGACGAGGTGGAGGGCGCTGGCCCTCGCCGTGCCTGCGGTGACGGCGCTCGTCGTGGCGATCATCACGGTCGGCGGACCGCACCTGTGGGGCGGCGGCACGCAGCAGGCCGCCGGCGGCGTGGTGACGCAAGCTCCGACGCCGGCGCCGGGTGGCGACGCCCTGGTCCTGACGGTCGCGACCACCACCTTCACCCCCACCGGGGCCGGCGGCTTCCGGATCTCGGTGCACGGCAGCGCCGCGGCGCTGAGGAGCGGGGAGGCGGTCGTGGCGATCGTGAAGGTCGGCGCGTCGAAGCGGAACTGGATCGTGTCCGGCGCGGTCAAGCCGGACGCCGCGGGCCGCTGGCACGCGGTGATCGCCGTCGGGCACAGGGTCGTGGGCACGATGACCGTGACAGCGGTGTGCGTCGGTCTGCCGACCGAGGTGACGACGCACTCGGAGAACAGCTCGAGCATGCCGAACCCTCGGCCGTCTCGTTCGCCCGCCGTCCCGGCCAGCTCCAGCGGGGGCCCGACTCCGAAGTCGTCGCGTCCGGCGCACCACCATTCCTCCGCGAGCGAGACATCGGCAGACGGTGAGGGGCCGTACGTGGACCCCGGCGGAGAGGACGACTCCGGTGGGGATGACGACCCTGGCGAGATCTCCGGCTCGGGGGATTCGGATGCCGGGTCGTCCGGCACGTCGGGCAGCGAGGTGACGGTGCCGCTGTCGCGCGCCGAGGCGGCTGTCGCCGTCCGGCGCCGGCTCGAGGCGCGGGGTCCGAACGCTCACGGCGTCCGGGCGCGGTCGAGGGCCGTCGTGGTGGTCGTGCCGTAGCGGCGGAGGCTCAGAGGAGCTGGGTGCCCTCGCGCCGGAGGGTGCGGGCGCGGAGGGCGGTGATGGTGAGCAGGGCCGGCGTCGCGGCGAGGAGCAGGATGGCCGGCGGGGTGAGCGCCGCCGGGTGCGCCGCGTCGCGGGCGATGATCGAGGTGAGGGTGATCGTGCCCGCGAGGGCGAGGCGGGGGTCGCTGCCCACCGCGGCGAGTGCGGAGATCGCGACCGCGACGGCGAGCACGGCCACGAGCGCGACGAGGACCGCGTCGTGCTCCCACGGCGGTGGGCCGAGGATCGCGGCGAGGGCGAGCGGGATCGCCAGCCAGGCGAGCCGGCGCGGGTCGGTCGCGCGGCGGCGCGGACGGACCACCATGGTGGTGAAGACCAGGACGGGGAGGACCGCCGTCGTGAGCAGCTCGCCCGTGGCGATGCCGTCGCCGTGCAGGGCGGGGACGCGGCTCGCGGTCCAGGCCAGCGCCACGGCGCCAGCGAGCCGGTCGAAGCCCACCAGCGCGACGGCCAGCGTCAGCGCGAGCGCGGCGATCGACCACCAGGCCAGCAGCGCGTCGTGCTCGCCGCGCACGTGCTGGCCGAGCAGCGTGGCGAGGTCGAGCGTGAGGATCCAGACGCCGGCGCTGCAGACGCCGTCGGCGACCAGCCGCTCCGGTGCCCGCCGCGCCGCCTGGCCGGCCCGGAGCCCGAGCCCGGCGTGGACCAGCCCGAGCAGCTCGGCGGCCACGCGCCGCCGCGGCGCGCCCGCGGTGGCGTCGCGCAGCGCCCCGGCCATCTCCTCGCCGTGCAGCGCCCGCGTCCCTGCCGGGAAGGCGAGCAGCGCCAGCCGCGCGAGCTCGTCGCGGCGCGTCATGCCGTCGCCTCGGTCGCCGTGGCGCGCAGGCGGTGGCTGACCGTGCGGGCGGCACGCGCGAGGCGCTCGGCCTCGGCCTGGAGGAGGAGACGGCCGGCCGGGGTGAGCGTGTAGTCGCGCCGCGGCCGGCCGGAGTGGGTGTAGGGCTCGCCGGCGGTCACCAGGCCGGCGGCGGTCGCGCGGTCCAGGAGCGCGTAGAGGGTCCCGGTCGAGAGCGACACCGTGTCGCCGGACAGTTCGGCCGCGCGCTGGATGATCGCGTAGCCGTGCAGCGGCCCGTCGATCAGCGCGGCGAGGGCGAAGTAGCTCGGGGTGCGCAGCTCCATGCGACGACGATAGATCGATCATCGACCGGTCGTCAAGCGACGTATGCCGGTCGCGGCGGCCGCGCTCAGGCGGTGCGGGCGGCGGACTTCGCTGCCAGCAGCGCCGCGTCGGCGATCGTCAGCAGGCGGGACGGCGGTTGGCCGGCGATGTGCTCGGCGGTGCCGAAGGTGACGCCGAGGGCGGTGGCGTCGGGGGTCGCACAGCGGGCGGCGATCGTCGAGGTGATGCGGGTGGCGATCTCCTCGGCGGTGGCCAGCGGCGTGTCGGACAGCAGCACGACGAACTCGTCGCCGCCCCAGCGGAAGCAGGAGTCGGGCGCGCGAACGACGTCGCGCATCGTGAAGGCGATCTCGGTCAGCAGCCGGTCGCCTTCGCCGTGGCCGAAGCGGTCGTTGACGCCCTTGAAGCCGTCGACGTCGCCGACCAGGGCGCACAAGGGACGGCCGGAGCGCGTGGCCGCCGCGACCCGCGACACCAGCTCGTCGTCCAGCGCGCGGCGGTTGCCCAGCCCGGTCAGCGCGTCGATGCGCGCCAGCTCGTCGGCCGAGGCGGCCTCGGCCCTCAGCGAGCGGCGGACGTTGCGCATCCGCGTGGCGTGGACGAGGCAGACGAACGCCAGCGCCCACATGATCCCCAACGTGGCCAGCCGCTCGGGCAGCATCTCGCGGGTGAAGTCGCCGGTCGCCACAGGCAGGAACACGACGAGCGTGTCGGCGGCGACGCAGATCGCCAGCTTGCGCGCCGGCAGCACGACGCCGCACCACACGATGCTCAGGATCAGCAGCTGCGTGTACGCGCTCTCGCGCCCCGACAGCCACTGCAGCAGCCCCAGCATCACCGGCCCGCTCAGCGCGACGCCGAACAGCAGCACCGGCGGCAGCGGGCGCGTGTTGACGACCATCCCACCGCCGAAGACGAACGCCAGCGCCACGGTCACCGCGGCCGGGATCCAGCCCATGCCGCCGATCACACCGGTCGGCGGATCGAGCGCCAGGAGCACCGTCGCGATCGCACCGGCGCAGCAGAACAGGAACCCCGCGAGCCGCCCGACGAGGCGCGTGTCGAGCAGCTCGTGATGGTCCGGAGCCTCGCGAACGGCGTCGCGAAGGCGCGCGCGTGCGGACGGCGGTTCCACGTCTCGGATGGTCGGCTCCAGGCCGCCGTCCTGAAGCTCGTCGAACATCGCTGGTGCGGAAGTGGACGATCCGTCTATACTTCGCAGCGTTGACTTGCATCACGACACGGTTGGCGCCCTGCTCTTGAAGCCGCGCCACCAGAACAGCTAGTGCCGGTTCCGCGTAGGTTCGACCGGCGGCCGCCCGAGCGGGACACCACCCGCGTCAACGAGCGCATCCGCGTGCCCGAAGTGCGCGTCATCGGCGACGATGGCCAGCAGGTCGGTGTCATGAGGACCGATGCCGCACTGCGCATGGCGCAGGACCGCGATCTCGACCTCGTGGAGGTCGCGCCCGAGGCGCGCCCGCCCGTCGTCCGCATCCTGGACTACTCGAAGTACAAGTACGAGCAGGCCCAGAAGGTCAAGCAGGCGAAGAAGCATCAGCAGCAGATCGTCATCCGGGAGATCAAGTTCCGGCCGAAGATCGCGCAGCACGACTACGACACCAAGAAGGGTCACGTCGAGCGCTTCCTGCGGCACAAGGACAAGGTCAAGATCACGATCATGTTCCGCGGACGCGAGGTGACGCACCCGGAGCGCGGGCGCATGATCCTCGACCGTCTGGCCGAGGAGCTGCAGGAGCTCGCGATCATCGAGCAGCGGCCCAACCTCGACGGCCGCAACATGACGATGATGCTCGGCCCGTCCAGGGCCGTGCTCGCCGGGACGCTCGACGAGGACAAGGCGGAGGACGGCGAGACGCCGGCCGAGGCCGAGGCCCCCGAGACGACCGACGCTGAGACGACTGCCGCCGACGGCGACGAGGCCCCTGAGGCCGAGCCGACCGACGCCGACACGACTGCCGCCGACGGCGACGAGGCCCCTGAGGCCGAGACCGCTGCGGCCACCGCCGAGGCTCCGGCGCCCGACGCCGAGCCCGCGGCGGAGTAACAACCCTCGAAGCATCTGCCGGACGGCGGCGCGCCTCGCGTAGGCGTGCCGCCGTTGGCATGCCCGCGCTCAGTCCGCGACGAGGCCGAGGCGGTGGGCGACAGCGGCGGCCTCGGTGCGGGAGCGCACGTCGAGCTTCGCCAGGATGCGGGAGACGTGGACGCTGGCCGTCTTCTCGGCCATGAACAGCTCCGCGCCGATCTCGCGGTTGGTCGCGCCGCGGGCGACGAGCGCCAGGACCTGGCGTTCCCGCGGCGTCAGCCCGAAGGGATCGTCGTCCTCCGCGGCAGCGCCGTCACCAAGAGCCGCCCCGTCGTCCGACGACGGGGCGGACGCCGCGTCGACCGTCAGCCGCGCCCGCGCGATCAGGCCCTCCAGCTCCCGGACCAGCCACTCCGCGCCCAGCTCGCGCGCCTCGCCTAGCGCGCGCCCCGCGGCCATGGCCGCCTCGTCGCGCCGCCCGCGCGCCAGGCACGCCTCGGCGCCGCGCCACAGCGCGTCGGCCGCCTGCAGCCGCCGGCCCAGCACGCGCCACGCCTCGGACGCGACGATCCACGCCTGCCCGGGATCCTCGCCGCACGCCCGCAGCATGTGCGCCCGCGCGGCGGCGTGGTAGGCGGTCTCCAGCGGCCGGCCCGCTGCCGCGGCCGCCTCGGCGCGCGACAGCATCACGCCCGCCCGCGCCACCGCGTCGGTCCCGCCCGGCTCGTCGCCGAGGTCCCGCGCGCGCTGCGCGATGTCGGCCTCGACGGCGACCCCGGTCAGCGCCAGGCGCCCCAGCCGGACCGTGTCGTCGGAGCAGAACTCCAGCCGCTCCAGCGCGCTCTCGACCGCCTCGCGTGCGCCCATCGGATGCCCGCCGCGCCGGTCCAGCTCGGCGCGCAGCACGCCCGCGACCGCGACGAACTGCGGCTCCAAAGAATCCACGAGCAGCGCCTCGGCCTCCTCCAGCGACGCGCGCGCCGCCGCGTCGTCGCCGCGGCACAGCGCCAGCTCGGCGCGCCGCAGCTCGACGTTGACGCGCGTGTTCCCGGTCGTCCGGCCGGTCCGCCGCAGCTGCGTCTCGGCCTCGGCGTAGTCCCCGCGGTCGATCGCCAGCTCGGCCGCCATCGTCGGCAGCCACGCCGCGCCCGGCACGCCCTCGTCGACCTCGGCCAGCCCCTCCTCGGTGACCGTCCGCGCCTCGCCGGCCAGCCCGGACAGCTGCAGCGCGTCGGCGAGGTTGACGTAGGCGATCCCGAGCAACACGTAGTCCTCGCTGCGCCGCGCCAGCTCGGCGGACTCGCGCAGCGCCGCGACGCCCTCGGCGTGGCGGTCGGTCATGATCAGCGCGAGCCCGAAGTTGTTGTAGGTCTCGCTCCGGAGCAGCTCGCCGTCGCGCCCCTCGGGCAGCTGCGACAGGATCTCCTCGGCCAGCGCGATCGTCTCGGCGTAGCGCGACTGCAGCGTCGCGAGCTTCATGCGCGAGATCGTCAGCGAGATCCGCTCCGCGACCGGCGCGTCGTCGGCCAGCAGCCGCCGCGCGAGGTCCAGCGACGCGCGCGACGCCTCGCCGCGCCCGAGGCCCCACTCGGCCATCGCGCGCTGCTGCAGCAGCATCGGGACGCGCGGGTCGTCGGCGTCGGCCCCGCGCGCCTCGCGCAGCGCGTGGTTGATCAGCGTCGCGCGCCGCTGGTCGTCGCTGTTGCGGTGCGCGCGCGAGGTCCGGACCAGCAGGTCGACGTGGTCCAGCCCCGCGATCGCGACCGGGTCGGCGACGCGCTCCCACAGCTCCAGCGCACGCTCCAGGAACTGCGCGGCGTCGGCCTCGGCGTGCGCGGCGGCCGCCGCGTCGGCGGCCAGGATCGCGGAGCGCAGCGCCTGCGGCTGGTCGCCGGCGCGGTGGTAGTGGTGGGCGATCGCGGCGGCCAGGCCCGGCCCGCCGTCGCCCGGCAGCTTGCGCTCCAGCGCCCGCGCCACGCTCAGGTGCAGGTCCGAGCGCTCGCCCGGCAGCAGGTCGTCGTAGACCACCTCGCGCAGCAGCACGTGGCGGAAGACGTAGCGGTCGCTGCCGTCGACCGCGACGACGTGGCCCGCGATCGCGTCGCGCAGCGCCGCCCGCAGCGCGGCGTCGTCGCGCACGACGTCCAACCCCTCCAACAACGGGTGATCCGCGGGCTGGGCGACCGACAGCACCCGGACGACCTCCTGGGCACCCGCGGGCAGCCGCTCGACCCGGACCATCAGCGCGTCGGCCAGCGACGGCGGCAGCGGTCCCGGCCCGGCGGCCAGCAGCTCCTCGACGAACAGCGCGTTGCCGTCGGAGCGCCGCACGAGCCGCTCGACCTGCTCGGCCGGCGGCTCGACGCCGGTCAGCTCGACCGCCATCGCCCGCACGTCGGTGGCGTCGAGCCCGCCCAGCTCGATCCGCCGCGCGTGCGGCGTGCGCTCCAGGACCGCCAGCAGCGGGCGCAGCGGGTGGCGGCGGTGCAGCTCGTCCGGACGGTAGGACAGCGCGACCAGCATGCGCTCGTCGGCGAGGTTGCGCCCCAGGAACGACAGGAAGTCGCGCGTCGAGCGGTCGGCCCAATGGACGTCCTCGACGATCAGCACGACCGGCGCGTCGCGCGACATCCGGTCGAACGCCGCCAGCAGCGCCTCGAACAGCCGTCCCTGCGCGCCCGAGCGCCGCTCGCTCTCGGTCTGCGGATGGCCGCCGGGCCCGCCGACGTCGGCCAGCCCCGGCAGCAGCGCAGCGAGTTCGAACCGGGCAGCTGCGGGCAGCTCGAGCAGTCCTGGGTCGCCGGCCCGGACGAGCGGTCGCAGCGCGGACACCAGCGGCGCGTAGGGCAGCTCGCCGTCGCCCAGCTCCACGCACTCGCCCGACAGCACCTTCGCGCCCAGCTCAGCCCGCGCGCGGCGCGTCAGCTCGCTCAGCAGACGGGACTTCCCGACCCCGGATTCCCCGGCGACAAAGGCCAGAGCGGGCTGTCCGCCGTCTGCGGCGACGACCGCCTGCAGCAGCGCGGCCAGCTCCGCATCGCGGCCGATCAGGGAGCTGCTGATGGTCGTGGCGGCCACTCCGCTAGCCTACGGGTCGGTCCAGACCGCGCAACCGCGCGTCAAGGTGCCATACTGGCCTCGAGCCAGTCGCCGCGATTCTGCGGGCAATTACAGACTTCCTACACTGGCTCGCCTCCGCACATGCCGAAGATGAAGACCCACTCAGGCGCGAAGAAGCGCTTCAAGCTGACCGCCAAGGGCAAGGTCAAGGCTCGCCACGCCTTCACGAGCCACATCCTCGAGAAGAAGTCGCCGAAGATCAAGCGGCATCGCTCGAAGGACTTCGTCCTTTCTGATCACGATCAGCCGCGCGTCAAGACCCTCTTGGGAGCGAAGAAGAAGTGACCCGCGTCAAGCGCTCCGTCAACGCCAAGAAGAAGCGCCGCAAGACCCTTGAGCTGACCAAGGGCTTCCGCGGCGAGGCGAACTCGAACTACAAGCGCGCGAAGGAGGCCTTGACCAAGGCCGACACCTACGCGTACCGCGACCGCCGCAACCGCAAGCGCGACTTCCGTCGCCTGTGGATCACGCGCATCAACGCCGCGGCGAGGCTGAACGGCCTGTCCTACGGCCAGTTCATCCACGGCCTCAAGCTGGCCGGCATCGACCTGGACCGCAAGGTCCTGGCCGACATCGCCGTGCGCGATCCCGAGACGTTCCGACGCTTTGCCGAGGCCGCCCGTGAGGCGTCGGCAACTGCAGCCGCTAGCTAGCGCACGCAGCCGACACCAAGCTCACAAAGGGCGCCGCTTCCACTCTTGGAACGGCGCCCTTTCTTTTGCCCCGAGCAACACCACCAACTTGATCACCTCTCACCACAACCCGCTCCTCAAGGACATCCGGCGCATCGGCGCCCGGAAGGACCGTGGGCGCTTCGTGGCCGAGGGGGAGGACCTGCTGGCCGCCGCCGACGGCGCGGGTTGGAACCCCGTCCACCGGCTGGTCGCCGGGGTCGACGTGACCGAGGAGGCGCTGGCGAGGGTCTCCGGGCTGGGCTCCGGAACGCGTGAGCTGGCCGTCTACGAGGAGCGCTGGGCGGACGCGCCCGCCGGCCCGCTCGTCCTCGCGCTGTGGGGCGTCAAGGACCCCGGCAACGTCGGGACCGTCCTGCGCGCCGCACACGCCTTCGGCGCCTCGTGCGTCGCGCTCGGCCCCGAGACCGCCGACCCCTACGGGCCCAAGGCGGTCCGGGCGTCGATGGGCGCGATCTTCGTCGTCCCCGTCGCGCGCGTGACGTCGGTCGACGAGCTGCCCGGCACCACGATCGCCCTCGACGCCCGCCGCGGCGAGCCGCTCAGCGGTCCTGCACGGGGCGACGTCAGCATCGTCGTCGGCGCCGAGCGCGCAGGGCTGCCGCCGTCCGTCGTCGAAGCCTGCGACCGCGCCGCCCACATCCCGATCCGCAACGAATCGTTGAACGCCGCCATGGCCGCCACGCTCGCGGCCTATGAGCTGAGTAGGGTCACGAACCCGGAGGCCCCGTGCTAGAGCGCATCGAAGAGATCCACGACGAGGGGCTGACGGCGATCGACGCCGCCGGCTCGACCGAGGCGCTGGAGGAGCTGCGCGTCCGGCTGCTGGGCCGCAAGGCCGAGCTGCCGAACATGCTGCGCGGCGTGGGCGACCTGCCGCCGCAGGAGCGCGGCCAGGTCGGCAAGCGCGCCAACGAGGTGCGCAAGGCGCTGGAGGCGAAGCTGACCGCCGCCGTCGAGCGCCTCGACGCGTCGGAGCTCGACGCCAAGCTGGCCGCCGACCGCGTGGACGTCACGCTGCCCGGCGACCCGCTGCAGCCCGTCGGGCGCCTGCACCTCATCACCCAGACCTGGCGCGAGCTCGAGGACGTCTTCGTCGGCCTCGGCTTCACGGTCATGGAGGGCAACGAGGTCGAGACCGTCCACTACAACTTCGACGCGCTCAACCACGACCCGACGCACCCGGCGCGCGGGCTCAGCGACACGTTCTACGTGGACTCCAACACGGTGCTACGCACGCACACCTCGCCGATGCAGGTCCGGGCGATGGAGCAGCACCCGCCGCCGCTGTACGTCGTGATCCCCGGCCGGGTCTACCGCCGCGACAACGACGCGACCCACACGCCGCAGTTCCACCAGGTTGAAGGCCTTGCGGTCGACGAGGACATCACGCTCGCCGACCTCAAGGGCACGCTGCTGGAGTTCTCCCGCGCGATCTTCGGCGACGAGCGCGACGTGCGCCTGCGCGGCCACTTCTTCCCGTTCACCGAGCCGTCGGTCGAGGTCGACGTCTCCTGCTTCAACTGCAACGGCACCGGCTGGCTCAGGGACGGCTCGCGCTGCCCGCTCTGCAAGGGCGAGGGTTGGATCGAGATCCTCGGCGCCGGTGAGGTGGACCCCAACGTGTACTCCTACGTCAACGACGACCGCTACGACCCCGAGAAGGTCCAGGGCTTCGCCTGGGGCATGGGCATCGAGCGGATCGCGTTCCTCAAGCACGGCGTCAGCGACCTGCGGTTGTTCTATGAGAACGACCTGCGCTTCCTGGAGCAGTTCGGATGAAGTCCGCCTACAGCTGGCTGCGCGAGTACTCCGCGCCGGACATCACGCTCGACGAGTTCGAGGAGCGCCTCACGCTCACCGGCACCAAGGTCGAGGCGATCACGAGGTTCGGCGTCCCGGCGCCGGACGGGCTGGTCGTCGGCAAGGTCCTGACGTGCGGCAAGCACCCGGACGCCGATCGCCTCAACGTCACCACCGTCGATGTCGGCGATGGCGGCGAGCCGCAGCAGATCGTCTGCGGCGCGCCGAACGTCGCGGCGGGTCAGACGGTCGCGGTCGCGCGGCCCGGCTCGGTCCTGCCCGACGGCACGAGGCTCAAGAAGGCCAAGCTGCGCGGCGTCGAGTCCAACGGGATGATCCTGTCCGAGGACGAGGTCGGCCTCGCGTCGGACCGCGCGGGCGGGATCATGGTCCTCGACGATGCGCTGACCGCGGGCACGCCGCTGGTCGACGTGCTGCCGATCATGGACGACGTGATCGAGTTCGAGATCACGCCGAATCGCCCGGACTGCCTCGGCGTCTACGGCCTCGCGCGGGAGATCCACGCCGCGACCGGCGCGCCGCTGGCGCCGGCGCCGTGGGCCGACGACCCGGGCTCCGCGGGCTACGTGCCCGGCGCGCACGTCCGGATCGACGCGCCGGACCTGTGCCCGCGCTTCACCGCGCGCGTGTTCGAGAACGTGACGATCGGCCCGTCGCCGCGCTGGCTCAAGCAGCGCCTGCTGGCCGCGGGGATCCGCCCGATCTCCAACGTCGTCGACATCACCAACTACGCGATGCTCCTCAGCGGGCATCCGCTGCACGCCTTCGACCTCGACAAGGTCGCCGGCGGCGAGCTGACGATCCGGCGCGCCAGGGACGGCGAGCAGGTCGAGACGCTCGACGGCCAGACCCGGACGCTCGACAGCGACATGCTGGTCATCGACGACGCCGACGGCCCGACGTCGATCGCCGGCGTCATGGGCGGTGCGCGCTCCGAGGTCGGCGACGACACGACACGCGTCCTGATGGAGGCCGCGACCTGGATCGGGCCGAACATCCACCGCACGTCGAACCTGCTGCAGCTGCGGTCGGAGGCGTCGTCGCGCTTCGGCGACGGCCTCGCGCCCGAGCAGGCGATGGAGGCGCAGATCGTCGCCACCAAGCTGATGCTGGAGCTGACCGGCGCGCAGCTGGTCGGCGGGACGATCGACGTCGGCCCGTTCGCCAAGGAGCCGTGGCCGGACGCGACGCTCCGCCTCCGCGCGGCGCGCGTGGCCGGGTTGTTGGGGTTGTCGATCTCGCGCGAGCGCCAGACCGAGACGCTGACCGCTCTGGGCTTCGGCGTGGCCGCGGCCGATGACGGGCTCGACGTGACCGTGCCGGGCTTCCGGCGCTACGACGTCACGCGCGAGGCCGACCTCGTCGAGGAGGTCGGTCGCTTCGACCTCGACAAGCTCCCGGCGACGCTGCCCAAGCGGCGCGGCACCGCGGGGCGGATGTCGCTGGAGCAGCGCCTGCGCCGCCGCGCGGTCGACGCGCTGATCGGCCGCGGCGCCTACGAGATCGTGGGCTGGTCGTTCACCGACCGCGGCGTCGCCGACCGTCTGCGGCTGCCCGAGGGCGACCCGCGCCGCAGGTTCGTGGCCCTGCAGAACCCGATGAGCGAGGACCACTCGGTCCTGCGCACGACCGTGCTCGGCTCGCTGCTGGACGCCGCGCGCCACAACATCGCGCGCGGCAACGCCGACCTGAGGCTGATCGAGCAGGGCGCGATCTACGTCGCGCAGGAGGGCGAGACGCTGCCGCACGAGCACCGCGCGCTCGGCGCCGTCCTGACCGGCCGGCTCGTCGCGCCGTCGTGGGGTGACGCGGGCGCGCCGAAGACGGCGGACTTCTTCGCCGCCAAGGGCCTGCTCGCCGCGACGCTCGACACGCTGCGCGTCGACTGGTCGGTGCGCGAGAAGGCCGAGCCGTTCCTGCACCCGGGCCGCAGCGCCGAGGTGCTCGTGCACGCGGGCACCGAGGACGAGCAGCTCGTCGGCTGGGTCGGCGAGATCCACCCGCTCGTCGCTCGTGAGTGGGAGATCGAGGGGACGGTCGCGGCGTTCGAGGTCGACCTCGACGCGGTCGTCGCCCACGCCGTCGGCGTGCCGTACTTCCAGGACCTGACGACGTTCCCGCCGGTCCGCCAGGACCTCGCGGTGATCGTGGAGGACGCGGTCGCGGCCGACGACGTCCTCGCCGCCGTGCGCGGCGCGGGCGGCAAGCTGCTGCGCGGCGTGCGCGTCTTCGACGTCTACCGGGGCGCGCAGGTCGGCGAGGGGCGCAAGTCGCTCGCGCTGGCGCTCACGTTCCAGGCCCCCGACCGCACGCTCTCCGACGAGGACGTCGCGCCCGCGCGCGGCAAGATCGTCGACGCGCTCGCCTCCCAGGTGGGAGGTGAGCTCCGTGGCTGACCAGGCCGGCAACGACGAGTTCGACGACGACCTCGAACGGCCGCGGGTGCTGGTCGCGGGTGCGTCCGGCTTCGCGGGCGCGCTCGCCGCGCGGCTGATCGACCGCCACCCGAGGTTCCGGCTGTCGGCGATCACGTCGCGGTCGGACGCGGGCACGCCGCTCAACGCGCTGTACCCGCACCACCGCGTCCCGCTGGTCCTGGAGGAGCTGAACCTCGACCTCGAGCACCAGGGCGAGGTCGACGCCGCGATCGTCGCCTACCCGCACGGCGCGTCGGCCCCGCTGGTCGCAGAGCTGTTGGAGGGCGGAGTCAAGGTCATTGACTTGTCCGCCGACTTCCGGCTGCGCGACCTGAGCGTGTACGAGGAGTACTACGTCAGGCACCCGCACCCCGAGTTGTTGGAGGAGTCGGTCTACGGGCTGCCGGAGCTGTACCGCTCGGCGATCGCCGAGACCATGCTCGTTGCCGGCCCGGGCTGCTATCCGACCGCCGCGATCCTGACGCTGGCGCCGCTGGCGCGGGCGGGGCTGCTGGGCGACGTGATCATCGACGCCAAGTCGGGGGTCAGCGGCGCGGGGCGCGCGGCGACGCAGAGGACGCACTTCGTGACGGTCGACGAGAACGTCACGCCCTACGGCGTCGGCACCCACCGCCACGCGCCGGAGATCGACCAGGAGCTGGTGGCGCTCGGCGCGCGCGAGGACCTCAAGGTCACGTTCACGCCGCACCTGCTGCCGCTCGACCAGGGCGAGCTGGTGTCCTGCTACGTGACGGTCAGCGACGACGCGTCCGTTGATGATGTCGTCGAGTTGTATGAGAACGCGTACGCGGGCGAGCCGTTCGTGGACGTCGTGACGCGCCCGCCGGGCGTCCGCGACGTGCGCGAGACCAACATCTGCTCGATCAACGTGCAGGTCGACCCGCGGACCGGCAAGGTGCTGGCCTTCGGCGCGATCGACAACCTGTGGAAGGGGACCTCGTCGCAGGCGCTGCAGTCCCTGAACCTGATGTTCGGCTTCGATGAGACGGAGGGGCTGCTTTGAGCGATCCAGGTGGGGTGGGTGGGCCCGCATTCCCGTTCTTCCGCTCGCGCTGGGTCGACGTCCCGGACTCGGTGACCGAGGTCGAGGGTGCGCCGCTGCCCAACGGGTTCCGGGCGGGTGGCGCGGCGGCCGGGATCAAGCCGAGCGGTGGGCTCGATGTCGGACTTCTCGTCTCCGACGCCGAGGACACGACGAGCGCCGCGCGCTTCACCCGGTCCGGCACCGCGGCGCCGCCGGTCCTGGTCACGCGTGAGCGCGCGCGGCTCGACGCGCTGAAGGCCGTCGCGGTCAACTCCGGCAACGCCAACGCGGCGACCGGCCGGCCGGGCATGGACGAGGCCGCGCGGATGCAGGGCTCCGGCGCGATGATGGCCCGGACGACCGAGGACCGCGTCGCGGTCTGCTCGACCGGCGTCATCGGCGTCCAGCTCGACGGCAGCAAGACCGTCCGCGGGCTGCTGGAGGCCGGCAAGTCGCTCAGCGCCGACGGCGTCCAGGACTTCCAGCGCGCGATCATGACGACCGACCTGTTCGAGAAGCGCGCGACGATCGACGTGCAGCTGCCGGGCGGAGTTGTACGCCTTGCTGCGCAGGCCAAGGGCGCAGGGATGATCCAGCCCTCGTTCGCCACGATGTTGTGCTTCGTCGAGACCGACGCGGTCGTCCCGGCCGAGACCGCCGACCTGCTGCTCGGCGTGACCGTCAAGCGCTCGTTCGACCGCATCACGGTCGACGGCCAGCTCTCGACCAACGACACGGCGATCCTGCTCTGCGGCGGCGCGTCCGGCGTGGTCGTCGAGCCCGAGTCCGAGGCCGAGCTGATCTTCGGCCAGGCGCTCGACGCGCTCCTGCGCCAGCTGGCGATCGACATC
Organism: Conexibacter woesei Iso977N; assembly: GCF_000424625.1. Classification (GTDB taxonomy): domain Bacteria; phylum Actinomycetota; class Thermoleophilia; order Solirubrobacterales; family Solirubrobacteraceae; genus Baekduia; species Baekduia woesei_A. The sequence goes on from NZ_AUKG01000002.1 coordinate 1,293,533, forward strand.
GCCCGCGACGGCGAGGGCGCGCGGCGCGTCGGCCGCGTCGTCGTCCGCGGCGGCAACGGGCCGGGCGTCGAGCGCGTCGCGCGGGCGATCGGCAACTCGCCGCTGGTCAAGACCGCGCTCTACGGCGGCGACCCCAACTGGGGCCGGATCGCCCAGGCGGTCGGCGCGGCGCTGGCCGACACCGCGCCGCTGGCGGTCGACATCGAGATCGAGGACGTCCAGGTCTGCGTCGCGGGCAACGCGATCCCGCACGACGAGGCCGACCTGACCCAGCGCGTCGCCCGCGACGAGGTCGAGTACGTGATCGGCCTGCCGGGCGACGGCTTCGAGACCGAGGTCTTCTTCTCCGACCTCGGCCACGAGTACATCAAGATCAACGCCGAGTACACCACCTAGGCCGGGACCCCGCATGCGCGACGTCAGCACCCTCCTGGAAGCGCTCCCGTACATCCGGGAGTTCCACGGCAGGACCGTGGTCATCAAGTACGGCGGCGCGGCGATGGAGGACCCGGCGCTGCGCGAGGACTTCGCGCGCGACGTCGTGTTGTTGAAGTACGTGGGGATGAACCCCGTCGTCGTGCACGGCGGCGGGCCCGACATCACGGCCTACATGAACCGGCTGTCGATCCCGGTGGAGTTCGTCGGCGGGCTGCGCGTGTCGAGCGCCGAGACCGTCGAGGTCGCCAAGATGGTGTTGATCGGCAAGGTCAACAAGGACATCGTGTCGCGGCTGAACCGCCACGGGCAGTACTCGATCGGGCTGTCGGGCGACGACGGGCGCCTGTTCCTGTGCGAGCGCACGTCCGCGCCGGGTGGGGAGGACGTCGGGTTCGTCGGGCGGATCACGCGTGTCAACGTGGACGTCCTCAAGCACGTCGCCAACGACTACATCCCGGTGATCGCGTCGGTCGGCACCGACCGCGAGGGCAACTCCTACAACATCAACGCGGACGAGGCGGCGGGCGCGGTCGCGCGGGCGCTGCGCGCCTACAAGGTGATCTTCCTGACGGACGTGTCCGGCTGGCTGAGGGATCCGAGCAACCCGCTGTCGCGGATCTCGCAGGCGTCGGCCGAGGAGGTCGAGGAGGGGCTGCGGCAGATCGAGGGCGGGATGCGCCCGAAGCTGCAGGCCTGCGTCGACGCGATCCACGGCGGCGTGACCGCGGCCCACATCGTCGACGGCCGCGTGCCGCACTCGATCATGCTGGAGCTGTTCACCGACGAGGGGATCGGGACCAAGATCAGGGCGGCGTCGTGACCAAGTTCGTCCGGGCCTTCGACGACTCCGGGCTCGTCCCGGCCTACGCGCGGCAGCCGGTCGAGTTCGTCCGGGGCCTGGGGTCGGCGCTGTGGGATGTCGATGGCATTGAGTACCTCGACCTGCAGACCGGCCTGGCCGTCAACTCGGTCGGCCACTGCCACCCGCGCGTCGTCGAGGCGATCCGCCACCAGGCCGCGCAGCTGATCCACGTCGGCAACCTCTTCCACACCGGACCCGGCCCGCTGCTGGCCAGGCGGCTGGCGGAGTCGTCGCTCGGCGGGCGCGTGCACTTCGCGAACTCCGGGACCGAGGCCAACGAGGCCGCGATCAAGATGGCGCGCAAGGCCAAGCAGGGCGGCGACGTGATCTCGGTGCACCGCGGCTTCCACGGCCGGACCTACGGGTCGCTGAGCGCGACGCCGCAGGAGGCCAAGCAGGCGCCGTTCGCGCCGCTGGTCCCGGGCTTCTTCGCGGTCGCGCCGACGGCCGAGGCGCTGACCGCCGCGATCGACGAGCGCACCGCGGCGGTGATCCTGGAGCCGATCCAGGGCGAGTCGGGCGTCTACGAGCTCGATGCCGACGTCCTGCGCGCGGCGCGCGAGGCGTGCGACCGCGTCGGCGCGGCGCTGATCTTCGACGAGGTCCAGGTCGGCCTCGGCCGGACCGGGACGCTCTGGGCCTACGAGCACTCCGGCGTCGTGCCCGATCTGATGACGGTCGCCAAGGCGCTCGGCGGCGGGCTGCCGATCGGCGCGGTCATCACCAACGAGCGCTTCGCCGCCGGCTTCGAGGCCGGCGACCACGGCTCGACGTTCGCCGGCGGGCCGGTGCCGTGCGCGGCGGGGCTCGCGGTGCTCGACGTCGTGAGCGACCCCACCATGTTGACCCGCGTCCGCGACCGCGGCGCGCAGCTGCGCGAGCAGCTCGCCGAGCTGCCCGGCGTCGTGGAGGTCCGCGGCCGCGGGTTCATGCTGGCCGTCGAGCTGGACCCGTCCCGCGCCGAGCCCGCGACCGCGCTGGTCGGCCGCGCGCTGAGCGAGGAGCGACTGGTGTTGAATGCCACCGGACCCACGACGCTCCGGATCCTTCCTGCCTTGACCATCACCGACGCCGAGCTGGACGAGGGCATCGCCCGGCTCGCGCGCCTTCTCGACCCCAAGTGAGCACGCACCCCATGTCTGACGATCAGCTCCTCCAGCCCCACGAACCCGCCGCGTCCTACCTGGCCCGTCCCGAAGAGGTCGGCCGCGTGTGCCTGCTGTACTCCGGCGGCCTCGACACGAGCGTCATGCTCAAGTGGATCCAGGACCAGTACAGGGCCGAGGTCGTGGCGTTGACCATCAACTTGGGTCAGCCCGGCGAGGACTACGACGTCGTGCGCGAGAAGGCGCTGCGCCTGGGCGCGATCGACGCGCGCGTGATCGACGCGCGCGAGGAGTTCGCCGCCGAGTACATCGTCCCGGCGATCAAGGCCAATGCCATCTACGGCCTCAACTACCCGTTGTTCACCGCGCTGGGCCGACCGCTGCTGGGCAAGATCGCGGTGCAGATCGCGCGCGAGACCGGCTGCGACACGATCGCCCACGGCTGCACGGGCAAGGGCAACGACCAGGTCCGGCTCGACGGCACGGTCGCGACGCTCGCGCCCGAGCTGAAGGTGATCGCGCCGGTGCGCGACTGGAAGATGGGCCGCGACGAGGAGATCGCCTACGCGCGCGAGCACGGGATCCCGGTCAAGGGCGGCACGGAGACCGCGCCGTACTCGATCGACGACAACATCTGGGGCCGGTCGTCGGAGGGCAAGTGGATCGAGGAGCTCGACCACGCGCCGGACGACGACGTCTTCCAGCTCGTGACGCGCCCGGAGGAGGCGCCGGACGAGTCCGAGGTCGTGGAGATCGAGTTCGAGGCCGGCGTCCCGGTCGGGCTGAACGGCGAGAGGCTGCCGCTCGTCGAGCTGCTGGACCGCGTCGGCGCGCTGGGCATGAAGCACGGCGTCGGGATCGTCGACCACATCGAGGACCGGATCGTCGGCCTGAAGGTGCGCGACATCTACGAGGTGCCGGCGGCGGCGATCCTGCTGCCCGCGCACGCGGAGCTGGAGCGGCTGGTCGGCACGATCCACCAGAACCGCTTCAAGAGCAGCCTGGACCAGCAGTGGGCGTACCTCGTCTACGCGGGCCTGTGGTGGGAGCCGCTGCGGACCGACATCGACGCGTACATGAACGAGGTCAACCGGTACGTGACGGGCAAGATCGGCATGAAGCTCTACAAGGGCATGGCGCGCGTCGTCACCCGCGAGTCCCCGAACGCCGTCTACGACGCGCAGCTCGCGACGTTCAGCGAGTCCGGCGGGCTGTTCTCGCAGCAGGCGTCGCCGGGCTTCATCGAGCTGTGGTCGCTGCAGTCGCGGCTGGCCTGGCGTCTGCGCAACGAGGACCGCGGGTAGGTAGGTAGCCGATGGGCTACAAGATCCTGGGATACGCCGTCTGGAACGGCGCCAAGTGGTACGTCAAGCAGCGCTATGGCGGGGGTGGCTCCTCCACCAGGCGCTACGTGGCGCTCGGCGTGCTGGCGGTCGGCGTCGGCGCGCTGGTCGTCAAGGGCACGTCGCACCGCAACGCGAGCTAGCCGCCTTCCCGCAGATCCTCGCGATTTGCGGGAAGAGCGGTCGTTCGGCGGCGAATCCATCCGGTGCGAGACCTAGTCTTGCGCGTGCATGACCCAGCCTCCGTCCGAGAGCGGCAACGTCGTCGACCCCGAGGTGCTCGCCTCGCGGCGGGCGCGCCGTGCCGAGGTGTCCGAGGACGCGACGCTGGAGCTGAGGCTGCTGGAGGCCGAGCGGCGGCTGGGCGAGGTCGCGGCCGAGCGCGACGCGCTGCGCGGCCAGGTCGCGCGGCTGGAGTCCGAGGTCACCGGGACGCGCCAGCGCGAGTGGGCCGAGCAGCAGCAGCGGCTGGAGGCCCAGGGCGAGGCCGCGGCGGCGCGGGAGCTGGCGGGCTCGCAGCTCGCGGCGCTGCGCGAGCGGCTGGCCGCGGCCGAGGCGGAGGTCGCCGTGGTGGCGGCCGAGCGCGACAGGGCGCGGCGCGCGCTGGAGGACGAGCGGCTGCGCACGACCGCCGAGCGCGAGCGGCGCGAGGCGCTGGAGCGCGAGGGCCTGCTGCTGCGCGCCGAGCTGGCGCGGCGGCCGGAGCCGGCGGCTGCGCCTGTGCCTGCGCGAGACCATCAACTTGAAGCGCGGATCGCCGCCGAGCGCGCGGCGCTGTCGCAGCGCGTGCAGGCGGTCGAGGCGGCGGTGTCGGCGGTCCGGGATCGCCTGGGCGTCGCGGCGCGCGGGCTGCGCGAGCAGCTCGAGGCCGCCGAGTCTGCCCTCGGCGCCGAGCGCAGCGCGCGGCTGCGCGCCGATGGCGAGCTCGCCGAGCTGCGCGGCGAGCTCGACACCGCGCGCGGGCGCGTCACCGACCTGGAGCGCGAGCGCGCCGGCCTCGAGTCCGTCCTCGGCGCCGAGCGCGTCCGGACGATCGCGCTGGAGCGCGAGCTGGGGGAGGCCCGTGAGCGCGTCGGCTCGCTGGGTCACGAGGTCGCGGAGGCGCAGGCCCGTGCGGCTTCGCGCGGTGAGGTCGAGGCGCTGCGGGCCGAGCTGGCGCGGCGCGACGCGGCGCTGGCCGCGGTCACGCAGGAGCTGGACGCGGTCCGGGCCGGGGACGGCGAGCGCATCGCGCAGCTGCAGGCGCGCGTGGAGTCCGTCATCGCGTTGGCCTCCGGGCAGGACGAGTTGTTGTCGTCCTTGGCCGCGATGCGCGAGCGCGTCGCGGAGCTGCAGGAGGGTGTCGCGCAGCTCGAAGCCGAGCGCGCGGCCCGCTGGGTCGCCGAGTCCGAGCTGGACGCGGAGCGCCGCCGCGGCGACGCCGACCGCGCCCGCCTCGCCGACGTCGAGGCCGAGCTGACCGACCTCCGCTCCCGCTTCACCCCGCCCACGCCGACGAGCCCCTCGACGCTCGCCTCCCTCCGCTCCGCCCTCGACGCCCTCCAAGCAGCAACCCCTACAACAACTTCGCCGGCCCTCAGCCTCGACCTCTCCGCAGCAGCCGCTCGCCTCCGCGCCGCCACCACCATCGACGAAGAGACCCCTGAGCCTCCCGCCGTCGAGGAGCCTCCGGCCGTCGTCGCTCCCGAGCCGCCCGCCGTCGAGGAACCTCCGGCCGCCATCGCTCCCGAGCCGCCCGCGGCGGAGGAGCCCGCCCTCGCCGATCCTCCGCCCGCCGCCGAGGCGCCTCTGCCCGCGGTCGATCCTTGGGCCGCCGTCGCTCCCGAGCCGCTCATCGCGGAGGAGCCCGCCCTCGCCGATCCCCCGCCCGCCGCCGTCGCTCCCGAGCCGCCCGCCGCCGAGGCGCCTCCGGCCGCCGATGCTTCGCCCGCGCGGCAGCTGCTGCCCGCGCGGTCGCCGGTCCAGAAGCCGGGGCCGTGGCTGCGGGATGCGCTGGTCGCGCTCGCCAGGGACGAGCCGGAGATCGCGGAGCTGGTCGTCGTCGGGCTGCTGCCGCTGCAGGCGGAGCTGGTCCCGGCGCCGTTCGCCTACATCTTGGATGTCGACGCCGGCGGCACCCACCGGGTCGCGATCGGCGACGGTGAGATCCGGGTGGGCCTGCCGTCGGGCAGCCAGACGATCGGCGCCGAGCCGCGCGCGGCCGGGCCGCTGGAGAAGCTCGTCCCGCTGGCGACCGGCGGCACGTCGTGGCGCCTGCCGGGCGCGCGCGTCTCCCAGCGCCGTCAGCTCAAGAAGCTGATCAAGGCCCGCCGCCGCCCGGTCGGCCTGCAGGAGCTGGCGGAGACCGGCATCGCGCCGTCGCCGGGCCTGCTGCTGACCGTCCTGGCCCGCGCGGTCGACCCCGCGTGGACCAAGGGCCTGACCGTCGACATCGCCCCCGAGCAGGCCGACCGCTGGCGCGTCGCCGCCTCCGGCATCGGCCCGCTGGCGATCCTCCCGGCCGACGGCGCGCCGCCCGCGCCGGCGACGCTGCACGTGTCCGCCGGGCGACTCGCCGCCGTCCTCGCGGGGACCGCCGACCCGTCCGACGCGCACGTCGAGGGCGATCTCGCCGCTGTCCGCACGCTCCTGCACTGGTTCGACCGCGCCCAGCGCGGCGGCCGCTAGCCCCGACCCATCCGAACCGCCCCCTAACCTCGATCCAGCCGTGAGCCAGTCCGCCGCCGTCCACCTGCACGTCCACTCCGAGTACTCGCTGCTGGATGGCGCGTGCAACATCAAGGCGCTTGCCAAGCGCGCCGCCGAGTTCGGCCAGCCCGCGCTCGGACTCACCGACCACGGGGTGATGAACGGCGCGGTCGAGATGTACAAGGCCGCCAAGGACGAGGGCGTCAAGCCGATCCTCGGCTGCGAGATCTACCTCGTCGACGACCACGCCAACCGCGCGCCCGGCCGCGTCGAGCGCAACCACCTCACGCTGCTGGCCGAGAACGAGGCCGGCTACCGCAACCTCGTCAAGCTCAGCTCGATGGGCTTCCTCGAGGGCCTGCACCGCGGCAAGCCGTCGCTCGACATGGCGCAGCTCGCGGCGCACGCCGAGGGCGTCATCGCGCTCACCGGCTGCCTCGCCGGCCGCTTCTGCCAGCGCCTGATCGCCGACAACGAGGCGGAGGCCCGCGGCCACATCGACGACCTCGTCCAGGTCTTCGGCCCCGAGGACGTCTACTTCGAGGTCCAGAAGAACGGCATCGCCGACCAGGACAAGGCGAACCTCGGGATCGTCAGGATCGCGCGGGAGACGGGCGGCAAGCTCGTCGGCACCGGCGACGTCCACTACCTCAAGCGCGAGGACTACCACCACCACACGGCGCTGCTGTGCGTGCAGACGAAGTCGACGCTCGCCGCGCCGAAGATGACCTTCGACACCAACGAGTTCTACCTGCGCTCGTCGGAGGAGATGCACGAGAAGTTCGCGGAGTGGCCCGACGCCGTCGCGAACACGCTCGAGGTCGCCGACCGCTGCAACGTGGAGATCTCGCTCGGCGAGCAGCTGATCCCGCGCTTCCTGCCCGAGGGCCAGGACGAGAAGCAGTACCTGCGCGACCGCGTCATGGAGGGCATGCGCGCGCGCTACGGCGACCCGATCCCGGCCGCCGCGATGGAGCGCATGGAGTTCGAGCTGGCGACGATCGACAAGATGGGCTTCAACGCCTACTTCTTGATCGTGTGGGACTTCGTCAAGTGGGCGAAGGAGAACGGCATCGCGGTCGGCCCGGGCCGTGGCTCGGCCGCCGGGTCGATCATCGCCTACACGTTGAGGATCACCGACCTCGACCCGCTGCGCTACGACCTGCTCTTCGAGCGCTTCCTGAACCCCGAGCGCGTGTCGATGCCGGATATCGACATCGACTTCTCCGTCCGCGGCCGCGAGCGCGTCATGGCCTACGTGGTGGAGAAGTACGGCCGCGAGTCGGTCGCCCAGATCATCACCTTCGGCCGCATGTTCCCGCGCGCGGCCACGCGCGACGCGGCACGCGTCCTCGGCCATCCCGCCAGCCAGGGCGACCAGCTCGCGAAGCTGATCCCGGACCCGATCATGGGCCGCCCGCCGTCCTTCGACGACTGCCTCGCCGAGGGCGAGCCGCTGCGCGCCGAGTACGACAAGGACCCGATCGCCAAGCAGATCGTCGACGTCGCCAAGGGCCTCGAGGGGATCGTCCGCAACAACTCGATCCACGCGGCGGCGGTCGTGATCGCGGGCATGCCGCTGACCGACGTCGTGCCGCTGCAGCTCGCCGACGCCAACGAGACCGACGCGTCCGGCAACAGGGTCTACCGCCAGGTCACCCAGTTCTCGATGAAGCCCGTGGAGGAGCTCGGGCTGCTCAAGATGGACTTCCTGGGCCTGCGCAACCTCGACGTCATCGAGGACGCGCTGGACATCATCGCGCGCTCGACCGGCGAGCGGCCGGACATGGCGCGGCTGCCGCTCGACGACCAGAAGACCTACGACATGCTCGCGGCCGGCGACTCGGTCGGCGTGTTCCAGTTCGAGTCCGACGGCATGCAGGAGGCCTTGAAGAAGGTCAGGCCGTCCGAGTTCGACGACCTCGTCGCGCTGGTGTCGCTCTACCGCCCGGGCGCGATGGAGCAGATCCCGACCTACGCGCGCGGCAAGCGCAACCCGGACCTGGTCTCGATCGCCGACGAGCGCCTGGAGCCGATCATCGGCCCGACGTACGGGGTGATCCTGTACCAGGAGCAGTCGATGCTCATCTCCAAGGAGCTCGCGGGCTTCACGGGGGCGCAGGCCGACGACCTCCGCAAGGCGATCGGCAAGAAGAACCGCGCGGCGATGGCCAAGCTGGAGCCGATGTTCCGCGAGGGCGCCGCCAGGAACGGCGTGGCGCAGTCGACGATCGACTGGCTCTGGGCGACCAACGAGAAGTCCGCCGACTACTCCTTCAACAAGTCCCACGCGGCGTGCTACGCGCTGATCTCCTACCGGACGGCGTGGCTGAAGGCCAACTACTGCGCGGAGTACATGGCCGCGCTGATCTCGTCGGTCATGGACACCAAGGACAAGGTGCCCTTCTTCGCCGCGCGCTGCGACGAGATGGGGATCGAGATCCTGCCCCCGGACGTCAACCTGTCCGACCACGAGTTCGTCGTCGTGGATGGCAACATCCGCTTCGGGCTGGACGCCGTCAAGGGCGTCGGCTACGCGGCGGTCGAGGCGATGAAGCGCGCCCGCGAGGATGGCGGCAACTTCACGTCGATCTGGGACTTCTGCGAGCGCGTCGACCCCAAGGCCGTCAACAAGCGGTCGATCGAGGCGCTGATCAAGTGCGGGGCCTTCGGCTCGACGGGCGCGTCGCGCAAGGGCATGTTGTCGGTCCTGGAGCAGGCCCAAGGCGCCGGCCAGAAGGTCCAGCAGGACGCCGAGATCGGGCAGGGGTCGATCTTCGACCTGTTCGACACCGGCGGCGGTGGGGGCGGCGACAACGGTGCCGCGGCCGCGTTCGCCGGGCCGACGCACCCGCCGATCCCGGAGGAGGAGTTCGAGAAGAACGAGCTGCTCGCCCACGAGAAGGACGCGATCGGGCTGTTCCTGTCGATGCACCCCCTCAAGGAGGTGCGCGAGGCGCTGATGGAGGCGGTCGACAAGCCGCTGTCGGAGCTGCCGAGGACCAAGGACGGCGAGTGGACGACGGTCGGCGGGATCATCACCGCCGCGCGCAAGCTCAAGACGCGGACGGGCAACATGATGATGTTCGCGACGCTCGACGACCTCGAGGGCTCGGTCGAGCTGATCTTCTTCGGCGACCAGCTCGCCGAGTACGAGCACGTCGCGCAGATCGACTCGATCATCACCGTCCGCGGCCGCGTCGGCAACGACGACCGCGGGCTGACGATCAAGGTCCAGGCGTGCGAGAAGTTCGAGCCGACCGAGGCCGAGGTCGAGATCGCCCGCGCCAAGGCGGTCGAGGTCGCCAAGGGCCCCGAGGCCCTGACGCTGCTGCTCGACGCCAACAGCCTGCCGGCCTCGATCATCCAGACGCTCAAGGACATCTTCGAGAACCACGTCGGCGAGTCCGACGTCGTCCTCGACGTCAAGACCTCCGCCGGCGGCCGCCTGCTCAAGCTGGGCTCCGACTACCGCGTCAACCCGACACCATCACTGCGCGCCGAGCTGGCCCGCATCCTCGGCCCCCAGGCGCTCCCGGCGCCGGCCGCCGCCGAGGCCACACCGGCGCCGGTCTGAGCCGCGCGCGATGCCGGCCGTAGGGGCCCCGGCCGGTCATCGCTGGCGCTGGCTCGTGCTGCCGGCGGCCACCGCGGTGGCCGCTGGCGGGTTCTGGGGCGCGGGGGATGCAGACGGCGACCTCGGGATCGTCGGCTTCCTCGCGGTGCCGCTCTTCTGGGCGGCCGGCTACCTCACGCGGTGGTGGGCGTTGCCGGCGCCGCCGCTCGCGCTGGTCGTCGGCGTGGAGCTCGGCTCCAGCGACAACGAGTACGCGTGGATGAGCTACGCCGCCGGGCTGGTGCTCTGCCAGACAGCCGTCGTCTGGGGCCTGCTGCAGCGCTGGCGGGAGATCCGGTCGCGGTCGGTTGGCGTTCGCCCCGAGCGCCCCGGCTGATCGTCGGCGGGCCGGCGCCCGCCGCGTCGAGCAGGGGTGACGACGCGACGGGGTGGCCGTGCCGCGGCGGCAGCGAAGGAAGGGCTGCGCGCAGCGTCTCTGAGTGGATTGGTGAACCGGAATGTGGGGTGGCAATCACCCAGTCGCGGGTGAGTGATTTCCCCCAACGACTGCCCGCGGAGCGGTACGGTCGCGAATGCGGCCCCCGCTCTGTCGCTGGACCGGGGGCGGGGGCCGCACTCACGCGCTTCCCATGCGTTGGGCGAAGCCGCCCGCAAGCAGTTTCTCCAGGGTCCGCGGGTTAGAAACCACCGCACCTGGCCGAAGGTCCAGGCAGCCAGGCCCGGATCGCTGGGCATGGCGCCCCGGCGCCCGCCGCGGCCTACCTGCGCTTCTTGCGCGCCTTCTCGCCCTCGGCGCGGAGGGTGTGGCAGAGCTGGAGCTCCTCGGCGGTCGGGCCCTTCCTGTCGGGGCCGGGCGTCTCGAGGATCACCGGGAGGCCGTCGAAGCGCGGCTCGCTCAGGAACACGGCGCAGCCGTCGCGGCCCAGCTCGCCCTCGCCGACGTCGGCGTGGCGGTCCCTGTTGCTGCCCAGCGCGCCGACGGAGTCGTTGAAGTGCAGCGAGCCGAGACGGTCCAGGCCGACCGCGGCGTCGGCCTCGTCCAGGACCGCGGACAACGCCTCAGCGGTCCGGATGTCGTAGCCACTCGCGTAGAGGTGGCACGAGTCCAGGCACATGCCGAGCCGCTCGTCGCCGCCGGCGGCGTCGATCAGCGCGGCCAGCTCGCCGAACGAGCGCCCGAGCGTGCCGCCGGCGCCCGCGGTGTTCTCCAGGTGCAGCGCGCAGTTCTCCGACTCGGCCAGCGCCTCCCGGATCACCTCTCCGGCTCGCCTGATCGCGGGCGGGACCTCGCCGGTCTTGGCCGACCCCGGATGCAGGACCACGCTCACCGCGCCCAGCGCGTCGCCCGCCTGCAGCGACGTCGTCAGCGACGTCAGCGTCTTCCTGCGGATCTCGTCGTCCTCGGTCGCCGCGTTGAGCAGGTAGACCGCGTGGATCATCAGCGCGTCGACCTCGCTGTCGGCCATCGCCGTCCTGAAGTCCGCGACCGCCTCGTCGCTGTAGACCGTCGGCCTCCACATCCGCGGGCTCTGGTTGAAGATCTGGATCGCGCGAGCACCGCGTTCGGTGCCGCGCTCGACGGCCTTCGCGGGGCCGCCGGCGGGGGAGACGTGTGCGCCGATGAGCATGTGATCCACAGTCCTACCGCATGAGCCCGTCACCTAGAGTGCGCATTGATGCGCGTTCGCTTCGCTCCCTCCCCGACCGGCGCCCTCCACATCGGTGGCGCCCGGACCGCCCTCTACAACTGGCTCATGGCCCGCGGCAACGCGGGGACGCTGGTGCTCCGGATCGAGGACACCGACAAGGAGCGCTCGACGCCCGAGAACGTCGAGCAGATCCTCGACGCGCTGACGTGGCTGGAGCTCGACTACGACGAGGGCCCGATCTCGCAGCTCTCGCGCACCGACCGCCACCAGGAGCTGCTGCAGAGGCTGCTCGACGAGGGCAAGGCCTACAGGTCGACCGCGACCGGCGAGGACGTCAGGAAGTTCAAGGAGCAGCACGGCGCCGACAAGGGCTTCCGCGGCACGCCGGAGGCCGAGGGCGCCGTCCGCCTGAAGGTCCCCGACGAGGGCTCGACCACCGTCCACGACCTCATCCGCGGCGACACGGTCTTCCAGCACGTCCACATGGACGACCCCGTGATCGCCCGCGCCGACGGCAGCGTCCTCTACAACTTCGCGGTCGCCGTCGACGACCTCGACGCGCAGATCACCCACGTCGTCCGCGGCGAGGACCACCTCTCCAACACGCCCAAGCAGCTGCTGGTCTACGAGGCGCTCGGCGCGCAGCCGCCGCTCTTCGCCCACCTGCCGCTCCTGCACGGCCCGGACGGCAAGAAGCTCTCCAAGCGCCACGGCGCCGCGTCCGTCCAGGAGCTGCGCGACGCGGGCTTCCTGCCCGAGGCCGTCCGCAACTACCTCGCGCTGCTCGGCTGGGGCGCCGCCGACGACCAGACGATCCTCACCACCCACGAGCTGACCGAGCAGTTCGACGTCGCGCGCGTGCAGAAGAACCCGGCGCAGTTCGACGTCAAGAAGCTCACGTGGCTCAACGGCCGCTACATCCGCGAGATGGACGTCGATGAGCTCACCAAGCGCGTCGAGCAGTTCACCGGCCGCACCGGCCTGCGCGAGGCGGTCGCGATCTCGCAGGAGAAGATCGGCACGCTCGCCGACTTCTGGCCGCTGGCCGGCTTCCTCTTCGACGGCCCGCAGGACGATCCCAAGGCGCGCGAGAAGTGGCACGACGCCGACCACCGCCACGCGCTCGTCCAGGCCCGCGAGGCGATCGCCACCACGTCGACCTTCGACGTCGAGCACCTCGAGGTCGCGCTGCGCGAGGTCGTCGAGGCCGATCCGGAGCGCAAGCCCAAGGACGTCTACCAGCCGATCCGGGTCGCGCTGGCCGGGACGACGGTCTCGCCGGGCATCTTCGAGTCGCTCGCGGTCCTCGGCCGCGACGAGTCGCTGAAGCGCCTCGATGCGGCGCTGAACCACGCCTGACCGGAACGTTGCAGAACGCGGGCCCAGGAACCCCGCGTATACAGGCGAATACCACGGTCGGACAACGCACCGGACAAGTGTTGGATCAGTTCCTCAATCATCCGTCCACGGCTGCCGATAACCGGGTCGTACGACGGGTGCGGATCACCGCGCCCCTGCCCTCATGGAGCCCAGAGACGACATGCCCCCAGCCGCAGCAGCCTCTTCGAGCCAGCACACGCCGGCCGCTGATGTCCAGCGCCGTCACAACGAAGGTCATGGCCGCCGCCTGACGGCCGCCTTCGAGGCTCTCGAGGCCTTCCCGGCCCTCGCCGAATCCCGCAACCGCCTGCTGCGCGTCGTGCGCCAGGAGCGCGTGTCGACCAGCGAGGTCGTGGCCGCCGTCGAGTCCGACGTCGCGTTGGTGATCAGCGTCTTGCGCCTGGGCAACCAGGTCGAGGGCCGCACCCGCGGCAAGGTCGAGTCGGTCGTCCAGGCCGTCGAGCTGCTCTCGCCGGAGGCCGTCCAGGCCCTCGCGACGCGCGCCCGCACCTTCGACTTCTTCGAGCGCTCGTCCGTGTGGGACGCCGCTCCGGAGCGCTTCCGCCTGCACGGCGTCGCCACGCAGCGCGCGGCCGACCGCCTCGCCACCGAGGCCGGCTACGAGCACCGCGACCGCCTGATGGTCACCGCGCTCCTGCACGACATCGGCAAGTTGGTGTTGATGCACGCCTACCCCGGCTACCCGGGCCAGGTGCACGGCAACGCCCGCACGCCGGAGGAGCGCATCCACCGCGAGCGCCGCGAGCTCGGCGTCGACCACGCGCTGGTCGGCGGCGTCCTCGCCCGCCGCTGGGGCCTTCCCAAGGCCGTTGCGTCCGTCATCGAGCGCCACCATGCCGACGACGCGCAGGGCGAGGCGGCGTTCGTCCGCCTGGCCGACATGCTCGCGCACTACTCGCAGGGCGGCGCCGTGTCGCCGACCGAGCTGCTGAAGTGCGCCCGCACGATCGGCCTCGGCCCGAGCGAGCTGCGCTCGGTGATGTACGACCTGCCGTACCCGACGACCGGCCGGACGCGCCAGATCGACCCGTGCCCGCTGAGCGGCCGCGAGCTCGAGGTGCTGAAGCGGCTGGCCGAGGGCAAGGTCTACAAGCAGATCGCGCTGGAGCTCTCGCTGAGCACCTCCACGGTCCGCACCCACCTGCACAACATCTACGGCAAGCTGGGCGCGGTCGACCGCGCGCAGGCCGTGCTGATCGCGACCGAGCGCGGCTGGCTCTAAGCCGTCGCACCAAGTCTCTCCTCGCCCAAGGGCGTCGCCTCGTGCGACGCCCTTGGTCGTTTTCCGGGCGGGTTTGATGCCTTTCGACGGGATCGTGTCGTAGAGTCGTAACGGAGATGCTCTCGATCACGACGAAGTCGCCGTATGCGCTGAAGGCCCTGACCGAGCTCGGCCGCCAGGGCGGCGACACCCCCGTCCCGATCGGCGAGCTCGCCCGCCAGCGCGGCATCCCGGTCCAGTTCCTCGAGCAGCTCTTCGCCGTCCTGCGTCGTGCGGGTCTCCTGAAGTCCCAGCGCGGCGTCAAGGGCGGCTACTCCTTCGCCAAGCCCGCCTCCGAGATCACCGTGCTGGAGATCGTCGAGCTCCTCGACGGCCCCCTCGGCGGCGGCGCCGAAGGCATCTTCGCCGAAGCCGCCGCCGCCGCACGTGAGGTCCTCGCCAAGACCACCGTCGCCGACGTCGTCGAAGAGGACCGCAAGTCCGCCGGCTCGGTCATGTACTACATCTAGCGTAGAGCTACGCCGAGAGTCGCTTCTCGCGCTCGCGCTCGAGCTTGTCGGCCGCGGTGAGGAACGCTTTCGCCTCTTCGGGCGGGCGTCCCGTAACGTTCCGCAGCTTCGCAAGGCGCTCGGCGAACGCCGCGTCGTCGACCTTGTCGTGGATATATGAGATCAGTGTGTCCGTGTAGGCGCGCAGCTCCGTGAGATCCTCGAGCAGCGACGCGACGTCGTCGATCGGAACCGTGCCCGACATCAGAAGCGGCGGGATCGAGGTGACGTTCTCGATCGACTCGGCTAGCCGCCGCCGCCCGCGCACATAGATCTCCAAGTCGGTGGCGCTTATCTCGGCGCGCTTGAACGCCGTCGCCCTCCGCCTTGCGTTCCGACGCGCGTCGTCAGCGCGCTCCGAAGCCTCGATCGGCACGGCTCGCGGCTTGCGCGGCTTACGGTCGTCGCGGATAACCGTCGCCTGCGGATGTGAAGCCCGCAGCGTCGCGTAGTTGTCGTGTTCGGTGCCCGTGTGTTCGGCGAGCGCGTAGCGTGCCTCTGACGCGCCCGGGAGCTTGAAGGTCACGAACTCATAGTCCTCGGTGCGCAGCTCTGAGACCCAAGTACGCACGAGGCCAGGGTCGGCGCACTCACTGGTCGCGAAGCCCGCTGCTCCGCGTTCCTTGGCGAGCGCCAGCATCTGGCGCTTGTTGTCGGTGTACCTGCTCATGAACGAACTCCGTTCTCGGCCCGGGGCCGAGGATGACGTCCTCGGCCCCGGACCAGCGCGCTAGGCTTCGTCGCCGCCCGAGAGGGCGAGGTCGACCGTTGACGTCGCCAGAGCGGTCGCGCTTTGCATCGCGCCATCGAGGCCCTTACGGACCTTCCTCGCGTCCTGACCGCGCTTGATGAGCATCGTCGCGTTCATCGCGTACTTCCTCGCCGCACGGGTCACGGCCTGGCCCAGCGGCGAGGTGAAATCCTCCGCGATCCGCTGGTAGTCGGTCGTGACGTAGACCGCGTCTGTCGGGTTCCCGTCGATCGAGACCCTCGTCCGAACGAGCACGTATCCGAGGCCGTTGTCGTCAGTGACGTCGCCGACGAGCGTCTGGACAGCGCCCGAATGGTTCTCGTTTGCCTCACTCCAGACGACGCGGGACAGCTCCTGGTAGACCTTGCGGCCCACGTCGTCGGTGGCGTCGTCGTCCGCGTTAGGGATGACGAGCTTGGTCAGCCTGCCCTTTGTGAGGGCGAGCTTGCGATCGGCCTTGGTTGTCACCTTGGCTTTGATCACGTGCCGAAAAATCGCCAGGCGCAGCTTCTTCCTGTCGATCCTCTGCTCGGCGGGGTCCTCATCGAGCAGGAATCCCGCGTGCTCGAGAGCGTTCCAGACGCCCTCATCGATCTCCACCGCCGCATCGGCGATATCGGCGATCGTTTCAGCCATCTCTGGCCTCCTGTCATCGGCCGGTGCTTCGGGCGGTCACGCGATTGTGAGCGCTCTCCTGCAGCGACGGTCTGACACTAGGGGAGTCATCGCGGTCGGTCAAGAGCGCTACGCGATGCACCTTGCTGTGCTAGATCTTCCGCAGTCTGGTCCCGGCATACAGGCTGCACCCTGGGGTGCGGTCTCCGCCGTGCCAGTTTCAACGGACGCGGGTCGTCGAGATCGATCATGTACTACATCTAGCTCGAAGCTAGAAGTGCGGGTGGGTCGTCCGGATGATGTGGCCGGAGGGCGAGCGCCATTGGATGAAGATGGAGGGGCCGAAGCGGCGGGGGAGGGTGGTGTGGAAGAAGTTGTCCACCACCTTGATGGTGACCGGTTCGGCGCGGGGTGAGCCGGAGCCGTCGATGAGGCGGACGGTGGTGACGCCGTCGGGGATGAGCGAGTAGATGGAGTGGCCGCGGACGTGGCCGTGGTGGTAGGTGCCGATCCCGGAGGTTGCGGGGAGCGGGCCGGTGGCTTCGATCGTGCCGCCGCCGCCGGAGGTCTCGATGCCGTCGGGCCGGAACTCGGAGACCTGGTACTGCAGGGCCTTGCCGGAGGCGAGGCGCTCGACGCCGGCGACCTCGGCGTCCTCCTGGTCGCGCACCTGCTGCTGGACGGCGGGCGGGAAGGTGGCGGCGGCCGCCAGCGCCGCGGCGCGGGCGCCCTTGAGGCAGCCGACCGGATCGGCCTGCGACGGGAAGAACGAGCCGATGCCGCGCAGGAGCATGAAGCGGTAGGACCAGCCGTCGGGCTGGACGGCGAGCCGGCGCGAGCCGCGCAGGATCAGCGACCCGACCGCGTAGCGCAGGCTGCCACCGCTCGCCCGGTCCGCGGCGGTCTGGGGACGGCGCAGGATCCCGAGGTGGTCGCTCAGCCACGGCGGGACCGGCTCGCTGATCAGCCGCGGGCGGGTCGGCTTGGCGTGCCTGCAGGCGGGCAGCGTCCGCATCGCCCTCGACCCGGCGTCCATGGCCTGCCGCACCTGCTCCTGCGGCGTCGCGGTCGACCGGTGCTGCACGACGACCGCCGCCGTCGCCACGCCGCCGCCGAGCACGACCGCGCCGAGCAGCACCGGGATCGCGCCGCCGCGCGGCCAGGTGAACCGCGACCGCGCGCGCCGGCGCGGCGGCGGGGAAGACCCGGGCTCCGGCGCGCGCCGCCGCTCCTCGACGGCCCCGCGCAGCTGGTCCTCCAGGTTCTTGTAGGGGTCGCTCATCGCCCTTCCTCCACGGTCGCGCGCAGGCGCCGCAGGCCGCGGGAGACGCGCTGGCGCACGACCGCCTCCGAGCACTGCAGCCGCGCGGCGATCTCGCCGTAGCCGGCCTCGTCCAGCACCCGCGCCTCGATCGCCTCGCGCTCGGCGTCCGGCAACGCGCCCAGCGCCGCCTCCAACACACCCGGCGACGCCATCCGCTCCACCGCCTCCAGCCCCTCGTCGTCGAGCACGATCGGCTGCAGCCCCAGCGCCCGCCGCGCGCGGTCCTCGACCGCCGCCCTCCGGACCGCCTGGCGCCACTCGTTCAGCGCGATCGCGAACAGCCACCCGCGCGCCGACCCGCGCGCCGCGTCGAACCCCTCCAACCCCCGGACGACCGCCGCGAACGTCTCGGCGGTCAGGTCGAACGCGAGCTCGGCGCCGCCCGCCCGCCGCCGGTGGAACGCCGTGATCGCCGCGACATGGCGCCGGTAGAAGGCGCTGAACGCGTCGGCGTCACCGCGCGCCGCCGCCGCGAGGAGCTGTTCATCGGTGCGAGCCACCACCCGGAACTATGCGCGCCGCCGCGCGCGTGTGACGAGACCGCGCGCTACGGCCCGACGCAGAGCACGTACGCCACCGGCGTCCGCGGCTGCGTCCCGCCGTTGAACAGCGTCACGCGCCAGCGGATCAGCGGCCTCTCGTCCCCGACCGGGATCGAGTCCACCATCTTGTCGTTGGTCACCGCCGGCCCGGCGAACCCGCCGCCGCCACCGGTCGCGCGCTGGCCCGGGTCGCACGCCGCCGAGGCCGAGCCGACGCCGCCCGGCGCGACCGGGTCGCCCGACACCTGGTGCACCGACGACGTCGCCGCCGGCAGGATGCCCTTCGCGATGTCCTGCGCCTTGACCGCGCCGTTCCTGATCGCGTCGCTGGTCACCGCGTCCTTGTGGAGCTTGCCCGCGGTGATCGAGCGGTCGCGCAGCTGGAGGTTGCCGACCGCGCCGTTGCGCAGCTGCTTCTGGCCGACGCTCTTGGGCGGCAGCTGCGTCGCCGCGTAGCCCGTGCCCCCGAGCGCGACGATCAAGGCGATGCAGGCCACGACCATGGCCGGCGATGGACGTCCCAACATGATGAGCAGGCTTTACCCGTGCCGCCCCGCGGTGAACCCGGATCGCCCCGACCTGGCGCGCAGGCGGACGCGAGGGGTCGGTTTCCCGCCGCCCGATACGCCTGCGAGCACCACGGCGCACGCGCGCGGCGCCCGCGAGGATCCACACCGTGTTCCGCGAGCCCCTGACGATGACCGCACCGAGCTTCCGCTGCGAGCAGCTCCCGCCGCTGTGGTCGGCCGGACCCGCGCGCCTGCACGACGGGATCCTCGAGGTCCTCGCCGGCGACGGCCTGCGCGTCCCGGTCCGGGACGTCGTCGCGCTCACGCTGGAGCCCGCGCTCGGCGCCCGCCTGCTGCTCGCGCTCTCCTACCGCCGCGGGCTCGCCACGGAGCACCGCCGCTTCTGGGCCGCGCACGAGGACCACGACCCGCTCATGCGCCTCGCCCGCGAGGTCCACGCGCTGGCGGCAAACCGGCGCATGCGCCGCCGCTAGGGCGTCGGGTGCTTGCCGACCGCGGCGGCGGTGGGCCGGACCCGGCGCGCCGACCACAGCGCGGCGGCGGCCAGCGACAGCGCGCCCGCGAGCGCGAAGCCCTGCACGCCCGAGCCGGAGCCGGTCAGCGTCCCGCCCAGCGCCGCGCCCGCCGCGCTGCCGACCAGGAACGACGAGGTCAGCCACGCGAACGTCTCGGTGATCGCGCCGGTGCGGGCGCGGGTGCCGGTGAGGACGAAGATCGCCGCCAGCGTGGGGGCCAGGAACGCGCCGGAGATCGCCAGCGCCAGCGCCATCGTCCCGGTCGCGCGGGCCAGCAGCGCGGGGACGAACGCGATCCCGAAGCCGATCAGCAGCCACGTGAGGCGCCGCTCGGGCGGCGTCCTCCAGCGGCGCGCGGCGGCGGTCAGGCCGCCGGCCAGCGCGCCGACCGCCCACGCCGCAAGCAGCCAGCCCGCGAGGTCGCGGTCCCCGAGCGTGTGCTCGGCGAACGCGGTCGCGGTGACGTTGACGACGCCGGTCGTCGCGCCCGCCAGCAGGCCGATCGCCAGCAGCAGCGCGACCTCGGGCGCCCGGACCGCGGCGGTCCAGTGCGACGGCCCGCCGTCGCCGTGGGGCGCGGCGCGCCAGGTCCGGGCGGGGCGCGCGGTCGCGAACGCGATGGTGCCGAGCAGGCCGATCGCGGAGGCGAGGTCGAGCGCGAGCGCGGGCGTCCCGAGCGCGACGCCCAAGGCCACCAACAACGGGCCGACGACGAAGATGAGCTCCTGCGCGCCCGCGTCCAGCTCGTACGCGGCGGCGAGCGCGTGCTCGTCGTCGCCCGCGAGGTCCGGCCAGAGCGCGCGCAGCGCGGGCTCCAGCGGCGGCGTCAGCGCGCCCGCGGCGACGCAGACGACGCCCGCGGCGGCCAGGGAGGACGGCGCCAGCGCGACGATCGCCGCCAGCGCCACCGACCGCGTGACCGCCGCGCCGATCAGCACCGCGGGCTGGCCCGCGCGGTCGATCGCGCGCCCGAGCAGCGGCCCGCCGACCGCCGCGCCGACCGCGAACGCCCCGGCGATCGCGCCCGCCGTCGCGTAGGACCCGCCGTCGTGGCGGGCGAGCAGCAGCAGCGCCAGCGGGACCATCGCCTCCGGCAGCCGGGCGACGAGCGCGGTGAGCAGCATCCGCAGCGCATGGGGCCGCCCGATCAAGGCGCGGAGGTCGCTCATCGCCGCTGATCATACGTATGACTCGACCACCTGGCCATCCGGTCGAACCCCACCCGGACCGGTGGCCGAAGTTCGTGCAGTTTGCGCTCAACCGGGTGGACTTCCCCTGCCGGCGCGGCTAGGGTTCGTCCAGGTTGGCTTATCCCATGAGCGTCCACGGTCCCGCCCAACTCGAGCTCATCCGGCGTTACGCGCGCACCCTCCGCGCCATGCACGCCGACGCGATGGCGGTCCGCGTCGCCTCGCCCGCCGACCGCGCGGGACGCATCGTGCGCGAGCGCAGGCCGAGCGAGCCGTCGCGCCCGGCGGCGGCCGCCGCCAGGGCCGTGACGGACCGCACCCGATCCGCCTCGTAGCCCGGCTCGTCGGCCGCGGCGGCTAGGCTGCGTCGCGGCATGGGGACCATCCCGAGCAACATCTCCGACCACATCGGCAACACGCCGATGGTGCGTCTCAGCCGGCTGGAGCCGGAGGGCGTCGAGCTCTACGGCAAGTTGGAGGCCTACAACCCGGGCGGGTCGGTCAAGGACCGGATCGGCATCGCGATGATCGCCGCCGCCGAGGCCGAGGGCCGCATCGAGCCGGGCCGCACCACGATCGTCGAAGCGACGTCGGGCAACACCGGCATCGCGCTCGCGTTCGTCTGCGCAGCGAAGGGCTACGAGCTGGCGATCTTCCTGCCGCAGGGCATGTCCCGCGAGCGCGAGGCGTTGTTGAAGCTCTACGGCGCGCGGGTCGAGATCGTGGAGTCGATGGGCGGCATGGACGAGGCCGTCGGCGCCGCCCGCAGGGCCGCCGCCACCGGCGATGCGTGGCTGCCCGACCAGTTCTCCAACCCCGCCAACCCGGAGGCCCACCGCCTCGGGACCGGCCCGGAGATCCTGAAGGCCATGGACGACAGGGTCGACATCTTCGTCGCGGGCGTCGGGACCGGCGGCACGATCACCGGCGTCGGCGAGGCCATCAAGTCGGTCAACCCGGACGCGCAGGTGATCGCGGTCGAGCCCGCGGGCTCCGCGGTGCTCAGCGGCAAGAGGCCCGGCCCGCACCGGATCCAGGGCATCGGCGCCGGCTTCGTCCCGGCGGTCCTGGACCGCGACGTCATCGACGAGGTCATCCCGGTCTCCGACGACGACGCGATCGCCACCGCCCACCTCGCCGCCGCGCGCGAGGGCGTCCTGGCCGGCATCTCCTGCGGCGCCGCGCTCTGGGGCGCGATCACCGTCGGCAGGCGCCCCGAGAACGCCGGCAAGCGGATCGTCACGATCCTCCCGGACAGCGGCGAGCGCTACATCAGCGCCCCGTTCTTCGCGCCGAGCTAGGCGACCGGCGAGGCTTCGCAGGCGAGCGAGTCGGTCTCGCCCAGCGCCCAGGCCTCCATGGCGGGCCAGGGGCCGTAGCCGGCCTCGACGTTCAGATGCCCTGCGCCCGGCAGCAGGTCCACCGACAACTCCAGCGGCGCGCCCCAGTGCTCGGCCGCGCCGCGGCCGGGGCAGTACTCGTCGTCGTCGGAGCAGACCAACCTGGTGGACTTGCTCGCGGCGTCGATCGCGGCCTTGTCGGCACCCGTGGGGTAGAACTTCGCCAGCTCCGGCACGGCGGCGCCCGGGCAGGGCGGGGCGACCAGCACCACGCGGTCGACGCGCTGCGCCGGCCGCACCTCCGCGGCCTCCCTCAGCCACAGCACGCACCCGAGCGAGTGCGCGATCACGACGCGCTCGCCCTCGCCTCGGGACAACGCGCGCAGCTCGCGGTGCAGCGCGGCGCCCCAGCGGTCCGGGCACGGCACGTCGCAGTCGGGCAGCCTCGGGTACTGCACGTGGGCGCCCGCGTCCTCCAACCGTCCCGCCAGCCACGTCTGCCAGTGCTCGGGGCCGGACCCCTGCCAACCGTGCAAGATCAGGACGCGTAACGGAGCCATGCCGTCGAGTACGGTACATCGCAGATGCTCGGCTTCGGGATCCTCCGTCGCGTCACCCGTGAGCTGCGGCTCGACATCGCCGCCGCGCACGAGCGCGATCCCGCCGCCCGCGGGGTCAGCAGCGTCGAGATCCTGATCGCCTGGCCCGGCGTGCAGGCCGTCCTGGCCCACCGCGTCGCCCACGCGCTGCACGACTCCGACGTCCCGATCCTCCCGCGCGCGATCGCCTACATCGCGCGCATGTCGACCGGCATCGAGATCCACCCGGCCGCCAACGTCGGCGACGGGCTGTTCATCGACCACGGCATGGGCGTCGTGATCGGTGAGACCGCCGACGTCGGCAACGACGTCACGCTCTACCAGGGCGTCACGCTCGGCGGCACCGGCTTCGCGACCGGCAAGCGCCACCCGACGGTCGGCGACAACGTCACGGTCGGCTCCGGCGCCAAGCTGCTCGGCCCGATCGAGATCGGCCACGGCGCGAAGGTCGGCGCGAACTCGGTCGTGATCACCGACGTCCCGCCCAACGCGACCGTCGTCGGCAACCCCGGCCACGTCGTCCGCGTCGACGGCAGGCGCCCGGAGGGCCCGGACGCCGACTGGATCCACCTGCCGGACCCCGTCGCCGACGCCATCAGGGAGCTCTCCTCGCGCCTCGCCGGCCTGGAGAAGCGCGTCGCCGACCTCAACGGCGAGGAGCCGCCCGCGCAGGTCCAGGAGCTCCGGCCTGTGCGCGGCGTGAACCCCGCCGGCGGCTAGTAGTAGACCGTCCGGCAGCGGTGGCGCGGGCGGGCCTTCAGCTCGGGTGACTGGCCGCGCGTCCAGAGCCACATGTCGAGCACGCGAGCCGGGACGTCCAGGCGCGCGCTGAGCAGCTCGCAGGCGTGCAGCGCGCAGGCGCGGATCTCGCGCTCCTCGCGGCCGGCGGGCAGCAGCTCCTCGGCGTCGATCCGCGCGGCCAGCTCGGGCGAGTACACCAACAACCCGTCGCAGCGCAGCACGTGCGGGACCAGGTTGTCGGCGAAGATCGTCAGCTCGTCGAGGTCGCCGAACTCCGCGACGCCGGCCAAGGCAAGGTCATTGGGAACGATCTGCGCGCGCTTGAAGAACCCGCGGTCGTCGTAGAGCGCCATGCCGCCCGCCAGCGTCGCCGCCAGCCGGTCGGCCGACCCGCCCGCCGACGCGATCAGGTCCAGCGCCGAGCGGTCCCCGAGGAACCGCCCCAGCTCGCGCAGCGCCTGCGTGTACAGGCTCATCAGCTCGTGGTCGGCGCGCTGGCCCAGCACGCCCGCCAGCCGCGCCGTGGTCATCGCGCGGAGATCGGAGACGCCCCACGGCCCGTCGACTCGGAACGCGTCCGCCAGGTTCCAGGCGACCGTGAAGTACCCCGACACGCTGCGCCCCGTCGCCGGGTCGACGCGCTTGCTCAGCGTCGGGAACCAGCCCGACCCGAAGTTGATGGTGTCGAGCGCCAGCGTGTAGAGCGCGACGTCGGCGACATCGCCCTCCAGGTAGTGCCGGACCGGGTCCAGCCCCGGATCGCTGACCACCGCGGCGCCATCGGCGCTCGGGTCGTACGCACCCAGGCGCTCCACGTCGATCTGGACCGACTGCGCGGTCCGCGCGATCTGCGCGCAGGAACTCCGGACGTGCTCGGCGAGGCGACCCATGCGGCGCCGCAGGCTACCGCCACCGCCCGCCGGGCCTCAGCGGATGACCCGGCCGAAGTCGAGGTCGACGGTCAGCGCGCCCGTGTCGCTGCCGCTCGGCGCGCCCCTCGCCACGCCGACGCCGAGGTCGCGGAAGTTGGGGTCCAACAGGATCCTGCGGTGCGGTGGCGAGTTCAGCAGCCCGCGCAGGATCGCCCGCGGCGCGCCCGCCGACGCCTTGCCCCAGGCCAGCGCCTCGCCCAGCCACCACTCCCGGACGCCGCCGAGGTAGCCCGCCGACCTCACGCGCGACGACACCGTCGTCCCGGCCGGGGAGTCGTGTGCGAAGAAGTCGTGCGCGGCCATGTCGCCCGCATGCCGGCGCGCGGCCAGCCGCAGCCTGCCGTTGGCCCGGACCGGCTTCAGCCCGTGCTGCGCACGCACGCCGTTGATCAGGCACTGCAGCGCATGAGCCGCGGCGGCCGTCGACAGGTGCGACGGCGCGGCGCTCGCATGCGCGCAGCGCGGCGGCGAAGAGTTGGCGGCCGCCGCCGGGGATGAGAAGGCGGCGGCCGCCGCCACGCAGAATAGTGCCTGCACCGCCCCGAAACGCGTCCAGATGTGTCCACGGCCGCGCCTGTAGGCCGCGGCCGTGCCGTCGTGAGTCCCCCGCACGTGCACCGTTCTGTCGCAAGTCATCGCACAACTGCGAGGTGCGACGGGAACTGCACACATGTCGTGGGTCCAACCTGTGCACTTCCTCCCGTACGGCGGCCGCCGGAGCCGCGCCTATCCTGGAGCGGTGCCGTCCGAAGTCCCACCCACCGCCGCCTCCTCCGCAGCCGCCTCGCCCCGCGACCAGCGCGTCGCCGACCTGCTTGAGGGCCTGAACCCGCCGCAGCGCGACGCGGTCCTGCACGGCGACGGCCCGCTGCTGATCCTCGCGGGCGCCGGCTCGGGCAAGACGCGCGTGCTGACGCACCGGATCGCCTACCTGGTGCACACCCAGCGCGCCCGCGCGGGGGAGATCCTGGCGATCACGTTCACCAACAAGGCCGCCGCCGAGATGCGCGAGCGCGTCGGGCTGCTGCTCGGCCACTCGACGCGCGCGATGTGGGTGATGACGTTCCACTCCGCCTGCGCGCGGATGCTGCGCCAGCAGGCCGAGCGCCTCGGCTACACCTCGCGCTTCACGATCTACGACTCGTCGGACTCGCGGCGCCTGGTCAAGCGCTGCCTGGACCAGCTCGACGTCGACCCCAAGCGCTTCACCCCCAACTCGGTCGCCCACCAGATCAGCGACGCCAAGAACAAGCTGCGCTCCGCCGACGACTACTCCGAGATGGTCGGCAGCCACTTCGAGCGCACGATCGCCGACACCTACAAGTTGTATGAGTCGGAGCTGGTCCGGATGAACGCCATGGACTTCGACGACCTGCTGTTCCGCATGGTCAACGTCCTGGAGCTGTTCCCGGAGGTCAGGGAGCAGTACGCGCGCGCGTTCCGCCACGTCCTGGTCGACGAGTACCAGGACACCAACCACGCCCAGTACCGCCTGCTGCAGCTGATCGCCGGCGACCACCAGAACCTCGCGGTGGTCGGCGACGACGCGCAGTCGGTCTACTCGTTCCGCGGCGCGGACATCCGCAACATCCTGGACTTCCAGAAGGACTTCCCGGACGCGACGGTCGTCAAGTTGGAGCAGAACTACCGCTCCACGCAGACGATCCTCGACGCCTCCAACTCGGTCATCGCCCACAACCGCGACCAGATGGAGAAGGCGCTGTGGACCGACCAGGGCCCCGGCGACCCGGTGATGATCCGCGAGCTGGAGGACGAGCACGCCGAGGGCCGCTACGTGCTCGGCGAGGTCCAGCGGCTGCGCGACGAGGGCGTCTCGCTGGCCGAGATCGCCGTGCTCTACCGGACCAACGCGCAGTCGCGCGTCCTGCAGGACGCGCTGGTCCGGGCCGACGTCCCGTTCCAGATCATCGGCGGCACGAAGTTCTACGAGCGCTCGGAGATCAAGGACGCGCTGTCCTACCTGACGCTGCTGGCCAACCCGGCCGACGCGATCGCGTTCACGCGCATCGCCAACTCGCCCAAGCGCGGGATCGGCCAGACGTCGCTGTCGCGCGTGCTCGCGCACGCCGAGGCGATGGGGATCTCGACCTGGGACGCGGCGCTGGACCCGCAGGGCGTGCCCGGCCTGGGCACCGCGGCGGTGCGGTCGATCGGCCGGTTCATGGACATCATGTCGGGGCTGCGCGAGCGCGTCGCCGACAACGTCCCGATGGGCGACCTGCTGGAGGCCATCCTGCACGACGCCGGCTACCTGGAGGCGCTGCAGGCCGAGCGCACGATCGAGGCCCAGGGGCGGATCGAGAACCTCGAGCAGCTCGTCGAGGTCGCGCACGAGTTCGACGCCTCGCACCGCGCGCAGGAGGACCGGCTCGACCTGTTCCTGCAGGAGACCGCGCTGCGCTCCGACACCGACAGGCTCAGCGACGACACCGGCATGGTCACGTTGATGACCTTGCACAACGCCAAGGGCCTGGAGTACCCGATCGTGTTCATGATCGGGATGGAGGAGGGCGTGTTCCCGCACTCCCGCTCGCTGGACGAGGGGACCCTCGAGGAGGAGCGGCGGCTCTGCTACGTCGGCATGACGCGGGCGATGCGGATGCTCCAGCTCACGCACGCGCGCCAGCGCAACGTGTTCGGCTCGCGCGCCTACGGGCTGCCGTCGCGGTTCCTGGCGGAGATCCCGCCGGAGTACGTCGACCGCCAGGGCGCGCAGGGATCGTGGGGCGGTGGCGCCTCGGCCGACCGCGGGATCCGGCCGCGCGCAAGCGCCTCCTGGGCCTCGATGCGCGCCGACAACGCCGCCGCCGCGGACAAGGGCGGCGGCTTCCGCCTCGGCGATGACGTCCTGCACGCGGCGTTCGGCGAGGGCGTCGTGACCGGCACCGAGCCGGGCGGCGTCGTGGTCATCCGCTTTGCCCGCGACGGCGCCGAGCGCAAGCTGATGGCCGAGTACGCACCCCTTGAACGGCGCGGGTAACTTGATGGCCGTGAGCGCGGAGATCATCGACGGCAAGGCGATCGGGGCGAAGGTCCGTGAGGAGGTGGGCCGCGACGTCGCGGCGTTCACCGAGCGCACGGGGCACAAGCCGGGGTTGGCCACCATCTTGGTCGGCGACGACCCGGCGTCGGAGGTCTACGTCGCCAGCAAGCGCCGCACCGCGGGCGAGCTGGGGATCGAGTCCTTCCACCACGCCCTGCCCGCGGACGTGGCGTCGGAGGAGGTCGAGGCGCTGATCGAGCGGCTCAACACGGATGACAGCGTGAGCGGGATCCTCTGCCAGCTGCCGGTCCCCGACCACCTCGACGGCGTCCACCTGACCGGCCTGATCGACGCGCGCAAGGACGTCGACGGGCTCACGCCGCTGAGCGCCGGCTACCTGGCGCTGGGCCGCGAGGGACTGCGGCCGTGCACGCCCGCCGGCTGCATGGTGCTGCTGGCCGAGGCGGGCGTCGACCTGTCCGGCAAGCACGCGGTCGTGATCGGACGCTCGAACCTCTTCGGCAAGCCGATGGCCCAGCTGCTGCTGGCCGCCAACGCGACCGTGACGATCGCGCACTCCCGGACCGCCGACCTGCCGGCCGTGTGCCGCGAGGCCGACGTGCTGGTCGCCGCCGTCGGGCGCGATCGGATGGTCAAGGCCGACTGGGTCAGGCCGGGCGCGACGGTCATCGACGTCGGGATCAACCGCTCCGACGACGGCCTGCACGGCGACGTCGACTTCGACGCGGTCGCCGAGGTCGCGGGCGCGATCACGCCGGTCCCGGGCGGCGTCGGCCCGATGACGATCGCGATGTTGATGAGGAACACGCTGCAGGCCGCGGAGATGATCGCGCGCGAGGGCGCGGTCGCATGAGCCGCCTGCGCTCGGGCGAGCTGATCGCCGGCGTCGGCGGGGTGGGGCTGTTCGTCGTGATGTTCTTCGACTGGTTCGGCTTCGACCCCGGCCCCGCGCAGCGCACCGTCGATCGAACGCAGGACTTCGGCGGCGGCGGGATCCTCAGCCTGCTGAACACGTACAGCACGAGGGGCGTCGACCTCGACGGCTGGTCGACGCTCGGCTGGTTCATGGTGGTGTTGCTGTGCGTCCAGATGCTCGGCGCGGCGGCGTTGGTGTACATGACGATCAGGCGCGCCTCGCCGGCGTGGCCGATCGGCGCGGGCGTGCTGACCTGGCTGGTCGGCTCGACGATCTGGGTGGTCCTGCTGTTCCGCGTCTGCATCACGCAGCCGGGCGTCGACCGCTACATCGGCGTGCAGCTGGCCGCCTACCTCGGCCTCCTCTTCTCGGCGCTGATCCCGATCGGCGGGCTGGTCTCGATCCGCAACGAGCGCACGCGGACGCCGGAGTCGCTGGGCTACATGCCACCCCCGGCCCGCACCGCGCCGACGACGTCGTGACGCGCCTGCGCGCCGGCGAGCTGCTCGCCGGCGCCGGTGGGGCCGGGCTGTTCGTCCTGCTGTTCTTGAACTGGTTCGCCCTCCGCGGCCATGGCTCGGGCACGACGTTCTACGACGCGAGCTCCGGGAGCGGCATCGCCGACATGGTCCGCGAGTACTCCAACACCCATCACGCCCTCGACGCCTGGTCGACGCTGGGTTGGTTCATGCTGGTGTTGCTCTGCGTCCAGATGCTCGGGGCGGCGGCGTTGGTGTACATGACGGTCAGGCGCGCCTCGCCCGCGTGGCCGATCGGGGCGGGCGTGCTGACGTGGATCGTCGGCAGCGCGATCTGGCTCGTCCTGCTCGTCCGGGTCTGCGTCGCGCAGCCGGGCATCGACGCGCTGATCGCCGTCCAGTGGGCCGCCTACGCCGGCCTGGCATGCTCGGCGCTGATCCCTCTCGGCGGCCTGCTGTCGATCAGGGACGAGCGCAAGCGGACGCCGGAGTCCCTGGCGTACATGCCGCCGCCCGCGCGCACCGCGCCGCCAGGCCCGTAGTCCCTAGCCTGGGGCGCATGAAGCTCCTGATCACGGGTTCGGGCGGCAAGGTCGGCCGGGCGACGGTCGCCGCGGCGGTCGCGGCCGGCCACAAGGTGACGGCCGTCGACCTGCAGCGCGCGTCGTTCGACCGCCCCGAGCCGGGCGCGCCGCGCTACGTCCAGGCCGACCTCACCGACGCCGGCGACGCGTTCGCGGTCCTGGCCAGGACGAGGTTCGACGCGGTCATCCACGCCGCCGCGATCCCGGAGCCGACCGGCAACCCGCCGCACGTCGTGTTCCACAACAACTTGATGGGCACGTTCAACCTGCTGGAGGCCGCGGTGCGCTTCGGCGTCCCGCGCTTCGTGCACGTCTCCAGCGAGACGGTCCCGGGCTTCTTCTTCCCCGAGCGCCCGTACCTGCCCGACTACCTGCCGATCGACGAGGAGCACCCGGTCGCGCCGCAGGACCCCTACGCGCTGGCGAAGTCCTTCGGCGAGCAGCTCTGCGACGCGGCGGTCGCGCGCAGCGACATGAGGGTCATCAGCATCCGCCCGTCGTGGGTCCAGAACGACGACAACTACGAGTGGAACCTCGGGCCCCAGCTGGCCGACCCCGGCATCCTGCCCGCGGGCTTCTGGGCCTACATCGACGTGCAGGACCTCGCCGACGCGCTGCTGCTCGCCGCGGCCTCCGACCTGCCGGGCCACGAGGTCTTCTACATCGCCTCGCCCGACGTCGCCGCGACGCAGACGCTCCCGGAGCTGCTGGCTCGCCATGGCCTGACCGACAGGCTGCCGTTGCGCGACCTGGACCGCCCGGACGCGAGCAGCATCTCGATCGCCAAGGCGCGCCGCCTGCTCGGCTACGACCCCAGGCGCTCGTGGCGAGACCACCTCGACGAGCAGGGCCATAAGATCGGAGACCGATGATCGACCGTGAGCAGGTAGTCCACGTCGCCCGGTTGGCCCGGCTGGAGCTGAGCGACGACGAGGTCGGGACGATGGCGGCGGAGCTGTCCTCGGTCCTCGGCCACATCGAGAAGATCTCCGAGCTGTCGCTCGACGACGTCGCGCCGACGACCCACGTGGTTGAGGTCGGCAACGCGCTGCGCGAGGACGTGCCGGTCCCGTGCCTGCCACGCGAGGTCGCGCTGTCGCAGGCGCCGGCCGTCCAGGACGGCGGCTTCCTCGTGCCCAGCCCGCAGGCCGGCGGGCCGACGGCATGAGCGACGTCACCGCGCTCACCGCCAAGCAGGCCGCCGACGCGGTCGCCACGGGCGACCTCGACGCGACCGAGCTGTTCGAGGCCTACCGCGCCAAGGCCGCCGCCGACGCGCTCAACGCCTACACCTGGGTCGCCGAGACGGCGCCGGACGGCTTGAGCGACAACAAGGGCCTGCCGCTCGGCGGCGTCCCGCTCGCGGTCAAGGACCTGTTCTGCACCGAGGGCGTCCCGAGCCAGTCGGGCTCGAAGATCCTCGAGGGCTACCTGCCGCCCTACACGGCGACGGTCGTCGAGCGCCTCGCCGCCGCCGGCGCGCCGCTGCTGGCCAAGACCAACCAGGACGAGTTCGCGATGGGCTCGTCGAACGAGAACTCCGCCTACGGCCCGGCGCTGAACCCGTGGGACACGACGCGGATCCCGGGCGGGTCGAGCGGCGGCAGCGCCGCCGCCGTCGCCGCGGGCAGCGCGCCGTGGGCGCTGGGCACCGACACCGGCGGCTCGATCCGCCAGCCCGCCGCGATGACCGGCATCGTCGGGCTGAAGCCGACGTACGGCTCGGTCTCCCGCTACGGGATGATCGCCTTCGCCTCGTCGCTGGACCAGGCCGGCCCGCTGACGCGCGACGTCACCGACGCGGCGTTGTTGTACTCCAAGATGACCGGCCGGGACCCGCGCGACTCGACGTCGCTCGAACATCCCGAGCAGATCGCGCTGCCGACCGCGCAGCGTCTCGACGGGCTCACGTTCGGCGTCCCGTCCGACCTGCAGACCGAGGGCGTCGACCCCGGCGTCGTCGCGCGCTTCGAGGAGACGCAGAGGCTGATCGAGGAGCTGGGCGGCAGGATCGCGACGGTGGAGCTGCCGCACGCGAAGTACGGCGTCAGCGCCTACTACGTGCTCGCGCCCGCCGAGGCGTCCTCGAACCTCGCGCGCTTCGACGGCGTCCGCTACGGCCTGCGCGCCGAGGCCGAGACGCTGCTCGAGATGTACACCAAGACGCGCCACGACGGCTTCGGCCCCGAGGTCAAGCGCCGGATCATGCTCGGCACGTACGCGTTGAGCTCCGGCTACTACGACGCCTACTACGGCAAGGCCCAGCGCGTCCGGACGATGATCGCGCAGGACTACAACAACGCGTTCGCCGGCGTCGACTTCGTGATCACCCCGACCGCGCCGAACGTCGCGTGGAAGCTGGGGGAGAAGAGCGACGACCCGTTGGCCATGTACTTGGAGGACCTGTTCACGATCCCGATCAGCCTTGCGGGGCTGCCGGCGATCTCGATCCCGAACGGGTTGAGCGACAACCTGCCGACCGGCTTCCAGATCGCCGGCCCGGCGTTCAGCGAGAACAAGGTCCTGGACGCCGCCTTCGCCCTGGAGCAGGCGATCGGCTTCGACGCGAGCAACGGGAGGACGGCATGAGCGCGGTCGAGTACGAGACCGTCATCGGGCTGGAGATCCACGTCCAGCTGGCGACCGTCACGAAGATGTTCTGCGGCTGCACGCTGAGCTTCGGCGACCCGCCGAACACGCACACCTGCCCGGTCTGCCTCGGCCTGCCCGGCGCGCTGCCGGTCACCAACGCCGAAGCCATCCACTACGGGTTGATGATGGGGATGGCGCTGGGCTCCGAGCTGGCGCCGCGGTCGATCTTCCACCGCAAGAACTACTTCTACCCGGACTCTCCGAAGGCGTACCAGATCAGCCAGTACGACGAGCCCCTCTGCCTCGGCGGACGGCTCGGCGACGTGCGCATCCACCGCGTCCACCTGGAGGAGGACGCGGCCAAGTTGGTGCACATCGGCGCGTCCGGCCGGCTGCACGCCTCCGACGCCTCGGTCGTCGACTTCAACCGCTGCGGCACGCCGCTGGCCGAGATCGTCACCGAGCCCGACCTCCGCGACGCGACCGCGGCCGCCGAGTGGCTGCGGATGCTCCGCGCGACGCTGCGCAGCCTCGGCGTCAGCGACGTCAACATGGAGGAGGGCTCGCTGCGCTGCGACGCCAACATCTCGATCCGGCCGGTCGGCAACAGCGAGCTGGGGACCAAGACCGAGCTCAAGAACATGAACTCGTTCCGGTTCATCGAGCGCGGCATCCGCGCCGAGGTCGCGCGCCAGACCGCGATCGTCCGCGAGGGCGGCAGGGTCGAGCAGGAGACGCTGCACTTCGACCCGCGGACCGAGGCGATCACGTCGCTGCGCTCCAAGGAGGAGGCGCACGACTACCGCTACTTCCCGGAGCCGGACCTGACGCCGGTGGCGATCACGCAGGCGATGCTCGACCGCGCGGCCGCCGCGCTGCCCGAGCTGCCGCTGGCGCGCGCCGAGCGCTTCGAGCGCGACCTCGGGCTGAGCCCGGACGCCGCGCACCTGCTGGCGTTCCGGACCGAGCTGGGCGACTACTTCGAGGCGGCGGTCGCCGCCGACGGCGCGCAGCCGCAGCCGCTGGCCAACTGGGTGTCCAACGAGCTGGTCCCGCGGATCGGCGCCGACGCGGACCCGGCCGAGTCGAAGGTCGAGCCGGCGGCGCTGGCCAAGTTGGTGTCGATGATCGACGCCAACGCGGTGACCGGCGCCGGTGCCCGCCAGGTGCTCGACAAGCTCGTCGCCGAGGGCGGCGACCCAGCCGCGATCGTGGAGGCCGAGGGCCTCGGCGCGGTCGGCGGCGCCGACTCGCTCGGCCCGGTCGTCGAGGCCGCGCTGGCCGCCAACCCCGACGTCGCGGAGAAGCTGCGGGGCGGCGACATGAAGCCGATCGGCGTGATCGTCGGCTACGTGATGAAGGAGACCAGGGGCCGCGCGGACGGCAAGGAGATCACGAAGCTCGTGCGCCAGCAGCTCGGGCTCTAGGCGCCAGCAGCTCCAGCGCCGCCGGGAGGTCGACCGGCGGCGAGAAGTGGAAGCCCTGGCCGTGCGGGCAGCCGAGCGCCCGCATGGCCGCCCACTGCGCGTCGTCCTCGATGCCCTCGGCGACGACGTCCAGGCCAAGCGCCTGGGCCATCTCGACGACGGCGCGGGCCAGCGCGGCG
Source organism: Conexibacter woesei Iso977N (assembly GCF_000424625.1). Lineage (GTDB taxonomy): Bacteria > Actinomycetota > Thermoleophilia > Solirubrobacterales > Solirubrobacteraceae > Baekduia > Baekduia woesei_A. The sequence continues at coordinate 1,326,648 of NZ_AUKG01000002.1, forward strand.
GCCGACTCGTCGGCGCCCGCGGGCGCGACCAGCGAGCGGTCGAGCTTGAGCACGTCGACCGGGTGGCGCTGCAGCGCGCCGAGCGAGGACCAGCCGGTCCCGAAGTCGTCGATCGCGATCGCGACGCCGAGGCGGCGGATGCCGTCGAGCACCTCGACCGCGCCCGGGCCCTCGACCAGCAGCGTCTCGGTGACCTCGAGCGTCAGCGCGCGCGGGTCGACGCCCGCGTGCTCCAGCGCCGCACGGACCTCGTCGGCCAGCCCCGGCGCGATCTGGCGCCCGCTGAGGTTGACGCTCATGCGCAGCGGCCGCTGCGCCGCGGCCTGCAGCTCGCCCAGCCAGCGCAGCGCCTCGGCCAGGACCCAGCGGCCGATCGGGACGATCAGCCCGGTCTCCTCGGCGACGCCGATGAACTCGGCGGGCGCGACGGTCCCGCGCTCCGGATGCTCCCAGCGCACGAGCGCCTCGAAGCCCGCGACGTGGTCGCGATGCAGGTCGACGACCGGCTGCACGCGCAGCGACAGCTCGTGGCGCTCCAGTGCGCGGCGCAGCTCGGACTCGACGGTCAGGCGGTGCACGACGCGGGCGCGCAGGCCGGCGTCGAAGACCTCGTAGCGGGCGCCGCCGTGCTCCTTGGCGCGGTACATCGCGACGTCGGCGTCGCGCAGCAGCGACTCGGCGGTGACGTCGCCGCCGTCGGCGAACACGAGCCCGGCCGAGGCGGAGATGTGCAGCTCGCGCCCGTCGACCACGTAGGGCGCGGCGACCGCGTCGAGCAGGCGGCGCGAGAGCGCGGCGACCTCGTGCGGCGCGCCGCCCGCGCCCGCGCAGACGACGACGAACTCGTCGCCGCCGAGGCGCGCGGCGAGGTCACCGCGGCGGATCGTCGAGCGCAGGCGATCCGCGACCGCGCACAAAAGCTCATCGCCCGCGCCGTGGCCGAGCGTGTCGTTGACGTTCTTGAAGCGGTCGAGGTCGAGCAGCAGCAGCGAGATGTGGTCCTCGGAGCGCTCCGCGCTCCCGATCGCCTGCTCGACGTGGGCGGCGAGGTAGGAGCGGTTGGCGAGGCCGGTGAGCGGGTCCTCGAGCGCCTGCGTGCGCAGCTCCTCCTCGATCGCGGCGCGGTCCAGGGCGGTGCCGAGGACGTTGGCCGCCGCCTCCATGAACGCCTCGTGGGCCTCGATGAACGCCGGTTGCTCGGGCGTGCGCGTGGCGACCAGCAGCGCCGGGAGGCCGTGGTGGGGGCGCAGCGGCGCGCTGATCGCGCGGCCCGGGCCGCCCGCGTCGTCGAGCGGCAGCGAGGCCGGGCGCAGCTGGACGTCGGCGGCCGGGACGCCGCCGCGCAGCAGCGCGCAGACCGCGTCGATGAGGTCGCCGGTCTCGCGCTGCTCCAGCGCCACGCGCGTCAGCTCGGCCAGCGCGGCCGAGTGGCGCGCGGTCCGGCGCGGCACCGTGATGTCCTTGATCTGGCTGAAGATGATCGGCGTGCCGTCGTCGTCGTCGACCAGCACGGAGGACATCTCGAGGTCGGCGACGATGCCGTCCTTGCGCACGATCCGGCGCACGTAGGGCGGCGGGACGTCGCCGGCGCGCAGGCGCTCCAGGTTCGCGCGCGACGTGTTGGCCTCGTCGGGGTGGACGATCTCGGAGATCGGGTGGTCGACGTAGTCCTCGGCGCTGCCGCCGAGGATCCCGACGAGCGTCGCGTTCATCCGCCGCCAGCGCAGGTCCGGGACCGACACGAAGGCCATGCCGATGCCCGCCTCCTCGAAGCCGGACGCGAACCGCCGCGCCTCGTGGAGCTTGCCCAGCTCGCCGAAGGTGAGCAGGCCGCGGATCGTCGCGACGGCCATCCCGGTCAGACCGAGCACGACGACGATGGTGTCGCCGGGGCCGGTCAGCGCGAGCGCCAGGACGGTCGCCACCAGGCAGCCGAGCGGCAGCGCGAGGACCGCGACGGTGTCGACGCGCATCCTCTGCGCGCGCGGCGGGCGCTGCCAGGCGGCGGCGCCGATGGCGAGCATCGCCAGCGGGAACGTCGCGGTCAGCCACGACAGCTCCTCGTAGCTCCCGCGCGCGATCTCGACGTCCTGGACGATGTCGCCGAAGGCCATGATCGCCATGCCCAGCGCCAGCGTCCGCCAGGCCGGGCCGCGCCAGCCGGTCATCGCGCACGCCCACAGCGTGATGCTGAGCAGGACGAGGTCGGCGACCGGGAGCGCGAGGCCGGCGATCGTCTCGCCGGTCGCGATGTGGTGCAGGCCGTCGCCGACGAGCGCGGCGGCGACGGTCGCCAGCGCGATGCCGCCGAGCACGCCGTCGAGGAAGAACGGCAGCGAGAACGGCCGCAGGCGCGCGCGCAGCAGCGCGACGAGCGCGGGGTAGAAGGCGATGAAGAACCCGAACCAGCCGGCGAAGGCCAGCGCCGGCGGGTCGGTCGACGGGCGCGACGAGATGACGTTGGCGATCGAGCCGAGCGCGTAGCAGGCGATCCCGACGCCGATCAGCGCCCACGCGAGGCGGTCCTTGGGCACGCGGCGCGCGCGGACCAGGCACATCGCCGCGGCCACGAAGTAGAGCGCGATTGCACCCTGCCAGCGCACGGCGAGATGGCCGTCGTGCCCGAGGCTGGGCAGCAGGCGGCCGGCGACGTACAGCAGGGCCAGCGCCGCCGCGATGATCGGGACGACGGGCCTGCGCTGTGGGGGCGTGGGCGGCACGAGCAGGGAGGGACCGGTTTCTCCCGTGGTGATCGGCACCTGGCGCGCCGGACCTGAGGCGCGGGGCTACCATCGGGCGCCCAGCCACTACTTCACCTCGGGAGGGGAGACGGGATGGCACGTCTCGTGCGCATGGACCGGACCGGCCACACGACTGTGGCGGAGTGGGACGTCGAGGACGCCGTCGCGGTCGACGCCGCCGTCCGCGCGTTCCGCGAGGAGCTGGACCGCGGCTACTTCGCGATGGTCTCGACGGGCCCCGGCCACGCCGAGCAGGTCAAGGAGCTGCCGCTCGACGCGGACCTCGTCGTCCTGCGGCTGCCGATCAGCGGGGGCTGAACGCGTGAGCGCGGTCGCCTCGCCGCTCCCCGAGACCGGGGCCGTTCCGTGGCGGCCGGCGATGGACGCCGCGCGGCTGCGGCGGCGCGGGCGGCTCTGGACGCTGACGACGTTCGCGCACGTCGTGCCGTTCCTGGCGGCGGGCGTGGTCCTGCTGGCGGTCCAGCCGCTGGCGGCGCCGGTCGCGCTGGCGAGCTTCGCGCACGCCTGGGTGATCCCGATGCTCTACGCGGCGCGCGGCGCGAACGTCCTGCGCCCGAAGGCCCGCAGCGCCGACGCGCGCGCCGAGGCGACCGCGCTCGGGTTGTTGGGGGACTTGCTCGACCACACCGCTCGGGACCTCCGCGCGCAGACGGGCCTGGTCGTCGAGCGCGGGGCGCTCGGCGTCTGGCTGGTCGGCGAGGGCGGCGCGGCGCTGGTCTCACACCGCGGCCGCCGCATCACGTGCTTCTGCGTGAGGGTCGACGACCCCGGCCTGCCGAGCGCCGACCGGACCGCGCACCTGCTGCTCGCGCTGCGCGCCGACGAGGTCGGCTTCGCGACCGTCGCCAACATGGCGTTCTCGGGCGCGCGCTGGCGCGTCGCCCGGCGGCTCGGCCGCGAGGCGCGGCCGGCGCTGCGCGCCGCGGCCGCGCTCGACAGCATGTAAGGGTCGCCCCGCGCATCTTCCGACCGGCGGGCGATGGTCCGGAGCGCGGCCAGACGGCAGCATGATGTCCATGACCAGCGCCACCGCATCTCAGCTCTCGAGGATCCTCCTCGTCGGCGAGCGCGGCCGGCTGGGGTCGGGCCAGGACGCGCCGGCCATCCGCCGCTACCGCCTCGCCCGACTGCACGTGAACCACGACCGGCCGTCGGGGTCCGAGTCGGGGCGTCACGCGCACCTCCTCCGCAGTTACGACTGACGGCGGCAGCAACAACCGAGGAGAGACACCGCATTCCGGCGGCCGCGGACCTCTGAGGGGGCGTCCGCGGTCGCCGCTTTGCGCGCGCTTCACGTACAGGGACTAGCCTGTAGCCCATGGACGAGACGGCCTCCAAGAAGCCCTCGCTGCTCAGGCGCCTGCTGGCGCTCGTGGTCCTGGCGGTCGCCGCCTGGATCCTCCTGAGGTTCGTGATCGGCATCGTCGCCGGTCTCGCGACGGTGATCGTGATCGTATTGGCGATCGTCGCCGTCATCTGGGCGCTGAGCGTCCTCTAGAGGAGCGACGGCGATGGTCTACATCGTCATCGCGCTGTCGTTCGCCTTCGCGGGCGGCATCGTCGGCCGGATCAAGGGCTCCTCGTTCTTCATCTGGTTCCTGATCTCCGGCGCGGTGCCGGTGATCGGCCTCGCGGCCGCCGTGCTGTACCGGTACGACACCGACGAGGCACGCCGCAGATGCCCGCAGTGCGGGCACATCTGCATGATCCACGACGCGCTGTGCACGCGCTGCGGGTCCGAGCTCGACTTCCCCGAGGAGTCCGAGATCCTCCCGCCGGTCGCGCCCGCGTAGGATGGACGATCCAATTCCGATTCCCCTGACCTTGTTCGAAAGGAGGTCAAGCGCATGCGAGCGGTCGATGCCGTGATGGAGTGCCTTAAGGCAGAAGGTGTGGACGTCGTATTCGGGTATCCCGGTGGCGCGAACCTCCCGACGTACGACGCGTTCGTCGACGCGGGGATCCGCCACGTCCTGGTGCGCCACGAGGCGGGCGGTGGCCACGCGGCCGCCGGCTACGCCAAGGCGACGGGCAGGGTGGGCGTCGCGCTGGGCACGTCCGGCCCGGGCGCGACCAACCTGGTCACGCCGATCATGGACGCGATGATGGACAGCGTCCCGGTGGTGTTCATCACCGGGCAGGTCCGGACCGAGCTGCTCGGGACCGACGGCTTCCAGGAGGCCGACATCCTCGGCATCACGATGCCGGCGGTCAAGCACTCGTGGATGATCCAGCACCCGCTGGAGATCCCGCGCGTCCTGCACGAGGCGTTCCACGTCGCGCGCACGGGGCGTCCGGGGCCGGTCGTCGTCGACATCCCGACCGACCTGTCGAAGGCCGACATCCCGTACGAGCCGGTCAGTGACGTTCACCTTCCGGGCTACCAGGTCACGGTCGAGGGCAACGTCAAGCAGATCCGCCAGGCGGCGAAGGCGCTGGCGTCGTCGCGGCGCCCGGTGATCTACGCGGGCGGCGGGGTGATCCTGTCGGAGGCGTCGGCCGAGCTGACCGAGTTCGCGTTGTCCGACCGGTTCCCGGTCACGAACACGCTGAACGGGCTGGGCGGGTTCCCGGGCACGCACGAGCAGTTCCTCGGGATGCTCGGCATGCACGGCACGCGGGCCGCGAACTACGCGATGGACGAGGCCGACCTGATCTGCGCGATCGGCGCGCGGTTCGACGACCGGATCACCGGCAAGCTGTCGGAGTTCGCGCCGCGGGCGAAGTTCATCCACATCGACATCGACCCGGCCGAGATCTCCAAGAACGTGCCCGCGCACATCCCGATCGTGGGCGACGCGAAGCACATCCTGGTCAAGCTGGTCAACGAGTACCGCGCGCTGGGCGCCGATCCGGCGCGGCTCGAGGAGTGGTGGCAGCGGATCCAGGGGTGGAAGGAACGCCACCCGCTGCACTACACGGATTCGAGCGACACGGAGATCAAGCCGCAGCGCGCGATCCAGGCGATCTACGAGGCGACGGGCGGCGACGCGATCGTCACGTCCGACGTCGGCCAGCACCAGATGTGGGCGGCGCAGTACTACAACTTCGACAAGCCGCGCCGCTGGATCAACAGCGGTGGGTTGGGGACGATGGGCTTCGGCCTGCCGGCCGCGATGGGCGCCGCTGTCGGGATGCCGGACGAGGTGACGGTCTGCGTCACCGGCGACGGCAGCGTCCAGATGAACTCGCAGGAGCTCGCGACGTGCGTCGCGAACCGGATCCCGGTCAAGGTGTTCATCTTGAACAACGGGTACCTCGGGATGGTCCGCCAGTGGCAGGAGCTGTTCTGGGACAACCGCTACTCGCACGTCGACATGGGGCAGTCGCCGGACTTCGTCAAGCTCGCCGAGGCGTACGGCGCCACCGGGCTGCGACTGACGAACAAGGAGACGCTCGTCGACGACCTGCGCGGTGCGATCGCCACCGAGGGCCCGGTCGTCGTCGACATCCGCGTGACGCGCGAGGAGAACGTGTACCCGATGATCGCGCCGGGGGCTGCGGCGCGCGAGATGGTGGGCTAGAGCGATGGGCGATCCCGGAACCAAGGAACTGCTGTCGCTCGAGGAGCTGGAGGCGAGCGGTCAGCTGCGGACGGGCCGCAAGCACGTCCTGACGATCCTGGTGGAGAACAAGCCCGGCGTGCTGACCCGCATCGCCGGGTTGTTCGCACGCCGCGGGTTCAACATCGACACGTTGACGGTGGGTCCCACCGACGACGAGCACATCTCCCGCGTCACGTTGACGGTCGACGGTGCCCTGCACCCGATCGACCAGGTGACCAAGCAGTTGCACAAGCTGATCAACGTCCTGAAGATCCGCGACCTCGAGCCCGACGAGACCGTCACGCGCGAGCTGGCGCTCTTCAAGGTCGCGGTCGACGGGACCCAGCGGGCCGAGGTGCTGCAGCTGACGGACATCTTCCGCGGCCGCATCGTCGACGTGACCCGCCGCAGCATCATCGTCGAGATCACCGGCACGACCGACAAGATCGAGTCCTTCGAAGCCCTCCTGCGCCCCTTCGGCATGGTCGAGATGATGCGCACCGGCGAGATCGCGATCTCCCGCGGCCGCGGCGAGACCTGATCCACCGCGACACCGCTGAAGTCTTTGGGGCCGCCTTCTGGCGGCCCCACTTCGTTCCGCCGCTAGCGGGGTGGGAGGGCGACGATCGCGTGGGTTGTCTCGCCTGTTGCGATGAGGCGGTTGGAGGTGTCGTGGATCTCGACGTGGACGTGGCCGATGGTGGTGCCGGTCTTGAGGACGGTGGCGGTTGCGGTGAGCTCGGTGGCGGGGTGGGCCATGGAGAGGAAGCGGTAGGACACGGCGAGGTGGGGTGGGGTTGACCCTGCGGGCAGGGTCGTGTGGAGGGCCCAGCCGGTGGCGGAGTCCATCAACGTGGACAACAACCCGCCGTGGACGATGCCACCGAGGTTCAGGTGCTCGGGACCCGGGGTGATGGTCATCACGACGGTGCCGGGCGAGGACTCGACGACGCGGATGCCGAGGTGGTCCATGAAGGGGTCGAAGGGCTCGTTGAAGCTCACGGTCCGCAGCCTAGGGGGCGACCTGCCAATCGGCCTGATCGCGTCATAGACTCCAAGCCCATGGCCTCGGTCCACGAAGCCGGTCTTGCCGGTCCGTTCGCGCTCTCCCACGCCGACCAGCAGCGATTGCGCAAGCGGGTCACCGAGGCGATCAGGCGCGCGCGGAGGTACGGCGAGGCGCTCGCCGCCATCAGCGTGAAGGTCGACGCGCGCACCGATCCCAGCGCCGTCGTGGCCGCCAGCCGCCGTGGCGACGAGCCCTGGTTCTGCTTCGAGCAGCCCGACCGGGACCGTGCCGCGGTCGCCGCGCTCGGCTGCGCCACCGCGCTCGAGGACGACGGCCCGGACCGCTTCAGGACCACCGCCAAGCGCTGGCGCGCGCTCGCCAGCCGTGCCGCCTGCGACCCGCCGGAGGGCCCGCGCGGCGCCGGACCGATCGCCGTCGGCGGCTTCGCCTTCGCCCCCGACGGCGGCGCCTCGCCGCCCTGGGCCGGCTTCGCCGCCGCGTCGCTGCACGTCCCCGAGGTCGCGCTCGTGCGCCGCGGCGACGACGTCCGCCTGACCTTCGCGGTCCTCGCGCAGCCCGACGACACGCCCGAAGACCTCACCAACCGCATCAACAACCGCGCGAACAGCCTGCAGGACGCCCACGACCTCCCGCTGCTGGACCCGAGCCCGTCCGGCCGCTACCGCGTCGTCTCCGCGATGCCGCCGGAGCACTACGAGCAGGCCGTCCAGCGCGCGGTCGAGCGCATCGAGCAGGGCGAGCTCGACAAGATCGTCCTCGCCCGCGAGGTCCAGGTCCACGCGCCGACCGACCACGACCCCGCCGCCGTCCTCGGTGTCCTGCGCGTCGCGTTCCCGTCCTGCCACCTCGTCGTCGCGGGCCGCGGCGACGCGGCGTTCGTGTCCGCCTCGCCCGAGCTGCTGATCCGCCGCGACGGCGAGCGCGCCGCCACGCTCGCGCTCGCGGGATCGACCCGCCGCTCCGCCGATCCCGCCGTCGACGACCACCTCGGCGAGCGCCTCCTGCGCTCCGCCAAGGACCGCGAGGAGCAGGCGATCGTCGTGCGCCGCATCGCCCGGACCCTCAAGCCCTATGCGGTCTGGGTGACCGCCCACGAGGAGCCCGAGGTCGTCAAGATGGCCAACATCCAGCACTTGGGCACGCCGATCCGCGCGCAGCTCTCGCGCGCGATCAGCGTCATCGAGCTCGCCGGCCTGCTGCACCCGACGCCCGCCGTCGGCGGCGAACCCCTACAACAAGCCGCGCCGCTGATCCCGGCCCTCGAGGGCCTCGACCGCGGCTGGTACGCCGGGCCCGTCGGCTGGACCGACCTCGACGAGGACGGCGAGTTCGTCGTCGCGCTGCGCTGCGCGCTCCTGCGCGGCCCGGTCGCGCGCTGCTACGCGGGCGTCGGCGTCGTCCGCGACTCCGATCCGGCCGCCGAGCTGGCCGAGACCGAGACCAAGCTCCAGGCGCTGCTGCCCGTCCTCGCGGGCTAGCCCGCGGCGACGCCGCGCGCGCGGCGCCACACCGCCACGACGTCGCGCACGGTCGCGCTGCGCCACGTCGAGCGCCCGTCCAACGGCCGGACAGCGAGGTCGAACCGCCCGGACTCGCGCTGCTCGATCGCCTCGACGAGCGCGTGGAACCTGCGCCCCTTGCGGTCGATCTCGACGATGTCGCCGACCGCGATGCCCTTCGACGTCACCCGCGACGGGACCGGCGCCACCTCGGGAGCGACCGCAGCCACGTGCTCCTCACCGAGGAGGGAGATCTGGCCGTCATCGCTCACCGCGCACACCCTACGGCCCGCACCGGACCGGCCCACACCGGACCGAGCGTCCGCACCCGGACACATCCTCAACAAGCCTCGTCAATGAGGCCCATCCGTGGTACTCCCTCGCCGTGTCACTGGAAGCGCCACTCCCTTCAGCGGTCCGCGGATTCGCGCGAAAGCCGCCACGCCGCGCCGAGGTCGCCGACTGGCGTCCCGTCGCCGCCGCGATCGCCGTCGCCGCGGGCGTCGTGCTCGGCCTCCTCGCCGAGTTCGGCCTGATCGCGCTCGATCCCCACGGCCGCGCGCTCGTCGCAGCCTCCGGCCTGCTCGTCGACGCCGTGCTGCTCGCGGCCGTCCTGCTCTCCGCCCGCCGCGGCGCGCAGCGCCTCGGCCCCGCCACGCTCGGACTGCGCCGCACGCCCGTCGGTCCTGCGCTCGGCTGGGGCGCGGCGGTGCTCGGCGGCGTCTGGCTGGCCGAGATCATCCTCACCGCGCTGCTCGCCGGCCACGGCCAGGAGCACCACGGCCGCCACGCGGCCGGCGCGTTCGCGCCCGACGTCGCGGTCCTGCTCGTGCTCGCGGTCGCCGTCTCGGCCCCGATCGTCGAGGAGATCGCGTTCCGCGGCTACCTCTTCCCGGCGCTCGCCGGCTGGCGCGGCCCGTGGATCGGCGCGCTGCTGACCGCCGTCCTGTTCGCCAGTGCCCACGTGCTCGCGCTGCCGCCCGCGTTCCTGCCGGGCATCGCCGTCTTCGGCTTCGGCGCCTGCCTGCTGCGCTGGTTCACCGGCTCGCTGCTGCCCGGCGTCGCCATCCACGCCTTCAACAACGCGGTCGTCCTCACGGCGCTGAGCAGGGGCCAGCTCTGGTGGGCGATCCCGGCGGCGCCGCTCGTCTGCCTGGCGCTGCTGGCGCCGTTCAGCCGGACGCGCGCGGAAGACGTCGAGACCGCGGTCGCCGAGACGGCCTCCGCCTAGCCCGTCAGCACCCCACTCACCACCACCAAGGAGACCAACACCACCATGTCGGCCACCAACCCGTCCGCCACGCCGCTCGACCGCCACGCCTCGCCGGTCAGGTCGCGCAAGGGCCAGCAGATCCCGGGCCTCGCGGTCGCCTCGTTCACGCTGGGCATCCTCGCGATCCTGACCGCGATCTTCATCGTCCCGGGCGTCCTGCTCGGCATCGTCGGCCTCGTCCTCGGCCTCACCGGTCGCGGCAACGCGAAGCGCGCCGGCCAGCCCTCGCACTGGATGGCGACCGCGGGCGCCGTGCTCAGCGGCCTCGCGATCCTCGGCGCGGTCGTCCTGGTCGCGATCGCCGCGGCGTCGTAGCCGCTAGGCGAGCGGGTGCTCGCGCCCGTCGGGCGCGGGCGGGAGCCACAGCGCCGCGCGCCTCATGCGCGCGGCGTGGTCCGGCGTCGGGCGGTCAGCGCGTGCGGCGGCAGCCGTGAGCGCGAGCAGCATCACGAAGGCACCGACCCAGCCGGCCATGAGGGCGACGATCCACACCATCGGGCGCCACCCTACCCATGCATGAGACATTCGTCACCTGTCCGCACGAGAACTTTCTCACCGGAGCGCTGCGGAAACCGCGTCCCAGACCGCCCGGTGCAGCGCCACGTTGGCCGCGCGCTGCGTCCGGACGTGCAGGATCGTCGTTCCCGAACCCTCCGGAGAGCTCAGCAACGCGCGCAGCCGCGCCCCGTCGGCCACCGCCTCGTAGCGGGCGCCGTACAGCGCGGCGGCACGCTCGATCTCCAGGTTCGTGGGCGTCAGGACGTGCTCTGCATAGGCAGGGTCGCCGGAACGCCCGACCGGCAGGAAGTCGAAGATCCCACCGCCCGCGTTGTCGACGACGACGATGGTCAGCACAACGCCTGTTCGGCTGCCCGCGAGCAGGCCGCCGAGGTCGTGGGCGAACGCCACGTCGCCGATCAGCAGGAAGGTCGGAGCGTCCGGTCGCGCCGCGGCGACGCCGTAGGCGGTTGAGATCGTCCCGTCGATCCCGTTGGCGCCGCGGTTGGCCAGCGCGCGCCGCGGCGGGTCGGCGACCGGCCAGAACGTCTCGACGTCGCGGATCGGCATCGACGCGGCGACGACCACCGCGCTGCCCGCCGGCGTCGCGGTCGCCAGCGCCCGCGCGACGCCCGGCTCGTCGAGGTCGCCCAGCGTCGCGGCGATCGCCTCGGCCGCGCGCGCGTCGCCGTCGCGCCAGCGGCCGAGCCACGCGGCGTCGACCGGCCAGACCTCGTCGATCGCGCCGAGCGCGGACGGGTCGAGCGCGAGCACGTCGGTCAGCGCCGCGTCCGGGTCCGGCCAGCGCCCGGACGGGACGAGCGCCAGCTGCGGCACGTCCAGCCCCGCCAGCCACTGGCGCAGCGGCTTGGACGTCGGCAGATCGCCGACGCGCAGCACGCACTCGGGCGCGACGCCGGCCGACCAGGCCGCGTCGCGCAGCAGCGCGTCGTAGTGCGCGACGGCCGCGCCGCCGCGGCGCGCGCCGCTCAGCGGGTCGGCGAGCAGCGGCCACGCCAGCGCCTCGGCCAGCCGCGCGGCGCTCGCGCCGTCGGCGCCGCGGCCCGCGACGATCACGCCGTGGCGGGAGTGCTCACGCAGCCAGTCGGTGAGCGGCTCGGGGTCGGCCGTGCCGCGCGGCGCGACGACGCGCGTCCACGGCGCGCCGTCCGGCCGCCCGCCGTCGCCCGGCGCGCCCTCCAGCGGCTCGTCCAGGATCAGCGGCTCGCGCAGCGGGAAGTTCAGGTGCACGACGCCGGGCCGGCCGCTCGTCGCCTCGGCCAGCGCGCGGCACGCGAGCTGACGGATCCAGCGCAGCCGCGCGGGCGTCGCCTCATGCGTCCCGACCTCGAAGAACCACTTCGCGAACGACCCGTACACCTTGACCTGGTCGATCGTCTGACCCGCGCCGACCTCGCGCAGCTCCGGCGGGCGGTCGGTCGTCAACACCAACAACGGGACGCCGGCCTCGGAGGCCTCGATCACCGCCGGCAGGTAGTTGCCGGCCGCGCTGCCCGACGTGCACGCCAGGACCGCGGGCCGCCCGGACGCCTGCGCGAGCCCGAGCGCGAAGAACCCCGCGCTGCGCTCGTCGACGTGCGACGTCACCGGCACGCGGCCGTCGTGCGCGAGCGTCAGGACCAGCGGCGTCGACCGCGATCCCGGCGAGGTGCAGGCCCCGCTGACGTCGCCGCGGTGCAGCTCGTCGACGAAGGCGCGGAGGAGCTTGTAGGTGTCGTGCGTCTCGCTCATGGGATAGGAAGGGGGAATGCCCGAGACGCTGGTACTGCTCCATGGCTTCGGTGGGACCCACCGCGCCTGGGACCCTGTCCTGCCCGAGCTCGACCATGCACGCTACAGCCCGCTCGTCCCGGACCTCCGCGGGCACGGCACGAAGTCCGGCGTGCGACCGGTCAGCTTCGAGGGTTGCGTCCGCGACGTCCTGGCCGCCGCGCCCGACGAGTTCGTGTTGTGCGGGTACTCGTTCGGGGGCCGCGTCGCGCAGCAGGTCGCGCTCGCCGCGCCGGACCGCGTCATGCGGCTGATCCTCGTGTCGTCGTCGGCCGGGATCGCCGATCCGGAGGTGCGCGCGCGGCGGATCGCCGAGGACGAGCGCTTCGCCGGCGAGCTGGAGGCGATGACGATCGCGGAGTACGCCGAGCGCTGGATGGCGCAGCCGCTCTTCGCGGGCACCGACCCCGAGGCCGCGCGGTGGTGGCACGAGGACCTCCTGCGCAACGACCCGGCCGGGCTGGCCGCCGCGCTGCGCGGGATCGGCGGCGGCGCGATGGAGCCGTTCTGGGACCGCCTGCCGGAGCTGACGATGCCGGTGACGATCATCGTCGGCGCGCGCGACGAGAAGTTCGTGGCGTTCGCCGACGAGTACCGCAAGCACTTGCCCGACGCCGACGTCCACGTCGTCGAGGGCGCGGGGCACGGCCTGCCGCGCGAGGCGCCGCAGCAACTCGCCGAGCTGATCCAGGCCGGCGTGTGAGGCGCGGCGCAGCCGTCGCGCTGCTGCTCGCCGTGGCCGTGCTCGTCGCGGCGGGCTGCGGCGGTGGGTCGACGAGCCACGGCACCGCGACCGAGGGGAGGCTCGGGACCGTGACGATCGCCGGCCGCGGCAAGCCGGGCAGCACGCCGCCGAAGGACGTCGCCGGCGGCCAGTCGGCGGTCAGGACCCTCACGCTGCGCCAGGAGATCGGCCAGCGCATGGTGTTCGCCTACTCCGGCACCAGGCCGCCCGAGGCGCTCAAGCGCCGGATCCGCCGCGGCGAGGCCGCCGGGGTGATCCTCTTCGCGCGCAACATCACGACGGCGGCCCAGCTGCGCACCCAGATGGCCGCGCTCCAGCGCCTGCGCGGCCCGCTCGACCGCGGCCTGCCGCTGCTGGTCATGGTCGACCAGGAAGGCGGCGCGGTCCGCCGCCTGCCCGGCGGTCCGCTGCGCGCGCCCGGTCAGACGCGCGACGCCGCCGACGCCCGCCGCCTCGGCAGCTCCGCCGCGGCCGCGCTGAAGCGCGCGGGGGCGAACGTCGACATCGCGCCGGTCGTCGACGTCGCCCGCGCCGGCTCGGCGATGGCCGCCGAGGGCCGGGCCTACGGCAGCGCCCCGGACCGCGTCGCCGCCCGCGCCGACGCGTTCGCGCGCGGCCTGCGCGCCGACGGCGTCCACCCGGTCTACAAGCACTTCCCCGGCTTCGGCGCGGCGACCGTCAACACCGACGACGCCGCGGCGCGCATCGACCTGCCGCTGTCGGCGCTCCGGGCCGCGGACCTCAAGCCCTACAACAACGTCGACCCCGACGCGGTCATGGTCTCGACCGCGATCTACCCGCGCGTCGACCCGCGCCCGGCCGTGTTCTCCCGGCGCTGGGTCACCCAAGAGCTGCGCGACGGGATCAAGGGCTACAAGAACGTCGTGACGATGACCGACGACCTCCAGGCCCCGGCCGTCGCGCGCTACGGGACGTCCGCGCAGCTCGCGTTCTTCGCGATGACCGCGGGCGTCGACCTGCCGGTCTTCGCCAAGGACTACATGTCGGCCGACCGCGCGGCGAGGGGCCTGGAGCAGGCCGTCCGCTCCGGCAAGCTCAGCCGTCAGGAGCTCGCCGCGGGCGTCCAGCGCGTGCGCGCCTGGCGCGCGCGCCTGAACACCGGGCCCTAGCCCAGCAGGCCCGGGCCGGCCGGAACCCTGAGGCGCCCGTGGCTGATCGCCAGCGCGCCGTCGGGCGGCGCGCCCTCGTCGGCGAGCATGCCGAGCGTTGCCAGCCCGCAGGGCAGCTCGACCTTCAGCGCCGCGGCGCAGTGCACGGCGGCGGCGATCCCGAGCGGGCCGTCGAGCGTCGAGGCGATGTAGACCTCGGCGCCGGTCGACCGCACCAACATGGCCTGGGCCAGCAGCGCGCTGATCCCGCCCGCGCGCGAGACCTTCAGGCAGACGGCGTCCGCCGCGCCCGAGGCGATCGCGCCGTGCTCGGCGGCGGTCTCGTCCATCGCGATCCGGATCGGGACGCGCTCGCGCACCGCGCGCAGCTCGCTGATCCCCGAGACCGGCTCCTCGACCAGCTCCAGCCCGGACACGCTGAGCGCGTCGATCGCCCGGATCGCCTCGTCGACCGACCACGCGCCGTTGGCGTCGACGCGCAGCGCGACGCCGTCGCCGACCGCGCGCCGGACCGCCGCGACGCGGCCCGCGTCGTCGCCGATCCCGACCTTGACCTTCACGCACTCGTAGCCCGCGTCGGCCGCCGCGGCCGCGGCCTCGGCCGCCTCGACGCGGTCGGTCGCGCCGATCGTCGCGTTGACCGGCACGGCGTCCAGCCACTCGTCGTTGAGCAGCGCGCAGACCGGCCTGCCGGTGCGCCTGCCCGCCGCGTCCCACAGCGCCATGTCGACCGCGGCCAGCGCCTGCGGGAGGTCGGCGACCTCGCGGCACGCGTCCAGCAGCTGCGGCCCGCTGCGCCCACGGTCGTCGGCGAGCACTTCGGCGTAGCGCTCCAGCGCGGCGCCGACGATCTCCAGCGGGACGCCGTCGTAGGCCTCCAGCGGCGCGGCCTCGCCGCGGCCGGTGACGCCGTCGCGCGCGGTCAGCGTCAGCAGGTAGGCGCCGCGCTCGTGGACCTCGCCGTAGGACGTGGCCAGCGGCGAGCGCAGCGGATGCATCACGGATTCGAGGGCGACCTGCACGACTGCGCAGGAGAGTGGCACACGCGGCCGTCGTGTCCATCCATCACGCAGCGTGATCGATGTCTGCGCGAACGTGACTTCGACATATGACCGATGCCGTGGCACGATCAAAGGCATGGAGATCCGGCATCTGCGCACCATCGCCGCCGTGGCCCGCCACGGCTCGTTCACGAAGGCGGGGGAGGAGCTCCACCTCGCCCAGTCCGCGATCTCGCAGCAGATCCGCCGCCTCGAGGGCGAGCTCGGCATCCAGGTCTTCACGCGCTCCTCGCGGTCGGTCGAGCTGACCGCCGAGGGCCGGCTCGTCCTCGACTACGCCCACCGCGTCCTGCACGAGGTCGAGGGGTTGCAGAGCGAGCTGGAGGAGCTGTCGGGCCTGCTGCGCGGCGAGCTCAAGCTCGGCGGCATGTACCCGACGGGGCTGTACGACCTCGCCGACGTGATCGCCGACTTCCACGAGCGCCACTCGGGCGTGGCGATCCACATGGTCGAGGGCACGCAGGACGAGCTGCTCGAGCAGCTGCGCACCGACGAGCTCGACGCGGCGTTCACCGCGGTCGACCCGGACGCGCTGGGCGAGGACTTCGCCGCGTCGCTGGTCTTCGAGGAGGAGTTCGTGGTGGCGCTGCCCGTCGACCACCCGCTGACCGCGCACGACCACATCACCTACGAGCAGCTCGCCGCCGAGGACCTCGTCACCTACCGCGAGAACAGCGCGCTGCGCCTGCGCCTGGAGAAGGCGATGGCCAAGCTCGGCATGCAGCCGCGCAACGCTTTCATCTGCACGGAGATGGGCGCGGTCCGCGCGCTCGTGTCCAAGGGCCTCGGCGTCGCGGTGCTCCCGCGCTCGATCGCCGCCGAGCCGGGCGCCGAGATCGCCTTCCGCCCGGTCGGGCCCGAGCTGCTGACGTGGCCGACCGCGCTGGTCTGGCGCGCGGGCCGCCGCCAGCCGCCGGCCGCCAAGGCCTTCCTCCAGCTCGCGCTCCAGCGCGCGGAGGAGACCGGGCGCGAGCCGCGCAGGGCGCCGGTCGCGCTGGTCGCCTAGCTCAGCAGCAGGCCGGCCGACAGCAGCACGCAGAAGACGAGCTGCATCATGCCGGTCTTGGCCAGCGCGCCGTTGAGCGTCGGGCCGTCGTCGTGCTGGCGCACGGTCCGGACCAGCGGGACCGCCAGCGGCAGCGCCAGCCAGGTCAGCAGGACCCACGGGCCGACGTGGTTGCCGCCGGCCAGCCACACGATCGGCGGGATCAGGAACGCGACGTAGACCTCGGCCGCGTAGATCGAGCGCGCCGCGCTGCGGCCCAGCCGGACCGCGAGCGTGCGCTTGCCGACGCGCGCGTCGGTCGGCGCGTCGCGGATGTTGTTGACCGCCAGGATCGCGCTCGCGATCAGGCCGACGGGCACGGCGAGGGCGAACGCCTCCCACTCCAGCCTCTCGACCTGCGCGTAGTACGAGCCGGTCACCGCGACCAGGCCGAAGAACAGGAACACGAAGACGTCGCCGAGGCCCTCGTAGCCGTACGGCCGCGGGCCGCCGGTGTAGAGGACGCCCGCCAGGATCGACGCGGCGCCGATCGCCAGGATCACCCAGCCGGCGATGACGATCAGGTAGATGCCGCACGCCACGGCCAGCGCGAACGACACGTAGGTCGCGGTCAGCACCTGCCTCGGCGGCACCAGCCCGCCCGCGGTGACGCGCACGGGGCCGAGGCGGTCCTCGGTGTCGGCGCCGCGGCGCGCGTCGGAGTAGTCGTTGGACAGGTTCGCCCCGACCTGGATGAACACCGCGCCGAGCAGCGCGGCGATGAACGCGCCGACGCGCAGCGACGAGCGCTCGGCGGCCGCCAGCGCGGT
This sequence comes from Conexibacter woesei Iso977N, assembly GCF_000424625.1. Taxonomy (GTDB): domain Bacteria; phylum Actinomycetota; class Thermoleophilia; order Solirubrobacterales; family Solirubrobacteraceae; genus Baekduia; species Baekduia woesei_A. The sequence goes on from NZ_AUKG01000002.1 coordinate 1,343,797, forward strand.
CCCGACGAGCACGGGCGCGACACCGGCCGGCAGCGTGCGCGGCCGCGCGGCGAGCAGCCAGATCTTGACGGGGGAGGGGCGCTGGGAGATGGCGTCTGACATGTTGTAGGTCTCGGTCCGGCTCTATGCCCGGCGCGGGAACTGGGAGAAGTCGGGCTGCCGCTTCTCCTTGTAGGCCTCGCGCCCTTCCTTGGCCTCGTCGGACCCGTAGAAGAGCAGGTTGGCGTCGTGGGCCAGCTGCTGGATCCCCGCGTAGCCGTCCTCGTGGGCGTGGAACGACGACTTCACCAGCCGCAGCGCGAACGGCGACAGCTCCAGCATCTCACGACACCAGGAGACCGTCTCCTCCTCGAGCTTCTCCAGCGGCACGACCGCGTTGACCAACCCCATGTCCAACGCCTGCTTGGCGTCGTACTGGCGGCACAGCAGCCAGACCTCCTTGGCCTTCTTGGTGCCGATCAGGTCGCGCAGCAGCGACGCGCCGAAGCCGCCGTCCCAGGACCCGACCCGCGGCCCGGTCTGGCCGAAGCGCGCGTTGTCGGCGGCGATCGTCAGGTCGCAGCAGAGGTGCAGGACGTGGCCGCCGCCGATCGCGAAGCCGGCGACGCTCGCGACGATCGGCTTGGGCAGGCGCCGCATCTGGACCTGGAGGTCGGTGACGTGGAAGCGCCCGACCTTCGCGCCCTCCGGGATGTAGCCGGTGTCGCCGCGGACGTTCTGGTCGCCGCCGCTGCAGAAGGCGTTCGGGCCCTCGCCGGTGAAGATGATCACGCCGACGTCGCCGTCCTCGCGGGCGCGCTCCAGCGCCTCGGAGACGTCGATCAGCGTCTTGGGCCGGAAGGCGTTGCGCACCTCCGGGCGGTCGATGGTGATCTTGGCGATGCCGTCGCCGCTGAGCTCGTAGCGGATGTCGGTGTAGTCGCCGTCGCCGGGGGTCCAAGTCACTGCCATGGGTCGGCAGGCTACTTTCCGAGCCATGGTGGTCGAGTCCTGGCTGGTGCGGGCGGCGCGCGAGCGGCCCGCGCGGGCGGCGGTGAACGACGTGACGTACGCGGATCTGCTGGAGCGCGCGCGGGGCGTGGCGGCGGGGCTGCCGCGCGGCGCGCGGGTCGGGCTGGCGCTGGCGCCGGGGGAGGACTACGTGGTCGCGCTGCACGGCTGCCTGCTCGCCGGCGCGCTGGTCGTGCCGATCGACCTGCGGCTGACCGAGGCGGAGCGGCCGGAAGTGGACGTGCTGCTCGAAGACGCAAAGCCGTTTACACCGGTTCGATTCGAGTCGGCCGACGAGCAGCACGACCTCGACGCGCCCGCGATCCTCGTGCACACCTCCGGGACCACTTCCGCTCCCAAGCCGATCCGCCTGACCTACGGCAACTGGCTCTGGTCCGCGCTCGGCTCCGCCGTCGCGCTCGGCGTCGACCCCGACGAGCGCTGGCTCTGCACGCTGCCGCTCTCGCACGTCGGCGGCCTGTCGATCCTGCTGCGCTCCGCGATCTACGGGACGACCGCGGTCGTCCACGAGCGCTTCGAGACCCAGCGCGTCCTGCAAGCCCTACAACAACCCGACGGGCCGACCGTGGTCAGCCTCGTCCCGACGACGCTCGCGCGCCTGCTCGACGCCGGCCTGCAGGACCCGCCCGCGCTGCGCTGGGCGCTGCTCGGCGGCGCGCCGCTGCCGCCCGCGCTGATCGCCCGCGCCGAGGCGGCGGGTGTCCGGGTCGCGCCGACCTACGGGCTGACCGAGGCCTGCTCGCAGGTCGCCACCGCAGGCGTCCCGCTGTTCTGCACCCGCGTCGTGCTCGACCCCGCCGACGGCGAGATCCTCGTCTCCGGCCCGACGCTCTCACCCGACGCGCGCACCGATGAGGACGGCCGTCTCCACACCGGCGACCTCGGCGCCTTCGACGACGACGGCCTGCTGCGGATCGTCGGCCGCAAGGCCGACACGATCGTCACCGGTGGCGAGAACGTCGCGCCCGCCGAGGTCGAGGCGGTCCTGGAAGCGCACCCCGCCGTCGCCGAGGCCGGCGTCCTCGCGCGCCCCGACGACGAGTGGGGCGAGGCGGTCGTCGCGCTCGTCCGCCTCCGCGAGGGTGCGACCGCGACCGCGCTCGACCTCCAGGACCACGCCCGCGCGCACCTCGCCCGCTTCAAGGTCCCCAAGGACGTCGTGGTGACCGCCGACCCGCTCCCGCGCACGGCCTCTGGAAAGCTCGTCCGTCGCGACCTGCGGTTCCCGTAACTTCTGCACCGATGAAGCCGTTCTCACCATCGATGCGAACCCTGAGCTCCCTCGCGGCCACCGCGACCACCCTCGGCGTGCTGATCGTGGCCGCCGCGCCCGCAGGCGCCGCCGGCTGGCCGAAGACGCTGGTCGTCGACCAGACTGCCGGCCCGTACACGACGATCAACGCCGCGCTCCAGGACGCGGTCAAGGACGACACGATCGACGTCCACGCCGGCACCTACGTCGAGAGCGTCCTGGCCGACCAGACGCACGGCGTCACGATCCACGGCGAGCCCGGCGCGGTCATCCAGGCGCCGCCTGGCGCGCCGTTCGCGGTGACGGTCTCGGGGACGTCGATCACGCTCGACCACCTGACGATCAACGGTGGCGACGGCGGCGTGCTCATGGGCGCGTTCTACGACGAGATCACCAACAGCACGATCACCGCGCCCAACACCGCGGTCGAGATGGACGGCCCGTTCGCCTTCGCGATCGACCGCAGCGTGCTGCGGGCCACCGCGCCGTCCGGCGTCGCGCTGCGCGCCACCACCGTCGCCACGCCGGACTTCCCGGAGAAGCTCGACGTCTCGACGTCGGTCCTCGCAGGCGGGCCGGCCGGCTCCGGCCTGTCGCTCGTCTCCGACGGCAGCAAGTACGGGGGCGACGGCGTCGCCGCGACGCTGACCTCGTCGACCGTGGCGGGCGCCCCGACCGCGCTGACCAGCGCGCAGGTCGCCGGGGGCGGCCCGAACAGCTTCACCGCCTACAACTCGATCGTGCACGGCGCGGCGCCGGGCCTCACCGGCTGGCGCAACGAGACCGCTGCGACCGACGCCGCCACCTTCGCCGGGGGCGGCGCCGACGGCGACTTCCACGTCTGCTCCGGGGCGCCGGCGGTCGGCTACACCGACGCCAACCCGCGCCCGGCCGTCCTGCGCGCGCCGACCTCGCCGGCCTTCGCCACGACCACCGACCTCGACGGCGTCGCGCGCAGCGGCGACGGCGCGGCCCCCGGCGCCTACGAGCCGACGGGGACGAGCTGCGCGGCGACGACGCCGGACGTCAAGCACGCCGCGAAGGACGTGACCGCGCCGACCGTCCGCATCACGCGCCAGGCGAAGGTCCGCCGCTTCCGCCTGCGCACGGTCAAGCACCACCACGTCGCCAACCGCGTGCGCTTCGGCGGCCACGTCGGCGACGCGAGCGGCGTCGCCGGCGTTCAGCTGGTCCTGCGCCGGCTCGGTGGCAGGGCCGGCACGTGCCGCTACCTGAGCCCCGCCAAGCGCCGGGTCGTCACGACGTCGTGCAAGGCGACGGGCCCGGCCGTGAGGGCCGCCGTCCACGGCACGACGTGGAGCTGGAAGATCCCCGCGGGCTATGCGCTGCCGGCCGGCAGGTGGCAGCTGCAGGCGGTCGCGACCGACCGGGCGGGCAACGTCGCGACATCCGTGCTGCACTTCACGGTGACGTGATCGACGAGACCGACCCTGAAGAGCAGCGCGCCAACGCCCGCGAGCGGTGGGAGAACGCGGCGCCGCGCTGGGAGGACCGCGTCGGCGGGTTCCTGGACGGCACGCTGCCGCTCGCGCACTGGATGGTCGACGCGCTGGCGCCGCAGCCGGGCCAGCGCGTCCTGGAGCTGGCCGCGGGCCGCGGCGACGTCGGCTTCCTGGCCGCCGAGCTGCTGCAGCCCGGCGGCGAGCTGATCAGCACCGACGGGGCGGAGGCGATGGTCGAGGTCGCCAGGCAGCGCGGCGAGCAGCTCGGCCTGACCAACGTGGAGTACAAGCCGATGGAGCTGGAATGGGTCGACGCGAAGCTCGCGTCGCTCGACGGCATCCTCTGCCGCCACGGCTACCAGCACGCCGTCGATCCCGAGGCCGCGTTCCGCGAGGCGCGCCGCGTGCTCAAGCCCGGCGCCAAGCTCGTGCTCGCGGTCTGGACGACGCCGGAGGAGAACCCCTGGCTGGCGGCGATCAACACCGCGGCGGAGTCGCTGGGCCTGCAGGAGCCGGCCGCGCCCGGCGCGCCCGGAGCCTTCGCGCTCAGCGATCCCCAGCGCCTCGCCGACCTGCTGCAGGACGCCGGCTTCGACACGCCTACGATCACCCCGATCGACCTCACCTTCACGGCCCCGGCGTCCGACGCCTGGTTCGAGACGCTGCGCGCGATGTCATCGTCGTTGCAGCCGCTCCTCGACGGCCTCGCGCCCGCCGACCACTACAAGTTCCGCGACGCCATCGACGCGATCTGGGCACCGTTCGTCAACGACGACGGCAGCGTCGCGATCCCCGGTCGCAGCCTGGGAGCCGTCGCCGAGGCGTAGCTCATAGACTGCTCCGTCCTATGTTCTACGACGACGACGCAGATCTCACCCTTCTCGACGGCAAGACCGTCGCCATCATCGGGTTCGGCTCCCAGGGCCATGCCCACGCCCAGAACCTGAAGGACTCGGGTGTGAACGTCGTCGTAGGCCTGCGCGAGGACTCCGCTTCGGTGCAGCAGGCCAAGGACGCCGGCCTCACCGTCAAGTCGGTCGCCGACGCCGCCTCCGAGGGCGACGTCGTGATGCTGCTCGTCCCGGACGAGCTGCACGGCCAGGTCTGGGAGAACGAGGTCAAGGACGGCATCGCCGAGGGCAACCTGCTGCTCTTCGGCCACGGCTTCTCCGTCCTCTACGAGACCGTCCAGCCGCCCGCCGGCGTCGACGTCGCGCTCGCCGCCCCGAAGGGCCCGGGCCACCTCGTCCGCCGCCAGTACACCGAGGGCTCCGGCGTCCCGGGCCTGATCGCGATCCACCAGGACGCGACCGGCAACGCCAAGGATCTGGCGCTGGCCTACGCGAAGGGCATCGGCTGCACCCGCGGCGGCGTCTTCGAGACGACGTTCAAGGAGGAGACCGAGACCGATCTCTTCGGCGAGCAGGCCGTCCTCTGCGGCGGCGCGTCCGCGCTGGTCCAGGCGGGCTTCGACACGCTCGTCGAGGCCGGCTACGACCCGCAGATGGCCTACTTCGAGTGCCTCCACGAGCTCAAGCTGATCGTGGACCTCATGTACGAGAAGGGCCTGTCGGGGATGCGCTACTCGATCTCCAACACCGCCGAGTACGGCGACTACACGCGCGGCCCGCGCGTCGTCAACGACGACACCAAGGCCGAGATGAGGCGCATCCTGGGCGAGATCCAGGACGGCACGTTCGCGCGCGAGTGGATCGCCGAGAACAACGCCGGCCAGGAGAACTTCAAGCGCATGCGCGCCGAGCAGGCCGACACGCAGGTCGAGCACGTCGGCAAGGAGCTCCGCTCGCACATGGACTGGATCCAGACCGAGTTCTAGTCCCGGTTCGGTTTCGCTAGTCTGCCTCGGGCCGTCGCAACTGGCGTCTCGAGGTGGACTACCACCGGGGAGCGGCGGTGTTCCGCCGCCGCACGCCTGGGCACTCTCATCCCGAACTTCGACGAGGAGTCCCCATGACGACGAGCGCCACAACGCTCACCATCCCGGAAGAGCTCAAGCCCGCCGACGGCCGCTTCGGCTGCGGTCCCTCGAAGGTGCGCCCCGAGCAGCTGGCCACGCTGGCCGCGCGCGACGCGCACCTGATGGGCACCTCGCACCGCCAGAGGCCCGTCAAGGACCTGGTCGGCCGCGTGCGCACCGGGCTCTCCGATCTCTTCAGCCTGCCCGACGGCTACGTCGTCGCGCTCGGCAACGGCGGCACGACCGCGTTCTGGGACGCGCTCGCCGCCGGCATGATCCGCGAGCGCTCGCTGCACCTCAGCTTCGGCGAGTTCTCCAACAAGTTCGCGAGCGTCGCCAAGGGCGCGCCGCACCTCGGCGACCCGATCGTCATCAGGTCCGAGCCGGGCGACGCGCCCGCGCCGGTCTACGAGGACGGCGCCGACGTCGTCGCCTGGGCCCACAACGAGACGTCGACCGGCGTCATGGTCCCGGTCACGCGCCCCGCGGGCAGCGACGACGCGCTCGTCCTGATCGACGCCACCTCGGGCGCCGGCGGCCTGCCCGTCGACGCGGCGCAGGCCGACGTGTACTACTTCGCGCCGCAGAAGTGCTTCGCCGCCGACGGCGGCCTCTGGCTGGCGCTGCTGAGCCCCGCTGCGCAGGAGCGCATCGCCGAGATCGGCGCGCGCACCGACCGCTGGATCCCGGAGTCCCTGTCGCTGACCACGGCGCTGGACAACTCGCTCAAGGACCAGACCTACAACACGCCGGCGCTCGGGACCCTGATCCTGCTCAACGCGCAGCTGGAGTGGATGAACGGCAACGGCGGCCTGGACTTCGCGGTCGGCCGGACGACCGAGTCCTCGACCGCGCTGTACGAGTGGGCCAACGCCTCCGCGTTCGCGACCCCGTTCGTGACCGACGAGGCCAAGCGCTCGCTGGTCGTCGGCACGATCGACTTCAACGACGACGTCGACGCCGCGGCGGTCGCCAAGACCCTGCGCGCCAACGGCATCGTCGACACCGAGCCCTACCGCAAGCTCGGCCGCAACCAGCTGCGCATCGGCATGTTCCCGGCGATCGACCCGGACGACATCCGCCAGCTGACCAAGAGCATCGACTACGTCGTGGAGAACATCTGATGACCCGGGTCCTCGTCGCCGAGAAGATCGGCGCCAGCGGCATCGACCTGCTCAAGTCGCACTTCGACGTCGACCTCGCGTTCGACATCGACGGCTTCGACTTCGCCGAGCGCATCGGCGAGTACGACGGCCTGCTGATCCGCTCGGCCACGAAGATGACGGCCGACCTGATCGACAAGTCGACCAACCTGAAGGCCATCGGCCGCGCCGGCGTCGGCGTCGACAACGTCGACGTCCCGGCCGCGACCAAGCGCGGCATCATCGTCGCCAACGCGCCGGAGTCCAACGTCGTCACCGCCGCCGAGCACACGATGGCGTTGTTGTTGGCCTTGGCCCGCAACGTGCCGCAGGCCCACGCCGCGCTCAGCGGCTCCGGCAAGTGGGAGCGCTCGAAGTGGTCGGGCGTCGAGCTCGACGGCAAGGTGCTGGGCATCCTCGGCTTCGGCCGGATCGGCCAGCTCGTCGCCGCCCGCGCCAAGGGCTTCGGCATGCGCGTCGTCGCCTACGACCCGTTCGTGTCCGCCGAGCGCTACAAGGACCTCGGCGTCGAGAAGGCCGAGAACTCGGACGGCGTCTACGCGGTCGCCGACTTCCTGACGCTGCACCTGCCCAAGACGCCGGAGACCGAGGGCTGGCTGGACGCCGAGGCGATCGCCAAGTGCAAGGGCGGCGTCAAGGTCCTCAACGTCGCCCGCGGCCCGCTGATCAACGACGATGACTTGATCGCCGCGCTCGACAGCGGCAAGGTCGGCGGCGCGGCGCTGGACGTCTTCCGCTCCGAGCCCGTCACCGAGTCGCCGTACTTCGGCCGCCCCAACGTGATCGTGACGCCGCACCTCGGCGCCTCGACCGCCGAGGCGACCGACCGCGCCGGCTTCCAGGCCGCCGAGCAGGTCGTCGCGGCGCTCACCGGCGGCGCGGTCACCACGGCCGTCAACGTCCCGGCGATCAGGGCGGAGGACCTCGAGGTCCTCGGCCCGTACGTCCCGCTGTGCCGGCACCTGGGCCGCCTCGCGGTCACGCTGGCCGACGCCTCCTCGATCGACCGCATCGAGGTCGAGCTGCTCGGCAGGATCGCCGACCGCGACACGCGGCCGCTGGCGACCGCCACGCTGCTCGGCGTCCTGCAGGGCCACACCGAGGAGGACGTCAACTCGGTCAACGCGCCCGCGGTCGCCGACGAGCGCGGCATCGAGGTCGTCGAGACCAAGAACGCCTCGTCGCGCGACTTCGAGAACCTCGTGCGCGTGACGGTCACCGCCGGGGACAAGAGGACCCGCGTGGTCGGCACGACGTTCGGCCGCCGCAACCGCCCGCACCTGCTCGAGGCGTGGGGTCAGCGCTTCGACGTCCAGCTCGACGAGCACCTCGCGGTGTTCCGCTACGGCGACCGCCCCGGCATGATCGGCCGGATCGGCGCGGCGTTCGGCGACGCGGGCGTGAACATCGTCTCGGCCGCCGTCGGCCGCCAGGACGAGGACGCCGCGGGCACGACCGCCGAGGCCGTGATGGTCGTCACCACCGACGGCGCCGTGCCGCGCGACGTCGTCGCGAGCGTCGTCGCCTCGGACGGCTTCGTGGCCGGCCAGGCGATCACGCTCTAGCCCTCAGGCGGACAACGCTCCACAAAGGCGCCCCGGACCGCAGGTTCGGGGCGCTTTACGTTGGGTAAGCAACCTGACGCCATGTCGAGTCGGGTCATCTCGGTCCTGGCGCTCGTCGCCGCGGTGTTCGCGGTTGCGGCGTGCGGGGGCTCATCGGACAAGTCCGGAGCGGTCACGCTCAACTGGTGGGCGGGCAACCAGCCCGGCGGTTCCTTCCAGAAGGCGGCCGAGTACTGCTCGCAGCACTCCAACGGCGAGTACAGGATCAAGGTCAACCTGCTGGGGACCGACGCCGACTCGCAGCGCCAGTCGCTCGTCCGCCGCCTCGCCGCGGGCGACAGCTCGATCGACCTGATGGCCATGGACGTGGTCTGGACCGCGGAGTTCGCGGAGGCCAAGTGGATCCTGCCGTTCCCGTCCGACGACGCCAACGAGCTCAAGCAGGACCGCCTCGCCGGCCCGCTGAAGACCGCGACCTACCAGGGCAAGCTCTACGCCGCGCCCGGCAACTCCAACACCCAGCTGCTCTGGTACCGCAAGTCCCAGCTGAGGGGCGAGCCGGTCCCGAGGACCTGGCAGCAGCTGATCGACACGGCCAAGAAGCTCAGGACGACCATCGCCTACACCAACGCTCAGTACGAGGGCACGACCGTGTGGTTCAACTCGGTCATCCAGGCGGCGGGCGGCTCGATCCTGGACCCGACGGGCACGAGGGCGGTCCTCGGCCAGCCCGCGCTGAAGGCGATCCAGATCATGAAGGACTTCGCGGCCGGCCCGGGCAACCCGACGCTGCCGGCGGCCAAGGAGGACCAGGCGCGCCAGGCCTTCGAGGTCGACAGCGGCACGGCGTTCGAGCTCAACTACCCGTTCGTGTACGCCTCGGCCCAGAGCAACACCACCGTCAAGGGCCTCAAGGACGACATCAAGTGGGCGCCGTACCCGTCGGTCACGCCCGGCGGCCCGAACCGCGCGCCGATCGGCGGCTTCAACTGGGGCGTGGGCGCGCACACCAAGCACCCCAAGCAGGCCTTCGACGCCGCGACCTGCCTGGCCTCCGAGCAGCCCGAGCGCCTCTACGCGCAGCTCGACTCGCTGCCGCCGACGCTGAGCAAGGTCTACGACGACCCGAAGTTCCAGAAGTCCTATCCCTTCAGCGACATCGTCAGGAAGCAGATCGACTCCGCGGGCGTCCGGCCGGTCTCGCCGCTGTACGCCGACGTGTCGCTGGCCGTCTACACGACGCTGTCGCCCGCCGCGAAGCTCGATCCGCCGGCCGCGCTGAAGCAACTGACCTCGCGCGTCAGGGACGCGCTGCAATCGAAGGGGCTGCTCTAGATGGCCGCGACCGCCGCCGAGGCACCGCCCGCCGCCGCACCCGCCAAGAGGGGCGCCATCTCCGCGCGCACGCGCGCCGAGCGCAAGTTGGGGTGGATGCTCTGCGCGCCCGCCGTGATCGTGATGCTCGCGGTCACCGCGTACCCGATCCTCTACGCGGTCTGGCTGTCGCTGCACCGCTCCGACCTGCGCTTCCCGGACAAGACCGCGTGGATCGGCCTCGACAACTACGTCACGGTCCTCAGCTCGCAGCTGTGGTGGAAGGACCTCTTCCACACGATCGTCTTGATGGTGTTCTCGGTCTCGATCGAGCTGGTGCTCGGCATGCTGCTGGCCCTGGCCATGCACCGCGCGATCTTCGGCCGGGGGCTGATCCGGACCACCGCGCTGGTGCCCTACGGCATCGTCACGGTCGTCGCCGCGTTCGCGTGGCGGCTGGCGTTCTCCAAGGCCGACGGCGGCTTCGTCCCGGTCCTCCTGGGGTTGGAGAAGGACCCGCTGATCGTCACGTGGTCGACCTACCTGGTGGCGATCCTCGCCGAGGTCTGGAAGACCACGCCGTTCATGGCCCTGCTGTTGCTCAGCGGCCTGGCGCTGGTGCCCGACGACCTGCACGAGGCGGCCAAGGTCGACGGCGCGACCGCGTGGCAGCGCTTCTGGAGGATCACGATCCCGCTGATGAGGCCGGCGATCCTCGTCGCGCTGCTGTTCCGCACGCTCGACGCGTTCCGGATCTTCGACACCGTGCAGGTGCTTTCGAATGGCTCGAACCGCTCGATCGAGACGGTCTCGCAGTTGTCCTACAACACGCTGCTGACGCGGCTGAACCTCGGGCTCGGCTCCGCGGTCTCGGTGCTCGTCTTCCTGTGCGTGCTGCTGATCGCGTTCTTCTACATCAAGTTCTTGGGGGCCAACCTGGCTCAGCAGCGGGGTGAGCGATGAGCATCGACCGCAGACGCCTGTTCGGCTGGGGCACGGCCGAGGCCGTCATCGTCGTCGCCGCGCTGTTCCCGATCATGTGGCTGATCTCGCTGTCGCTGAAGACGCCGGCGACCGTCGGCGACGGTCGGCTGATCCCGAAGGAGTGGTCGTTCGACAACTACTCCTCGATCTTCCACCAGGACATCTTCACCAAGGCCCTGCGCAACTCGATCGGGATCGCCGCGATCTCGACGGTGATCGCCGTCACGCTGGCGTCGCTGGCCGCCTACGCGATCGCGCGCCTGGACTTCCCGGGCAAGCGGCTGATCCTCGGCGCGTCGCTGACGATCGCGATGTTCCCGCCGGTCTCGATCGTCGGCCCGCTGTACGACATGTGGCGCACGCTCGGCCTCTACGACACGTGGGCCGGCCTGATCATCCCCTACATGACGTTCACGCTGCCGCTGGCGATCTTCACGCTCAGCGCGTTCTTCCGCGAGATCCCGTGGGAGCTCGAGCAGGCGGCGCAGATGGACGGCGCGACGCCCGCGCAGGCGTTCCGCAAGGTGATCCTGCCGCTCGCCGCGCCGGGCGTGTTCACGACGGCCATCCTGGTGTTCATCTACGCCTGGAACGACTTCATCTTCGCGCTGTCGCTGACGTCGACCACGAGGGCGCAGACGGTGCCGCCGGCGATCCAGTCGTTCACCGGCGTCTCGCAGTTCACCGCGCCGACCGGCGCGATCGCGGCGGCGGCGATCATCGTGACCATCCCGATCGTGATCATGGTCCTGTTCTTCCAACGGCGGATCGTCGCGGGCCTCACGGCCGGCGCGGTCAAGGGCTGAGGAGGCCCACTCCCCATGGCCGGCATCAAGCTCGAGGACATCACCAAGCGCTACGACGACGGCTTCGAGGCCGTCAAGCAGCTCAGCCTGGACATCGCCGACGGCGAGTTCCTGATCCTGGTCGGGCCGTCGGGCTGCGGCAAGTCGACGGCGCTGCGGATGGTCGCGGGGCTCGAGGACATCACCTCGGGCGACCTCATCATCGACGGCGAGGTCGTCAACGACCGCGCGCCCAAGGACCGCGACATCGCGATGGTGTTCCAGTCCTACGCGTTGTACCCGCACATGACCGTGGGCGAGAACATGGCCTTCCCGCTGCGGCTGGCGAAGGTCGACGACGAGGAGGTCAAGCGCCGGGTGGGGGAGGCCGCGAGGATCCTCGACCTCGAGCAGCACCTCAACCGCAAGCCGGCCAACCTGTCCGGCGGCCAGCGCCAGCGCGTGGCGATGGGGCGCGCGATCGTGCGCAACCCGAAGGTCTTCCTGATGGACGAGCCGCTGAGCAACCTCGACGCGAAGCTGCGCGTGCAGATGCGCGCGGAGGTCTCGCGGATCCAGTCGCGGCTGGACACGACGACGATCTACGTGACGCACGACCAGACCGAGGCGATGACGCTCGGCGACCGCGTCGCGGTCATGCGCGCGGGCCTGCTGCAGCAGGTCGACACGCCCAGGAACCTCTACGAGCGCCCCGACAACCTGTTCGTCGCGGGCTTCATGGGGTCGCCGTCGATGAACTTCTTCGGCGGCCGCCTCGAGGGCGACACGCTGAAGCTGCCGTTCGCCGATGTCCCCCTGAGCGCCGAGCAGAAGCGCGCGGCGTCGGGCGCGAGCAGCGGCGACCTGATCGTCGGCATCCGGCCCGAGCACTTCGAGGACGCGACGCTGATCGGCGAGCAGCAGGAGCACGGCGTGACGTTCGAGGCGCCGGTCGACGTCACCGAGTCGATGGGCAGCGAGGTGTACGCCTACTTCACCTACGAGGGCGACGACGTCAGCCACGACGAGCTGCGCGACCTCGCCGACGACGCGGGCGCGGGCGAGCTGCCCGACGCCAGCGGCCGCGCGACCGCGCGGCTGGACGCCGAGACGAGGGTGACCGACGGCACCCGCGCGAAGCTGTGGGTCGACACGTCGCGGCTGCACTTCTTCGACGCCGAGAAGGGCCACGCGCTGCGGGTCGACGACGCGGGCGCGCCCGCCACGTCCACCACGACCGCGCCGGAGCCCGAGCCCGCCGCCTAGCCCGCGGCGAACGACGCGTCGCCGACGACCGCGAGCAGCTTCAGCCGCTCGGCGGCGTCGCTGCCCGGCGCCGCGGTGAAGACGACGAGGCACTCGGTGAGGTTCTCGGCGGTCAGGACCTGGCAGTCGAGCGCCATCGTCCCGACCGTCGGGTGGACGATCGTCTTGCGCTGACCGGAGCGGACCGCGACCTCGTGCTCGGCCCACAGCGCGGCGAACTCGGGCGAGGACGCCAGCAGCGCGTCGACCAGCGCGCGCGCCTCGGCGTCGTCGGGCGCGCGGCCCACTACCGCACGCAGGTTGGCCACGTAGGAGCGCGAGAGCGCGGCGTGCTCGCCGGGCGCATGGCGCTCGCGGTCCTGGCCGCGGCCGGTGAACCAGCGGTGGACGAGCGCGCGGTCCAACCCGGTGTACGTGGTCTGGTCACCCAGCAGCGCGACCGCCAGCGGGTTCTGGACGAGCGTCATGCCGAGGTCGTTGGTGATCTGCGCCGGGGTCGCGTCGAGCTGGCCGAGGATCCGCAGCAGCGCGGGGGACGGGTGGTCGGTCCGGAACGCGCGCGGCGGCGCGGTGTGGCTGGCGAGGCGGTAGAGGTGGTCGCGCTCGTCGGGCGTGAGGCGCAGCGCGCGTGCGAGCGCGGCGGCCGTCGCCTCCGAGGGCCGGTTGCCGCGGCGCTGCTCGAGGCGCGTGTAGAAGTCGGTCGACATGTGCGCCAGCCCCGCGACCTCCTCGCGGCGCAGGCCGCTGGTCCGGCGCCGCTGCCCGGGTGGCAGCCCGACGTCGTCGGGGGTGAGCGCCGCGCGGCGGCGGCGCAGGAAGTCCGCGAGCGCGTCCTGGTCCATCGCCCACACGATGCTACGACGGCGGGCGCGCATCCAGGGACAGCTTGTCCCCCGACGAGCCCGCCTCTTTTGCGCGCGGCGCGCGGGGAGCAGCATGATCGACATGACCTCGACTCCCCGCATCGCCCTGATCACCGGCGGCAACCGCGGCATCGGCCGCTCGGCCGCGCTGCACCTCGCGGACGCCGGCAGCGGCGTCGTCATCACCTACAACTCGCATGCCGACGAGGCCGAGCAGGTCGTCGCCGAGCTGCGTGAGCGTGGGGTGGCGGCCGCCGCGCTGCAGCTGCACCAGGGCGACGTCGCCGCGTTCCCGGCGTTCGCGCAGCAGCTCGACGCGACGCTGCGCGAGACCTTCGGCCGCGACGACTTCGACCACCTCGTCCTCAACGGCGGCTTCTCGCGCGGCGGCAACATCGCGACGATCACGACCGAGGACTTCGACGACCTCGTCGACGTCCACCTCAAGGGCCCGCTGTTCCTCACCAAGGAGCTGGCGCCCCGGATCGCCGACGGCGGCGCGATCGTCACGCTGTCGAGCGGCCTCGCCCGCTTCACGTTCCCGGAGCGCATGATGTACGGGTCGGTCAAGGGCGCGGTCGAGGTGCTGACCCGCTACCTCGCCGCCGAGCTCGGCCCGCGCGGCATCCGCGTCAACTGCGTCGCACCTGGCGCCGTCGCCACCGACTTCTCCGGCGGCATGGTCCGCGACACGCCCGCCGCGCAGGAGTCGCTGGCGGCGGCCGCCGCGCTCGGCCGCCACGCGGTCGCCGACGACATCGGCCCCGTCATCGCCTCGCTGCTCTCCGACGCCAACCACTGGGTCACCGGCCAGCGCATCGAGGCCTCCGGCGGCGTCCACCTCTAGGGGATGGTCAGAGCCCGCGCTGGCGCTTGTAGCGCTCGGCGGCGGCGTTCATGTAGGCGTCGGTCTCGGTCGCCGCGCCCTCGAGGAGGCCTGCGTCCCGGAGCAGCGTCACGACCGGGACGTACTCCTCCTCGTACCAGCGGCGTGCCAGCTCGCGGCGGTCGATCAGCTCGCCGTGCTCCTGCGACCAGCGCCAGCCCCAGCCCTCGACGCCCTCGGCCAGCGCGGCGAAGGCCCACGGGTCGCTGGGCCGGACACGGCCACGCGCGGAGGCGGGCAGCGGGACGCGCTCCAGGAACACGCGCTCGTGGCTCTTCAGCGGCAGGTCGCCGCGCAGCAGGTCGCGGCCGGCGCCGACCTTCGTGACGACCTCGGTCACGCGCGCCTCGATGTCGTCGTGGCCGAGCGCCCTCGCGACGCTGACGCGGTGGTGGCCGTCCTTGACGAAGTAGGCCTCGCCGACCTTGTAGAGGTCGACCGGCGGCATCGCCTTCCCGCGCCGCATCGCCTCGGCGATGCCCTCCCAGCGCCGGCGCACCGCGGGCGTCGTCGGCCGGAAGCGCCGGTCGAACCCCTGCAGGCGGTCGACGGTCCCGACGATCGCGTCCAGCGGGACGACCTGCAACCCGGCGTCGCGCTCCTGCACCCGCCCGAGCGCGGCGACGACCTCGTCGAAGGGCAGGATGTGGTCGACGTCGCTCGGATCGCGCCGCAGCCAGCGCACCAATCGCGCCAGCGCCACCCGCCGTCGCGCACGCAGGAAGTCGTCCTGCGCGTCGGCTCCCGCCAGTCCGGTGCTCCGTGGAGGCACGCCCGCAAGGTACTCCTGGTCGGAACTTGCGCTCCACCGTGGCGAGAACGTGTGCCGGAACGGACAACACGCCCGACGAACTGGTGCCCCGGAGTCGGAAAGCGCGTTGACTGCGTACGCCAAACGGGCCTAGGGTTGCGCTCGCCGGTGAAGTGACATGCGACGCACCTGCGTCGCGGGGCCAATTGAGGAGGGCCACATGGAGGGGACACCGACAGCAGCGCCGGAAGGCGCGCGCGTCGACGCGACCGCGTCGTCCGAAGCTGACATCCACCTGGAGGGCGTCACCAAGCGCTTCGGCGATGCCGTGGCCGTCGACGACCTGACGTTGTCGATCGAGCGCGGCGCGTTCTACGCCTTGCTCGGCCCGTCGGGCTGTGGCAAGACCACCACCTTGCGCATGATCGGCGGGTTCGAGGACCCGACCGCGGGCGTCGTCTACCTCGGCGGCCAGGCGGTGCAGGACCTGCCGCCCTACAAGCGCGACGTCAACACCGTGTTCCAGTCCTACGCGCTGTTCCCGCACCTCACGGTCGAGAAGAACGTGGCCTTCGGCCTGGAGCGCAAGAAGGTCTCGAAGTCCGAGACGACCACGCGCGTCGGCGAGGCGCTGGAGATGGTCCAGCTCGGCCAGCTGGCCAAGCGCAAGCCCGGCCAGCTCTCCGGCGGCCAGGCCCAGCGCGTCGCGCTGGCCCGCGCGCTCGTCAACCGCCCGCGCGCGCTGCTGCTCGACGAGCCGCTCGGCGCGCTCGACCTGCGCCTGCGCAAGCAGCTCCAGATCGAGCTCAAGCGGATCCAGCGCGACGTCGGGATCACCTTCGTGCACGTGACCCACGATCAGGAGGAGGCCATGTCGATGGCCGACACGATCGCGGTCATGAACAGGGGCAAGATCGAGCAGGCCGGCACGGCCGAGGACCTCTACGAGCGCCCGGTGACCGCGTTCGTCGCCAACTTCCTCGGCGTCTCCAACCTCGTCGACGGCAAGGTGCTGGAGCGCGGGACCGAGATCGCCCGCGTCGAGACGCCCGACGGCACCGTGTCCGTCCCGTGCTCGCGGATGTCCGAGACGCCCGGCGAGCAGGTCCGGATCGGCGTCCGTCCTGAGAAGATCGAGCTGGTCCCGGCCAGCGCCGGCGTGCCCGCGGGCCGCAACGCGCTGCGCGGCACGATCAGCGTCGCCTCGTTCCTGGGCACGCAGATCCAGTACCTCGTGACCGCCCCCGGCGGCGAGGAGCTGACGGTGATCTCGCCCAACCGCGACGGCGCGCACCCGAGCCTCGGCGCCGGCCAGGAGGTCCTCCTGACCTGGGATCCGCAGCACACGTTCGTCGTGGCGCGCGATGCCTGAGCGCCCCGACGTCGAGCGGGCGCTGGAGCGCCTGCTCTTCGACAAGCGGAACGACGGCATGAACCGGCGGCGCTTCATCGGCCGCGGCGGCGCGATGGCGCTGGGCATGACCGCGCTGGGCAGCGCGCTCGCCGGCTGCTCGATCGAGGGCGAGGCCGCCCACCAGGTCAACGTCAAGAAGAACGTCACGGTCAACCACCCCAAGGCGCCGATCGACGGCATGCGCTGGGCGAACTGGCCGTTGTACATCGACAAGCACTCGTTGAAGACCTTCGACAGGAGGTACGACACGAAGGTCGACTACGTCGAGGAGATCAACGACAACTTCGAGTTCTTCGGCAAGGTCCGCCAGCAGCTGGCCCAGGGCCAGAACATCGGCCGCGACATCGTCACGCTGACCGACTACATGGCGGCCCGCTGGGTGCGCGACGGCTACGTCGAGCCGATCGACAAGCGCAACGTCCCCAACATCAAGAACCTGGTCTCGAACCTCAAGACCATCAACTACGACCCGAACCGCGACTACACGATGCCGTGGCAGTCGGGCGGCACGGGCATCGGCTACAACCCCAAGAAGACCGGCCGTAGGCTGGAGAGCGTCAACGACCTCTTCGACCCGGCCTTCAAGGGCCGCGTGACGTTCCTGCAGGAGCCCTACGACGCGGCCTGCCTGGTCGCGCTGGGCATGGGCATCGACGCGTCGAAGGCCACGATCGACGAGATCCTGAAGGCCATCGACAAGATCGGCGCGGCCAAGAACGCCGGCCAGATCCGGCGCTTCACCGGCAACGACTACACGACCGACCTCGCCAAGGGCAACGTCTGGGTCGCGATGGCCTACTCGGGCGACCTCGTCCAGCTGAAGGCCGACAACCCCGACCTGGAGTTCATCTTCCCCAAGGAGGGCGCCATGTTGTTCACCGACAACATGATGATGCCCAAGCACCTCTCGCACCCCTACGGCGCGGAGCTGTTGATGAACTACTACTACGAGCCGGAGGTCGCGGCCAAGGTGGCGGACTACGTCAACTACATCAGCCCGGTGGAGGGCGCCAAGGAGGCGCTGCTCAAGTTCGACCCCGAGGTGGCCAACAACCCGCTGATCTTCCCGCCCGACGACGTCAGGAAGCGGCTGTACCCCTACCCGAACCTGTCGCCCGCCGACGAGCGCACGATGCAGAACGCCATGGCGAACGTGACGGGGGCCTGATCCGATGCTGCGACTGAGCCTCAAGACCCGCCGCACGCTGCTGCCCTACCTGTTCCTCGGGCCGGGCCTGCTGTGGCTGATCGTCTTCTACCTCGTCCCCCTGATCAACCAGGGCGGCGTGTCGCTGATGACCGGCAACCCGGAGGACGGGTACACGCTGACGTGGCACTTCGCCACCTACACCAACGCGATCTCGGACTACTCGACGCAGTTCGGGCGCTCGGTGCTGTTCTCGGGGATCGCGACGATCGCCTGCCTGGTCATCGGCTTCCCGCTCGCGTACTTCATCGCCTACAAGGCGGGCAAGTACAAGAACTTCATGTTGCTGCTGACGGTCCTGCCGTTCTTCACGTCCTACGTGCTGCGGACGGTCTCCTGGCAGCTGATCCTCAACGACAACGGCTGGGTCGTCCACCGCTTCCAGGACGTCGGGCTGCTGGGCAGCAACGGCCACCTGCTGGCGACCAACCTCGCCGTGATCGCAGGCATCACCTACAACTTCCTGCCGTTCATGGTGCTGCCGCTCTACGTGACGCTGGAACGGCTCGACCGCCGGTTCATCGAGGCGGCGACCGACCTGTACGCCTCGCGCGCCACCGCGTTCCGGAAGGTGACCGTGCCGCTCGCGCTGCCGGGCATCTTCGCCGGCTCGCTGCTGACGTTCATCCCGGCGTGCGGTGACTTCATCAACGCCGCGCTGCTCGGGACGCCCAAGCAGTACATGATCGGCAACGTCATCCAGGCCAAGTTCCTCAACATCCTGGACTACCCGACGGCGGCCGCGCTGTCGTTCATCCTGATGACGGCGATCCTGGTCGGGATCCTGATCTACGCCCGCCTGCTCGGGACCAAGTCGCTCACGGAGGCTGCTGCCTAAATGCTCTCTTCCCGCGACAAGGTCCGCGACTGGCTGCTCGGGATCTGGAGCGCGCTCGCGCTGCTCTACCTGTTCATCCCGATCTTCATCGTCGTCCTCTACTCGTTCAACGACAACAAGGGCCGCTTCAACTTCACCTGGCAGGGCTTCACGCTCAAGCACTGGGCGCACCCGTTCTCCAACAGCGACCTGACCACGGCGCTGCAGCACTCGCTGATCGTCGCGGCCTTCACGGTCGTGATCGCCACGGCGCTGGGCACGTTCATGGCCTTGGCCTTGGTGCGCTACGGCTTCCGCGGCAAGGCGACGACCGAGCTGTTCGTGTTCCTGCCGCTGGCCACGCCCGAGGTCGTCCTCGGCGCCGCGCTGCTGGGCCTGTTCCTGACGTTGCACGTCGGGACCGGCATGGTCACGATCATCATCGCCCACGTGATGTTCACGGTGTCCTACGTGGTGGTCACGGTGAGAGCGCGACTAGAGGGCATGGACCGCCACATCGAGGAAGCGGCGATGGACCTCGGGGCGACCGAGTGGACGACGTTCCGCAAGGTCACGCTGCCGATGATCGCCCCGGGCGTCGCGGCCGCGGCGCTGCTGGCGGCGGCGATCTCGATCGACGACTACGTCGTGACGAGCTTCAACGCCGGCCAGACGCAGACGTTCCCGCTGTTCATCTTCGGCGCGACCCGCCAGGGCGTGCCGGCCGAGGTCAACGTGCTGGCGACGATCCTGCTGCTGGCGGTCCTGGTCCTGATGGGGCTCAACGTGCTGGTCCAGAAGGCGCGCGCCCGCGACGAGGGCGGCGGGCCCGAGGCCGGGCGCGAGCAGGTCGAGGAGCTCGCGTTCGACTTGGCCGAAGCGGGTGCACGCGGGTAGTAGGCTCGCGCGCATGGAGACCGCTGCCGCGCCTGCCGGGAAGACCCTCAAGGCCGGAGCCATCTCCTACATCTCGGGCGTCGTCATCGCCGTCGCGTCGACGGCGCCCGGGTACTCGCTCGCGGCGACGCTGGGCTTCATCGTCGCGATCGCCGGCATCGGGGTCCAGGCGCCCGCGGTCATCCTGGTGGCCTTCATCCCGATGGCGTGCATCGCGGCGGCCTACAACTACATGAACCGCGCCGACCCCGACTGCGGCACCACGTTCTCGTGGGTGACGCTGTCGCTCGGGCCGCGGATCGGCTGGTTCTCCGGCTGGGCGGTGCTGGTCGCCGACATCCTGGTGATGCCGTCGCTGTCGCAGATCGCCGGGATCTACTCGTGCTCGCTGGTCGGCGTCGACCACCCGTCGACGCTGACGGTCACGATCATCGGCGTCATCTGGATCATCCTGATGACGGCCATCTGCTACATCGGGATCGAGCTCAGCGCGCGCACCCAGCAGCTGCTGCTGGGCATGGAGATCGTGACGCTCGCGCTGTTCGCCGCCGTCGCGCTGGTCAAGGTCTACACGCAGTCGCCGGCGCACTCGATCAAGCCCCAGTTCTCGTGGTTCAACCCGTTCGCGATCTCGTCGCTGAGCGCGCTGAGCGGCGGCGTGCTGCTGGCGATCTTCATCTACTGGGGCTGGGACTCGGCGGTCTCGGTCAACGAGGAGACCGAGGACGGCGCGACGTCGTCGGGCAAGGCGGCGGTCGTCTCGACGTTCATCCTGCTCGGGATCTACGTGACGGTCGCGGCCGGCGCGCAGGCCTTCGGCGGGACGCAGTCGCTGATCGCCAACCAGACCGACGTGTTCGCGCCGATCTCCAAGGCCGTGCTCGGCTCGCCGCTGGACAAGCTGCTGATCATCGCGGTGCTGACGTCGGCCTCGGCCTCGACGCAGACGACGATCCTGCCCGCGACGCGCACGTCGCTGTCGATGGCGCGCAAGGGCGCGCTCGGCCCGAGGTTCGCCCAGATCCACGACCGCTACCTGACGCCGTCGTTCTCCACGATCTGGATGGGCGTGGTCTCGATCGCGGTGTTCGTGTTCCTGAGCGCGACGAGCGAGAACCTGATCGCCGATGCGTTCACGTCGTTGTCGATGACGATCGCGTTCTACTACGGGATCACCGGCGTGGCCTGCGCGTGGTTCTACCGCAGGTACCTGACCGCGTCGGTCAAGAACTTCATCTACCTCGCGTTCCTGCCGCTGCTGGGCGCGGTGATCCTCGCGGCGGTGTTCCTCAAGGCGACGGTCGAGTACGCGGCCAAGGACGGCGGCTACGCCAAGCCGTTCCTCGGGATCGGCTCACCGGTGGCGATCACCATCGCGATGATCTTGATCGGCCTGGTCTGGTTCATCTACCGCTACACGCAGGACCGTGCGTTCTTCGCGCTCAAGCCGCGGCCGGTCGACCCGCAGGTCGCGGCGACGATCACCCACCGCGTCCCGAAGAAGGAGAAGGCGGCATGACGCTCGTGGTCGGCTACGACGGGTCGGCCGGCGCGCACGCCGCGCTGGCCGAGGCGCTCGCGCTCGCCGGGCGGCTGAGCGAGGGCGTGCACGTCGTGTTCTCGTTCGAGTCGCCGCGGCTGGGCGGCGAGCTGCACGACCTCGACGCCGAGATCCAGGAGCGGGGCGACTTCGTCGTCGGCGAGGCGCTGCGCACGGCCGAGGCCGCGGGCGTCACGGTCTCCAGCGACGTGCGCAAGCAGGACCCGGCCGAGGGGCTGATCGCCGCCGCCGACGAGGTCGAGGCGTCGATGATCGTCGTCGGCTCCTACGGCGAGCGCCCGCTGAGGTCGGTCCTGGTCGGCTCGACCCCGACGCGGCTGCTGCACCTCAGCGAGCGGCCGGTCCTGGTCGTGCGCGCCTCGCGTCACTAGGCTCCGCTCGCACTATGCGAGCAGTGGTGATCACCAAGCACGGCGACCTGTCGGTCCTGCAGGTGCAGGAGCGTCCCGATCCGGCCGCGCCGGGGCCAGGACGGGTGACGGTGGCGGTGAAGGCCGCGGGCGTGAACTTCGCCGACACGATGGCGCGCGTCGGGCTCTACGAGGACGCGCCGAAGCCGCCGATGGTCGTCGGCTACGAGGTCGCGGGGACGATCACGGCGGTCGGCTCGGGCGTCGACGCCGCGCGCGTCGGCGAGCGCGTGATGGCCGGGACGCGCTTCGGCGGCTACGCGGAGATCGTCGACGTCGCGGCGGCCGACGCGATCCCGCTGCCGGAGTCGCTGAGCTTCGAGCAGGGCGCGGCGATCCCCGTCAACTACGCGACCGCGTGGGCCGCGCTGCACGGCTACGGCTCGCTGCAGGCCGGCGAGCGGGTGCTCGTCAACGCCGCGGCCGGCGGCGTCGGGATCGCGGCGCTGCAGCTGGCCAAGCGCGCGGGCGCCGAGGTCCACGGGACCGCATCGCTGGGCAAGCACGGACGGCTGGCCGAGCTGGGCTGCGACCGCGCGATCGACTACCGCCGCGACAACTGGTGGCGCGGGCTCGGTCCCTACGACGTGATCCTCGACGCGATCGGGGGCAAGTCCTTCAACATCTCCTACGACCTGCTGCGCCCCGGCGGGCGGCTGGTCGCCTACGGCGCGTCGTCGGTCACGAGGGGGGAGACGAGGTCGATCCGGACCGCCGCGCCCCAGGCGCTGCGCATGCTGCGCGGGTTCAACCTCATGAAGCAGATGAGCGACAGCAAGGCCGTGATCGGGCTCAACATGTTGCGGTTGTGGGACGACCGCGGGTCGCTGGAGCCGTGGATCGCGCCGCTGTCCGACGCGCTGGCCGACGGCACGATCGTGCCGGTCGTCCACGAGGCGGTGCCGTTCGCCGAGGCGGGCCGCGCCCACGGGATCATCGCCGCCCGCGAGAACGTCGGCAAGGTCGTCTTGGTGCCGTAGCCGAAGGCTGCTAGGCTCGGGCGCGAATCGCATGTCGTTCCGCTTGCTCGACCTTCGACTTCTTCTCCTCCCCCGCTAGGGGGATTAGCTGTGCGTGGCGGCCGCCCGAAGCCGCGAACCAGTCTGAAGAAGCGAACCCGAGCCACCTGAGAACGGAGAAGCAACGACATGTCCTTGATCCCTGAAGACCCGAACCGCGTCCTGCTGTTCGACACGACGCTGCGCGACGGCGAGCAGTCGCCCGGCATCTCGCTCAACACCGCCGAGAAGCTCGAGATCGCCCAGCAGCTCGCCCGGCTCGGAGTCGACATCATCGAGGCCGGCTTCCCGATCGCCTCGCCCGGCGACTTCGACGCGGTCCGGACGATCGCGCAGGAGGTCCAGGGCCCGGTCATCTGCGGGCTTGCTCGGGCCAACGCCTCCGACATCGATCGAGCGTGGGAGGCGATCCGCGAAAGCGAGCGACCTCGGATCCACACGTTCCTCTCGACGTCCGACATCCACATCGAGCACCAGCTGCAGTCCACGCGCGAGGACGTCAAGGGCCTGGCCCGGGCGTCGGTCGCGCAGGCGCGCGGGCTCTGCGAGGACGTCGAGTACTCGCCGATGGACGCGACGCGGTCCGACATCGAGTTCACCGCCGAGGTGCTCCAGATCGCGCTCGACGAGGGCGCGACGACGATCAACATCCCGGACACCGTCGGCTACGCGACGCCCGACGAGTTCGCGGGCTTCCTGACCAAGTTGTATGAGCTGGTACCGGACCTGCGCAGGGCGGTCCTGTCGGTCCACTGCCACGACGACCTCGGGCTGGCCGTCGCCAACTCGCTGGCCGGCCTGGGCGCGGGCGCGCGGCAGCTCGAGTGCGCGGTCAACGGCATCGGCGAGCGCGCGGGCAACGCGTCGCTGGAGGAGCTGATCATGCTCCTGCACACGCGCAGGGATCGCCTCGGCTACACGACCGGCGCGGTGACGACCGAGATCGCGCGCACGTCGCGGCTGGTCTCGCGGCTCACGGGCTACGCGGTGCAGCCCAACAAGGCGATCGTCGGGCGCAACGCGTTCGCGCACGAGTCCGGCATCCACCAGGACGGCGTCCTGAAGGCGCGCGAGACCTACGAGATCATGGACGCCAGGTCGGTCGGCCTGGACGCCAACTCGCTCGTGCTCGGCAAGCACTCCGGGCGCGCGGCGCTGAAGAACGCGCTGGAGGAGCTCGGCTACCCGATCGACGGCGCCCAGCTCAAGCAGGCCTTCGAGCGCTTCAAGGAGGTCGCCGACCGCAAGAAGCAGGTCACGGCGATGGACCTCGAGGCGCTCGTCACCGACGAGCTGCGCAGCGAGGCGCGCGGCGGCTACGCGCTGGAGTGGTTCGAGGTCGAGGCCTCCAACCGGCGCCCGCCGTTCGCGAGGGTCGCGGTGCGCACGCCCGACGACGAGGTCGTCGAGGGCTCGTTCAACGGCGACGGGCCGGTCGACGCGATCTTCCGTGCGATCAACAGCGCGACGAAGATCGACGCGCGGCTCCGGGAGTTCCGGATCGACGCGGTGACCGGCGGGCAGGACGCTTTGGGTGAGGTGTCGGTCGTCGTGGAGCTCGGGTCGCCCGAGGACGCGGTCAAGCACGACACGCCGGGTGTTCTCACGGGCGCGCGCGTGACCGGCGCGGGCCAGGCGGTGACGACCGACGTCATCGAGGCGTCGGCGATCGCCTACGTGCGCGCGCTCGGCAACGCGGTCAGCAAGGCGCAGGCCGCGGTCGGCGACGCCGAGCAGCTCGCGACCCAGACGCCGTAGATGCAGGACCTGCTCAGCGACGCGGCGGTCGGTGCGACCGCCGCGGAGCTGGTCCGGGTGCCGTCGCTGACGGGCGACGAGCGGGCGGCGCTGGAGCGCTGCGCGGAGCTGGCGCGCGGGTTGGGTTTGCGCGCGGAGCTGGTGGCACACGACCTCGCGGCGTTGCGCGCGCATCCGGACTACCCGGGCGAGGAGGCGGAGGGGCGGACCGAGTTGTACGGGTTGGTCGTGACGCCGCGCGAAGCGCCCAGCGCCGGCGGCCCGCGGCTGGCGTTGTGCGGGCACATCGACGTCGTCGGCGTGGGCACGGTGCCCTGGCAGCACGGCGGGCCGTGGTCGGGCGCCGTTGTCGATGGCTTCGTCCACGGGCGCGGCAGCGCCGACATGAAGGGCGGCGTCGCCGCGGCGCTGCACGCGCTCGCGGCCGCGGGGCCGAGCGACGCGGTGCTGCACGTCGTCGCCTCCGAGGAGGACGGCGGCCTCGGCGCCTTCGCGATGCTCCAGCGCGACGCGGCGTTCGACGGCTGCGTGATCCCGGAGCCGACCGGCTTCGACGTCGTCTGCGCCCAGGCGGGCACGGTCACCTTCACCGGCACGGTGCACGGCGTGGCGGCGCACGCGGCCGAGCGGCTGCACGGCGTCTCGGCGATCGACCGCTACGTGAAGGTCCACGCCGCGCTGGCGGCGGTCGAGCGCGCCTACAACACCGACGTCGCCCATCCGCTGATGGCCGTGCTGCCGCTGCCCTACCCGCTGGTCGTGGGCAAGATCGCGGGCGGCGAGTGGTCGTCGTCGGTCCCGGACCGCGTGGTCTTCGAGGGCCGCGCGCCGGTCCGCGTCGGCGAGTCGCTGGACACCGCGCGGGCGGCGATCGAGGACGCGGTGGCGGCGGTTGCCGCGAAGGACGGATGGCCGATCGACATCGCCTGGACCGG
Source organism: Conexibacter woesei Iso977N (assembly GCF_000424625.1). Classification (GTDB taxonomy): domain Bacteria; phylum Actinomycetota; class Thermoleophilia; order Solirubrobacterales; family Solirubrobacteraceae; genus Baekduia; species Baekduia woesei_A. Next base: position 1,369,096 of record NZ_AUKG01000002.1, read on the forward strand.
CGGCGTCTTCGAGTCCGCGACCACTCCGGAACGCGGTGCGCTCGCGCAGTGCGTGCTGTCGTCGGTGACCGCGCAGCTCGGCCGGCCGGCGCGCGCGGCCGGCGTTCCGTGGGGCGCCGACATGCGCCTCTACGCGGCGGCGGGCGTCCCGACGGTGATGCTCGGGCCGCGCGGGATCGACGTCGCCCACGCGGTCGACGAGCGCGTCGCCCTAGCCGATCTGGGGGTCTGCGCGCGGATCCTGGCGGACGTGATCGCGGGGTTCCCGCGGTTCGCCGCGGATCCTGCCTATGCGGCATGAAGCGACCTGGACGACCGGCCAGGGCGGCCGGTTGTGAACGCCGCGTGACCGAGTACTTTTGCAGTCGGTAGGCAGCATCTCGGCTTGGGGGAACCATGCAGGACCTAGGGGGCAAGCGCGGGCGCGCGGCGCGGGTGCCGCTCGTCGCGCTGGTGGCGCTGATCGCGCTGCTCATCGCCGCGACGACCGCCGCCGCGGATCCGAGCGCCGTCGTCGGGCAGTGGCGCTTCGACGAGGCCGGTGGCCAGACCGCGATCGACGACGGCCCCTACGGGCTGGACGGCCGCCTGGGCGCGTCCACGGCCGCGGACCCGCAGGACCCGGCGCGGATCGCCGGCGAGTCGGGCGGCGCGCTGCGCTTCGCCGACGACTCGTTCGTGCGCCTGCCGACCGCCGACCAGCTCGCGCCGGCGACGCTGACCGTCGAGGCGGTCGTGCGCGCCGACCAGAGCCCCGGCGAGTACCGCTACATCATCTCCCGCGGCGCGCAGAACTGCGAGGCCTCGTCCTACGGGCTCTACACCGGCAGGGCGGGCGGGATCGCGTTCTACGTGTACAACGGCTCGAACTACCGCGTGACGCCGACGGCGATGCCGTCCGACGTCTGGAACGGCCAGTGGCACCACGTCGCCGGCGTCTTCGACGGCTCGACGGTCCGGCTCTACGTCGACGGCCGGCCGGTCGGCGCTCCGCAGCCGGCGGCGGTGACCATCGCCTATGGGTTGACCACGCCCGACACCTACTTCGGCACCTACCAGGGCACGTGCGCGCTGCCGCTGACCGGCGACCTCGACCTGCTCCGGATCTGGCGCGGCCCGCTGGCGGCGGACTTCGTCGGCCAGCTGTCGGACGCCGCGCTGGCGCCGCCGGTCACGCCGCCGACCGACGGCGGCAGCACGAACCAGCCGGTCCCGACGGCGACGCAGGCCGAGAGCCAGGGCGACGCGCCCGCGTCACGCCCGGTGCTGACCCCGGCGGTGGATGGCCAGTCGTTGACGTCGATCACGAACGCCAGGCCCGGCGTCACGCAGACCGCGCCGCGGCCCAACGCGCCCGTGCGTGCGTGCGTGATCTCACCGGCGCGCAAGACGCTGAAGCTGGGGCGCGCGACGTCGCTGACCGTCAAGGTCCGGCTGCGCGGCAGGCCGCTGAAGAGTGTGAAGGTCGTCGCGCGCTACGTGAGCAGCAAGAAGAAGCTCGCGTCGGCGAAGACCGCGCGGGACGGCAGGGCCAAGTTGAAGTTCAAGCCCAGGTCCAGGGGCAAGGTGTCGGTCGCCGTCTGGGGCCGTGGCGACTGCGCTGCGGCCGCGATCACCGTCGTCAAGAGGTGAGCCGGCGCCCCTGCGCGTAGCCGGCGGCGAGCACGCTGCCGATGCGCGCGGGGTCCATGAAGCGGCCGCCGATGGCGGTGGACGCCCGGGCGTCCGGAGCGACATGGAGGACTTGGGCGCCGCGGCGGCGCAGCTGCTGCAGCTCCAGCTCGGTCGCGAGCCGGAACGCCTTGGCCCACGGCTGGGTCAGCGCGGCGGTGGGGTGGAGGAAGAGGACGGCCGACTCGCGTCCGGCCGGGGCGGCGTCGAGGTTCGACACCGACCACGCGCCGCCGTCGACGTACTCGCGGTCGCCGATCGTGACGGCCTTGAAGTAGAACGGGATTGCGCACGAGGCGGCAACCGCCTCGGGCACCTGGGCGTGTGGCGATCCGGGCGCGCCGAAGACCACGCGCTTGCCCGACCCGCGATCGACCGCGCAGACCCGTAGGCGTCCATCGAACCGCGGCGCCCACTTGGCGATGCGCCCCTCCAGCTGATCCAGGCGCAACCCGCGATCTCCCGCCCGCCGCAGGATCGCCCCGCGCGCGACCGCACCGACCGGCGCGGAGACGGCCAGCGCGGCGCTCGCCACCGGAGCGCCGAAGGCGAACCCGACCTTCGCGGCTCCCGTCGCGACACCCCGCACCCCTCGACGCGCGATCTCCGGCTCAGCCTCAGCCAGCTCACTCGGCAAGCGATCCTCCGGCCGCCGCGGCCTGCGCCCCGACACCAACCGCGCCGCAACGATCGACCCGGCGCTCGTGCCGACATACGACTCCACCTCGGTGAAGTCCGCGCCACCCCCATCCTCGATCCCGCCGAGAACCCCATTCATCCAAGCCTCACCAACAACCCCACCACCGGCGAGCACGAGAACATCGGGCCGAAGCAACGCTGAGGCCATACCGCCAGCCTAGCCGCGCCACGCCCCCGAGTTCCTCGCTCCTCGGTACACACGACTGCGATCGGTTTGGGCGCTGCGGGCGTTGGCGTCCGCGGCCGTCGTTGCGGGCCCTTCCGGCGTGGTGGTAACCGGTCTTGAATCGTTGCCGGCTCCGCCACCGCCAACCGTCTGGCCGCCGACGCCTCAGCCCCGCGTCCGCCGCCAAACCTACCCAGCAGACGTTTGTACGTGATAACGTACGCCCCTCGCCATGGCCGTCGCCGACCAGCAGCTCGACCAGCAGATCCAGATCGGCCCGCGGGTGCGGGCGCTGCGTGAGGCGATGGATCTCAGCCTGCGTGATCTGGCCGAGCGGTCCGGCGTCTCGGCGCCGATGCTGTCGCAGGTCGAGCGAGGCGAGACGAGCCCGACGCTGGCCGTCGCCGCCCGGATCGCCAACGGGCTGGACCTGCGCCTGTCGCAGCTCCTGCGTCTGGACGAGGCCGACAGCGTCTCGATCGTCCGCCGTGCCGAGCGCCGTCGCGGCGGCGGGGCGGCGGGGCACGTCTTCGAGATCCTGACGCCGCCGATGCCCGGCCAGCGCGCCGAGCTGTCGCGCCACGAGCTGGCGCCCGGCTCGGCCACGGGCGGCGAAGGCGACCCGCCGATGCACGAGCCCGGCTCGCGCGAGATCGCCGTCGTCGAGCGCGGGACGGTCGTCCTGCACATCGACGGCGCCGAGCATGAACTACAAGAAGGCGACACGGTCGCCTTCGACGCCGATCTGGCACACCGCTTCGAGAACCCCGGTCCCGGCGACGCCTGCCTGCTCGCGGTCGTGAGCGCGGGCCTGCGCCGCAGCTAACACCAAGGACAACAACATCATGCCCGAGTCCCTGTTCGACAAGATCTGGGCGGCCCACGAGGTCGCCGACAACCTGATCTACATCGACCTCCACCTGGTCCACGAGGTCACGAGCCCGCAGGCCTTCGACGGCCTGCGCATGGCCGGCCGCCCGGTCCGCCGCCCGGATCGCACGCTGGCGACCGCCGACCACAACACGCCCACCGACGGCACGCCGGTCGCGCGCCTGATCAAGGACGAGCTGAGCCGCAAGCAGGTCGAGGCGCTCGAATCCAACTGCGCCGAGTTCGGCGTCCCGATCTACAGCCTCGGCTCCGACAAGCAGGGCATCGTCCACGTCATCGGGCCGGAGCTCGGCGTCACGCAGCCGGGCATGACGATCGTCTGCGGCGACTCGCACACCGCCACGCACGGCGCCTTCGGGGCGCTCGCGTTCGGCATCGGCACGAGCGAGGTCGAGCACGTCCTGGCGACCCAGACGCTGGTCCAGAAGAAGGCCAGGTCGATGCGGATCCTCTACACGGGCGAGCTCGGCAAGGGCGTCACGCCCAAGGACATGATCTTGGCCACGATCGGCCAGATGGGCGTCAACGGCGCGACCGGCCACGTGGTCGAGTTCGCCGGCGGGCCGATCGAGAGCATCTCGATGGAGGGCCGCATGACGATCTGCAACATGACGATCGAGGGCGGCGGCCGCGCGGGCATGATCGCGCCCGACGAGACCACGTTCGCCTACCTGCGCGAGCACGGCGTCGCGATCGACCCGGCGTGGGCGCAGCTGAAGACCGAGGACGGCGCGACGTTCGACCGCGAGATGGTCGTCGACGCCGCCGCGCTGAGCCCGCAGGTCACGTGGGGCACGACGCCGGAGATGGTCGTCGGCGTCGCCGACGCGGTGCCCACGCCCGAGGACGCGGGCGACGAGCGCGCGCTCGAGTACATGGCCTTGGAGCCCGGCACGCCGATGACCGACATCAAGCTCGACCGCGTGTTCATCGGCTCGTGCACGAACAGCCGGATCGGCGACCTGCGCGCCGCCGCGTCGATGCTCGACGGCCACAAGGTCGCCGCGGGCGTCACCGCGATGGTCGTCCCGGGCTCGCAGCAGGTCAAGGCGCAGGCCGAGGCCGAGGGCCTGCACGAGGTCTTCAAGTCCGCCGGCTTCGACTGGCGCGAGGCCGGCTGCTCGATGTGCCTGGGCATGAACCCGGACGTCGCGGCGCCGGGCGAGCGGGTCGCCTCGACCTCGAACCGCAACTTCGAGGGGCGCCAGGGCCGCGGCGCCCGCAGCCACCTCGTCAGCCCCGAGATGGCCGCCGCCGCGGCGATCGCCGGCCACTTCGTCGACATCCGCGACTGGAACTAGGAGTCAGAGCAATGGACGCCATCGAGACGATCACCGGTCCGACGACCGTGCTGATGCGCGATGACATCGACACCGATCAGATCATCCCCGCGCGCTACATGAAGCGGATCGAGCGCACGGGCTTCGGCGAGTTCTGCTTCCACGAGTGGCGGGCGAAGGGGGTCGACATCCCGCCGAACCCGATCCTCGTCACCGGCGTGAACTTCGGCTGCGGCTCCTCGCGCGAGCACGCGCCGTGGGCCCTGAAGGACTACGGGTTCCAGGCGATCGTCGCGGTCAACTTCGCCGACATCTTCCGCAACAACTGCACCAAGAACGGCGTGCTGCCCGTCGAGCTCAGCCGCGAGGAGGTCGACGCGATCGCCGCCGCCGGCCACGCTCAGGTCGACCTCGCCGCCCAGGAGGTCCGCTGGGACGGCGGCTCGGCGACCTTCGACATCGACCCCGAGATCAAGCACCGCCTCCTCAACGGCCTCGACGACATCAGCCTGACGCTGCAGCAGGTCGACCTCATCGACACCTACGAAGCCGACCGCCAGCGGTCGGGCCCGGACACGAAGGCGCTCGCCTCGGCCTAGCCGCACCGCAAGTTCTGCTCCTCCTGCTCGTTGCAGCTCCTGCACCACCGCAACGCAAACCAGCAGGAGGAGAGAAGCCTTGTCCCGACGTCTTCTGGCGACCGCTGCCACGGTTGCCGCGATGGCGATCGCGCCGTCCGCAGCGTCCGCGTGGGCGCCCGCATCGACCGCTCCCGTCCATCCCGGTGTCCAGACGTTCACCGCTGGCGCGCAGTGCACGGCGAACTTCGTGTTCACCAACGGATCCGACACCTACCTCGGCCAGGCCGCGCACTGCTCCGGCACGGGCAGCTCGACCGACACCAACGGCTGCACGTCGGCATCGCTGCCCATCGGCACCGACGTCGACGTCACCGGCGCCAGGGTCGAGGGCAAGTTGGCCTACAACTCGTGGCTGTCGATGCAGTCGTCGGGCACGACCGACGGCGAGACGTGCCAGTACAACGACCTCGCGCTGATCAAGCTCGACCCGTCCGACGTGGCCAACACGAACCCGTCGATCCCGAAGTGGGGCGGACCGACCGGCGTCGGCACCGCCGCGGCGCTCGACGACGTGTACTCCTACGGGAACTCCGAGCTGCGCCAGGGCATCACGCAGCTCAGCCCCAAGCGCGGCAAGGTCGTGCAGGTCAGCGCTGGCGGCTGGTCCTACAGCCTCTACACGCTGACCCCCGGCATCCCCGGCGACTCGGGCTCCGCGTTCCTCAACGGCGACGGCCGGGCGCTCGGCATCCTCAGCACGGTGGCGATCGCGCCGCTGCCGCTGTCCAACGGCGTCGGCGACATCGGCAGGGAGATCGCGTACGCCCGCGCCCACGGGTTCCCGGACCTCACGCTCGTCAACGGCACCGAGGCGTTCAGGGGCGGGCTTCCCTTCTAGGCCGCAGCACCGCACCGCAGGTCATCTGACGGGGCGCCGCGTATATCGTGGCGCCCCGCATGGCCACTCGCATCGTCACCCTCCCCGCCGACGGCATCGGGCCCGAGATCCTCGCGCCCGCCGTCGACATCCTGAAGCGCTTCGTCGCCGACGTCGAGATCGAGGAGCACGTCTTCGGCGGCGCCTCCATCGACGCGCACGGCACGGCCCTCACCGACGAGACGCTCGCCGCCGCGAAGTCCGCGGACGCCGTCCTCCTCGCCGCCGTCGGCGGCCCCAAGTGGGACACCACGGACCCCAACAGGCCACGCCCCGAGCAGGGCCTGCTCGGCCTGCGCAAGGGCCTGCAGCTCTACTCGAACCTGCGCCCGGTCCGCCCGCTGCCCGCGCTCTACGACGCGAGCCCGCTGCGCCGCGAGATCATCGAGGGCACCGACCTGCTGGTCGTCCGCGAGCTCACCGGCGGCATCTACTTCGGCGAGAAGACCCGCACGCAGGACTCCGCGAGCGACCTCAACATCTACTCGCGCGAGGAGATCGAGCGGATCGCCCGCTCCGCCTTCCAGGCCGCGCGCACGAAGGTCACGAGCGTCGACAAGGCCAACGTCCTGGAGGTCTCCCGCCTCTGGCGCGAGGTCGTCATCGACGTCCACCAGCGCGAGTTCAGCCACATCCCGCTCGAGCACGTCCTGGTCGACAACGCGGCGATGCAGCTCGTCAGCAACCCCACGTCCTTCGACGTCATCGTCACCGACAACATGTTCGGCGACATCCTCTCCGACGAGGCCGCGATGCTCACCGGCTCGATCGGGATGCTCCCGTCTGCGTCGGTCGGCAACCCCGACGGCCCCGGCCTGTTCGAGCCCGTCCACGGCTCGGCGCCGGACATCGCCGGCCAGGGGATCGCCAACCCGCTTGCGATGTTCCTGTCGACCGCGATGCTGCTCCGGCACGGCCTGAACTTGGATTCCGAGGCCAGCACCCTAGAATCGGCCGTGGACCAGGCGCTCGACAACGGGCTCCGGACCCGGGACCTCGGTGGGACGGCGAGCACCGCAGAGGCCACGCAGGCCGTGCTCGCCGCGCTGTAAGGAGAAGCTGAGCTGTGCAGACCGCGGACCTCATCTGGATGAACGGCGACTTCGTCGCCTGGGAGGACGCCAAGGTCCACGTGCTCACGCACGGACTCCACTACGGCACGGGCGTCTTCGAGGGCGTGCGCTGCTACGACACCGAGTCGCACGGCCCGGCGGTCTTCCGTCACCAGGAGCACGTCAACCGCCTGTTCCAGTCGGCGTCCATGTACTACATGGACATCCCGTTCACCGCCGAGCAGCTGCGCGACTCCACGCTGGAGCTGATCGGCCGCAACCGCCTGCGCTCCTGCTACATCCGCCCGCTGGTCTACCGCGGCTACGGGACGATGGGCCTGTTCCCGCTGGAGGCGCCGGTCGACGTGTCGATCGCCGTCTGGGAGTGGGGCAGCTACCTCGGCGACGAGGGCAAGGCCAACGGCATCCGCGCGCGCGTCTCGTCGTGGCGCCGGATCTCGCCGGACTCGCTGATCCCCCAGGCCAAGGCGACCGGCCAGTACCTCAACTCGATCCTGGCGAAGGTCGAGGCGCACAAGTCCGGCTACGAGGAGGCGATCCTCCTCGACGACCACGGCTACGTGTGCGAGGGCACAGGCGAGAACCTCTTCATCGTCCGCGACGGCAAGATCTACACGCCGCCGCTGAGCAGCTCGCTGCTCGACGGGATCAACCGCAGGTCGGTGATCCAGATCGCTCAGGATCTCGGCTTCGAGGTCATCGAGCGCCAGCTCGCGCGCGCCGAGCTGTACCTGGCCGACGAGCTGTACTGCACCGGCACCGCCGCCGAGCTGACGCCGATCCGCGAGGTCGACGACCACACGATCGGCACCGGCCGCCCGGGCGAGGTCACGCGCGCGGTGCAGACCGCGTTCGAGGACGCGCTGCACGGCCGCTCCGACCGCTACGCGCACTGGCTGGACCCGGTTCCCGCGCACCACTTCTCCGAGGTCGCTGCTTCCTGATGCTGGGGGCGGGTCGGCGAATTCGCTAGCGGCACGCCACGTGCCCCGGGGTTCCCGGGGGCGCGCCGTGCCGCGTTCAGCGCGTTCCCGACCTGCTAGACCACCATCAAGGACATCAGCATGACCCCGAAGAAGATCGAGACCTACGACGCCACCCTGCGCGACGGCATGCAGGGCGAGGGCATGTCCCTCACTGCCGCCGAGAAGGTGCGCGTCGTCCGCAAGCTGGACGAGCTCGGCGTCGACCTCATCGAGGCCGGCTTCCCCGGCTCCAACCCCAAGGACCTGGAGCTGTTCGAGCTGCTCGCGGGCGAGCAGCTGACGCACTCCCAGATCGCCGCGTTCGGGATGACGCGCCGGCGCGACGTCGCCGCCGAGGACGACCCGGCGCTGCAGATCCTGGCGGAGTGCTTCGCGCCGGTCTGCACGATCGTCGGCAAGACGTGGCGGCTGCACCTGGAGAAGGTGGTGCGCGTCACGCCCGAGGAGAACCTGGAGCTGATCCGGGACTCCGTCGCGTTCCTGGTCGGTGCGGGCAAGCGCGTGATCTACGACGCCGAGCACTTCTTCGACTCGTTCCGTGAGGACCCCGAGTACAGCGTCGCCTGCCTGCGCGCCGCGGCGGTCGCGGGCGCCGAGCGCGTCGTGCTGTGCGACACCAACGGGTCGTCGCTGCCGCACCAGATCGGCGCGGCGACGCGCGCGGTGCGCGAGCAGCTGGGCTCCGAGATCCTGGTGGGCATCCACTGCCACAACGACATGGAGGTCGCGGTCGCCAACTCGCTGGCCGCCGTGGCCGAGGGCGCGACGCAGGTCCAGGGCACGATGAACGGCATCGGCGAGCGGACCGGCAACGCCAACCTGGTGACGTTGATCGCCAACCTCCAGGTGCCGTTGGGCTATGACTTGATCGGGGCCGAGCGGCTGACGAGGCTGACCGAGATCGCGCACTTCGTCGACGAGCTGCTCAACCAGAACCCGGACCCGGCCGCGGCGTGGGTCGGGCGCAGCGCGTTCGCGCACAAGGGCGGGCTGCACGTGGCGGGCGTCCGGGCGGACGCGTCGACCTTCGAGCACAACGCGCCGGAGCTCGTGGGCAACGAGCGCGAGTTGTTGGTGTCCGAGCTCGCGGGCAAGCACACCATCTTGGAAAAGGCGTCCGCCGCGGGGATCGCGATGGACGACGCGGCCGCGGCACGGGTCGTCGAGCGCGTCAAGGATCTCGAGCACCAGGGCTATCAGTACGAGGCGGCCGACGGGTCGTTCGAGCTGCTGCTGCGCCAGGAGGCCGGCGACTACGAGCCGCTGTTCCGGCTGGAGTCCTGGCGGGTGATCGTCGAGCAGCGCGCCGACGGGAAGGTCGAGACCGAGGCGACCGTGAAGGTCTGGCTCGACGGCGAGCGCTACGTGCAGACCGCGGAGGGCAACGGCCCGGTCAACGCGCTGGACGCCGCGCTGCGCGCCGCGATCGTGCAGGTCCACCCGCACCTGGCGTCGGTCGAGTTGGTGAACTTCAAGGTCCGGATCCTGGACGAGGCGCACGGGACCGACGCGGTCACGCGGGTGTTCATCGATGCTTCGGATGGGTCGGCGGTCTGGGGTTCGACGGGCGTGCACGAGAACGTGATCGCGGCGTCGTGGCAGGCGTTGGTCGACTCGCTCGCGTTCGCGGAGCAGGGCGCCGCGCGGCGGCGCAGGAGCGGGGCGGAGGCGCCGTCGTGAGCGCCGACTCGCGCGAGGAGCTCGACGTGATCCCGATCGCCAAGCCGGTGATCGGGCCCGAGGAGGAGGCCGCGGTCCTCGAGGTGCTGCGGTCCGGGTTCCTGTCTTTGGGACCGCGGGTGCCGGAGTTCGAGCGCCTGTTCGCCGAGCACATCGGCGCGACGTGCGCTTCGGCCGTGTCGTCCGGGACGACCGCGCTGCATCTGGCGATGCGCGCGGTCGGGGTGACCGACGGGACCGAGGTGATCACCTCGCCGTTCACGTTCGTGGCGAGCGCGAACGCGGCCGTCTACGAGCGCGCCAAGCCGGTGTTCGCCGACATCGACCCGGTGACGTTGAACCTGGATCCGGAGGCGGCGCGGGCGGCGATCACCGACCGCACCGCCGCGATCGAGCCGGTGCACATCTTCGGCTACCCGGCCGACCTGCCGGCGTTCGAGGCGATGGGGTTGCCGATCGTCGAGGACGCCGCCGAGGGCCTCGGCGCGCAGCACTACGACGGCCCGATGGTCGGCGCGCGTGGGAATCCGGCGATCTTCGGGTTCTACCCCAACAAGCAGCTCGCGACCGGCGAGGGCGGGATGCTCACGATGGGCGATCCCGACATGAAGGTCATGGTCGACTCCGAGCGCAACCAGGGCCGGGCGCCCAACATGGACTGGCTCGACCATGATCGCTTGGGCTTCAACTACCGCCTGAGCGACATCGCCTGCGCGGTCGGCATTGCGCAGATGGGCCGGCTGGACGCCATGCTCGCCGCCCGGGCGCAGGTGGCCGCGTGGTACTACGAAGCGCTCGCGGATCTTGAGCAGGAGCGCGGGTTGCAGCTGCCCTGCCGCGACGGCGCGCGCCACGAGGGCGACAAGCGCGGCTGGTTCGTCTTCACGATCCAGGTGCCCCGCGACGGGCCAACCCGCGACGACGTCATCAACGCACTGCGGTCGCAGGGAGTCTCGGCCAAGCCCTACCTGCCCGCCGTCCACCTGATGTCCTACTACCAGGACACCTTCGGCTACCGCGAAGGCCAGTTCCCCATCACCGAAGACATCGCCTCCCGCTCGCTGGCGCTGCCCTTCTTCCCGCAGATGACCCAGTCCCAGGTAGAGCGCGTAGCAACGACGCTCACCACCATCCTGACCTGATCGGCACACACGGCCCCGAGCGCCCGCGCCACCGCGGGCGCTCGCGTCCGCGGCCGTTCCCACGGTCCCGCCACCAATCTCCAACCCGCGGCACTCCCACCGTCGACGTTTCAGGCCGTCCTCCGCCGCAGCAGCGCGTCTCTCGCGACACACGGCGACCAAGCCCCGGGCACCGCGAACTTCCCGTCCGCGGTTGTCGCACCTGGCCCCGCGGACGCCGTGGCAACCGATCTCACTTGCCACGACACTCCCACCGTCGGTGTTCTCGCCGTCACCCACTGCGGCAGCGCGTTTCTCGCTCCACGCGGTCCCGTCGCTCCGGAGCTCCCGGCGTCGGTGTCCGCGACCGTCGTCGCGGCTTCGCCAGCGCCCCGGCAACCGATGTCTCTCGTCGCGGTGCCGTCGCCGTCTCCGTCACCACCGCGCGTTCCGCTCCGCGCGATCGCGCGCGGCGGAAGCGCGCGGACGGTGGACACCAACCTCAACGGTGCATTTGGGCTCCCTGCGAACCCAAATGCACCGTTGACCCGCGCGCCTCGCGGACATCCTGGCCTGACGGCGCTCGCGGAGCGTGGGAGCATGCCGCGGCATGTCGGCCGGCAGCAGAGCGCAGAGCGAGCAGGAGGCTCGGCGCCGCGCTCGGTGGACCGGTGCGGTCGGCTTCGCCGGGATGCTGGGGCTGCCGATCCTGCTGTGGCACAACGTCGTCGCCGGCATCGCCGCCGAGTTCCACCCGGATCCGCGGTACCTGATCGCCGGCTGGGCGCCGTGGTCGCTGATGGCCGGTGGCCTCGTCTGCCTGCTCGTCGCCGCGGTCGTCGACCATCGCGAGCGCGACCATCGCTTCTACGGCACCGGCTCCCGCGCCTGGGTCGGCTGGGGCCTGTCGCTCTACATCCTCGGCTTCGCGCTGGCGACCCAGGTCGCCCAGATCGCGCAGTCGCTCGGTCGCACCTAGGAGGCCAGCCGGAGCCGTTCGCCGCGGTGTGGCGGCCGCCCCGCGGCGCAGGGGGTCACCCGGCCGCTTGCGAAGGCCACCAGCATTTGCGGCGCGGCCGGGCGACCCCCTGCATCCACGGGTGCGGGCGCCACACCACGCCGTCGGCCTCCGGCTGACCTCCATAGACTCCGGCGCGATGTCGCGCTTCGCCGAACCGCAGGATCCCGCGTTCCGGGAGATGAACACGTCGCTGGGCTTCGACCAGCGCTTGTGGCCGCATGACGTCGCGCAGTCGCGCGCGCACGCGAAGATGCTCTCCGCGCAGGGGATCATCGAGGACGCCGACCGGGACGCGATCCTCACCGGCCTGGACCACGTTGAAGGGGAACTTCGCGACGGGACGTTCCCGTTCGAGCCCGACGACGAGGACATCCACATGGCCGTCGAGCGGCGGCTGACCGAGATCGCCGGGCGCCCCGGCGGCAAGCTGCACACGGCGCGGTCGCGCAACGACCAGGTCGTCACCGACGTCACGATGTTCACCCGCGACGCGGCGCGCCAAGCCCAGGCGATGCTCGACACCTACATGTCGACGCTCGTCGAGACCGCCGAACGCCACCTCGACTGGGCGCTCCCCGGCTACACGCACCTCCAGCGCGCCCAGCCGGTCTACCTCTCGCACCACCTGCTCGCCTGGTTCTGGATGGCCGCCCGCGACCGCGCGCGCTTCGCCGCCGTCGAGCGCGCGTGCTCGGTCATGCCGCTCGGCGCCGGCGCGCTGGCGGGCGTGAACTTCGACACCGACCGCCGCGCCGTCGCGCGCGACCTCGGCTTCACCGACGTCACGCCCAACTCGGTCGACTCGGTCGCCAACCGCGACTTCATCCTGGACTACCTCAGCGCCGCCGCGACCTGCGCGACGCACCTCTCGCGCCTCGGCGCCGAGATCGTCCTGTGGTCCTCGAGCGAGTTCGGGTTCCTGGTCCTGCCCGACGCCTGGTCGTCGGGCTCCTCGATCATGCCCCAGAAGAAGAACCCGGACGCGGGCGAGCTGCTGCGCGGCAAGGCGCCCCGGATCGTCGGCCACCTGCAGGCCCTGCACGGCGTGATGCACGCCCTGCCGTTGACCTACAACAAGGACCTGCAGGAGGACAAGGAGCACCTGTTCGACTCCGTCGACACGCTGCGCCTGTGCCTCGCCGCCGCCACCGGGATGGTCGCCGGCGCGCGCTTCGACCGCGAGCGCATGGCGCAAGCCGCCTCCGACGAGCTGATCGCCGCGACCGACCTCGCCGACCTCCTGGTCAAGCAGGGCACGCCGTTCCGCGAGTCGCACGGCGTGATCGCCGGGCTCGTCCGCGAGTCCGTGGAGTCCGGCAAGTCGCTGGCCGACGTCGCGGTCCCCGCGCTGGGCGAGGACGCGCGCGCGGTGCTGGCGCAGTCGTCGTGGCTGGAGTCCAAGGCGTCGGAGGGCGGGACCGCGCTGGCGCGCGTGCGCGAGCAGCTCGACCTGGCACGCAGCGTGCTCTCCGGGGCGACCCCGGTCCCGGGCGCCTAGCGGCGCGTGGCGCTCCCGGCCGCGTTCTACGACCGCCCGGTCCTGGAGGTCGCCCAGGACCTCGTCGGCTGCGTGCTCGAGTACGACGGCTGCGCGGGTGTGATCGTCGAGACCGAGGCCTACCACCACAGCGAGCCCGCGGCGCACTCCTACGTCGGGCTGACCGCGCGCACGTCGGTGCTCTTCAGCGATCCGGGCAAGGCCTACATCTACCGCTCGTACGGGATCCACGCGCTGATCAACGCGGTCTGCGAGCACCGCGAGGTCGGCGCCGCCGTCCTGATCCGAGCGCTGGAGCCGCTGGAGGGGATCGAGGTCATGCGCGAGCGCCGCGGCGTGGCGCGCGACGTCGACCTCTGCAACGGCCCGGGCAAGCTCACGCAGGCGCTCGGGATCGACCTCGACCTCAACGACACGACGCTCTACGAGGGGCCGGTCCTGATCCACGACCGCGAGCCGGACTGGCGCGACGTCGCGCTGATCCCCGGACCGCGCATCGGGATCACCAAGGCGGTCGACCTGCCGTGGCGCTTCAGCGCCGCGGGGTCCCGCTACGTGTCGCGCCCGTGGCCACCGGGCCTGCGCGACACCCTCAAGAAGACCAGCTAGCCCGCGCCGGTCCCGCCGGTGGCCCCGGTCCCGCCGGTGCCTCCGGTCGTGCCGCCACCACCGCCCGCGCCCGTGTCGCCGCCGCCCGTCGTCGGCGCCGGCGTCGTCGTCTGCTGCTGGGCGGGCGGCGTGGGCGTGGTCGTCGCGGGCGTCACGGGCGTCTGCTGGGCCGGCGGCGTGGTCGTCCTCGGCGTCGTCTGCACCGGCGCCTGGCTGGACCCGTCGGTCCCGCCGGTCGATCCGCCCGTCGTGCCCGAGCCCTGCGGCGCGGCGCCCTCGCGCGGGACCGCCGTCGGCGACACCGCGGTCGTCGACGGCACCGTCGACGAGGCCTGCAGCGGCGGCAGCCCGGCCCTCGCGCGCTCGTCGTTCTTGCGCGTGAGGAGCACCGCGTTGGCCCCGAGCACGAAGCTCCTCCAGATCATCGCCGGGTACGTGCCGCCGGTGACGTCGCCGCCCTGGAACTCCGTGGTCATCGGCCTGAACCCCTGCGGGTAGCCGACCCACACCGCGATCGTCCAGCGGTCGGTGAAGCCGACGAACCACGCGTCGCCGGAGTTCTCGGTCGTCCCGGTCTTGCCGGCCGCGAACCCGCCGTACTGCGCGCGCGTCGCGGTGCCGAACTTCACCGGGCCGGTCAGCAGCTGCGTCTCCTCGGCCGCGAGCTTCGCGGACAGGACACGCTTGCCGACGACCTTGTTCTTCTTGTAGGTCTTGAGCGTGCCGTCGCTGGTGGCGCGGTCGATCTCGTGGATCCCGACCGGCCCGGAATCGGCGGTCCCGAGCGTCCCGGTGATCCGCTTGCCGCCCGCGGCGAACGTCTCGTAGGCGTGCGCCATGTCGAGCGGCGTCACGCCCTGCGACAGGCCGCCGAGCGTCATCGCGAGGTTGGAGGAGACCGGCGTCCGGATCCCCATCCGCTCGGCGAGCCTGGCCACCTTCCTGGTCCCGACCCTGATGCCCAGCGCGGCGAACACCGAGTTGTCGGAGAACGTCAGAGCATTGGCGATCGTTGACTGGCCGGCGTACTCGTTGTCGAAGTTGTTGACGACGAAGAGCTCCCTCGACCCCCTCACCCTGAACACGCGCTTGCGCGACGGGAGCACGGCGGCGGGGGAGATGCCCTGGCGCAGGGCCTCGGCCAAGATGAAGGGCTTGATCGACGACCCCGGCTGGCGCTGGCCCTGCGTGGCGAGGTTGAACGGCGACTTGTCGTAGTCGCTGCCGCCGACCATCGCCCGGACCTCGCCGGTCTTGTTGTCGATCGCGACCAGCGACGCGGTCGGCCCGCCGGCCCACTGCAGGTTCTGCCTGATCGCCGCGACCGCCTTCTCCTGCAGGTCGGTGTCCAGCGTCGTCCGGACGCGGAGGTTGCCCTCGAACGCGCGCTGCGGGCCGACCTGGTCGACCAGCGACTGCCGGACCCAGGAGACGAAGTACGCGGCGCTCGCCGGCGTGGTCTTGATCTCCGGCGGCTTGGGCTTGTCGGTGTACTGCTCGTGGATCGCGTCCTGGTACTGCGGGTACGTGATCCGCCTCTGGTCGAGCATGTCCTTTAGGACGATGTTGCGACGCCTGATCGCGGCGTCGTAGTGCGCGACCGGGTCGTAGCCGGACGGCGAGGCGATGATCCCCGCCAGCAGCGCGGCCTCGGCGGGCGTGAGCTGGTCGGCGCACATCGGCCTGCCGCCGATCCCGCAGCCCTGGTGGTTGGGATCGGAGCCGAAGTAGGTGCGCGCCGCGGCCTCGATGCCGTAGGCGCCGTTGCCGAAGTAGACCGAGTTGAGGTACTCGGTCAGGATCCGGTCCTTGGACCACTTGCGCGTCAGGTGGTAGGCCAGCGCGGCCTCGCGCAGCTTCTCGAAGACCGTGCGGTGGGCCTGCGCCTGGAGCGCGTTCTTGACGAACTGCTGGGCGATCGTCGAGGCGCCCTGGGCCTGGCGGCCCTGGACGAGGTCCTGGACGAACGCGCGCCCGATGCCGCGCAGGTCGACGCCGGAGTTCTGGTAGAAGCGCCGGTCCTCGATCGCGATCACCGCGTACTTGGTGTAGGCGCCGATCTGGTCGGAGCCGACGATGATCCGGCCCTGGTTGGAGGTCAGCGTCGTCAGGCGCTTGCCGTTGACGTCGTAGAGCGTCGAGTTCTTGCGCTTGGCGACCTGGGGCAGCTGCTCGAGGCCCGGCAGGTCGCTGGCGACGGCCATCATCATCCCGAAGACGGTCGAGATGCCGGCGATCGCGAAGAGGGGGAGGAGGATCGCGACGAGCCGGAGCTTCTTGACGCGCGTCCTCTTCAGCGCGCGGCGCGCCCTGCGGCGCTGCAGGAGGTTCGGCTTCCTCGGGCCCCTGCCGTCGCCGCCGTCCCCGTTCGCGCGCACGGGCGCATCCGGACCGGGGAGGTCGGGCACGGGAACGAGATGCGGCGGTCCGGGGGAGTCGCTCATGTGGCGGCGGTGGGGCATTGCGCTCCGGCGGACGGCCGGGAGCGAGAGGGTTCCGGATGGCGGCGGCCACCCCGGAATCGGCCTCGAACTCTAGCATTCGGCCCTCATGGCCCAGCCCGATCAGACCGCCCGCGACCTCCTCCGCAACGCGCATCAGTCGTTGCCCGAAGGCGGCCTCGCCGCGAAGCTCACGCACGCGCGGGAAAAGGGGCGGCCGCTGCGCGTCAAGCTCGGGCTGGACCCGACGGCGCCCGACATCCACCTCGGCCACACGGTCGTGCTGCAGAAGCTGCGCGAGTTCCAGGACCTGGGGCACAAGGTGGTGTTGATCGTCGGCGACTACACCGCGCGCGTCGGAGATCCGTCGGGGCGGTCTTCGACGCGGCCGGTCCTGACCGGCGCGGAGATCGACGCCAACGCGGAGACCTACAAGAGGCAGTCGTTCACGGTGCTGCGCGACGACCCGGAGCTGCTGGAGGTCCGGCGCAACGGCGAGTGGCTGGACATGCCGGCCGAGAAGCTCTTCGCGCTCGCGCGCGTGGCGACGGTCGCGCAGATCCTGGAGCGCGACGACTTCGCCAAGCGCTTCGCCGCGCAGCAGCCGATCTCGGTGCTGGAGATGCTCTACCCGCTGCTGCAGGGCTACGACAGCGTGGCGATCGAGAGCGACGTGGAGCTCGGCGGGACCGACCAGACCTTCAACCTGCTGCTGGGGCGTGACGTCCAGCGCGTGTACGGGGTCGCCGAGCAGGTGATCCTGACGATGCCGATCCTGCCGGGGATCGACGGCGTGGACAAGATGTCCAAGTCGCTCGGCAACCACATCGGGGTGACCGAGGCGCCGGAGGAGCAGTTCGGCAAGACGATGCGGCTGCCGGATGAGGCGATGGACGTGTGGTTCGAGCTGCTGGCGATCCCGCCGGCGCCGGCCGATGCCGGGCCGCGGGACCGGAAGCGCTGGCTGGCGCGCGCGATCGTGGACCGGTTCCACGGCGACGGCGCCGGGGCGGAGGCCGAGGCGCGGTTCGACCAGCTCTTCGTCGCGCACGAGATCCCCGACGATGTCGAGGACTTCCCGGTCCCCGCCGACTGGATCCAGGATGGCAACACCGTCCCGCTGCCCAAGATCATCGCGACCGCCTTCGGCCGTTCCTCCTCCGACGCGCGCCGGCTGCTTGCCCAGGGCGGCGTGAAGGTCGACGGCGTGACGCTCCCCGCCGACAGGCTGGACGCCGACTGGGCCGACCTCGCCGGCCAGGTCCTGCAGGTCGGAAAGCGGCATTTCCGGCGGCTCGTCGCGGGGTAGGTCCGCGGGGGCTGAAGGTTCGATTCCGGTCGATCCCTTGTGGTTGTTGGGGATCGGCGGCGCGCCAAGGTTCGAACCAGGCGTCTTGACGGGATGGTCACTTCTACGGGTGGCCCGCGGGGCACCATTCGTGGCCTCGGAGCTGGACCAGTTGGCGCTTGCGCCTGGGGCCAGGTGGCGGATAGCCTTGCGGCGCAAGGGAATCCGGCTCCTGCCGGGCCCTGCCGAGACGTCTGCATGACGACCGGCCGACGCGCGGCTCCGAGCTGTGCGTATACTTCGCTTCAGCGGGGCAGCGACAAGGGCTTCTGGCCCGGGCCGCACACCCGCCGCCGAGTGGTGCTAAACTGCTCGGCCCCGCTCCAAGAGCTTCGGCTCTGCGGAGCGTCCTTTCGAAGGTAACCCCTTCCCGACAGGGCGCGACGGTCTTTGAAAACTCAACAGCATGCGCACCTTCTGACCCAGCCGGGTTCAGAGGTGTGCGTCCAGGTTCGACCCCCGGGTCTTTCGCCAGCGGAAGATCGCGGGGTCTGAGAAAGATAATTCCGTCATATCTCGATGGGAGACGTGTAACGCTCTCATCACATGAGACTTGACAGCTCTTCGTGCTGTGTGCGCCTTCGGGTGTGCATAGTCGTGGTAGTTCACTTCACGGAGAGTTTGATCCTGGCTCAGGACGAACGCTGGCGGCGTGCTTAACACATGCAAGTGGAGCGACGAACCCGAGCTTGCTCGGGGGCAAAGCCGCGAACGGGTGAGTAACACGTGGGTAATCTGCCCTGATGATTGGGACAACCCCGGGAAACCGGGGCTAATACCAAATGTGCTCTTTCCACATCAGTGGATCGAGGAAAGGAGGCTTCGGCTTCCGCATCGGGATGAGCCCGCGGCCCATTAGCTTGTTGGTGGGGTAATGGCCTACCAAGGCTTCGATGGGTAGCTGGTCTGAGAGGACGATCAGCCACACTGGGACTGAGACACGGCCCAGACTCCTACGGGAGGCAGCAGTGGGGAATCTTGCGCAATGCGCGAAAGCGTGACGCAGCAACGCCGCGTGAGGGAAGACGGCCTTCGGGTTGTAAACCTCTTTCAGTTGGGACGAAGCCTCTGCGGTTAATACCCGTACGTGGTGACGGTACCTTCAGAAGAAGCCCCGGCTAACTACGTGCCAGCAGCCGCGGTAATACGTAGGGGGCAAGCGTTGTCCGGAATCATTGGGCGTAAAGCGCGTGTAGGCGGCTTGGTAAGTCCGCTCTGAAAGCCCGGGGCTCAACCCCGGGAGGCGGGTGGATACTGTCAAGCTCGAGTCCGGAAGAGGCGAGTGGAATTCCTGGTGTAGCGGTGAAATGCGCAGATATCAGGAGGAACACCAATGGCGAAGGCAGCTCGCTGGGACGTGACTGACGCTGAGACGCGAAAGCGTGGGGAGCAAACAGGATTAGATACCCTGGTAGTCCACGCCGTAAACGATGGGCACTAGGTGTGGGAGGTGTCGACTCCTCCCGTGCCGAAGCTAACGCATTAAGTGCCCCGCCTGGGGAGTACGGCCGCAAGGCTAAAACTCAAAGGAATTGACGGGGGCCCGCACAAGCAGCGGAGCATGTGGTTTAATTCGACGCAACGCGAAGAACCTTACCTGGGCTTGACATGTGCCTGACCGCCGTGGAAACACGGTTTCTCTTCGGAGCAGGTTCACAGGTGGTGCATGGCTGTCGTCAGCTCGTGTCGTGAGATGTTGGGTTAAGTCCCGCAACGAGCGCAACCCCCGTCGCATGTTGCCAGCATTTAGTTGGGGACTCATGCGAGACTGCCGGTGACAAACCGGAGGAAGGTGGGGATGACGTCAAGTCATCATGCCCCTTATGTTCAGGGCTACACACGTGCTACATTGGCGCATACAGAGGGCTGCGATACCGCGAGGTGGAGCGAATCCCTCAAAGTGCGTCTCGGTTCGGATTGCAGGCTGAAACCCGCCTGCATGAAGGTGGAGTTGCTAGTAATCGCGGATCAGCATTGCCGCGGTGAATACGTTCCCGGGCCTTGTACACACCGCCCGTCACACCACGGGAGTGAGCAACACCCGAAGCCGGTGGCCTAACCCGCAAGGGAGGGAGCCGTCGAAGGTGGGGCTCGTGACTGGGGTGAAGTCGTAACAAGGTAGCCGTAGCGGAAGCTGCGGCTGGATCACCTCCTTTCTAGGGAGTCCCATTATGGGACCCTCGTGGCACGGCGTCGTCGCCGGCCTCATGCCTGCTCTTCGGAGCTCGTGTGAGGATTCGATGTGACGACCTCCGACCATGGGGCCTAGTACGTCGACCGAACCTGGCCGGCCCAGCCGGATCTCCTTTCTTGGAGATCCCACCGCGCTTTCGCGTGGTGCCACGCATCGTGGAGTTCGAGGCCGTGCATGCTGTTGAGTTTTGAGAGACCGCGCAATGCCGGGAATCCCCCGGCGCGTACCTCTCGGCGGCCCTTGAAAACTGCACAGCAGCCACATGTCCCGATCCACTCCAACGCGGATCGGGCATTGTGAGTCTCCCTTCATCTTCGATGAGCCGGGGAGACTCACGGGTAATTCACCGAGCCCGAACTGTTGCAATCCAGTTCAGGCTCATGTTATTGACGATCACCGTCAAGATAGTAAGGGCACATGGTGGATGCCTTGGCACCTAGAGCCGATGAAGGACGTGGACGACTGCGATAAGTCACGGTGAGGCGTTGAACAGCCTTTGACCCGTGAATTTCCGAATGGGGAAACCCGGCGCCGGTAATGCGGCGTCACCGCCTGATGAACACATAGTCAGGTGGGAGGCAAGCGGGGGAAGTGAAACATCTCAGTACCCCGAGGAAAGTAAATCAACCGAGACTCCCTGAGTAGTGGCGAGCGAAAAGGGATCAGCCCAAACCATGTACGTGTAAGCAACCACGCGTTGCGTGCATGGTGTTGTAGGGCGCTAGTTCCAGGTCGTGGTTGGCCTGGCAGCAGTTACAAAGTGTTGTGGTAGTCGAATGGCGTGGAACCGCCAACCAAAGAGGGCAACCGTCCCGTAGACGAAACCGCAATACCTGCTGTCTAGCGTTCCTGAGTAGGTCCGCACCCGTGAAACGCGGACTGAATCTGGGGGGACCACCCTCCAAGGCTAAGTACTCCTAGGTGACCGATAGCGGACTAGTACCGTGAGGGAAAGGTGAAAAGTACCCCGGAAGGGGAGTGAAATAGTACCTGAAACCGCGTGCCTACAAGCGGTGGGAGCAGACTTGTTCTGTGACCGCGTGCTTTTTGCATAACGAGCCGGCGAGTTACTCGTCTGCGGCAAGGTTAAGCGATGAGCGGAGCCGAAGCGAAAGCGAGTCCGAATAGGGCGATTTAGTCGTAGGCGGTAGACCCGAAACTGAGCGAGCTACCCATGGGCAGGTTGAAGCGGGGGTAAGACCTCGTGGAGGACCGAACCGACCTAGGTTGAAAACTGGGCGGATGACCTGTGGGTCGGAGTGAAAGGCTAATCAAGCTCAGTGATATCTGGTTCTCTCCGAAATATATTTAGGTATAGCCTCGGATAAATTGCGTTGTGGCCGTAGAGCACTGTTTTCCCTAGGGGGCCTACCAGCTTACCGAAGGAAGGCAAACTCCGAAGACCATTACGTGTACTCCGGGAGTCAGTTGCTGGGGGATAAACTTCAGCGTCAAAAGGGAAACAGCCCAGACCGCCAGCTAAGGTCCCCAAGTTCTAGCTAAGTGGGAAACGATGTCCGAATGCATAGACAACCAGGAGGTTGGCTTAGAGGCAGCCACCCTTGAAAGAGTGCGTAACAGCTCACTGGTCAAGTGTTCGGGCGCGGATAATGTAACGGGGCTCAAGCTAGACACCGAAGCTGCGGGTTCACACTTTGTGTGAGCGGTAGGAGAGCGTTCTCAAGCCAGTGAAGCGGCGGCGGAAGCCAGCCGTGGAGGCTTGAGAAGTGAGAATGCCGGCATGAGTAACGAAAGAGGGGTGAGAATCCCCTCCACCGATTGCCCAAGGTTTCCTGAGCAACGTTCGTCGGCTCAGGGTTAGTCAGGACCTAAGGCGAGGCCGAAAGGCGTAGTCGATGGCCAACAGGTTGATATTCCTGTACCACGTCGAGATCGTTTGACCGATGGGGGGACGAGGAAGGCTATGGGATCCCAGGCGATGGTTGCCCTGGGGTAAGCGTGTAGGGTGGGACCTAGGCAAATCCGGGTCCCTTTAACCTGAGGCGCGATGCCAGCTGGCCCAAGGGCCGGCGAGTCCCGGACGCCATGCCTCCAAGAAAAGCCTCTAGGGAGAACTCGCGTGCCTGTACCAAAACCGACACAGGTGGGCAAGTAGAGAATACTAAGGTGATCGAGATAACCCTCGCTAAGGAACTCGGCAAAATTGCCCCGTAACTTCGGGAGAAGGGGCGCCCCAGTAGGGTGAAGGTCTTCGCGACTGGAGCCCGAGGGGGCCGCAGTGAATAGGCGCAAGCGACTGTTTACCAAAAACACAGGTCTCTGCTAAGTCGTAAGACGACGTATAGGGGCTGACGCCTGCCCGGTGCCGGAAGGTTACGTGGAGTTGTTAGGGTTCGCCCGAAGCAGCGAAGCTAAGCCCCGGTAAACGGCGGCCGTAACTATAACGGTCCTAAGGTAGCGAAATTCCTTGTCGGGTAAGTTCCGACCTGCACGAATGGCGTAACGACTTGCGCGCTGTCTCAGCGAGGGGCTCGGTGAAATTGCAGTCTCGGTGAAGATGCCGAGTACCCGCGGCTAGACGGAAAGACCCCGTGAACCTTTACTACAACTTGGTATTGGCGTTCGGTGCATTTCGCTCAGGATAGGTGGGAGGCTTTGAAGCACCGGCTGCGGCTGGTGTGGAGCCAACCTTGAGATACCACCCTTGATGTATTGGACGTCTAACTTCGCGCCCTGAATCGGGGCGGAGAACAGTGCCAGGCGGGTAGTTTGACTGGGGCGGTCGCCTCCCAAAATGTAACGGAGGCGCACAAAGGTTCCCTCAGCACGGTCGGAAATCGTGCGTAGAGTGCAAAGGCAGTAAGGGAGCTTGACTGCGAGACAGACATGTCGAGCAGGTGCGAAAGCAGGTCTTAGTGATCCGGCGGTAGCAAGTGGAAGTGCCGTCGCTCAACGGATAAAAGGTACTCCGGGGATAACAGGCTTATCGGGCCCAAGAGTCCACATCGACGGCCCGGTTTGGCACCTCGATGTCGGCTCGTCGCATCCTGGGGCTGAAGTAGGTCCCAAGGGTTGGGCTGTTCGCCCATTAAAGCGGTACGCGAGCTGGGTTCAGAACGTCGTGAGACAGTTCGGTCCCTATCTGCCGTGGGCGTTGGAGAGTTGAGAGGATTTGCCCCTAGTACGAGAGGACCGGGGTGAACGGACCTCTGGTGTATCTGTTGTCCTGCCAAGGGCATAGCAGGTTAGCTACGTCCGGATTGGATAACCGCTGAAGGCATCTAAGCGGGAAGCCAGCCTCAAGATGAGCTCTCCCATCTCCTTGAGAGAGTAAGAGCCCTGGGAGACCACCAGGTTGATAGGCCAGATCTGGAAGTGCAGTAATGCGCGAAGGAGACTGGTACTAATGGCTCGAGGGCTTGACGGTTTTTATATTTACAAGGCGTCGTAACAACGAATTATCACATGTGGTGAGCTGTGCGGTTTTGAGGGGCCGCCGGGAACTCTCGTAGGTTTCCGGTGGCTTTGGCGAGAGGGAAACACCTCTTCCCATTCCGAACAGAGAAGTTAAGCCTCTCAGCGCCGATGGTACTTGGCTCGCAAGGGCCCGGGAGAGTAGGACGCCGCCGGTTTAATTTAGAAAGGCCGCCCTCGGGCGGCCTTTCTTCTTTAACTCACGCCGACTTGTCGGCGCCATCTCACGGCCCTCTCTTCGGCGCCGTTCCGACACGGACCAGCGACGGGCTGCTTCCGGCCGTCGAGCTTCTGGCCGGCGAGCTCGTCGTTTCTGTCGCTGGCACAGACGATGCTTCTGACACCGATCACCTGGCCGGCGCGCTGCCCTACGGCGACGTCACGCTCCTGGACATCGGCTCTTACAGGAGATGCCGTGCGTATCCGCTTCGCTGACCGTCGCTTCTGGCGACGGGGACACCCCCACGTCTCTGTTGCAAACTTAGGCGATCCACTCGTGTCAGGCGGCGTCGCGCCGAGGACCTCTGGCCGGCGCTTCTAGCGGGAGCGTCGCGGCGCACCCCTTCGTCGAGCCGGCGAGGCAGACGCGCGTCCGTCTCGCTTTGGCTGTCGCTTCTGGCAGGGACGGAGCGTGAGGCGGGGAGCATCTCGTGCTGTGTCCCATGCCGGAGAGCGCGGGTTGTCGCACACTGTCGCGCCGTGAGCTCGGATGGCAGGATGGGGCGGGTGCAGGCACGGCTCCGCAGTCACTTCGACCCTGAGGTCTCACATCGCATCGAGCAGCTCGCCGCGCGGGCTTGGCCGGCTGGGGAGACCGAGAAAGTCGATGGTTGGCTGCTGCGGCGGACGGTTGGGGTCGATCGCCGTCGGTCGAACTCGCTGCTTCCGCCGGCGGACACCGCGCATGCGGTGCGCACCCTCGAGCTTGCGCTGGCCACCGCCGAGGAGCTCGACTTCACGCAGACGGTCCAGGTGTCGCCGGCCGAGTCACATCTGCGTCTCGACGAGAGCCTCGAGGACCGCGGGATGTCCTTCGGCGGCGCGAGCCTCGTCCTGGCCGGTCCGGTTGGTGGCAGTCCGTCGCCCGCCGCCGACATCACCATCCGCGTCCACGATGGTGTCGCCGAGCCGGGGCCGGTCGCGTCCGTGCCGGCGATCTCGGTCGAGCTCACCGATCTCACCTCGGACTGGGTGACCGCCTGGGCGACGGTGAGCGGCATCGACGGCACCCGCGACACCGCCGACCTCGTCCTCTCCCAACTCGGCGACCGCGCTCGGTTCGCGGCCGCGATCGACACCTCGACCTCGGAGCCGCTCGGCGTCTGCATCGGGGTTGCGGAGTCCGGCTGGCTCGGCCTGTTCTCGCTCTACGTCGCACCGTCGGCACGCCGTCGCGGGATCGCCTCCCAGCTCGTCGACGCCCTGTCCTCCTGGTCCGCTGCGGCCGGTGCCACGGCGACTTACCTCCAAGTCGAAGCCGACAACCCCGGCGCTCTGTCCTTCTACGCCGCCCGCGGCTTCCACATCGCTCACTCCTACCACTACCGCTCCGCCTAGCTGCCCCGTCGCGGGACCCACGTCACACGCGCCTAGCGCTCGCCGACCCGGGCCCGCGAGCTGACGTGCGTGGAGCGGGCCGCGGCTGCCGGCGCGTTCCTGCGAGATGCGCGGCATCCGCGCGGTCTTGCGAGTTGGAGGCCGGACGCACGTTTCCGGAAGTGCACGCCGCCCGTGAGGTTGGATGGAGAGTGGCGGCGTGGGCACCGCTGCCGGGAGGATCTCGAAGCCCTGCTGCTTGTTGAGGTTCGCGCGGTCTGTCGTCTCGTCAGAATCGCGCGGCGGGAACGGCGGAGATGGCGGTGGAGGGCCTGAGGTTCTCGCCTCGGGGGTGTACGTCGGCGGAGGCCGGTTGATGGCGGACGTCGGGCCGGCGGTGGTGAGAACTGGGTGGAGATGCGCCGCGGGCCGCCTAATGGCGGCCCGCTCGCTGTTTGCCCAACATCGACATGAAGCTCCCTGCGCCCACGGCCTCCCAGCTGGGGCGCTAGTGCTGAGGAAATGTCACCGCACGCTTGGAGTCCTGGAGGACCGACGCTGCAGGCGATGTGCCACTGGCGTCGTGCAGGAGTGCGCCCGGGAAGGCACCCCGCCGGGACGACCCGCGCGCTGAGGTGCGCGGAGCGGACGGCGGTGAGGATGGGCCTCCGCGAGGTCGTCGGCGTGGTCGCGCGGCGGCAGCTCATCAGCGAGCGTGGCGAAGGCGACGACCAGGTCGACGGCACGCCGGATGGTCTCGCGCATGGAGCGCTTGGCCGTCCGGGGATCTGCGGTGGGGGAGAACATGTGTTCGCAAAGCTAATGGGGCGATCGGACGGAAGAGGAGCGAACGCCCGTTCGCGTCGAGAAATCGCCCGAATTTGGCTCTAGCAAGCCGAAATTCCGACCGAGTCCTGCACGAGATCTTGCAATGCCGGAGGCGAAGTTCCCGCACCGAGGGCGAAGTTCGTGTCGCCGGAAGCGAGCTCGCCGACCTGGTTGCCGACAACGAGGTCGCGCGAGTTGCGCCGTGACCGTGCCGCCGGCGCCTAGATCGCGGCTGTGGGTGGAGTGCTGCGGCGGAGGAGACGCGGCGGTGGGGAGTGACGCCGCCGGTGGGCGGCGTCGGCGGCCCGGTCGGGCCGCCGGATCCGGGTGCGTGCGGCGCGGCGTGGGTGCCGGCCGCCCGCGTTACATCGTCGAGCCGAGGGAGGACCAGACGTCCATCTTGGTGCGGACGCGGCCGATGACGTCGTCGGTGAACTCGGTGGTGCCGGCCGATCCGCCGAGGTCGTGGGTGCGGACGCCGCGGGCGGTGCTCTCGAGCACGGACTCGTAGATGGCGCGGGAGGCGAGGTCAGTGCCGGACACGCCGCGGTCGGAGGCGTAGGCCAGCACCGCTCCGCAGGCCAAGATCATGGCCATCGGGTTGGCAATGTCCTTGCCTTGCAGCGCGGGCGCGGTGCCGTGGGGCGCCTCGGCCATCGCGACGGTCGTCTTGAAGTCGTCGTCGAAGGCCAGCAACACGCTCTCGGCCCCGGCGATCGAGCCGAACATCGGCATGACCAGATCCGAGAGGCAGTCGCCGTCGCGGTTCAGCGCCGGGATCACCAGGGGCGAATCCGCCGCGCCGCTGATCAGGCCCGCGTAGGTCGCGTCGATCAGGACCGGCTGGTACCAGACGTCCGGATGGCGCTCGGCCGCGAGGTCCATCTCCTCCTTCAGCATCCCCTCGTACACCGGGGACACCGTCCACTTCGGCCCGCCGTAGACCTTCCCGCCGATCTTGGCAGCGGTCCGGAACGCGTACTCGGCCACCGCCCGGCACGTCCCGCGCGAGATCCTCTCGGTGCGGTAGGCGATCTCGTCCGGACCGCCGTCGACGCCCTCGCGCCACTGCTTGGCGCCGTAGGCGTCGTCGACCGCCATCCGGACCACCGAGATCGGCAGGTACACACCGGCGACCGGGTTGATCCCCGGGATCCGCCGGCCCGTCCGGATGATCACCTTGCCGTCGACGCCCTCGCGCACGAGACGGTTCGGCGACCCGACGTCGTCCTTGCCCTCGGGCGTGATCGTCGCCGCCTTGATGCCGAGCCCGGACGCGCGCATCGCCGCCGCGCTCTCCTCGACGACCTTGTTGTCCGTCTTGCGCCGGTTCTCCAGCGACAGGTCGTAGCGGTCGAGCGTCACGGACAGCCCGATGACCTCGGGGTCCAGGACCCGGAGCGCCTGCTCGAGCAGCTCCTGCCCGGTCTCGTCGCCCTCGAGGATGGTGATCGTCAGCGGTTCGGAAGACACGGTCCCTGAAGGTAGCCGCTCGCGCCGACCGCTGTCCGGCGGGTACCCTCATCAGGACCCATGCCCGACGAGCTCTGCACCTGGTGTGGCACGCCGGTCGGCGACGACGAAGGCTTCCGCGTCGCCGAGCCCGAGGAGCAGCGCAAGGCCGTCTTCTGCCGCCTGGAGCACGTCGTCCCGTGGGCGATCCGCGGCGCCGAGTGGGAGCCCGGCCGGATCGTGGGCGCGGGGGAGCCCGACGACGCGCTTGGCCGCTGCGCGCTCTGCGGCGACCAGCTCGGGATCGAGCGGATCCTCGTCGTCCGCCACCGCGGCCAGCACCGGATCGGCGACGCCTTCTGCCGGCTGGAGCACTTCGCCGAGTGGGCGAAGGGCGGCGGGCGCTACAAGGCCGCCTCCTGAGCTGAGGAGGTCTTCAGGCCACCTGGGCAGCTGCCTGACCGACCTGCCGGATTGGCAGGACCCGCCTCTTCTTGCTCAACGCTCCTGAACGTTAGGTTCGTCCGCGTGCAAGCACGCCGTAGGACCTCCACGCTGTTCTGCGCTCTTCTCGTCGCGATCCTCGCGACGCTCCCGGTGGCCTCGGCGGCCCACGCCGCCGACGTCCGCGTCAACCACGGCGCCGACGGCTTTCCGTTCGGCGCCAGCCCCGCCAACGAGCCGGCGGTGGCGATCGACCCGATCCATCCCAGCGTGATCGCGGCGGGCTCCAACGACAACGTCGACCAGCCCGCCTGCAACTCCGGCGACGACCACGACTGCAACTACAGCCAGAAGACGGGCACGTCGGGCATCTACTTCTCGTCCAACGCTGGCCTGTCCTGGGCGCAACCGACCTACAGCGGCATCACCGGCCGCGCCTGCAGGGGCGTCGTCGGCGACAGCGACCCCGAGTGCGTGGAGAGCGTCGGCCCGATCGGCACGCTGCCCAACTACAGCGAGATCGGCATGCGCGACGACGGCGACCCCGGCGTCGCATGGGGTCCGCGACCCGACGCGCACGGGCACTTCTCCTGGGCCAACGGCTCGCGGTTGTACTACGTGAACCTGTCGGGCAAGCAGGCAGGCTGGACGGGTCCGGACCCGTTCCCGGGCTACGAGGCGGTCGCGGTGTCCCGCATGGACAACCTCGCCGCCGCCCAGGCGGGCTCGGACAGCGCGTGGAGCGCGCCGGTGATCACGAGCGCCCAGACCCCGGACACGTTCAGCGACAAGCCGCAGATCTGGGCCGACAACGCGTCGTCCAGCGCGCACTTCGGCAACGTGTACGTCTGCTCCGACCCCTACATCTACGACCCGGTGAACGGGACCTTCGACGTCCCGCCGATCCAGATCGCGACGTCGCATGACGGCGGCGTGTCGTGGAGCCAGTCGATCGCGATCGACAAGCACTACGAGGAGACGACGCAGCCGGGCTACTCGCGCGTCGACTGCACGGTCCGGACGGACTCGCACGGCAAGGTGTACGTGTTCGCCTACCAGCAGCCGCCACAGGCGCCGGGCGCGCCGGTGACCGGCCAGGAGGTCATGGTGACCTCCAGCGACGGCGGCGCGACCTGGACCGCGCCGGTCAAGCTGTTCGACGCCAACGACCAGTGCGCGGGCTTCGAGGTCTCGGTCTTCCGTTGCACGATCGACGGGGTCGGCGGCGAGCGCAACGATGCCGGCGCCGGTCCGTCGGTGGACATCGCCAACGGCGCGCCGTTCGGCGCCGGCGCGACCAACCAGATCGTCATGTCCTACGCGGACGGCGGATCGGGGCTGGGCGCCGAGACCGTCAAGTTCACGACCTCGCGTGACGGCGGCGCGACGTGGGGCCCGCGCCGCAGCATCCAGAGCCCGGGCGACCGCGGGTACTACTCGGCGGCCGCGATCTCGCCGGACGCCAGGGACGCGTACGTCGTCTACAACGCGTTCACCGCACCGTTCACGACGTCCGCCGAGGGGCCGGAGAACGCGCACCCGTCGGTCGGCGTGATGTTGCACGCCAACATCGGGCCGCTCGGCGTCGTCGGCCCGTTCTCGGTGGCCAACCGCGGCGCCTCAGGCGACGCGCGGGGGAGCAGCGCCAACAACCTCGCCTCCGAGTTCGTTGGCGACTACGTGTACGCCGACGCGACCCGGACCTACGGGATCGGGCTGTGGAACGACGTTCGCAACGCGGCCGACTGCCCGGCGGTCGACGAGTACCGCCAGGAACTGCACGAGGAGGCGGTGTCGATCGGTGGCCCGACCTCCGAGTCGCCGGAGCCGCCGACCGAGCTGCCGAACGACAGCGGTGATGACGACGAGGACGAGGGTTCGCCGGCACCGCAGCAGGACTGCCCGGCCAACTTCGGCAACGCCGACATCTACGCCTCGACGGTGTTCGCGCCGTAGCGGCTGTCTCGGTCGCTTGCGAGCGTCCGCCAGCGCAGTGCCGCGAGTGCGGCACTGCCGGCGGCGCCGCAGGCGCTGACCAGGAACGCCGTGCGCCAGCCGGGGCCCTCGACGAGGGCTCCGGCGACCGTGTTGCCGATCGCCAGGCCGACGACCAGCGCGGTCACCGGCCAGGTGTAGGCCTCGGTCTCGGCGCCCGCGGGCGCGACCTCGCCGGCGATCTGGTTCCCGGCCGTCAGCGTCGGCGCGATGCAGCAGCCGGCGAGGATCGCCAGCGGGATCATCACCGGGATCGTCGGTGCGAGCGCCAGCGGCAGGTAGCCGAGCGGCAGCAGCATCGCCAGCCGCGCGTAGCGTCGCCCGGGCGCGCCGCGCCAGGACCGCGCGCCGTAGGCGAGCCCGCCGATCGCGCTGCCGAACGACCACGTCGCGACCAGGACGCCCGCCAGCGGCCTGTGCCCTTGGGCCTCGGCGAACGCCGGCAGCGTCACCTCCATCGCGCCGAAGCAGAAGCCCATCGGCAGCGTGACGAGCACGAGCGTCCGGATCCCCGGCGAGCGCAGCGCGCCCATCGGCCCGTGGTGCTCGGCGGCGTCGCTGATGCGCCACGCCCGGACCGGCGGCTGCGCCAGGAACCCGGCGAGCCCCGCGCACAGCAGGATCGGCGACAGCACCAGCGCGACCGCCGGATCCCACACCGCCGCCAGCAGCGCGGTCAGCAGCGGGCCGGTCACGAAGATCAGCTCGATCAGGACGCCCTCGAGAGCGAGCGCGGTCCCGAGCAGCCCGGGGTCCTCGTGCTCGAGGATCCGCGGCCACAGCGAGCGCGAGATCGAGCCGAGCGGTGGGATGAACGCGCCCGCGAGCGCGGCCAACACCACCAACAACCCGACCGGCGCGCCCTCGATCCCGCAGACGACGAGCGCCAGCATCGAGATCGCGTGCAGGACCGTGAACGGCACGACCACCGGGACCAGGCCGCGGCGGTCGATCATGCGCCCGATCAGCGGTGCCGAGATCCCGACCGCGAAGCCGAACGCCGCCGCGACCGCGCCCGCCTCCGCGTAGGAGCCGGAGTGCTGGCGCATGAACAGGACCAGCGCGATGCCGTTGATCCCGACCGGCAGCCGCGCCGGCAGCTCGGCGGCCAGCAGCGCACGGGCATGCGGCGCACGTAGGACGCGCGCGTAGCGCTCACGAGCGCCGCCCGGGACAGGGGGCGGACCAGACGAGAGCGTGGCGCCGCGGTTAGGCGGCGGCCTCCGGGGTCGTCGGCGCGGAGCCCTCGTCCGGCGCGAGGCCGGGTGCGTTGTCGCCCGTCGCGGCCGCGGCGTCGTCGGCTCCGCGGCCGTGCAGCTCGAGCTCGTCGGCGCGCGCCTCCAGGGCGGCGATGACGAAGCGGATGTGCTCGTCGAAGTCGACGCCCAGCTCCTCGGCGCCCGAGCGCACCTCGTCGCGGTTGACCGCGGCGGCGAACGCGACCGTCCTCAGCTTCTTCTTGACCGACTTGGGCGTCATCCCGTGGATGCCCTCGGGCCGGACGTAGGCGCAGGCCATGATGAACCCCGACAGCTCGTCGACCGCCCACAGCGTCTTGGCCATCTGCGTCTCCCGCGCGACGCCCAGGAACGGCGCGTGGCCGGCGATCGCGGCGACGATCTCCGGATCCGCGTCCTGCTCGCGCAAGTACTTCAAGATGGTCCGCGGATGCCCGTCGACCTCGTCGTCGAGGTCCGGGAAGCGCTCGTAGTCGGCGTCGTGCAGCAGCCCCGCGACGGCCCAGCGCTCCTCGTCCTCGCCGTTCTCCCGGGCGTAGGCGACCATCGCCGCCTCGACCGCCAGGCAGTGCTTGCGCAAGGAGGGTGATTGCACCCACTCCGAGAGGAGGTCCCAGGCCTCGGCCCGCGAAAGCTGCGACGACATGGCTGTTACCCTAGCCCAGCGCCCTGACCCCACTACGGGAAGCCGCACAGGGCGCTTCGACCGCATGGAGAAGTTCGTCATCGACGGGGGCGCTCCGCTGTCCGGCACGGTCATCCCTGCCGGCAACAAGAACGCCGCCCTGCCCTGTCTCGCCGCGTCCGCGCTGACCTCGGACGAGGTCGTCGTGCGCAACATCCCGCGCATCCGCGACGTCCAGGCGATGCTCGACCTCTTGGAGGATCTCGGCGCCACCGTGGAGTGGCGCGGGGAGCACGAGGTCGCGATCTGCGCCGCCGGCATCACCGCCGAGTCGCGCGTCGATCCCCGGATCTCGGCGCGCATCCGCGCGTCGTTCCTGCTCGCCGGCCCGCTGCTCGCGCGCTTCGGCCGCGCGGAGATGCCGCCGCCCGGCGGCGACGTCATCGGCCGCCGCCGCCTCGACCCGCACCTCGACGCGTTCAAGGCGCTCGGGGCCCGGATCGAGCAGCACGACCACACCATCTTGAAGCTCGCGGGCACGCTGCGCGCGGGCGAGATCTTCATGGACGAGCCGTCCGTGATGGGCACCGAGAACGCCCTGATGGCCGCCGCGCTCACGCCCGGCGAGACCCAGATCTTCAACGCGGCCAGCGAGCCGCACGTCGTCGACCTCGCGCGCATGCTCGTGAAGATGGGCGCCGACATCCGCGGCATCGGCTCCAACGTCATGCACGTGACCGGGACCGACGTCCTCGGCGGCACGACGCACGACATCGGCCCCGACCACATCGAGATCGGCTCGTTCATGGCCATGGCCGGCATGACCGGCGGCGAGATGCGGATCAAGGACACCGAGCCCGACGACCTGCGCATGATCCGCCTGGTCTTCCGCCGCATCGGCCTGGAGTCCCAGCTCGACGG
Source organism: Conexibacter woesei Iso977N (assembly GCF_000424625.1). GTDB lineage: Bacteria > Actinomycetota > Thermoleophilia > Solirubrobacterales > Solirubrobacteraceae > Baekduia > Baekduia woesei_A. The sequence continues at coordinate 1,401,766 of NZ_AUKG01000002.1, forward strand.
CGCCGACGTGATCATCCCCGGCGGCCAGAAGCTGGTCGTCGAGCGCGACATGGGCGAGCACACGTCCAAGGTCCAGGACGGTCCGTGGCCCGCGTTCCCGGCCGACCTGACGTCGATCGCGGTCGCGCTCGCCACCCAGTCCGAGGGCGAGGTCCTCGTCCACGAGTGGATGTTCGAGTCGCGCCTGTTCTTCTGCGACAAGCTGATCTCGATGGGCGCCAACGTGTTCATCGCCGATCCTCACCGTGCTCTGATCCATGGTCCGCGGCGCTTGCGCGCCGCGCGGGTCGAGTCGCCCGACATCCGGGCGGGGATGGCCGTGCTGCTGGCCGCGCTGTGCGCCGAGGGGCGCACCGAGATCGGCAACATCGGCCAGATCGACCGCGGCTACGAGCGGATCGACGAGCGGTTGCGGGAGCTCGGGGCGAGCATCGAGCGGGTGGCGGAGCAGCCGGCGCTGGCGTGACCGTCTCGCAGCAGACCTTCGCGTAGTCTGCGGGACCCGATGAACCACCCCATTCCCAACGGGACGCGAGACGTCCTTCCCGACGAGATGCGGGAGCTGCGCGCCATCACCGAGGCGATGCGCGGGGTGTTCGAGCATCGGGGCTATGGCGAGGTCTGGACGCCCTCGATCGAGTTCGAGGACGTCCTGCGCCGCGGCGAGACGGGCGTCGATCCGGGCTACCGCGTGATGGACGACCACGGCCAGGTCATGGCGCTGCGGCCGGACATGACGGTGCCGATCGCGCGCGTCGTCGCCACGCGCTACGCGACCGCGGAGCCGCCGCTGCGCTTCTCCTACTTCGCGCACGCCTACCGCGGCGTGCGGCCGCATCGCGGGCAGATGCGCGAGTTCCTGCAGGCGGGGATCGAGCTGGTCGGCTCGCCCGGGCCGTTCGGGACCGTCGAGGCGCTCACGGTCCTGTGCGAGGCGCTGGACGCGGTCGGCCTCGTCGGCTACCGGATCGCGCTCGGCAGCGCGTCGCTGTACCCGGCGTTGTTGAAGTCCTTCGACGTCCCGGACGAGGTCGGCGAGCGGCTGCTCGCGGCGCTCGGCCGCCGCGACTTCGTGCGCCTGGAGCGCGAGGCGATCGCCGCCGGCGTCGACGACGCGCTGGTGCGCGTCCCGCAGCTGCGCGGCGGGCCCGAGGTGCTCGACGAGATCACCGGCGGCGAGGCCGACGGCCTGCGCGCGATCCTCGCCGACCTGCCCGAGGCGGTCCACGCCCGGATCGTCCTCGACCTCGGCCTCGCGCGCGGGCTCGGGTACTACACGGGCGCGGTGTTCGACGTCCTGGACCCGGCGCTCGGCGAGCCGCTCGGCGGCGGCGGGCGCTACGACACGTTGTTGTCGCGCTTCGGTCGCGACCTGCCGGCGGTCGGCTTCGCGCTCAACGTCGACAGCCTGCACCTGGCGCTGGCGGGCGAAGAGGAGGCGGTGGCGTCGTGAGCGAGTCCATCAACAACTCGCCCGCCCTGACGATCGCGGTCCCGCGCGGCGCGATGATCGGCGAGACGCTCGACCTGCTCGACGCCGTCGGCGTGCCGACGGCCGAGGTCCGGAGCAACTCGCGCAAGCTGCTGTTCGAGGACGTCGGGATCGTCACGATGCGCCCGTCGGACGTGCCGACCTACGTCGAGGCGGGCGCCGCCGACGTCGGGATCACCGGCAAGGACGTCCTGACCGAGCAGGACGAGCGGCAAGTTGTAGAACTTCTGGATCTCGGGTTCGGGCCGTGCACGATGGTCGTCGCGACCATCGCCGGCGACATCGACCCGGCGGCCGAGGCGCTGCGGCGCCTGGGCGTCATGCGCGTCGCGACCAAGTACGCGCGGATCGCCGCGCGCTACTTCGAGCAGACCGGCCGCCAGGCCGAGATCGTCGAGGTCAAGGGCTCGATCGAGCTGGCGCCGCTGACCGGGCTGAGCGAGGCGATCGTCGACCTCACCGCCACGGGCAACACCCTGCGCGAGAACGGCCTCGTCATCCGGGAGGAGATCCTGCACTCGACCGCGCGCCTGATCGCCAACCCGGTGGCGCACAAGCTGAAGTCGGCGGCCATCGACGAGCTGACGCGGCGCATGCGCGCGGTCGTCGGCGACGCGCCGTCGGCGGCGCCGATCGCGGGGGGTGCGTGATGCAGGTCGAGCGCTTCGAGTCCACCGATCCGGTCAACGCGGCGGCCGAGCTGCGCGCGCTGGCGCCCGCGGGCGTGTCGGTGTCGGGGACGGTGAGCGAGATCGTCGCCTCCGTGCGCACGCGCGGGGAGCAGGCGTTGCTCGAATACGCCGAGCGCTTTGACGGCGTGACCGGTCCGCTGCGCGTCACGCAGGAGGAGTGCGACGCCGCGCTGGCCGCGCTGGACCCCGCGGTCCGGGCCGGGCTGGAGGTCGCGATCGCCAACGTGCGCGCGGTCGCCGAGGCCGGGCTGGCGACCGACCGCGAGGTCGCGCTGCCCCAGGGCCAGCACGTGACGATCCGCGACGTCCCGGTGCGGCGCGCCGCGATCTACACGCCGGGCGGGCGCAACCCGTACCCGTCGACCGTCGTGATGGGCGTCGTGACCGCGAAGGCGGCGGGCGTCGACGAGGTCGTCGTCTGCGCGCCGGGCGCGCACCCGGTGATCCTGGCAGCGTGCGCGCTGTGCGGCGCCGACGAGGTCTGGGGGATGGGCGGCGCGCACGCGGTCGCCGCGTTCGCCTACGGGACCGAGAGCGTCGCGCGCGTGGACGTGATCGCGGGGCCGGGGTCGCTCTACGTGCAGGAGGCCAAGCGCCAGGTCAGCGGGGACGTCGGGATCGACGGCTTCGCGGGCCCTTCGGATGTCCTGATCGTGGCGACCGAGGACGCCGACGTCGACCTCGTCGTGGCCGACCTGCTCGCGCAGGCCGAGCACGGCACCGGGACGATCGTCGCGCTGGTGACCGACTCGGCGGCGCTGGCGCACGAGGTCGCCGCACGGCTGGACGAGGCGCCGGACTCCGACGCGGCCGCGGCCGTGGTGGTCGTCGATGATGTCGCCAGCGCGCTGGCCGTCAGCGAGGCGTTCGCGCCCGAGCACCTGGAGCTCGTCGGCGCCGGCGCCGAGGCGCTGGCGGGCGCCGTGCGCTCCGCCGGGTGCGTGTTCGTGGGGCGCGAGTCCGGGACCGCGTTCGGCGACTACGTGGCCGGCTCCAACCACACGCTGCCGACCGGCGGCGCCGCGCGGTTCACCTCCGGGCTGTCGACGCGGCAGTTCCGGCGGCGCATGAGCGTGGTGCGGATCGGCGCCGCTGCGGACGCCCTCGCGAAGGCCGGCGTGCCGATCGCTGAGGCCGAAGGCTTCACCCGGCACGCGGACTCGATGCGGGTTCGGGAGAATCAAGGGCGATGACGCGCACCGCCGAGATCAGCCGCAAGACCAAGGAGACCGACGTCCGCCTGACGCTCGGCCTCGACGGCCACGGCGCCGGGACCCGCGAGACGGGCGTCGGCTTCCTGGATCACATGCTCGACCTGCTCGCCCGGCACGGTCGCCTCGACCTGTTCGTCAACGTCGAGGGCGACCTGCAGACCGGCGCGCACCACACGGTCGAGGACACCGGGATCGTGCTCGGCCAGGCGCTGGACCAGGCGCTCGGCGACCGCGCCGGGATCTACCGCTACGGCCACGCGGTCGTGCCGATGGACGAGGCGCGCGCGAGCGTGTCGCTGGACCTGTCGGGCCGGCCGTTCCTCGCCTTCGAGGCCGACCTGCCGCCGGGCGGCACCGGCAACTTCGACCACGAGCTGACCGAGGAGTTCTTCCGGGCGGTGTCGTCGGCGGCGAGGATGACGCTGCACGTGACGGTCGAGACCGGGACCAACGCCCATCACATGATCGAGGCGGCGTTCAAGGCCTTTGCCCGCGCGCTGCGCGCGGCCGTCGCGATCGACCCGACCGAGACCGGCGTGCCCTCGACCAAGGGAACGCTGACGTCCTGATGGTGACGCTCGGCCTCGTCGACTACGGCATGGGCAACCGCCGCTCCATGCAGAAGTCGCTGGAGCGCGCGGGCGCGACGGTGGTCATGACCGGCGACCACGACGCGCTGCGCGCGACCGACGGCCTGGTCGTCCCGGGCGTCGGCGCGTTCGCGCGGGCGATGGACGTCCTGAACCAGACCGGGCTGGCCGACTTCGTGCGCGAACGCGCGGGCGCGGGTGTCCCGGTGCTCGGCGCGTGCCTGGGCATGCAGCTGCTCTTCGAGCACAGCCCGGAGTTCGGCGGCGCCGACGGGCTCGGCCTGCTGCCCGGCGAGATCGTGCCGCTGGACGCGCGCGGCCTGAAGCTTCCGCACATCGGGTGGAACAGCGTGCGCTGGGCGCGGCCCAGCGCGCTGAGCGACGGGCTCCCGGACCCGGCGCCGTTCTACCACGTGCACTCCTTCGTTCCCGGCATCGCGCTCGACAGCGAGATCGCCCTCGGCATCAGCGACTACGGCAGCGAGTTCGCGTCCGTCGTCGGCCGCGGGAACGTGTACGGCACCCAGTTCCATCCCGAGAAGTCCTCGCGCGACGGGATCGCCCTGCTGGCGAACTTCGTGCGGGTGTGCACGTCTGTGGAGGCGACAGCAGCTTGATCCTGTACCCGGCGATCGACATCAGCGAGGGCAAGGCGGTTCGCCTCGTGAAGGGTGACTTCAACCAGGTCACCGTCTATGAGGACTCGCCGCTGGAGGCGGCGCGCGCGTGGGTCGACGCGGGTGCGAGGTTCCTCCATGTCGTCGACCTCGACGGCGCGAGGACCGGCTCGCCGAAGTCGCTCGAGCACCTGGAGCAGATCACCGCCGAGTTGCACGTGCCCGTCCAGTACGGCGGCGGCCTGCGGACGCTGCCGGCGGTCCGCGACGCGCTGCGCGCCGGCGCGGAGCGCGTGATCCTCGGGACCGCGGCGTTCAACGACATCGACTTCCTCGACGACGTGCTCGGCGCGTTCCGCGAGCGGACGATCGTGTCGGTCGACACGCGCGGCGGCAACGTCTCGACGTCGGGCTGGCAGGAGACGACGCAGATGCCGGCCGAGGCCGTCATCGAGCGCCTGCAGAACCGCGGCGTGCGGTCGTTCGTCTACACCGACGTCGACCGCGACGGCATGCTCGGCGGCATCAACTTCGAGGCGGTCAAGAGGATCGCCAAGGTCGTGCGCGGGCGCTTCATCTACTCCGGCGGCATCGGCTCGCTGGAGGACCTCCGCGGCCTGCGCGACCTGCGTCAGGTCAACCTCGGCGGCGTGATCGCCGGCAAGGCGCTCTACGAAGGCCGCTTCACGATCGCCGAAGGCCAGCAGGCGCTGCAGCCCGAGCCGGTCGAGGGCAAGAAGCCCTTCCGCGCCGTGCCCGCGGCGGAGTAAGCGCGCGCAGGAAGCCGCCGTCCCCTGCCGGGGCGGCGAGGCGCGGCGGAAGGGTGCGGCTGTGCGCGCGTAGACTCGCGCCATGCAGGAGCGGGGTGGGTTGGATGGGGCGGATGCGCGGAAGGAGCTCGAGGAGTTCGAGGCGATCCTGCTCGCGCGGTTGGCGGCGGTCGGGTTGCCGAGCGATGTGCTCGCCGATGTCGCGCAGCGGGGGCTGGTGCTGGCGAGCGTCCCGGCGTCGGTCGCCGAGCTCGACGAGGCGGCGCTCGCGCGTGGCGCGTACGTCTCCAAGCTCATCGCGGCCGCCGCGGTCGGGCTCTTCGACGCGGCGCTGAACTACCTCTGGGACGCGACCGTCGGCGAGCTGCGGCGGCGGGTCGCGGCGTACGACCTGGCGTACTTCTTCGAGGTCGCGGTCTCGTCGCCCGAGCGGCGCAAGCACCTCAGCAGGGTCGAAGACCTGACGCGGATCGACGACATCGACCTGCTCCGCGCCGCGCGCCAGCTCGGCCTGATCACCCACGACGCGCACCTGCGCCTCGACCACGTCCGGGTGATGCGCAACCAGGCGTCGGCCGCGCACCCGTCGGTGACCACGGTCACCGGCAGCGACCTCGCGCAGTGGCTGGCCCTCGCGGTCCGCGACGTCGTCGCCGCGCCGGTCGACCCGGTCACCGCACGCGTCGGGACGCTGCTGGCCGACATGCGCGACCATCCGCTCAGCATCGCTGAGCGTGATGCCGCCGCGGCGTTCTTCCACGCCCTCCCGCAAGACCGGGTCGACGCGCTCGCGGCCGGGCTCCTGGGCGTCTACGTCGATCAGGAGGCGTCGCAGCGCTCGCGCGACAACGTCCTCACGCTCTGGCCCGCGCTGTGGCCGTGCGTCTCCGAGCCCCGCCGCCACGAGCTCGGGACCAAGTACACGCGGTTGTCCGCCGAGCACCCGGAGCGCGCGGTCGCCGCCCGCGTGATCCTGGACTGCGTGGACTCCGCGGCCTACCTGCCGACCTCGATGCGCGCCGCCGAGATCGACACCGCGCTCGACGCGCTGCTGGCCGCCGCGCGCGCCGGGACCGACGCGTCCGCCGCCGGTCGCGCGCTGCGCCACCTCGTCAGCGGCGGCGACGACGTCCCGCAGCAGGTGATCGACCGCTACACCGCCGCGCTGGTCGAGTTGTACGTCAACGGCGACGACGGCCTCGCCGCCGAGCTGCTCGCCGCGCTGACGCCCGAGCAGGCCGGCAGGGCGCTGCGCGCGGTCGCCTCGCCGCCCGTCGCCGCCGCGCTCAACCAGCCGCCGGCGCAGGAGCGCTGGTCGCGCCTCCTCCACGACCTCGAGCCCCGCCTCGGCAGCCACCGCAACCAGGCGCTCCTGCAGGCGATCCGGACGCACCCCGGCTCTCCCGCGACGCTCGCCGCCGACCCGCACATCGCCCGCCTGCTCGCGCCCCGCCATCGCGCGAAGCACGGCGCCGCCGCCCTCTGAGCCGCGCCGCGCGGGGTCGCGCGGTGGGCGGTGCCGCTGCGCGTCGCGGAGGCGCGCGCCGGATGGCGGTGGGCGGCGAGATAGGCTGCTGGCAATGCATCTCAAGCGCGTCATCCCGTGTCTCGATGTGGACAAGGGGCGGGTGGTCAAGGGCACCAACTTCGTTGGGATCCGAGATGCGGGGGATCCGGTGGAGCTGGCGGAGCGGTATGACGCCGAGGGTGCGGATGAGCTGGTGTTCCTCGACATCACCGCGACGCATGAGAACCGCGGGACGATCGTGGACCTGGCGCGGCGGACCGCCGACAACGTGTTCATCCCGTTCACGATCGGCGGCGGGATCCGCTCGGTGGCCGACGCGCAGGCGGTCCTGGACGCGGGCGCCGACAAGGTGTCGATCAACTCGGCGGCGCTCGCCCGGCCGGAGCTGCTCGACGAGCTCGCCGAGCACTTCGGCTCGCAGTGCGTCGTGCTGGCGATCGACGCCAAGCGCCGCGCCGACGCGACGCAGGCCGACGGCTGGGAGGTCTTCGTCGCGGGCGGCCGCACGCCGACGGGCCGCGACGCGATCGAGTGGGCGATCGAGGGCGTCCGCCGCGGCGCGGGCGAGATCCTGCTGACCTCGATGGACCGCGACGGCACCAAGGACGGCTACGACCTCGAGTTGACGTCGGCGATCGCGCAGGCGGTCGACGTCCCCGTGATCGCCTCCGGCGGCGCGGGCGGCCTCGACGACATCACCGCCGCGCTGCAGTCGGGCGCCGACGCGGCGATCGTCGCGTCGCTGTTCCACTTCGGCGAGCACACCGTCGCCGAGGCCAAGGAACGCCTGATCGCCGCCGGCGTGCCCGTCCGGCCGTAGGGACCGCTCGGGAAGTGGACGCCGCGGCCTCACCGCCCCGGCCGTCCAGGCGGACACGGTTGTTTCCGAACTAGACGTTCGGGGTTGCGCATCGTCCGCCCGCGGACGTAGGCTCGTCCCCATGTTGGGGGTACTTGTGCGGAAGTGCGCCGTCACGGGCGCGGCGTTGATGGCGATCGCGAGCGTGGGCGCATCCGCCGCGCAGGCGGACGTGGTGCAGCGCGGAGCGGCCACGAGGGCGGCTGCGGTCGGCTCGTCGTTCCAGCTCGACAACGTCGCGATCACGGCCGGCTCCGGCCGGCTGCTCGCGGTCGGCGTCGCGACGACCGAGGGCCAGCAGGTCTCTGGCGTCTCCTACGGCGGGCAGGCGCTGACGCTGCGCGCCGCGCTGGACTCCGGCGCGAGGACCACCTCGGGCGCGCACGCCGAGGTGTGGACGCTGAGCAACCCGGCGGTTGGGACCGCGGCGGTCACGGTGACGTTCGCGCACAACGTCTCAGCGGTCATCGGCGCCGTGGCCTACGACGGCGTCGACGCGCTGAACCCGGTCAGCGGTCCGGCGCAGGAGAGCGTCGGCGACGCGTCGTCGAACTCGGCGAGCCTGGTCCTCAACAACACGCAGGCCGACGCGGACTTCAGCGTCCTGGCGCTTGGCAACCTCAGCAACCTCACCCAGACGCCGTTCCTCGGCCCGTCGACCGACACGGTCACCGCCTCCAGCCTGTGGAGCGCGACCGGCGGCGGCACGATCTTCGGCGCCGGCGCCACGCGCAGCGGCAACACGGGCCAGAACAGGGCGCCCAACGCCGGCGTCAACTACCACTGGAACTTCGCCGACAGCGCGCAGCACCTCCCGTACGCCTTCCTGATGGCCGGCCTCAACAAGGCCGCCGCGGCGATCGCGCCGACCGCCACGACCCAGGCCGCCAACGGCGTGACGACCGGCGGCGCGACGCTGAACGGGACCGTCACCTCCGACGGCGGCGGCACGCTGAGCAAGCGCGGCTTCGTCGTCTGCGCCGCGCCGTGCACCCCGGCGCTCGGCAGCGGGGGCACGACCGAGGTCGACGCGTCCGGCACGACGACCGGCGCGTTCAGCGTGGCGGCCACCGGGCTGGCCCCGAACAAGAGCTACGACTACCGCGCGTTCGCCACCAACGTCTCCGGCACCGGCTACGGCACCGACGTCACGTTCAGGACGCTCTCCGCCAACCACGCGCCGGTCGCCAGCGCGGGCGGCCCGTACACGATCGGCGAGGGCACGGCGCCCGCGCTCGACGCCTCCGGCTCGACCGACGCCGACAACGACGCGCTGACCTACAGGTGGGACCTCGACGGCGACGGCCAGTACGACGACGCGACCGGCGCCAGGCCGGCGCTGACCGCCGCGCAGGCGGCCACCTTCGGCATGGGCGACGGCCCCGCGACGCACGCGGTCGCCGTCCAGGTCTCCGACCCCAGCGCCGCGACGTCGACCGCGAGCGTGAACGTCACGGTGACCAACGTCGCGCCGACCCCGTCGGTCTCCGGCGTCCCGACGCCCGGGACCGAGGGCAGGTCGTGGACGCTGCACGTCAGCGGGACCGACCCGTCGGCCGCCGACGCGGCCGGCCTGCACTACGGGGTCGACACCGACGACGACGGCACCTACGACTTCGGCGGCGACACCTATGCCGAGGGGACGACGGCCACCGACTTCACGATCACCCCGACCGACTCCGGGACCCAGACCTTCGACGTCGCCGTCACCGACAAGGACGGCGGCAACACGTTCATCTCGGTCGACTACGACGTCGACAACGTCGCGCCGACCGCCACGCTGAGCACCGGCGGCCCGGTCGACGAGGGCAGCAGCGGCACGGCGAGCTTCAGCGACCAGGCGGACCCGTCGAGCGCCGACACCGCCGCGGGCTTCCGCTACGCCTACGACCTCGACAACGACGGCAGGTGGGACATCGGCGACGGCACCTACGCCGGCTCGACGACGAGCTCCAGCGCCGCCGTCCCGACGACCGACGACGGCACGGTGACCGTCCGCGCGGCGATCATCGACCAGGACGGCGCGAGCAACACCTACACCAAGACGTTGACGGTGAACAACGTCGCGCCGGACGGCACGGTCGCCAACGACGGCCCGGTCGACGAGGGCACCGACGCGCACGTGACGGTGACCAGGGTCACCGACCCGTCGAGCGCCGACAGCGCCGCCGGGATCCGCTACGCCTACGACGTCGGCGACGACGGCACCTGGGAGTCCGGCGGCGACGGCAGGACCTACGCCACCGCGACGACGGCCACCAGCCTCACGGTCCCGACGACCGACGACGGCACCACGCCGGTCCGGGTCGCGATCATCGACAAGGACGGCGGCGTCACCACGCACGTCACCAACGTCGTCGCGACCGGCGTCGCGCCGACCGCGACCTTCGGCAACGACGGCCCGGTCGACGAGGGCAGCACCGCCACCGTGTCGCTGACCGCGCCCGCCGACCCGTCGAGCGCCGACACCACCGCCGGGTTCCACTACGCCTTCGACACCAACGACGACGGCACCTGGGACGTCGGCGACGGCACCTACGGCGGCTCGGGCAGCGAGGCGGCGCTGAGGATCCCGGAGACCGACTCCGGCAGGTTCTTCGTCCGCGCCGCGATCATCGACAAGGACGGCCTCACCACGACCTACCGCGGAGCGGTGACGGTCAACAACGTCGCGCCGGTCGCCACGGTTGCCGCGCCCGACAGCACGCCGCTGAACACCGACCTGTCGTTCACGGTCGGCGCGAGCGACGTCAGCCCCGACGACCAGGCCCGGTCCTTCACCTACCACGTCGACTGGGGCGACGGGACCGCGCCGCTGAGGCAGAACGGCCACGTCCCGATGATCGCGCTGCACCGCTACACGACGCCCGGGACCTACACGGTGACCGTCACCGCCGCCGACAAGGACGGCGCGGTCTCCGCGCCGGTGACGGTGAGCGTGACGATCCCGGCCCCGCCGCCGCCGGCCACCACGACGACGACGGACACGACGACCACCACCACGACGACGACCACCACGCCGCCCGCGCCGGTCACGGGCGCCGGTGCCGTGACGCCGCTGCTGGCGAAGGTCCAGAGCCTCACGGTCAGCCCGCGCTGCGTGGCCGCCGCCGCGGCGACGTCGCGAGCGGTGAGGATCCGCTACCGGCTGAGCACCGCCGCGACGGTCCGGGTCACGCTGCAGCGCAGCACCGGCTCGCACGCGGTCGCCAGGTGCCCGCCGCTGCGCGGCAGCCAGCAGGACGACGGCAGGTACAAGCCCGGCGAGTACGCGCCGGTCAGCGTCAGGCAGACCACCGGCACGGCCGGCGCGGGCGGCACGTCGCTGACGATCGCCAAGGCCGCCAAGGGCGGCGCCGTCGCCTCGGTCGCGACCGTCCGGCCCCAGGCGCTGATCGCCAAGGGCGGCAGGCTTGCGCCCGGGACCTACCTGCTGACCGTCACGACGCTCAGCGCCGACGGCAGGGTCCAGGACACCGCGCGCGTCAAGTTCTGGGTGTTGAAGGCGAAGACCAAGGCCACCAAGAAGAAGGCCAAGGCCTAGGCCTCAGTCCTTCCTGGCGCGGCAGACCGTCCGGCCGTCGGACGCGCGCCTGAAGCAGACCGGCGGCTTGGGCACGCGGCACGTGCTCCTGCCGCCGGACTCGAAGCAGACCTTCGCGCCCGCGCGGCGGAGTGCTAGGCGGCGGGCGACGGCGCGCCGCCGCGCCGCGATGCGGGCGTTGAGGTAGCGCACGTGACGGCGCTTGGCGACCGCCGCGAGGTGGGCGTCGCGGTGCTTCCTGCCGGCGTCGGTCAGCGTCCCGGCGGCCGTCCGGCCCTGCTCGGCCAAGGCGTACAACGTGGTGAAGCCCAGTAGGTACAGCCGCTGGCCGTCGGAGACGACGGGGTTGAACGCGCCGCGCCCGATCGACCACACCAACTTGCCGGTCGCCGCGCCGACGGCGCCGGTCGAGTGCTTGCTCAGGTTGGAGTAGAACACCAGGTCGCCGATGACGACCGGCGCGCCGCTGATCTTGCCGCCCGACCTGTGCGTCCACTTGACGTTGCCGGTCCGGGCGTCGAAGGCGTACAGCTTGCCGTCGTAGGACCCGGCGTAGACGGTCCCGCCGCGGACCGGCGAGATCGCGGGGGAGGAGTAGACGTAGCCGCCGGTCTTGTGGCGCCACGCCAGCGCCCCGTTCCTGGTGGAGAACGAGTAGACGAAGCCGTCGGTGTTGCCGATGTAGACGCGGCCGTAGGCGATCGCGGGCGTCGCGTAGAAGTTGCCCGACTTCAGGCCGAACGCGCCGCCGGACGTCCCGGTCTTCCACAGCCGCTTGCCGTCGGCGCGGCGGATCGCGGTGACCGAGCCGTCGTAGTCGCCGAAGATCAGCCGGCCGTCGCCGTCGAGGGCGATCCCGCCCTTGACCGCGCCGCCGGACTTGTAGGTCCAGACGATGTTGCCGTTGGCGGCATCGAGCGAGTAGACGGTCCCGTCCTCGCTGCCGAAGTACACGCGGCCGGAGTCCAGCAGCGGCGAGGACTCGGCGCGCGACGGCAGCTTGCGCGACCAGCGCGTCCGGCCGCTCCCCGCGGCGACCGCCGCGACGCGGCCGGCCTTGATGCCCTTGCCGCGCGCCAGCAGGACGACGTAGACCGTCGAGTCCTTGACCGAGCACGCGGGCGACGACGCGGCGAGGTAGCCGAGCTTCGCCTTCCAGCGGACCCTGCCGGTCCTGCGCGACAGCGCGTAGAGCGCGCCGTTGTTCTTGAGCAGGAACACCGACTTCCCGCAGATCACGGGCGGGAACTCCAGCAGGATCGAGCCCGTCAGCTTCCAGCGCACGTTGAACGGCGGGCGCAGGTCGCGCGTCAGCGGCAGGTAGCGCGCGCGGTTGGCCGTGTAGCCGTACATGGGCCATTCGAACCCGTCGGCGAACGGGTCCTTGGCGTTGGACGTGGTGGTCTTCGGCTCGGCTGCGGTCGGCGCGGGCGCCACGGGCGGCGCGGTGTCGAACTCGACGTTCTTGTTCGACACGTCGCCCTGGCCGCCCGTCAGCACCTTGACCGCGACGGCCGCGAGCACCAACGCCACGACGGCCGGCACGATCCAGACCAGCCGACGGCGGCGGCCGCCGGAGGGACGGGGCATGGGTCGACAGGGTATGAGGTCGAGCGGCGTGGGAGGATCGCGAGCGTGTTGAGGTCCGATGAAGCCTTCGTGGCGCTGCGCGCCGCGCCGCATGGCGCGTGGGCGCTCGACGTCCTCGCACAGCACCCGGGCGCGTGGGTCGTCGGCGGCGCGGTCCGCGACGCGCTGCTGGGCCGGCTCGGCGTCGCGGGCGCGGAGATCGACGTGGTCGTCGAGGGCGATCCGGAGCCGGTCGCGCGGGCGCTCGGGGAGGTCGTCGCGTGGCACGAGCGCTTCAACACCTATGACGTGCTCACGCCGGACGGCGGCCACGTCGACGTCGTGATGGCGCGCGCCGAGCGCTACGGCGCGCCGGGCGCGCTGCCGGACGTCCGGCCGTCCGGGCTGGAGGACGACCTGCTGCGCCGCGACTTCACCGTCAACGCGGTGGCGTTCAGCGGCGCGGGCGAGCTGGCCACCGCGCCCGCGGCGCTGGAGGACCTGGAGGCCGGGCGGCTGCGGATCATGCACGCGGTGTCGTTCCGCGACGACCCGACGCGCCTGTGGCGCCTGGTCCGCTACGCGATCCGGCTGGGGTTCAGGCCCGAGCCCGCGACCGACCGGCTGGCGTTCGAGGCGGTCCAGCGCGGCGCCTTGGAGACCGTCAGCGGCGACCGGCTCGGCGCCGAGCTGCGGCTGGCGCTGCGTGAGCCGGACGCGCTCAGCGCCCTGCACGCCGCGCAGAACCTCGGGCTCGTGGCCGGGCTGACGCTCGATCCGCACCTGGTCGGCGACGCGCTGGCGCTGCTGCCGGCCGGCGAGGGCCGCGCGGACCTGACGCTGCTGGGCGCCGTGATCCCGGACACCGCGTGGGTCGACGGCTGGGGCTTCACGGCCGCGGAGGCGCGCGTGCTGACGCGCTGCGCCTGCGCGCAGCCGCTGGCGCCGGGCGCGAGGCCGTCGGAGGCCGTCGCCGCGCTGCGCGGCGAGCCGGTCGAGGCCGTCGCGGTGGCGGGCGCGCGCGGCGACGCGACGCAGGCGCTGCAGTTCCTGGGCGAGTGGCGCGGGGTCAGGCTGCGGATCGACGGCAACGACCTGATGGCCGCGGGCGTGCCGCAGGGGCCGGACCTGGGGCGGCGGCTCGAGGCGGTCCTGGCGCGGCGCCTGGACGGCGAGCTGCCCGACGACCGCGACGCCCAGCTCGCCGCCGCGCTGGAGGCGTGACGCCGTGCGAGTGCTAGAACAACGGGCGATGGCGATCGAGTTGCAGCTGCCCGGTGCGGTCGTGCGCTTCACGGGGCGCGCGGGCGGCGTCTCGCAAGCGCCGTACGACGCGCTGAACCTGGGGCGCTGGACCGACGACGACCCGGACGCGGTCGCCGAGAACCGGCGGCGCGCGAGCGACGGGCGCCCGCTGGCGTTCGCAAGGCAGGTGCACGGGACGCGGGTGATCACGGTCGACGGCGCGACGGATCCGGACGGGGCGGTGGCCGAGGCCGACGGCGTCGCGACCGCGAGCCGCGAGTTGGTGGCCTTGGTCCTGACCGCCGACTGCCTGCCGGTCGCGCTGGCGACGCCCGGCGCCATCGCCATGGTCCACGCGGGCTGGAAGGGCCTCGCGGACGGCGTCCTGGAGGCCGGGGTGGAGGCGCTGCGCGCGCTCGACGCCGACGGCGCGATCCACGCCGCGATCGGCCCGGCCGCGGGCGTCTGCTGCTACGAGGTCGGCGACGAGGTCGCCGCGCGCTTCCCGGACGAGCCGCGCCGCGACGATCGCCGCATCGACCTGAAGGCCATCGCGGCGCGCCGCCTGCGCGCCGCGGGCGTCGAGCAGGTCCATGATGTCGGTCGCTGCACGATGTGCGAGCCCGACGTCTTCTTCTCCCACCGCGCCTCGGGCCCGGTGACCGGCCGGCAGGGAGGCCTGCTGTGGCGCGTCTGATCGAGGGGCTCACGGTCGAGAGCGTCCGGGCCAACGCCGAGCGCGTCCGCGCGGAGATCGCCGACGCCGCCGCCCGCGCCGGGCGCAGCGCCGGCGACGTCGAGCTGCTTGCCGCGGTCAAGTACGTCGCGCTCGGCGAGCTGCCGGTCCTGCACGCCGCGGGCCTCACGCTCGCGGGCGAGAACCGCGCGCAGGAGCTCGTCGCCAAGCACGAGGCGCCCGGCGGCGCCGAGCTGACCTGGGACTTCATCGGCCACCTGCAGTCGCGCAAGGTCAAGCAGGTGCTCCCGCTGGCGCGCATGATCCACTCGGTCGGCTCGGACTCCGTCGTCGAGCAGCTGGAGCGCCACGCGCCGGCCGGGACGCAGGTCCTGGTCGAGGTCAACATCGCCGCCGAGCCCGAGAAGTCGGGGATCGAGCCGCAGGCGCTGCCGGACTTCCTGGCCCGGATCGAAGCGCTGCAGAACGTCGAGGCCGTCGGCCTGATGACGATGCCGCCGTGGACCGAGCGGGCCGAGGACTCGCGCCGCCACTTCGCCGCCCTGGCCCAGCTCACGGCCGACCACGGGCTGCGCCACCTGTCGATGGGGACCACCCAGGACTTCGCGGTCGCCGTCGAGGAGGGCGCGACCATCGTTCGGGTCGGCACGAGACTGTACGTCTGAATGCAGGAGATTCGCCAGATTTGGCGTACAGTTGATCCGTGGCCGTGAGCGACAGCTGGCACAAGGCACTCGTCTACTTCGGCCTCGCCGAAGAGCGAGACCATTACGACGACGAGGACGACTACCGCGAGCCCGAGCAGGAGCTCGAGGAGCGCTACCGCGAGCGCCCGAACGTCAGGCGCATCAGCTCGCGCCGGCGTCGCGACGAGTTCGACGACATCTTCGCCGACGACGAGCCGCCGACCCGCGCGAACCTGCGCCCGATCGGCGGTGGTGCGGCCGGGGCCAGCGCGCCCAGGCGCAACGGCTCGGTGAAGCTGCACCTCGTCATCCCGAAGTCGTTCAACGACGCCCAGCAGGTCGCCGACAAGTTCAAGGACGACATCCCGGTCGTGCTGAACCTGCAGTCGACCGACACCGATCTGAGCAAGCGCCTGATCGACTTCGCCTCGGGCCTGACCTACGCGCTGGACGGCGGGATGCAGCGCGTCGCCGACCGCGTCTTCATGCTCACGCCGCGCAACGTCGAGATCTCGGCCGAAGAGCGCGCGCAGCTGATCGAGAAGGGCTTCTTCAACCAGTCTTGACGCGCCAGGGCGCTCGCCGCCCTGTGCCGTACAGTGTCGGCGCAATGCAGGTCGGGTTCATCGGAGCGGGGAACATGGCGCGCGGCATCGCGCGCGGGTGGGGACGACCGGTCCTCGCCACGGACCCGTTCCCGGGCCGCGCCGAGGCGCTGGTCGAGGAGCTGGGCGGCGAGGCGCCGGCCTCCAACTTCGCCGTCGCGGAACGGGCCGACCTCGTCCTGCTCTGCCACAAGCCGGCGCAGCTCGCCGAGGTGGCGGCGGAGATCGCGAGCACCGCGATGCCGGTCGCCTCGATCCTCGGCGGCGTCTCGCTGGCCGACCTCAAGGCCGCCTACCCGGACCGTCCGGTCTACCGCCTGCTGCCCTCGACGCCGGTCGAGGTCCGGCAGGGCGTCGTGATCCTCGCGGCCGACGAGCCGCAGGATCCCCGGATCGACGACGCGGTGCGCGCGCTGTTCGGCGAGCTCGGCCTGCTGGTCGAGGTCGACGACAGGCTCGTCGACGTCGCGATGGGCCTGATGTCCAACGCGCCCGCCTACGTCGCGCTGCTGGCCGAGGCCCAGGTCGACGCGGGCGTCCGCCACGGGCTGCCGCCGGACAAGGCCGCCGAGATGGTGGTCCAGACCTTCGCCGGGACGGCCGCGCTGCTGCGCGCCCGCGGCAACGACACGCTCGCGGTCCGCCGCGAGGTCACCTCGCCGGGCGGGTCGACGGCGCGCGGGCTGGCGGCGCTGGAGCGCGCCGGAGTGCGCGCCGCCTTCCAGGACGCCCTGGATGCCGTGCTGGGAGTGCGGTCCTAGATGCTCATCCTCGCCACCGCGCGCGACTCGATCGCCAACTTCGTCTACGCGCTGCTGCTCGTCTACACGATCCTGATCATCGCCTACATCTTGAGCTCGATGTTCTTCGGGATGGGCGGCAGGATCCCTTACTCGCGCTGGTCGCGGTCGGTCCTGGACTTCCTGCGCGACGTGACCGAGCCGTACCTCGGGCTGTTCCGGCGCTTCATCCCGCCGTTCGGCCCGCTGGACCTCAGCCCGATGATCGCGACGATCGTCCTGTGGCTGGTCGGCAGCATCGTCATCAACCTGATCCAGGGTTGAGAGCGCAGGTCTTCGCCAAGGCCGGGCTCGTCCTGGTCTTCGTCGTCGTCCTGGACCAGGTCACCAAGGTCCTGGTCCGGCATGGCATCGACGTCGGCGAGGAGGACTCGGTCCTCCCGGCGATCTCGCTCGTCCACGTCCGCAACACGGGCGTGGCGTTCGGCGCGTTCGCGGGCGGCGGGATCATCGTGGTGGCCCTGGTCGCCGCCGCGCTCGCGGCGTTGTTGTACTACTTCTTCACGCACCTCGACAAGCCGCTGGTGTGGCTGCCCACGGGCATGCTGCTGGGCGGGTCGATCGGCAACATCATCGACCGCGTTCGCGACGGCGCGGTGACGGACTTCGTCAAGCTCCCGGCATGGCCCGCGTTCAACGTCGCCGACATCTCGATCACCTTCGGGGTGCTGGTGCTGTTGTGGGTCATCGAGCAGGGACCGAGGGACGACGCGGATGCGGCTGACGGTCAGCAGCGATGACGCCGGGCAGCGGCTGGACGCGCTGCTCGCCGAGCCGCTGGGCTCACGGTCGCGCGCCGCGCGGCTGATCGACGGCGGCGCCGTCACGGTCGGCGGCAGGCCGCGGCCCAAGCGCCACGTGGTCGCCGAGGGCGACGTCGTGGAGTGGGCCGACGACGCGGCCGACGAGCCCGAGGCGCCACAGGACGTCGCCGCGGGCGTCGCGTTCTCGGTCCCGTTCGAGGACGAGCACCTGCTCGTCGTCGACAAGCCCGCGGGCGTCGTCGTCCATCCCGCCAAGGGCCACCTGACCGGGACGCTCGCGCAGGCGCTGGAGGGCGTCGCCGCGGGCGGGGAGGACGGCTGGCGCGCCGGCCTCGTGCACCGCCTCGACCGCGAGACGTCCGGGCTGCTGGTCGTCGCGAAGTCCGATGCCGTCCACGCGGCGCTGAAGGACGCGCTGCAGGACCGCGAGATCACGCGCGAGTACGCGGCGCTGGTCGAGGGCCGCCCGCCGTCGCGGACCGGAACGATCGACGCGCCGATCGGCCGCGACCGCCGCGTCCGGACCAAGCACTCCACCGACACCGACAACCCGCGCGAGGCCCGGACCCACTTCGAGATCGAGGCGGCGTTCGACCACTACACCCTGCTCGCGGTCACGCTGGAGACCGGCCGCACCCACCAGATCCGCGTGCACTTCGAGGCGATCGGCCATCCCGTCGCGGGCGACCCGGAGTACGGCCACGCCGACCGCCTCGGCCTGACCCGCCAGTTCCTCCACGCCCGCCGCCTCGCGTTCACGCACCCGGTGACGGGCGAGCCCATCGGGATCGAATCCCCGCTCCCGCCGGATCTGGACGCGGCGCTGCAGCGCGCCCGCGCCGGAGAGCGCTAGCGCCGCGCGTTCTCTATCCTGAACGTCACTTGTAGTCCCTTCGACCCCACCGGGTCACAGCGGACGCGGTCCTGCCCGGGCAATTCGAGCCCGGGTCCCGCATCCGGCCGGTGGGCTTCTTCCAGCACCACAACCAAAGGAACTTCTCCATGGCCGCTTCGACGGAAGTCGGAATTCGCGAGCTGCTGGAGGCCGGCGTGCACTTCGGCCACCAGACGCGTCGTTGGAACCCGAAGATGCGCCGCTTCATCTGGGGCGAGCGCGGCGGGATCTACATCATCGACCTGCTGCAGACCGAGCGTCTGCTGCGCCAGGCCCAGGCCTTCGTCGGTGACATCGCCGCCCGTGGCGGCACCGTCCTGTTCGTCGGGACCAAGAAGCAGGCGCGCGACTCCGTCAAGGAAGTCGCCGAGGCGTGCGGCATGCCGCACATCAACCACCGCTGGCTCGGCGGTCTGCTGACGAACTTCCAGACGATCAACCAGCGGATCAAGCGCCTCCATGACCTCGAGCGCTACGAGGCCGACGGCCAGCTGGCGCTGCTGCCGACGCGTGAGCGCCTGTCCGCCGAGGCCGACCTCGCCAAGCTGCGCGCGAACCTGGGCGGCGTCAGGAACATGACCCGCACGCCCGACGCGATCTTCGTCGTCGACCTCAGGACCGAGGTCATCGGCGTCAGGGAGGCCCAGCGCCTGCGCATCCCGCTGATCGGCCTGGTCGACACCAACTGCGACCCGGACGGCGTCGACTTCGTCATCCCGGGCAACGACGACGCGATCCGCGCCTGCGACCTGATCACCCGGGCGCTGGGCAACTCGATCTCCGCCGGCCGCGCGCAGTGGGATGCCGCCGAGCAGGCGCGCGTCCAGCGCGAGCAGGAGGCGCTCGCCGCCCGCCAGCTCGAGGAGAACCAGCGCCGCGAGGCCGAGGAGGCCGCCAAGCGCCAGGCCGCCGCCGAGGCCAAGGCCGCCGAGGAGGCCGCGCAGGCCGCCAAGGCCGGCCCGGTCGCCGACGCCGCCGCCGAGAGCGCGCCGGCCACGCCCGAGGCGCCCGCCGCCCCGGCCCCGGCCGCGCCCGCCGCCGAGACGCCCGCCGCGCCCGAGGCCCCGGCCTCCGACGCGCCGCAGTCGTAGCGACGACGGATCCCGAAACCCCTTCCCGAACCCGAAACGGAGCACCACGTGGCTATCAGCGCCGCTGACGTCAAGGCCCTGCGCGAGAAGACCGGCGCGGGCATGATGGACTGCAAGAACGCGCTCACCGAGGCCGACGGCGACGCCGCCAAGGCCGAGGAGATCCTGCGCGTCAAGATGGGCAACAAGATCGGCAAGCTCGCCGGTCGCGAGACCTCCGAGGGCACCGTCCAGGCCTACGTGCACGCCACCGGCAAGGTCGGCGTGCTCGTCCAGGTCGAGTGCAACACGGACTTCGTCGCCAAGAACGACGACTTCATCGAGTTCGCCAAGGACCTCGCGCTGCACATCGCCGCCTCGCCGCAGACGAAGTACGTCAACGAGGACGAGATCCCGCAGGAGGACAAGGACGCCGAGGCGAGGGTCTACGAGCAGCAGGCCGCCGACAAGCCGGAGAACATCCGGCCCAAGATCGTCGAGGGCAAGCTCAAGGCCTGGTTCAAGGACGTCGTCCTGCTCGACCAGGAGCACGTCAACGGCGACAAGCACGACGGCAAGACGATCGAGCAGCTGCGCGCCGACCTCTCCGCCAAGACCGGCGAGAACGTCGTCGTCAAGCGCTTCGTCCGCTTCGCCATCGGCGAGTAGCGGTCGTTCCCGACGACATCCAGCCACGGCGGTCCGTAGGATCGGCTCGCCGTGGCTGATCCCGTCTTCAAGCGCATCCTCCTGAAGCTGTCGGGCGAGTCCCTCATGGGCTCGCGCGACTATGGCACCGACCCGGAGCGCATCCGGGCCGTGGCCCAGGCGATCAAGGGCGTCCACGACCAGGGCGTGGAGCTGGCGATCGTCGTCGGCGCGGGCAACATCTACCGCGGCATGAAGGGCGCCGCGGCCGGGATGGACCGCGCGACCGCCGACTACATGGGGATGCTCGCGACGGTGCTCAACGCGCTGCCGCTGCAGGACGCGCTGGAGAGCGCGGGGGTCCACACCCGCGTCCAGAGCGCGATCACGGTGGCCGAGGTCGCCGAGCCGTACATCCGCCGCCGCGCGATGCGCCACCTCGAGAAGGGGCGCGTCGTGATCTTCGCGGCGGGTACCGGCAACCCGTTCTTCACGACCGACACCGCGGCGGCGCTGCGGGCGGTGGAGATCCACGCCGAGGCCATCCTGATGGCCAAGAACGGCGTCGAAGGGGTCTACACCGCCGACCCGCGCGAAGACCGCGACGCGATGCTGATCCCCGAGATCACGCACATGGAGGCGCTGCAGCGCGGCCTCAGGGTGATGGACGCGACGGCGCTGACGTTGTGCATGGAGAACCGGCTGCCGATCCACGTCTTCAACATGGACGACGAGCAGAACATCGAGCGGATAGTGTCCGGCGAGCGGGTGGGCACGCTGGTGAAGCCGGAGGCAGGAGACACAGCATGAGCGAGCTGATCGACGAGCTGCTGGCCGAGGCCGGCGAGCGCATGAACGCGGCCATTGCGGCTGCGCAGAACACCTTCGGGTCGGTCCGGACCGGGCGGGCGAGCCCCTCGATCCTCGACCGCATCATGGTGGACTACTACGGCGCGATGACGCCCGTGAAGCAGCTGGCGACGGTCAACGTCCCGGAAGCTCGCCTGATCACCGTGCAGCCCTACGACGCCGCGTCGATCAAGGCGATCGAGAAGGCGATCATGGAGTCCGACGTCGGCCTGACGCCGAGCAACGACGGCCGCCTGATCCGCCTGTCGATCCCCGAGCTCAACGAGGAGCGCCGCCGCGAGCTGGTCAAGGTCGTCCGCGGCCTGGCCGAGGACGGCAAGATCTCGGTCCGCAACGTGCGGCGCGACATCATGCACGACCTGAAGTCCCTGAAGGACGACGGGGACGTCGGCGCCGACGACGAGCGCCGCGGCGAGCAGGAGCTGCAGAAGCTCACCGACGCCAAGATCGCCGACCTCGATGTCCTGCTGAAGGGCAAAGAGGAAGAGATCCTCGAGGTGTGAGCGAGCCCGGCGGCAGGGCCCGGCGCGTCGCCATCATCACCGATGGCAACGGCCGCTGGGCGCAGGCACGCGGGCTCGACGTGGCCGCGGGTCACCGCGCGGGCGCCGACGTCGTCAAGGCACGGCTGCGCGACGCGGTCGAGTTCGGGATCGAGGAGCTGACCGTGTACTCGTTCTCGACCGAGAACTGGTCGCGGTCCGCCGAGGAGGTCACGGCGCTGATGCGCATGTTCTCCGAGCGGATCCTGGGCGAGACCCCGGAGCTCAAGGACGAGGGCGTGCGCATGCGCTTCATCGGCCGGCGCGACAGGGTCGCGGGCGCGCTGCTGGAGCAGATGGACTGGGCCGAGGCCGAGACGGCGTCGTGTGACCGCATCACGTTGTTCATCGCCTTCAACTACGGCGGGCGGGCCGAGATCGTGGACGCCGCTGCGCGCTTCGAAGGTGGAAGCGAAGAGGACTTCCGCAGGCTCCTGTACGCGCCGGAGATGCATGACCCGGACCTCGTGATCCGCACGAGCGGCGAGATCCGGACGTCGAACTTCCTGCTGTGGCAGTCGGCCTACTCCGAGCTGGTGTTCCGCGACGAGCTGTGGCCGGACTTCTCGCGCGAGGCGTTCCGCGCCGCGCTCGACGAGTACGAGGCCCGCACGCGGCGCTTCGGGGGGCGCTAGAGGTGCCCCAGCCTCGTCGTCAGCGGCGCAGCGCGGGCGAGTCGGCGCCGCCGCGGCGGCCGCGCGGCGGGGGCGGCGGCTCGGACCTCGGCGCGCGCGTCGTCGTCGCGATCCCGGCGCTGGCCGTCGCGCTGGCGATGGTCGCGCTCGGCGGCCCCGTCTTCCTGGCCGGCGTCGCCGTGCTCGGGCTGATCTGCCTGCACGAGCTCTACTCGATGTTCGAGCGCGCGCGGCCGGTGCGGCTGGCGGGCTTCGCGGGCTACTTGGGGTTGTTGGCCGCCGCGTACTTCGGGGATCGCGAGACGATCCTGCTGGCGTTCGTCGCGTGCCTGCCGCTGGTCTTCCTCTTCGCCGCCAACCAGCCGGGCGGCGCGGGCGCGCCGGGGATCTCGGTCACCGTGCTCGGGCTGGCGTGGATCGGGCTGGCGTTCGCCCACGCGGTGCTGCTGCGCGACCTCGACCACGGCGGCGGCCTCGTCTTCGCGGTGTTGCTCGGGACGTTCGTCGGCGACACCGGCGCCTACCTCGGCGGCCGCGCGTTCGGCAGGCGCAGGCTGTCGCCGAACATCAGCCCCAACAAGACCGTCGAGGGCCTGGCGATCGGGATCGTGATCGCGACCGCCGCGGTCTGGTGGGCCGGGCTGTCGCAGGCCTGGCTGGGTGGCACGAACGGCGCGATCCTCGGCGTGTCGATCGCGCTCGCCGCGCCGATCGGCGACCTCTTCGAGTCCTACCTCAAGCGCGACGCCGGGACCAAGGACACCGGGACGCTCTTCGGCGCCCACGGCGGCGCCCTGGATCGCCTCGACGCCGTGATGTTCACCGCCGTCACCGCGTTCTACGTGTGGTCCGCGCTGAGCTGACCGACGCCGACCGGCTGCGCGGCGGCGTGCACGGCGCCGCGCTGGGTGAGGCGCTCGGCCTGCCGTGGGCGGGCGTGCCCGCGCGGAGGATCTCGCGCCGGCGACTTCTTGATGATGTCGGTCCGACGGGTGCGTTCACCGCCGCGCTGCTGAGCGGCGCGGGCGACCCGCTCGCCGTCGCGCTGCGCGACGGGTGGGGCGGACGGCAAGACACGGCGCGGCGGCTCGGGCCCGAGGCGTTCGTCGTGGCGAGGCTGGCCGCGACGACGTGGGCGGGCAGGCCGGTCTACCAGCTGCTGACCGATCACGGCGAGGACTGGCCGGTGCCGTTCCACGGGACGGATGCCAACGACCGCGCGGTGCTCGACGCGCTGCTGGCGATCCTGCACCGCCACGACGATCCGACCGAGGGGATGACCGCGGCGGTGCGGCTCGGCGGCGCGGGAACGGCACGGCTGGGCGCGCTCACCGGCGCGATCCTGGGGTGCCGGCGGCCGGCGGCGGTGCAGCGCGTGGCGTGGCGGGAGCGCGTCGTCCTGCCGGACGACAGCGCCCTTAAGGCGTTGTAGGCAGACCATCCATTTGCACCGGCGGCGCGGAGTGAGATGCTCGCCCCATGACCGATGCGAAGGCAGTGGTGCTGCGGGGCGGTCGGGTCGTCTCCGCCGACGGCGAGTTCGACGGCGACGTGCTGATCGTGGGGGAGAGGATCGCCGCCGTGGGCGACGTCGAGGCGCCGCCCGGAGCGCAGGTCATCGACGTCGGCGGCTGCCTGGTCATGCCGGGCCTGATCGACAACCACACGCACTTGAGCATGCCCTTCATGGGGATGATGAGCAGCGACGACTACAACACGGGCACGCAGGCCGCCGCGGCCGGCGGCGTCACGTGCCTGGTCGACTTCTCGATCCAGCGCGAGCCCGACCAGCTGCAGTCCGCGCTCGCCGAGTGGCAGGGCCGCGCCGAGGGCGCCGCGCACGTCGACTACGGCTTCCACATGGCGATCACCAACGCCAACGAGGCGACGATCGACGACATGGCCGCGGTCGTCGAGCAGGGCGTCGCGTCGTTCAAGTTGTTCATGGCCTACAAGGGCGAGCTGATGACGCGCGACGACGCGATGACGGCGTGCATGGAGCGCGCCCGCGACCTCGGCGCGCTGACGATGGTCCACGCCGAGAACGGCGACGTCGTCGACCTGCTCGTCATGCGCGCGCTGGCCGACGGGCAGACCAACGCGATCCACCACGCGCTGACGCGCCCGGAGTGGGTCGAGGCCGAGGCGACCTCGCGCGCCGCCCGGATCGCGGAGTTCACCGGCGCGTCGCTGTTCGTCGTGCACGTCACCTGCGACGCCGCGGCGGCGGAGATCCAGGCCGCGCAGGCGCGCGGCGTCCCGGTGGCGGGTGAGACCTGCACGCAGTACCTCGTCAACACGATCGACGACCTGCGCAAGCCCGACGTCGAGGGCTGCCGCTACATCTGCTCGCCGCCGCTGCGCGACGCGCGCAACCACGACGCGCTGTGGGGCTACGTGCGCCGCGGGATCCTGGAGTCGATCTCGACCGACCACTGCCCGTTCACCGACGAGCAGAAGGCGCGTGGGCTCGACAACTTCAGCTTGGTCCCCAACGGGCTGCCGGTCATCCAGCACCGCCTGGCGAAGCTGTGGGACGAGGGCGTCGTCGCCGGCCGGATCACGCCGAGCGAGCTGGTCGCCCGCACCTCCACGACGATCGCGCACCGCTTCGGCCTGACCCAGAAGGGCACGCTGGCGCCGGGCAAGGACGCCGACGTCGTCGTCTGGGACCCCAACGCGCCGCGCGACTACGGGACGCACACGTCGTTCATGAACGTCGACTACGACCTCTACGACGGCGAGACCGCGTCGGGCTCGGTGCGCCACACGCTCAGCCGCGGGACCATGGTGTATGACAACGGCGAGATCGTCTCGTCGCCCGGCCACGGCAGGTTCGTGCGCCGCGCGACCGCGTTCGATGCCGAAGGTGCGGCGGCGTGAGCCTCGCGATCGACCCGGACCGCGTGATCGCCGCCATAACGCAGGTGACGCGATGACTCTTGCCATCGACGCCGAGCGCGTTTTGGCCAATCTGGACGAGCTGGCGGCCGCCAGCGGCGGGCGCTTCGCGGGGGCCAGGCGGCTGGCGTGGTCGCCGGATCACACCGCGGCGCGCGAGTGGCTGCTGGGCAAGTTGCAGGCGTTGGGTGATGTTGTCGCGGTCGATCGCGACGAGGCCGGCAACATCTGGGCCTCGCTCGACGGCGACGACCCGGACGGCGGGTTCGTGATCGTCGGCTCGCACATCGACGCGGTGCCGTCCGGCGGCTGGCTGGATGGCGCGCTGGGGATCGTCACGGCGCTGGAGGTCCTGCGGACGCTGGCGCTGTCGGGCGAGCGCCCGGCGGTGGCGGTCCGGCTGGTCGACTGGGCCGACGAGGAGGGCGCGCGGTTCGGGCGCTCGCTGGTCGGCTCGTCGGCGGTCGCGGGGACGCTGGACCCCGACGACGTCCGCGGCCTGCTCGACCCGGACGGGGTGACGCTGCAGCAGGCGATGGCCTCGGTCGGCGTCGACCTCGACGGCGCGGGCGCCGCGCGGTCCCGGCTGGAGGGCGCCAGTGCCTACCTGGAGCTGCACATCGAGCAGGGCCCGGTCCTGAAGGACAGCGGCCGGCTGGCGAGCGCCGTCTCCGGCACGTTCGGCGACGAGCGCTACCTGATCACGTTCAGCGGCCAGTCCGCGCACGCGGGCTCGACGCCGATGCACCTGCGCCGCGACACGCTGGCGGCCGCGGCCACCGCGGCGCTGGAGATCCGCGAGGTCGGCATCCGCCACGGCGGCGTCACGACCGTCGGCGCGATCAACTCCTCGCCGGCGGTCATCACCGCGATCGCGGGGGAGAGCGAGATGATGCTCGACCTCCGCCACCTCGACGCCGGCACGTTGGCCACCATGTTGAGCGAGTGCCTGGACGCGTGCTCGCGCGCCGCGGAGCAGTTCGACTGCGGCGTGGCGCCGCGGCGCGTGTTCGGCGCGACGCCGACGCCGTTCCACCCCAAGTTGGTCGCGCTCGCGAGGGCGGCGGTCGACGAGGCGGGCGGCGGCGACGGCGAGCCGGTCCCGTCCGGCCCGCTGCACGACGCGACCGAGATCGGCCGCCTCGTCCCGACCGTGATGATCTTCGCGCAGTCCGACCCGCCGATCTCCCACACCGAGGTGGAGGACTCGCCGGAGGACGCGCTGCGCGTCGCGATCAAGGCCTACGGGTTGACCGTGGGCAACACCATCGACCTGGTCGCCGCCGGCGGCCTGGAGGGCTAGCCCATGGACTTCGGCGTCGTCCTCCAGAACGACCCGCCCGCGGCGCGCGTCATCGACCTCTGCAAGCGCGCCGAGACCTACGGGTTCACGCACGCGTGGACGTTCGACTCGCACCTGCTGTGGGAGGAGCCGTACGTCGTGTACTCGCGGATCCTCAACGAGACCCACAAGCTCGTCGTCGGCCCGATGGTCACCAACCCCGCGACGCGCGACTGGACCGTGACCGCGTCGCTGTTCGCGACGCTCAACGAGATGTACGGCAACCGGACGATCTGCGGCATCGGCCGCGGCGACTCCGCGGTCCGCGTGATCAACGGCAGGCCGGTGAGCGTCGCCGACATGTACGCCTCGATCGCGGTGATCCGCGGCCTGGCCAACGGCGAGGCCGTCGAGTACAAGGGCAACACCCTGCGGTTGCCGTGGAACACGGACAGCAGGCTGCCGGTCTGGGTCGCCGCCTACGGGCCCAAGATGTTGGCCTTGACCGGCGAGGTCGGCGACGGCTTCATCCTCCAGCTCGCCGACCCCGACATCACGGCGTGGTCGATCGGCGCGGTGCGCGCGGCGGCCGAGGCAGCGGGGCGCGACCCGGCGGCCGTGAGGATCTGCGTCGCCGCGCCCGCCTACGTCACCGACGGCACGCCCGAGGGGCTCGCGTACGGCCGCGACCAGTGCCGCTGGTTCGGCGGGATGGTCGGCAACCACGTCGCCGACATCGTCGCTCGCTACGGCGGCGACGGCAGCGCGGTCCCGGCCGCGCTGACCGACTACATCGCCGAGCGCGAGGGCTACGACTACAACGAGCACGGCCGCGCCGGGAACACGCACACCGCGTTCGTCCCCGACGCGATCATCGACCGCTTTTGCCTGATCGGGCCGCCCGAGCACCAGGTCGAGCGCCTCAACGAGCTCGCGTCCCTCGGCGTCGACCAGTTCGCGCTCTACCTCCAGCACGACGCCAAGGACGCGACGCTCGCGGCCTACGGCGAGCGCGTCATCCCCGCGGTCGCCGAGCGGGTGTCGGCCAAGACGTAGGCCTAGTCGGAGAAGCCCGCGGGCAGGTCGAGCATGTCGTAGCCCCTGTAGCCGCACTGCTCGGCTGCCGCCGGCAGCGCCAGCGCCAGGCGCTTGGGCACGGCACCGCGCCGGATCAGCGTCCGCGGCACGTCATGGGCGCCGAGCACGCCGATCGCCTGCGCGGCGGCGAAGCCCTCGGTCCTGCTGGCCGGCAGCGCGTAGGTGCGCAGCGCGACCTCACGCCCGGAGGCGAGGCGGATCGCGACGCGGTCGGTGCGGCGCGTGAGGCCGACGCTGACGACGATCTGCCGCGGCGCGCAGGACGCCGTGATGCTCACGGCCGACGTGTAGTGCGGGAGGCAGCCCTGGTCGAGGATGCCGGCGCCGGCGGCCGGGCGCCCGACCGTCAGGCAGTCACCGCGGCCCTCGGCCGGGTACCTGAGGCTCGCGGCGACGACCGGCGGGGACGAGAACAGCGTGCCGACGCCGCGCACCCGGCCGACTTCGTGCGCGGCGCCCAGCCCGGGGACCTCCGGGCCGTAGTTGTCCGACAGGTCCTGCCCGCGCGCGTCGAGCAGCGCGTAGCGAAGGATGTGGTGCGGGCCCGGCAGGTCGGCGTAGACGAGCTTCAGGCTCGCGGCGTACTGGCCCCCGTAGCCCGGGATCGGGACGGTCGGGATGTCACGCCGCGTGCCGTCGTCGAACGTGACGCGCGCGGTGGCGATCTCTGCCGGGACGACGCTGAGCGCGATCCGGCCGTCGGCCGTCGGCACGGCGCCGACCGACGCGTCCGCCGGCGCGGTCGGCGGCTGCGCGCAGTCCTGCGGGACCCGCGGGGCGCGATCGGCGGCGAGGCAGATCAGGTCGCCGGCGTCGGCCGCCTGCACCTGGTGCGGGCCGGCGCCGAGCGGCGTGGGCCTGGCGCTGTTCGCGCTGGAGTTGGCGACGTCGCTCTGATCCTCTGACGAGAGCTCGCCCGCGGGATCGTCGGCCGGCTTGCCGTGGGCGCACGGCTTCGGCGCTTCCGGCGGCGTCGTCGACAGGCTGCGGTCGATCGCGCGGCCCGCGGCGTCATAGGCGACCATGCTCCGGATGGCCTGATGGGCGTCGAAGACGGCCATGCCGAACCGCAGGCCCGCGCCGCCGGCCGCGGCGGGAAGCGCGCGCAGCGGAAGCGTCAGGCGCGTGCCGCTGCCGAGCGTCACGACGACCCTCGCGACCTGCGACCGCACGAACGCGCCGGCGTAGCGGCCGACATCGCCGCAGCCGTCGTCGGCGAAGGCCGGCAGCAGCTGCTGGCTCTCGGTGCCGGGCCGGTTGCAGGCGCCACTGTCCCGCACCTCGCTGCCGCCGCGCAGCACGAGCCGCACGCACGCCTGCGTC
The DNA here is from genome assembly GCF_000424625.1 of Conexibacter woesei Iso977N. Classification (GTDB taxonomy): domain Bacteria; phylum Actinomycetota; class Thermoleophilia; order Solirubrobacterales; family Solirubrobacteraceae; genus Baekduia; species Baekduia woesei_A. The sequence goes on from NZ_AUKG01000002.1 coordinate 1,430,702, forward strand.
AGGCGCCGCTCGGGCGCCAGCGGTGTCGAGTCGATCGAGCTGACGCGATAGGCGCTGAGCGTCCAGCTGCCCTCGCCGCGGCCCCTGCCGCGCGCGAGCGTCCGCAGCCCGGCGATCGGGCGGTCTCCGGCGTCGACGTGCTCGCCGCGACCGTCGCCGGCGATGTCGGCGGCGCGGCGGACGGTGTCGCTCGCGTCCAGGAAGGCGATCTCGTCCGGCTGGTCGCTGCTCTCGAGCAGGTAGAAGCGCACGTAGGGCTCGCTCGGCAGCGGAGACGGCTGCGTCGCGACGTGCGCGACCGTCCGGCCGGCCTTGCGCAGCTCGACTGCGGCGATGTCGGTGCCGGTTGCGCCGGCGTCGAAGAGCGTCCTGTGGCCGGGATCGTCCGAATCGTGGGCGACAAAGCCCACCAGACCGTGCTCGTCCTCCGGCCCCAGCCTCAGCGGGTCGCACGGGCCCGCCTGCTCGGCGGCGCTGCGGTCGAGCGGGTCGATCCGGTCCGGGAGGGCGAGCGAGATGCACACGCCGGCGTTGGCGACCTTGGCGGATGCGGTGGCACCGGAAGCGGTCGGGCCGGCGACGACGACCGCTGGGACGGTCTCGACGGCGTGCGCGGCGGCGGGGAGCAGCAGCGCGGCGGACAGGATGGCGAGCAGCGCGGACCGGTGAAGCATCGCGCAGCAAGATACGGACTTGGCACGCCGGCAGTCGTCCAGACGTCTGCCTCACCTTTGAGGTGGCCTTGAGACAACCGCAGCTAACCTCTGGGCGCACATGCCCCGCCGTCTTCTCGTGCTCGGATCGACCGGTTCGATCGGCACCCAGGCGCTCGACGTGGTCTCGCGCACGGACGAGCTCGAGGTCGTCGGCCTCAGCGCCGCGCGTTCCTGGGAGCCGCTCGTCGAGCAGGCCACCCGCCTCGGCGTCCGCCGGATCGCGCTGACCGATCCCGACGCCGCCGCGCGCGCCGCCGAGGCGTGGACCGACGGCGAGGTGCTCGTCGGCGCCGAGGGGCTGGTCCAGCTGGTCCTGGAATCCGGCGCCGACCTCGTCCTGAACTCGCTCGTCGGCTCCGCCGGCCTCGGGCCGACCGTCGCCGCGCTCGGCGAGGGCATCGACCTCGCGCTGGCCAACAAGGAGTCGCTGGTCGTCGGCGGCGAGCTCGTCACCCAGCTCGCGGACGCCACCGGCGCGCGCCTGCTGCCGATCGACTCCGAGCACACCGCGCTGCACCACCTGCTGCAGGCCGTCCCGACCGGCGCCCTGCAGCGCATGACGATCACGGCCAGCGGCGGCCCGTTCCGTGGCCGCGCCCGCGCCGACCTCGACGGCGTCACGGTCGAGGAGGCGCTCAACCACCCGACGTGGTCGATGGGCGGCAAGATCACGATCGACTCGGCCACGTTGATGAACAAGGGCCTGGAGGTCATGGAGGCCCACCACCTCTTCGGCGTGCCCTACGACGAGATCGACGTCGTCGTGCACCCGCAGTCGATCGTCCACGCGCTCGTGGAGACCGCCGACGGCGCGCAGCTCGCGCACCTCGGCCTGCCGGACATGCGGATCGCGATCGCCTACGCGCTCCAGCACCCCGAGATCATGCCCCTGCCGACCAAGCGCCTCAACCTGGCCGAGGTCGGGCAGCTCACCTTCGAGCCCGTCGACCACGACGCGTTCCCGTGCCTGGGCCTCGCGCTGCAGGCCGCGCGCGCCGGCGGCACCGCGCCCTGCATCCTCAACGCCGCCAACGAGGTCGCCGTCTACGCGTTCCTCGACGGGCGGCTCGACTTCAACGGGATCGCCGACGTGATCGACGCGACGCTGCAGCAGATGCCCGGCGGCCCGGTCCGCGCGTTCGAGTCGCTGTTCGAGGCCGACCGCGAGGCCCGCGCCCTGGCGGCCGAGCAGGTGGCGGTGCGCGCATGAGCTGGTTCCTCGCCTTCGCCGGCTTCGCCGCGCTGATCGTCCTGCACGAGTTCGGCCACTTCGCCGCGGCCAAGGCCGTCGGCATGAAGGTCACGCGCTTCAACCTCTTCTTCCCGCCGCACCTCTTCAACATCCGCCGCGGCGAGACCGACTACGGCATCGGCGCCATCCCGCTCGGCGGCTACGTGAAGATCGTCGGGATGAACCCGCAGGAGGAGATCGACGAGGCCGATCTCCCGCGGGCCTACTACAACCAGCCCGTCTGGAAGCGGATCGTCGTCATCAGCGCCGGGCCGTTGATGAACATCTTCCTCGCCTTCCTGATCCTGTTCGTCCTGTTCGCCGCCAAGGGCATCGCGACCGACAACGGCAAGGTCGACTCGATCCAGACCGGCTCGGCCGCCGCCGGCGTCCTGAAGCCCGGCGACAGGATCCTCTCGGTCGACGGCGTCACCGGCGACTCCGCGAAGCTGCGCAACCAGATCGGCACGCACACCTGCGCGAACGACAGCACGGTCAAGAACTGCGTCGCCGCGACGCCCGCGACCGTCGTCGTCGACCGTGGCGGCAGGCCGGTCACCCTGCACGTCTCGCCGCGCTACTCGCCCGACGACAGGCGCATGCTGATCGGCTTCACGTTCGGCGTGCGCTACGACCCGCTGCCGATCGGCGAGTCCGCCTCGCGCTCGGTCACCGGGATGTGGGACGTGACCAAGACCTCCGTGTCGACGATCACCAAGCTGTTCTACTCCAGCGAGGCCCGCCACCAGGTCAACGGCGTCGTCGGCTCCTACGAGACGACGCGCGTGACGATCCAGCAGGACGGCATCGTCGTCGCGCTGCAGATCCTGGCCCTGATCTCGCTGTCGCTGGCGATCGTCAACCTCTTCCCCTTCCTTCCGCTGGACGGGGGGCATATCTTCTGGGCGCTCGCGGAGAAGGTCCGCGGCAAGGCGATCCCGTTCCGGGTGATGGAGCAGGCCAGCTACGTCGGCTTCATCCTCGTCATCGCGGTCTTCGCCATCGGGTTGACCAACGACCTGCACACGCTCAGCAACGGCGGGTTCGGTCTCAAGTAGCGTGCCGTAGACAGTCCCACAACACGCAGCACCACCGGGGAGAGGGGTCGGGAAGTGGAGAGCAGCACCGCACCGCAGCGCGGCGTCGACGCGGCGACGATCGCCGAGGCGTTCCGGATCACGTCGGCGAGGTTCGCCGACGACGTCGCCGTCCGGACCAAGGACGATGAGATCTCGTGGACGTGGACCGAGCTGCGCGAGCGCGTCGACGCGCTGGCCGGCGGCCTCCACGAGCTGGGGCTGGGCAAGGGCGAGACGATCGCGCTGATGCTCGGCAACCGGCCGGAGTTCCACCTCGCGGACCTCGCGGCGATGATGGTCGGGGCGACGCCGTTCTCGATCTACATGACCTACGCGCCGAACCAGATCGAGTACGTGGTCTCGGACGCCGGCGCCCGGATCCTGATCACCGAGCAGCAGTACCTCGCCAACGTCCTGGAGGCGCGCAAGACGCTGCCGGACCTGGAGCACGTCATCGTCATCGACGGCGACGCCCCGGACGGCACGCTCGCGTTGGCCGACGTCAGCGCGCGCGGCGCGGAGTCGTCGTTCGACGTCGACGCCTCGATCGCGGCGATGGAGCCCGACGACGTCCTGACGCTGATCTACACGTCGGGCACGACCGGGCCGCCGAAGGGCGTCGAGCTCGCGCACCGCAACCTGCTGAGCGCGGTCGCCGGGATCGAGGAGATCGTCGAGTTCCCCGAGGGCGCGCGCGTGATCTCGTGGCTGCCCAACGCGCACATCGCCGAGCGCGCCGCGCACCACTACCTGCCGATCGTCTTCGGCTTCCAGGTCACGACCTGCCCGAACCCGCGCGAGATCGTGTCGTTCCTGCCGTCGGTCAGGCCGCACTGGTTCTTCGCGGTCCCGCGGATCTGGGAGAAGCTGAAGGCCGGGCTGGAGGCGATGGTCGCCGGCCAGCCCGAGGAGCAGCGCGCGAGGGCGCAGGGCGCGCTGGACGCCGCGGTGCAGAAGGTGCGCCTGGAGCAGGCGGGCGAGGACGTCCCGGAGGCGCTGGCCGCCGCGGTCGCCCAGGCCGACGCCGAGATGTTCTCCGGGCTGCGCTCGATGCTCGGCCTCGACGAGGTCGTCGCGATCAACGTCGGCGCCGCGCCGACGCCGGTCGAGGTCCTGGAGTTCTTCCACGCCATCGGCCTGCCGCTGAGCGAGCTGTGGGGGATGAGCGAGACCTGCGGCGGCGGCGCCGTCAACCCGCCCGGCAAGATCAAGATCGGGACCGTCGGCCCGGCGACCCCGGGCTGCGAGCTCAAGCTCGCCGAGGACGGCGAGCTGCTGATCCGCGGCGGCATGGTGATGCTCGGCTACCGCGGGCTGCCGGACAAGACGGCCGAGACGATCGACGCCGACGGCTGGCTGGCCACCGGCGACATCGCGCAGATCGACGAGGACGGCTACGTCAAGATCGTCGACCGCAAGAAGGAGATCATCATCAACGCGGCCGGCAAGAACATGTCGCCGGCCAACATCGAGGCGACGCTGAAGTCCGCGTCGCCGCTGATCGGCAACGCGGTCTGCATCGGTGACGCCAAGCCCTACAACACGGCCTTGATCGTGTTGGACGCCGACTTCGCGCCCGCGTGGGCCGCGCAGCAGGGGATCGAGAAGTCGCTCGAGGAGCTTGCGAGCGACGAGAAGCTCCGCGAGGCGATCCAGGCCGGCGTCGACGCCGCCAACGCCAAGCTCGCCAGGGTCGAGCAGATCAAGAGGTTCGTGATCGTCGAAGGCGACTGGCTGCCCGGCGGCGACGAGCTGACGCCGACGATGAAGCTGAAGCGCAAGCCGATCGCCGAGAAGTACGACGGCGTCATCGGCGACATGTACGCCTAGCGGGACGCGAGGGGCGGCGCCTGCGTGCCGCCCCTCGCGCCGGAGTCACTGCGCGCCGAGCTGCAGCCGGGCGCGCTTCGTGAGCTCGACCGTCGCGCCTCTGAGCCCGCTCTTCTCCGCGACCGGCTCGGCGAAGCCGACGCGGGCCGGGGCCGAGCCGCGCGGCGTCGAGACCTGCAGGTCGAGGCCGTAGCGGTCGGCGCCGGTGCAGGTCGCGGCGGTCGCGTCCGGGTAGCCGCCGAGCGCCTGGGCCATCAGCAGCAGCGCGTCGGCGTGGTCGTCGTTGAGGTGCTCGATCGCGCCCCTGGCGTCGCCGACCGGGTCGGCCTCGGCGTTGGCGTAGGCCTGTGCATCGGCGGAGTCCATGCGGCCGTAGCCGCCGACCCAACGCACGCGGTCGACCTCGAGGACGTACAGCGAGAAGTCCTTGAAGTCGGCGTAGTACTTGGCGGTCGGCACGGCGGCCAGGTAGGCGGCGCGGGCCGTGGCCTCGCGCTCGCCCTCGGGCGCGACGACGCGGCCGGCGAGCGTGACGCGGCCGTTGGCCAGCGGGTCGTTGCCCGACGGCGTCTCGGCCACGACCAGCGACGCACGCGCGTCGCGCACGAGGTTGCGGCCGTGCTCGGCGAGCGTCGAGACGAACAGGACCGGCGAGCCGTCGGGCAGCGCCGCGTAGGACACCAGCGACGCCCACGGCGAGCCGTCGTCGCTGAGCGTCGCCAGCGTGCCGACGGCGGTCTGGGCGACGAGCGTCCGCGCCTCCTCGCCCGCCGTCCTCTGGCGAGCGGGCGGCACCGGCGTCAGCGGCGGGGGCGGCGGAGGCGGTCCGTCGCCGGTGACGTCGTGGTCGCCGGTCTCATAGACCTTGATCTCGGTCATGACGGAAGCTTGACGGTCGTGGAGGACTTCGCGCCAGTCGCCTTGACCTTGATCGTGCTCGGCAGCGCCTTGACCGTGCTGATCAGCGTGACCTTCAGCGTGCGGCCCTTGATCGTGCCCGACGCGATCTTCTTGGCCTTGGTCGAGTAGACCGTGACCCTGCGCGTCGTCGTGCCCTTGTACGGGGCCTTGGCGAGGATCGCGACGACCGAGCGGATCGTGGTCGTCGTGCCGTTCCTGCCGGCGGCGCCGGTCGCGCCGGTCGCGCCGGTGGCGCCGGTCGCACCGGTCGGGCCGCGCACCTCGTCGGGCCTGGTGGAGAGCGTCAGCGAGAACGAGCCGAACGTGTTCGGCGTGCGGTCCGGGCCCGCGCCGACGGGGTAGCTGCTGCCGAAGACCTGCTGGCCGGCCAGCGACGGGACGATCGGGCCGATCACGCGCGAGCCGTCGGCCTTCAGCGTGACCGACGCGCCGGAGAGGTCGAGGTTGTAGACGGCCGTCGCGTTGTCGTAGGGGACCGCCGGGCCGCCGAGCGACGGACCCGAGCCGTTGCCCTTGGCGAACAGCTGGCCCCTGAGGCCGTCGAGGACGATCTTGGGGTCGTTGACCGAGACGTCGATGCCGTGGCCGGCGGGCGGGGCGGGGGCGACGTAGCTGAGGCCGCCGTCGAGGTTGACCGTGCCCCTGCCGGTGGAGGGGTCGTAGGTGCCCGCGGCGGCGTCGGCCGGGAACGACCACGTGAACACCGCGGCGCCGGCGGCGGTCGGATCCCCGCCCGCGCCGCGGGTGCTGAGGGGGTCGACGACCGGGCCGGTGGCGGGCGCGACCGGTGAGGCGCTGCCGTTGGCGTTCGTGGGCGAGGGGCCGGTCGAGTAGCCGAGCCAGGTCCTCGGGTTGCCCGCGCCCGACACGTACACGTTGGTCTGGGTCCAGTCGAGCTTGCCGCCGGTGACGGCGTCGGCGGAGGCGATGGACGGGATCAGCGCGGCGGAGAGGGCCAGCGTGCCGGTGGCGGCGGCGAGTCGGGTGCTGCGAGACAACAGGAGATCCTTTCCAGGGGGTTAGGTCACCCTACGAAGTGTTAGGGTGCCCGAAACATACCCGACTTCGCAAATCAGGTTTAGGAAGCCCTACGACACGATGTCTCGAACCCGCCCCCTCGCTCCTCTCGCCCTCGCCGCCGTCCTGGCTGTTGTTGGTGTGGTTGCTCCCGCTGCCCAGGCCAAGTCCTACAAGCGCGTCGCCGCGCTCACGCCGTTCACCGCCAACACCCTTGCGGCGCTTGGCGTCCGGCCGGTCGCGATCGGCCAGACGCTCGGCGGCCACGACCGCATCGCCGCCTCGCTGCGCGGCGTCCCGACGCTCGCGCTGTCGCACCCCAACGGACCCAACCTGGAGCAGCTCGCGGTCCGCAACCCGCAGCTGGTGCTGTCGGCGCCGGTCTGGAAGAAGGGCGAGCCCGGCATGAAGCGGCTCGGGATGAAGGTCGCCTACTCGGACCCGACGTCGGTCCACGACCTCGTCGGCGAGACCAAGAAGATCGGCGCGCTGGTCGGCAAGTCCGGCGCCGCCGCGCGCCTCGCCGCCCAGCAGACCGCGCAGGTGCGGGCCGCGACCAAGAACATCAGGAAGCGCCCGACCGTCCTGCTGATCATGGGCGTGGGACGCACGTCCTACGCGATGCTCCAGAACTCGTGGGGCGGCGACATCGTCCGCCGCGCGGGCGGCAGGCTGCTGACCGGCGGGCTGACGGCGTCCGGCGGCTACGCGCGGATCTCCGACGAGGCGGTCGTCGCGCGCAACCCGGACGTGATCATCGCGGTTCCGCACGGCACGGCCGGCGACATCCCCAAGATCGCCAGGTACCTGTCCAACAAGGCGGGCTGGAAGAACACCAAGGCGGCCAGGCATCACAAGGTGTACGTGTCGACCGGCAACTCGCTGCTGCAGGCCTACACAGACCCGGGCACCACGATCCGCGACGTCCGGTCCAAGTTCCTGGGGAACTAGGTGGCCGCCGTCGCGCAGCCCGCGGAGCTGGCCGCCGCCCCCGCGCCGCCGGCCGACGCGCCCGCCGCGGCGCGGCGCTCGCACGCGCTGCGGCGCACGATCGTGGTGGCCGTGGCGTTGTTGGTGCTGTTGATCGCGGCGGCGCTGTCGCTGACGCTCGGCGCCGTCCACGTGCCGCTGCACGACGTGATCGACGCGCTGACCGGCAGGGCCGATCCCGGCCCGCTGCGCGAGATCGTCGTGTCGCTGCGGCTGCCGCGGACGGTTGAGGCGATCGTCGTCGGCGCCGGCCTCGGCGTCGCGGGCGTGCTGTTGCAGGGCGCGCTGGGCAACCCGCTGGCCTCGCCGGACGTCATCGGCGTCACCGGCGGCGCGAGCTTCGGCGCGATCCTCGTGTTGCTGGCCTTCCCGAGCGCGGTCGCGCTGCTGCCCGTGGGCGCGTTGTTGTTCGGGTTGCTCGCGGGCGCCCTGGTGCTGGCGATCGCCTGGAGCGGCGTCAGCGCGGGCGCGACCGGCAAGCTGATCCTGGCCGGGATCGCGGTCAGCGCGCTGTTCAACGCGGCGACGACGTCGTTGATGGTGGCCTTCTCCGACCGCGTGCAGTCGGCCGTGCTGTGGATGGCCGGCGGGCTGACGTCCGACGGCTGGTCCGGGCTGGGCACGACGTGGCCGTACTTCGCCGCCGGCTTCCTGGCCGCCGCGCTGCTGGCGCGGCCGCTGGACCGGCTGGCGCTGGGCGACGACGTCGCCGAGTCGCTGGGGATCCGGCCGCGGATGATCCGGCTGGCAGCGGTCGCCGCCGCAGCGCTGCTGGCGTCGTCGGCCGCGGCGCTCGTCGGCCTGCTCGGGTTCCTGGGGCTCGTGATCCCGCACCTGGTCCGAATGGCGGGCGGGACGGCGAGCAACCGCTACGTGATGGGGACCAGCGCGCTGGTCGGCGGCGCGCTGCTGCTGGCGGGCGACACGCTCGCCCGGACGGTCCTGGCGCCGATCGAGCTGCCGGTCGGGCCGTTCATGGTGGTCTTGGGCGTGCCGGTGTTCCTGTGGCTGCTGCTGCGGGGAGCGCACTAGATGCTGGAGATCTCCGGCGTCCGCGTGGCGCTCGGCGGCGCCGAGGTGCTGCGCGGCGCGTCGCTGCGCGCCGAGCCCGGGCGGCTGGTCGCCGTCGTCGGGCCCAACGGCGCGGGCAAGTCGACGCTGATCCGCGTCGCGGCGGGCATCCAGCGCGTCGAGGCGGGGACCGTGACGTGGGACGGGGAGGACGTGGCGAAGCTGCGCGGGCGCAAGCTCGCCCGCAAGCGCGCGTTCGTGCCCCAGCGCGCGCGGGTCCCGGACGGCATCCGCGTGCATGAAGCGGTGGCGATCGGCCGCGCGCCGCACCTCGGGCCGCTGCGCGCGCCGACGCGCGCCGACCGCGACGCGGTCGACCGCGCGATGGTCCGCGCGGGCGTGGACGTCTTCGCCGACCGCAAGCTGACGACGCTCTCCGGCGGCGAGCTGCAGCGCGTGCAGGTCGCGGTCGCGCTGGCGCAGGAGGCGCCGGCGCTGCTGGCCGACGAGCCGACGTCGTCGCTGGATCTCGGCGCGACGTCGCTGATGGCGCAGCTGCTGCGCGGGCTGGCCGACGACGGGCTGGCGGTCGTGCTGGTCGTCCACGACCTGGCGCTGGCCGCGGCGGTTGCCGACGAGGTCGTCGTCGTCTCGCGCGGCGAGACCGTCTGCGCGGGCGCGCCGGGCGAGATCCTGACGCCCGAGGTGCTGGCCGACGTCTGGCACGTCTCGGCCGGCCTGACCGCGACGCCGGGCGGCCACACCGCGCTGCACGTCGACTGGCTCGGCACTTCAACCACGACCCTGGAGCACCGATGATCCCCCGACTTCTCCTCTGCACAGCGATCGCCTGCGCACTCCCCGCAACCGCCGGCGCGGCGCAGACCGCGACCTTCACCCCGGCCAAAGCGCTGACCGCGCAAGGCGTGAAGCTCAGCGCCGTGTCGCCCGCCAAGGCCGGCGGCAGGAGGGTGGTCTTCCCGGTCGTGTCCGCGAAGCGCCGGGGCGCGGTGAAGCTCAGGAAGGGCACGCGCTCGGTGACGGTGACCGCCGCGAGGTGGCGCGTGGGCAAGTCCACCGTGTCGATCTTCTCGGTCAAGACCACGAAGGTGACGCTGACCGCCGCCGGGGCCAAGGCCATCAAGAAGGCGTTGCGGCTCAGGAAGACGCCGAGCGGCACGATCGGGACGCTCGTCGTCACGACGACGGCGACGACTCCGAGCAGCGGCGGCTCGACCACGACCCCGGCCTCCGGCGGGGGCACGTCCACGACGCCCACCAGCGGTGGCGGCGGCACCACGACGACGCCGCCCAGCGGCGGCGGCACGACCACGCCGAGCGCGCCGGCCTGCCAGACCGCGACCGCCTCCGGCGGCCCGGCCGCGCCGGCGCGCCCCGGCACCGCGATCGACCTCACCGCCGCGTCGATCACCTGGCACCCGCGCGAGTCCTTCATCCAGTACATCAACTCCGGCGAGGGCACCTCGACCTGCAACGGCGCGACGAGCGACGCGCCGAGCGTCCGGCCCGGCACGTCGGTCCCGTTGACGTATGACTTCCACTACGTCTTCAAGGACGGGTGGTACGACCCGATCAGCCAGACCGGCCGCGTGACGTTCACCGGCGCCGTGTACTTCAACTACTCCGGCCACGGGATCCGGCTGGGCGCCGTCAACCCGGAGATCGAGATCGCCGGCAACGCCTCGCGCGGGGTCTTCACCACCACCAACACGGGCGAGACGACCAAGCGCGGCGTGCTGGAGAACCTCGACCCGGCCCACGCCGCGTCGACCTCCACGCTGGCCTCGCCGTACACCTACACCCAGGTCCCGGGCACGATCCCCGCGGGCGCGGGCGACTCGACGTTCGCGGGCTACTACACCGCGGGCGACGACTTCGGCTGGGTCACCGTCTCGATGACCACGCCGTAGTCCTAGGGCGATTCTCCGGGCCGTCTCGCCGCGCCTGACGGCCGCCGATCCGTCTTACGTAGAACCACCACGCGCCGCTGGATCGGCGACCGTCAGCCACGACGATCCGGGCCGGACAATCGGCCTAGGTGCAGGCCTACGGCCAGCCGGCGCCGGGCGTCGCGAGGCGGGCGGCGTCGCGGCCGGCGGCCTTGGCCTCGTACATCGCCCGGTCGGCCGCCTGCAGCAGCGCCTCGGCGGTGCGGTCCGGGCGGTCCGGCAGGGCGACGCCGATCGAGGCGGTGACCTGCGCGACGCCGGCCGACAGCGGGATCGGCTCGGCCAGCAGGACGCGCAGGCGCTCGGCGACGTCCATCGCGTCCTCGGGCGTGCCGACGTCCTCGCACAGCACGACGAACTCGTCGCCGCCGAAGCGGGCGACGGTGTCGCCGGGGCGCAGGTCCTCGTCGATGCGCGCGGCGGAGATCCGCAGCAGCTCGTCGCCGGCCGCGTGGCCGAGCGAGTCGTTGGCGTGCTGGAAGTTGTCGAGGTCGATGAACAGGACCGCGACGGTCTGCTCGGCGCGCTTGACGCGCTGCAGCGCGTGGCGCAGGCGGTCCGAGAGCTTCTGGCGGTTGGCCAGGCCGGTCAGCGGGTCCTGCTCGGCGCCGAGCACGACGCCCGCGGCGCCACCGGGCGCGGTGGCACCGCCCGTGCCGTCGGTGAAGTCCAGGACGAGCGCGGCCTGGTCGGCGAACAGGCGCAGGAGCTGCATCCACTCGCGCGTCGGCAGCAGGCGGTCGACCGGGTCGTCGACCCAGATCACGCCGCGCAGGTCGCCGGCGGCGTCGCGCAGCGGGACCAGCAGCCAGTGCCTCTGCCACGCGTACGGGCCCTTGCCGTTGGTGCGCGAGCGGTAGAAGACGCCGCCCTCCATCTGGAGGATCGCCTCGGCGTCCTCGCGCTCCAGCAGGTAGCAGCCCTGGCGCTCGTGGACGAGCGAGAGCAGCGGCTCGAGCTGGCGCAGCGTCAGCGCGAGGTGGGAGAAGACGGGGTCGTGCAGCGCCCAGCCGGCGGTCGCGGCGGGGCGCAGCAGGCCGCCGTGCTCGGCGAGCAGCAGCGCGACGCGGCCGAAGCCGAGCGCCTCGCGGATGCCGGTCGTGACGGCGTCCAGGACGGAGTCCCGGGTGCGCTCGACCAGCGGCTTGGCACCGATCTCGCTGAGGCGCTCCAGCGCGGCGCGGTGGCGGGCGGCGCGGGCCTGGTCGTGGGCGCGCTCGACGGCGACGGCGGCGATGCCGGCCAGCGTGACGAGGCGCTCGCAATCGTCGTCGGACGGGCGTGCGCCGTTCAGCGGCTCGTCGACCGAGACGATGCCGAGCACGTCGCCGTTGGCCTTGCGCATCACGGCGAGCAGGAGGTCGTCCGGGTCCCACTGGTCGGCGGCCGCCGACGGGGGCGCGTCCGGGCGGTGCAGGACGAGGCCGCCGTCGGCGGGCGGCTCGGGCACGACGGCACCGGCCGGGACGTGGTGGGCGCCGTTGCGCGCGAAGCGCGACCTCAGGTACGGGCCCCACTGCTCCCACGTCGAGGCCTGGCCGAGCAGCGTGCGGCGGACCGGCTCCGGGCCGTGGACGGTCGTGACGGCGAAGTCGTCCCACGCCGGGCGGTGGACGTTGAGCGCGACGGTCCGGCAGGAGAGGGCCGCGGAGATCGCGGCGGCGATCGTGTCCAGCGCCGGGTCGAGGTCGTCGGCCGTGCGCACCGAGCGTGCCGCGGCGAGCGCTGCATGCAGCGCTTCTGAGGCGGGTGCGGACGTCGTCGGCTCGGACACGGGTACTTAACGGTTAACGGCCGGGACCCCAGCGTGCTTGAGGTTGGTCTGCGTTGCGCCCGGAAGATCCCGCAGATTGCGGGGAGAAGTTACACCACGTGGGAGCGTGTAACAGCGTCAGGCGACGGCGCGCCGAGCAGCATGAGGTCCAGCTCGAGCTCCGCGCGCAGCGTCTCCAGCGCCCAGCGCGCGCCCTGCTCGCCGTCGTGGGCCAGGGCCCAGAGCATCGGGCGCCCGACGAGGACGGCGCGGGCGCCGAGGGCCAGCGCCTTGATGACGTCGCCGCCGCGGCGCACGCCGCCGTCGACGAAGACCTCGACGTCGCCGGCGACCTCTTGGGCGACGGGCTCGAGCATGTCGATCCCGGCGGGGACGCCGTCGAGCTGGCGCCCGCCGTGGTTGGAGACGACGACGCCGGCGGCGCCGTGCTGGATCGCCAGGCGCGCGTCGTGGGGCGAGTGGACGCCCTTGACGAGGACCGGCAGGTCGACGTCGTTGACGAGCTGCTCCAGGTCCTTCCAGGTCAGCGTCGTGTCGACGAGGCCGAAGAACCCGGCGGGCGTGATCCCGGCGGTGTGGCCGGCGGCGGCCGACACGGCGGGCATGTCGATGTGCGGCGGGACCTGGAAGCCGGTCCGGAAGTCGCGCTCGCGGCGGCCGGCGCGGGGCGCGTCGACGGTCACGACGAGCGCCTTGTAGCCCGCGGCGACGGCCTCGTCGACGAGCGCGTGGGTGACGCCGCGGTCCTTGAGGACGTAGACCTGGAACCAGCGCGGCGCGCCGGGCGCGGCCTCGCTGACCTCGGTCGGCGTGGCGGTCGCGAGCGTCGAGACGGTCATGATCGTCCCGGCCGCCGCGGCCGCGCGGGCCATGCCGGGCTCGCCGTCGGGGTGGGCCATGCGCTGCAGCGCGACCGGCGCGACGATCACCGGCAGCGCGATCTCGGTGCCCAGCACGGTGGTCCTGGTCGTGACGTTGCTGACGTCGACCAGCACGCGCGGCATCAGCCGGTAGCGCGCGAACGCGGCCTCGTTGTCGACGAGCGTGCGCTCGTCGGCCGCGCCGCCGGCGAAGTAGCCGAGCGGGCCGGCCTCCAGGCGCGCCTCGACCAGCGGCGCGAGGTCGCGGAGGCAGACGGGACCGGTGCTCATACGGGCTGGATCGCCACCCAGGACTTGGCGAGGCCGAGGACGTGCTCGGCGTGGACCGGCGCGCCGAAGAGCGCGGCGACCTCGCCGCGGCGCAGCAGGTCGATGTCCTCCCAGACGCCCTGGACGCCGTAGCGCCAGTAGCGCCTGCGCAGGTCGGCGGGCAGCCAGTGGGCGGCCGGCAGCAGGCTGTGGGGCTCGACCGGGAACGAGTAGGCCGGCGTCTGCACGTAGAGGCCGCGGCCGACGCGGCGGACCTCGTCGGCGAACGCGCGGCGGCGGGCGCGCGGGACGTGCTCGATGACCGAGGAGGAGTAGACGAGGTCGAACTCGCCGTCGGCGTAGGGGAGGCCGTCGGCGACGTCGGCCTGCAGGAACGGGCCGGGGTACTCGGGGCGGGGCGACAGGTCGACGCCGGTGATCTCCAGGTCCGGCTCCAGGCCGCGCAGGCCGAGCGTGCCGCAGCCGACGTCGAGCACGCGCATGCCGGGCTGCAGCCCGGTCCGGTGGAAGAGCTGCTCGTGCCGCCGCGCGCGGGCCCTCGCTGCGACCGGCGAGGCGATCCTCGCGCGCGTCTGACCCCGTGCGGTCCCGTAGACGTCCGATGGGGCCACGGTGGGGAGGCTACCGACGGGTTCGTAGAATGGGCGTCATGGCTTCCGCGCGGCAGATCCACGTCGGCTCCGTCCCTGTCGGGGGCGGCGCGCCCGTGGCCGTCCAGACGATGACCAAGACGGAGACCGCGAACCTGTCGGCGACGATGGCGCAGATCCGCCGTGTGGCCGACGCCGGCGCCGACATCGTGCGCTGCGCGGTGCCGCGCGAGCAGGACGTCGAGGCGCTGAAGACGATCGTGGTCGAGTCGCCGATCCCGATCATCGCCGACATCCACTTCAACCACACGCTGGCGATCAAGGCGATCGAGGCGGGCGCGCACTGCGTCCGGATCAACCCGGGCAACATCGGGGGTCCGGACAAGGTCGCCGAGGTCCTCGCCGCGGCCAAGAGGGCCTCGACCCCGATCCGCGTGGGCGTGAACTCCGGGTCGCTGCCCAAGCACCTGCGCGACCTCGAGTTCACCAACCCGGTCGAGGCGCTGGTGACGGCGGCGACCGAGTGGGTCGAGTTGATGCACGCGCTCGACTTCTATGACTTCAAGGTGTCGATGAAGTCGACGTCGGTGCCGAACACGATCGCGTCGAACCGGCTGCTGTCGGAGAAGATCGACCACCCGCTGCACCTCGGGGTCACCGAGGCGGGGACGAAGTGGTCGGGGTCGCTGAAGAGCGCCGTCGGGCTCGGCACGCTGCTGGCCGACGGGATCGGCGACACGATCCGGATCTCGCTCTCGACCTTCCACGCGGAGGAGGAAGTGAAGGTCGCGTGGGAGATCCTGAAGGCCTTGAAGCTGCGCGAGCGCGGGCCGGTCCTGATCGCGTGCCCGACGTGCGGGCGGCTGCAGTTCGACATGGACTCGGTCGTCATGGAGGTCGAGCGGCGCCTGGAGCAGTACGCGGACCCGATCGAGGTGTCGATCCTCGGCTGCGCGGTCAACGGGATCGGCGAGGCACGGCATGCCGACTTCGGGATCACGGGGGCCAAGGACTCCGCGATGATCTTCTCGAAGGGTGAGCCTTTGAAGAAGGTCAAGACCGAGAACCTGGTCGACGAGCTGTTCGCGGAGATCGACAAGTACTACGCGTCGGGCAAGCAGGTCGTCGTCGACGACGCCGCGGCCGCCGAGGCGGCGCAGTGGCTGGTGGAGAACGAGGACGACACGGCGATGACGCCGGAGCGCCTGGCCGCCCTGGAGGCCGAGCAGGCCGAGAAGGACGCCGACGCGGTCGACGAGGCGGTCTCCCCGGTGGCGGGGCGGCGCTTCTCCCGCGCTTGACCTCAAGTGCGCTTGAGGGTGCAGACTCCGGCGCGATGACGCCGCCTGCCCTCCAGATCACCGACCTCGTCAAGGAGTACCCGACCGGAACGCGCGCCCTGCAGGGCGTGTCGCTGGAGATCGGGGCGGGGGAGTTCTTCGGGTTGTTGGGGCCCAACGGCGCCGGCAAGTCGACGTTGATCCACTGCACGACCGGGCTGGCGGCGCCGACGTCCGGCGGGATCCGGGTGTTCGGCCACGACGCGGTGCACGGGTACGGCGAGGCGCGGCTGGCCGTCGGGCTGGCGCCGCAGGACCTCAACCTCGACCACTTCCTGACGCTCGAGGAGACGCTGGACTTCCACGGCGGCTACTTCGGGATGCCGCGGAAGGAGCGGCGGGAGCGCACCGCCGAGTTGTTGGAGGCCTTCTCGCTCGCCGGGAAGCGCAAGGACCGCACGCGGACGCTGAGCGGCGGCATGAAGCGCCGCCTGATCCTGGCGCGGGCGCTGATGCACCGGCCGCGGCTGCTGATCCTCGACGAGCCGACGGCGGGCGTGGACGTGGAGCTGCGACTCGAGTTGTGGCACTACGTGCAGCGGATCAACGCCGAGGGGACGACGATCCTCTTGACCACGCACTACCTCGAAGAGGCCGAGCAGCTGTGCGACAAGATCGCCTTCATCAACGGCGGTGAGATCGTGGCGCAGGGGACGTCCGGTGAGCTGGCGGCGCGCTACGGCGTGTCCGGGTTGGAGGACGCGTACCTGGAGCTGGTGGGGCGCAAGGAGCTGTCGCGCGGGATCGGCGCCGGCGTCGTGTCGGAGCTCGGCGCATGACCGCCGCGCAGATCCGGTTCGCGTCGCTGCTGCGGCGCGAGGTCGCGCGGTTCATGAAGATCAAGCGCCAGACCGTCGGCGCGCCGCTGCTCGAGACGTTCCTGTACATCTCGGTCTTCGGGGCCGCGCTCGGTTCGCGGGTCGGCAAGCTGCACGGCTACGACTACACGGTCTTCGTCGTGCCCGGGCTGATCATGATGGCCTGGGCGATGAACGCGTTCAGCAACAACTCGTCCTCGATCCTCCAGCAGAAGTTCCAGCGCGCGATCGACGACCAGCTGTCGTCGCCGGCGTCGCCGCTGGAGTTGTTGTTGGCCTTCACCTTCGGCGGGTTCCTGCGCGGGTTCCTGGTCGCGCTGCTGACGTTCCTCTGCGCGTCGCTGCTGGTGTCGATCCCCGTCGCGCACATCTTGGTGTTGATCCCGTCGCTGTTCCTGGTGGGCTTCTTCTTCGCCCAGCTCGGGGTGCTTGTCGGGGTGCGGGCCGAGCAGTTCGACGACGTCTCGTTCGCGCAGACGTTCGTCCTGCAGCCCCTGCTGTTCCTCGGCGGCGTCTTCTACTCGGCAGCCCTGCTCCCGCAGCCGTTCGAGACGCTGACCCACATCAACCCCATCTACTACATGATCTCCTTGGTCCGCTACGGCTTCCTGGGCTACAAGGAGACCAACATCCCACTGTCGCTGCTCTTCCTGGCAGCAGCAACCCTGGCCCTCTTCCTCCTCAACCACCGCCTCTTCCTCCGCGGCTACAAGCTCCGCGCCTGACCTCTGCCGTTGTGCAACCCAAGGGTTGCGGGTAGGGTGGGGGGATGGCGGATCGAGAAGTGGTGTTGCGGAGGATGTACGTCGACTTCAACGCGCGGGATGTGGATGGTGCGTTGGCGGTGATGGTCGAGGGTGTCGACTGGCCGAATGCGTGGGAGGGTGGGCGGGCTGTGGGGCATGAGGCGGTGCGGGAGTACTGGACGCGGCAGTGGGCGGAGATCGACTCGCATGTCGACCCGGTCGGGTTCGTGGAGCGGCCGGATGGGACGGTTGCGGTCGAGGTCCATCAGCGGGCGACGTCGGTGCAGACCGGTGAGGTGCTCGCGGATGGGCCCGTTGTCCATGTGTATGCCTTCGACGACGCGGGGCGGGTCGTCAGGATGGATGTGGAGGAGCCTGCGGCTTAGGCCTCGGCCAGTTGTGCCGGGCCTGGGTGTGGTTGGACGTCGGCGCCAGCGAGCTGCTCGCCGCAGTGCGAGCAGCGGACCTCGGCGTCGAAGTGGTGGCCGCAGGTCTTGTGGTGCAACAACACGGGGACGCCCTCGGGGCCGGCGAGGTGCTTGTCGCCCCAAGCGGTCATGGCCATCAGCACCGCGCAGAGCTCGGAGCCTTTGGCGGTCAGCGCGTACTCGAAGCGCCGGGGGCGCTCCTGGTACTCGCGACGCTCGATCACGCCCTGCCCGACCAGCCACTTGAGACGCTCGGTCAGCACCTTCGAGGAGATCCCGAGGTCGGCCTGCAGCTGGTCGAAGCGGTTGATCCCGACCCAGACGTCGCGCAGGATCAGCGGCGACCAGGGCTCGCCGATCACGTCCATCGTGCGGGCGATCGAGCACGTCATGTCGCCGAAGCGGGTGCGCTGCATGGGCGCGGACGCTATCACTTCCCTCAGGGAAGTCACTGTGTTACGGTCGCCGCCATGACCCCGATCACGCTCCCCACGATCGTCGGCGCCGAGGACTTCGACGCCGCGCGCCGCGCGCTGCTGGCCGAGGAGAAGGCGCTGACCCACCAGCTCGACGCGCTCGCCGCCAAGCGGCGGCGGCTGCCGATGACCCCGGTGCGCAACGACTACATCTTGGGCGGCGAGCACGGCGAGGTGTCGCTGCTCGACCTCTTCGCCGGCAGGCGCCAGCTCGCGATCTACCACTTCATGTTCCCGCCGGGCCAGGCCGAGCCGTGCGTCGGCTGCTCGACGTTCACGGACAACATCCCGCCGGACGCGCTCGCCCACCTGGCTCAGCGCGACACCGCGTTCACGCTGCTGTCGCCCGCGCCGCTGCCCGAGCTGCTCGCCTACCGGGACCGCATGGGCTGGTCGGTCCCGTGGCACTCGGCGGCGGGCACGACGCTCACCGACGACCTCGGCATCGGCGGCGGCTTCCGCCTCTCGATCCTGCTCCGCGACGGCGACGACGTCTACCTCACCTACTGGACGGGCTCCCGCGGTGTCGACCGGCTGCGCTACGACTTCAACATCCTCGACCTGACCCCGCTCGGCCGCCAGGAGCAGTGGGAGGACACGCCGCCCGGCCGCCCGCAGACGCCGACCGTGGCGTGGCTGCGCCGCCACGACGAGTACGCGAACGAGGCGACCGCATGACCACCACCATGACCACCGAGGCCCGCGCGCTGCTCGAAGCACCCAACCTCGCGCACCTCGCCACGACCCTCCCCGACGGCGCGCCGCACGTCGTCCCGGTCTGGGTCGGGGTCGACGACGCCGATCGCATCGTCTTCCTGACCGGTCCGGACTCCGTCAAGGGCCGCAACATCGAACGCGACCCGCGCGTCGCGCTCTCGCTCACCGCCGCCGACGCGCCCAACACGATGCTCCACGTCCGCGGCGTCGTCACCGACATCAGGGACGACGACGCCGGCTGGGCGATCATCGACGCGCTCGCCGAGAAGTACCTCGGCGGCCCGTACCCGCTGCGCAGCGGGCGCGCGGCCTACGTCATCGCGCCGGAGCGCGTCGTGACGCAGTCCTTCTAGGGGTCGCCGCGATCGCGTCGCTCGTCACGACGGGCGCCGGGAGCGGGTCCGCGGTGCGGTACCGGTAGGTCGCCGTGGCCGCCGCCGCGCGCAGCGTCTTGACGAACGTCCCGTGCACGTCGGTCCTCACCCTCGCCAGCGTCACCCACGCACCGCTCGGCGACCGGCGCTGCAGCGCGACCGTGTGGAAGCGGCCCGGTCGGACCTGGCCCCAGAACCGGATCTGCGGCGCCCTGCTGACGACGTCGGCGAAGAACGGGTGCTGGAAGCCCGCCAGCGCCGGCTTCGGCTTCCCGTTGGAGTACAACAACCCCGACTGCCAGCCCGCGTACTTCTTGCGCCCGGACCCGACCGACTTGACCGGCTCGTCCTGCCACTCGTACTGCACGAGCGTCCGGACGCGCGGGTCGCGCCACGCGATGTAGGCGGACTCCTGCAGCCAGCGCGACTGGCGCGCGACAGGGATCCCGTCGTAGGGATCGGGCGGCGACGTCTGGTAGCCGAACTCGTCGAGGTGCAGCGGCGCGTGCGCGCCGGTCGGCGTCGAGAAGCCGCGTGCCCGCTGCACGGAGTCCAGCGTCGTCTCCAGCTTCCTGAGGTCCGCGATGTTCGCGTCGTCGGTGTGCGGCGACGGCGTCTCCGGCGACGCCTTGATCGCGTGCGGGTGGTAGGCGAACCCGTCGATCCGCGCGGGCTGGAAGCCGCGGCAGCGCCCGGTCCGGACCGGCCTGTACCTCTCGTCCACGCACCCGAACGCCCGGATGAACGCCAGCGGGCGCAGCGGCCGGTTGCGCTGCACGGCGTCCTGCCCGCGCGGGGCCAGCGCGCCCGCGATCACCTGCGCGCCCGGGTCGGCGGTGTGGATCGCCGGGTAGGCGGCCCGGACGAGCTGGCGGTAGACGTGCGGCGCGACCGGTGAGCACCTGCCACCGGACGGCGGGCACTCCTGCTGGGGCTGCAGCCACAACGGCTGGTTGGGCTCGTTCCAGATGATGTACTGGTTGGCCACCCTGCCGTAGCGCCGCGCGACCGCGGTCGCGAACGCGCCGAACTTCGCGGCGTCCGGCTCGTAGCGCGGGTTGCCCAGCGACGGCACGCGCGACGACCACACCGGTCCGGACCCCGTGACCTCCAGGATCGGCGTCATGTGGTTGGCGACCACCAGCGCGATCGCCCGGTCGGTCGTCGCCCAGTTGTACATGGGGTCGTTCGGGTCGGTCGGGTGGAAGCCGATCGGCATCGCCGGCGACAGCTGCCCCGGCGCGATCGCCACCCAGCGGACCTGGATGCGCACCGTGTCGATCCCGTCCGCCGCCCACTGCGCGACGATGCCCGGCGCCTTCTCCGGCGAGTACAGCAGCACGCCGTCGTCGGAGATCCCGACCTTCAGCGTCGGCGCGGCCGAGGCGGCGCCGGAGAAGGTGAGCAGGACGACGAGGGCGGCGAGCAGGCTGCGGAGGGGCACCCGCCTCAGGATGGCAGGCGCCCCCGACCGCAAGAACTACTTGGCGGCGGCGAAGCGCTCCGCGACCTTGGCCCAGTTGACCACGTTCCACCAGGCCTTCAGGTAGTCCGGGCGCTTGTTCTGGTACTTGAGGTAGTAGGCGTGCTCCCAGACGTCGTTGCCGAGCAGCGGCGTCTGGCCGTCGAGGATCGGCGAGTCCTGGTTGGACGTCTTGACGAGCTTGAGCTCGCCGCCGTCGAGGACGAGCCAGGTCCAGCCGGAGCCGAACTGCGTGACGCCGTTGTCCTCGAACTTCGCCTGGAAGTCCGCGAACGAGCCGAAGGCGGCGTTGATCGCGTCGGCGAGCTCGCCGGTCGGCTCGCCGCCGCCGTCCGGGCTCATGTTCTCCCAGAACAGCGTGTGGTTGGCGTGGCCGCCGGCCTGGTTGCGCAGCGGCGTCTGCTTGTCGGCGGGCAGCGACGACAGGTTGGCGAGCAGCTCGTCGACGGGCTTGTCCTCGTAACCGGTGCCCTCGAGCGCCGCGTTGGCCTTGTCCACGTAGGCCTGGTGGTGCTTGTCGTGGTGCAGCTTCATCGTCGCCTCGTCGATGTGCGGCTCCAGCGCGTCGTAGGCGTACGGCAGATCAGGGACGGAGTAGGGCATGAGGGTCTCCTTGGGAGATCGGGGTTCTTGGTCCTGTCCTTTCCCGAAACATATCCACCTGCACATCCGTCCCGGCCTTCACAATGCCGATCGCCATGCACGGACGCACGATCGCGCTCGCCGGAGCGCTGCTCTCCCTCGCCCTCACGACGGCCACCGCGAGCGCCGACGAGACCCTGACGACCGCCCAGCCCGCGGCCCACGACGGCGTCGTGACGAGCTTCACGCTCGGCAACGCCGCGACGCTCGACGGCGTCCGCCTGCGCAGCGTGCAGGCCCTCGGCGGCGGCAGCGTCACCACGGCGACCTCCGACCCGCTGACGATCGGCCCGGGTGAGCGCGTCACGCTGCGCCTGCCGATCGCCCAGGGCGGCACGCTGGAGGTCACCGGCGCGTCGGGCACGACCACCCTGCAGGCCGACGTCGAACCGGACGGCGACGGCGACGGCTACGGCGACGTCACCCAGGACCTCTGTCCGAACGACTTCACCTCGCAGGCGCGCCCGTGCCCAGGGAGCGCGACCGTCGGGTCCGCGCTGACGCTCGCGCCCGACCCGCGCGGGTTCTCCGGCAGCGCCAGCCCGATGGAGGCGATGCAGTCGTCTCAGGCGACGGTCTTCCTCCAGGCGGGGGTGCTGACGCGCTTCCGCCTGCGGGCGGCGCCGGCGGCCGGCGACACGGTCGTCCAGGTCCTCCGTCCCACCGACAGCTCCCGCACGAGGTTCACGGTCGCCGCCGAGAGCGCGCCGGTGCCCGCGACCGACGGCGGCGTCGTCACCGTGCCGGCGAGCATCCCGGTCCAGCCGGGCGACACGCTCGCCGCGCGCTCGGCCACGGGCGACCTCGGCGCGGTCGCCTACGTCGCGGGCGATCAGCTCGACACGCAGCAGCCGCCCGCGACCGCGAGCAACCACCAGAGCTTCACGACCGGCAGCCACTACGCCGACCGGCGCCTGCTCGTCCAGGCCGATGTCGAGTCCGACCTCGACGGCGACGGCAAGGGCGACGCGACCCAGGACCACGCGGACCTCCAGCTGACCGGCAGCGGCCCGGCGACCACGGTCGGCGCGGGCGACACGATCACCCAGACCCTCACGGTCCGCAACGCCGGGCCCGACCCCGCGTTGAAGGTCGTCCTCAGCTTCAGCACCAACGGTGCCTTTCCCGACGGCCCCGCCGGTGTCGCGTGCGCCGGCGGGTCGCCGTACGGCGGGTTCGCCGACTCGTGCTCGGTCGATCGCCTCGCGGCCGGCGCGAGCTTCACCATCACCATGAGCAGCCCGGCCGCCGCGATCCCGATCACCGGCGCGGACATCACGACCCGCGCGCGAGCCGATGCGCTCACCGGCGATCCCGACACCACCAACAACGCCGCGACCGTCACCTCGACCCGCGCGCAGCCGCCGTTCGTCTACAACAACCCGCCGCCGGCCGGCACGCAGCAGCCGTTCGTCGTGATCGCCTGCGCCAACGTCGTCAAGGGCACGCGTGACGACGACGTGCTGCGTGGCACGGTCTTCGGCGACCGGCTCGTCGGCGGCGACGGCGCCGACCTGCTCAGGGGCGATGCCGGCAACGACTGCCTGGAGGGTGGCAGCGGCAACGACGTCCTCGACGGCGGCAACGGCGACGACCGCCTGACCGGCGGCAACGGCAACGATCGCCTGACCGGCGGCAACGGCAACGACAGGCTCACCGGCGGGCGCGGCAACGACAAGCTGTCCGGCGGCAACGGCAACGACATCATCTCGCCCGGCGCGGGCAAGGACACCATCTCGGGCGGGCCGGGCAATGACACCATCAACTCGGTCGACGGCGTCCGGGAGACCGTCGACTGCGGCAGCGGGCGCGACACGGTCCGTGCCGACCGCCGGGACCACCTGGTCCACTGCGAGAGGATCACGCGCAAGCGCTGAGCGCGCGGCGGGTTCGAGCCGAGCCGCGCCGCGCGGGCGCCGCCGCGTATCGTCCGCTCCATGCGCATGAGCCAGCTCTTCCTGCCGACCGAGCGTCAGCCCCCGGCCGACGCGGAGGCGCTCTCGCACAAGCTGATGGTTCGAGCCGGGCTGGTCCGCCAGCTCGGCGCGGGCCTGTGGACGTGGCTGCCCGCGGGCTGGCGCACCCACCAGCGCGTCGTCCAGATCGTGCGCGAGGAGATCGACGCGATCGGCGGCCAGGAGATGCTGATGCCGGTCCTGCAGCCCGCCGAGCTGTGGAAGCGCTCCGGGCGCTACGACGCGATCGGCGGCGAGCTGTTCCGGCTCAAGGACCGCAAGAACGCCGACATGGTCCTGGCGATGACGCACGAGGAGGCGGTGACCTACCACGCCGCCCAGAACGTGCGCTCCTACCGCGACCTGCCGATGATCCTGTACCACTTCCAGGTCAAGGAGCGCGACGAGCCGCGGCCCCGCGCCGGCGTGCTCCGGACGCGCGAGTTCATCATGAAGGACTCGTACTCCTTCGACCGCGACCAGGAGGGGCTGGACGCCGCCTACGAGCGCCACCGCGGCGCCTACGCGCGGATCTACGACCGCTGCGGGCTGGAGTGGTTCGAGTGCCAGTCCGACGTCGGGATGATGGGCGGCACGGTCGCCCACGAGTACATGGCGCCCTGCGCGGCGGGCGAGGACGACGTCGTCCTCGCGCCCAACTACTCCGCGAACCTCGAGATCGCCAGCGCCGACCCCCAGCCCGTGCCCGCGCTGCCGGACCGCGTCAGCGGCGTCCTGCAGACCCCGGGCCAGACGACGATCGAGGCGGTCGCCGGCGGCCTCGACGTGCAGACCGGGAACTTGTTGAAGGCCTTGCCCGTCGTCGGCGAGAGCAACGGCCTCGTGGTCATCTTCGTCCGCGGCGACCACCAGTTCGGCGAGATCAAGCTCAACAACGCGCTCGGCGAGCGGATGCGCCCCGCCAAGGAAGACGACCTCGAGAGGGCCGGACTGCTCGCGGGCTACATCGGGCCCGGCAGCGGCGCGCGCGAGCTCTACGACGCGGCGGTCACGCCCGGTCGCTACGTCGCGGGCAACAACGCGGCCAACGAGCATGTTGTCGTCGAAGTCATCGACGGCGAGCGGATCGACGTCCGGACCGTGGTGGCGGGCGACACGATCGGCGGCACCGAGGTCCGGATCGAGCCCGCGATCGAGATCGGCAACATCTTCCAGCTCGGCACGCGCTACAGCGTCCCGCTCGGCCTGACCTACCTCGACACGCAGGGCAGGGAGCACCCCGTCGTCATGGGCTCCTACGGGATCGGCCCCGCGCGCATCGCGGCGGCCGCCGTCGAGCAGTTCAACGACGACCGCGGGATCTGCTGGCCCAAGTCGATCGCGCCGTTCGACGTCGAGGTCGTCGCGCTCGGCAAGCCCGGCACCCAGGAGCAGGAGGTCGCCGCGCGCGTCTACGAGCAGCTCGTCGCGTCCGGCTTCTCCACGCTCCTGGACGACCGCGCCTCCGGCACCGGCGAGAAGTTCGCCGACGCCGAGCTGCTCGGCGCGCCGCTGCGGCTGACGATCGGCAGGCGCTCGGTCGAGTCCGGCGCCGCCGAGGCCCAGATCCGCCGCGGCCAGAAGGACGTCGAGGGCGGCGTGTCCCTGACCGAGACCGCGGAGGCGGTCCGCGCCCTGTGGCCCGAGATCGCCTGACCTTCCGCCGCTTCTCCGGGCTGGACCGCTCCGGCCCGCCGCCGCCGCAGACGCGCAGCGACGCGCCGTGGAACGTCTGGACGATCCCCAACGCGATCGGCTTCTTCCGCCTGGCGCTGATCTTCCCCATGCTGATCCTGGGGCTGAGCAGCGAGAACGGGACCGACGCGCTGCCGGCGATTCTGTTCGCGGTGATCTCGTGGAGCGACTACGCCGACGGGATCGCCGCGCGCGTGACCGGCCAGTACAGCCGCTTCGGCGCGCTGCTGGACCCGGTCGTCGATCGCATGCTCGTGATCTCCGGCGTGATCATCTGCTGGAAGTTCGAGACGCTGCCGCGCTGGGGAATCGCGATCCTCGTCGCCCGCGAGCTGTACCTGCTGCTCGCCGGCCAGTTCGCGCTGCGCCACGGCGTCGAGCTGAGGATCAACTGGTGGGGCCGCTGGGGCGTGTGGCCGACGATGAGCGCGATCTTCTTCGCGATGGCCGGCGTCAGCACGCTCGCGCACGTCCTGTTCTACGTCGGTCTGGCCCTCAGTTTGATCGCGGCTGTCGTCTATACGCGGGACGCGGTGTCCGCAACGAAGGCTGCACCCTCAAGTTGAGCTTGAGCGGCGGCCCACCGCTGCTATTCTCGCCCCGGCCCGCCCTCAGGAGGAGAAGGACCAACACCATGGACACGTTCCCCGATCTCGGATCGCTCTCGGACCAGGAGCTGAAGGACCTCATCCAGCAGCTGACCGAGGAGGAGGTCGACATCTCCTACCGCCGTCGCATCCTGCATGGAAAGATCGACATCTTGCGCGCAGAGCTGGTCAACCGCCTGCGCAAGCGTCACGAGGGTGGCGAGGAGGTCATCACCGGTGCCGACGTGCAGCGCCTGACCGACATCCTCGCGGGCCGCGCCGCCGGCGACGAGCCGGCGGCCGAGTAAGGCCGGCGGGGGAGCGGAGGGCGCGGAGCCCCATGGCGCGCAACTGCCCGGAATGCGGGTTCCAGAACGCTGACGGCGCGAACTTCTGCCAGCGCTGCGGGGCGTCCATCGGTCCCGAGGCCGAGCATCCCGAGTCGTCGTCGACCGCGACCTACCGGATCGACGAGACCGGCGAGCTGGTCCCGGTCGAGATCGAGGACGTCGTCGCCCAGGGCGGCGGCGCGGCGCTCGTCGTGCGTGCCGGTGGCGGCCGTGTCGGCGAGTCGTTCGCGCTCGAGGGCGACCGGATGACGATCGGCCGGCGCCCGGACTCCGACGTCTTCCTCGACGACGTCACGGTGTCGCGTGACCACGCGCTGATCGTCCGGCGCGGCGACGAGTTCCACCTCGACGACCTCGGGTCGCTGAACGGGACCTACGTCAACCGTCGCCGGATCGAGACGCACCACCTCGCCGACGGCGACGAGCTGCAGGTCGGCAAGTACAAGCTCACGTTCCTCTCGCGCTGATGGCTGCCGTGGAAGAGGAGCGACCGACCGCAGCCACCGACGACCGCCCCGGCAAGGCGATGACGATCGGCGCGGTCTGCAAGCAGCTCGGCCAGGAGTTCCCGGACATCTCGATCTCGAAGATCCGGTACCTGGAGGACCAGAAGCTGCTGGAGCCGCGGCGCACGCCGGGCGGCTACCGCCTGTACGCGCAGGCCGACGTCGCGCGCCTGCGCACGATCCTGCGCATGCAGCGTGACGAGTTCCTGCCGCTGCGCGTCATCAGGCAGGAGCTGGCCTCGGGCCGGATCGACGGCGCCGAGCCCGGCGTCCCGCAGCCGTCGGAGGACTCCGCGGGCGACCCGTCGCGCGCACGCCGGCGGCCGAGCGTCTCGGTGACCGGCGGCGGCGCGCTGTACTCGCTCGACGACGTCGTCGAGGACACGCGCGCGGACCCGAGGCTGATCGCCGAGCTCGAGGAGTACGGCGTCGTCAGGGGCGAGAACCGCGCCGGGACCAAGTACTACGACGAGACCGAGCGCGAGATCGTGCGCGCCGTCACCGAGCTGGCGAGGTACGGCGTCGGCGGGCGCAACCTGCGGGCGTTCCGGACCAGCGCCGACCGCGAGGCCGCGTTGCTGCAGCAGATCCTCGCGCCCGCGCTGCGCTCCCGCAACGTCGAGCGCCGCAAGGAGGCCGTCGAGGCGCTGGAGAACCTCGCGGCCGTCACGACGCACCTCAAGCACCTGCTGCTCATCCGGGATCTCCGGAAGATCGTCGGCTAGAGCGAGGACATCATGTCGGTCGACATCGAGTCGTTCGTCCGCGACATCCAGGACTTCCCGAAGCCGGGGATCGTCTTCAAGGACATCACGCCGGTGCTGGCGTCGGCGCAGGCGCTGGACGCCGCGGTCACGCAGCTGGCCGAGCCGGTGCGGGACCTGAACGTGGACGTGGTCGTCGGCGCCGAGGCGCGCGGCTTCCTGCTCGGCGCCGCGCTGGCGCGCGAGCTGGGCGCGGGCTTCGTCCTGGCGCGCAAGCCCGGCAAGCTGCCGCACGAGACCGTCCGGGCCGAGTACCTCCTGGAGTACGGCACCGACGCGCTGGAGCTGCACACCGACGCGGTCGCGGAGGGCGCGCGCGTGCTCGTCCACGACGACCTGCTGGCGACCGGTGGCACGGCGCGGGCGCTGTGCGAGCTGGTCGAGCAGCTCGGCGGCACGGTCGTCGGCTGCTCGTTCCTGATCGAGCTGGGCTTCCTCGGCGGCCGCCAGCGGCTGGCCGGGTACGACGTCCGGTCGATCCTGCGCTACGACGACGAGTGACCGGGGACGCGCTGCCGCCGTGCCGGTGACGCGCCGGAGCAAGGTCGTCGGCGCGCCGCCGGCGATCGTCTGGCAGACGGTCGCCGACCCCAACCGGCTGCCGGCCTGGTGGCCGCGCGCCGAGCGCGTCGAGGGCGTCAGCGGCAACGGCTTCACGCTCGTGCTGCGCAGCGACCGCGGCGCGCAGGTCCGCGCCGACTACCGCGTCGGGCGGCGCAACCGGCCGCGCGTCGTGGCCTGGACGCAGGACCTGGAGGGCACGCCGTTCGCCAGGCTCCTGCGCCATGCGGAGACGACCGTGACGCTGGAGCCCGAGGGCGACGCGTCAACGCGCGTCGAGGTGCGCCTGGAGCAGCGCCTGCAGGGCGTGTCGCGCTTCGGCGGGTTCCTGGTCAGGCGCGCGGCGCGCAAGCAGCTCGACGGCGCGCTGGCGGCGCTGGTGGAGCTGCACACGTAGTCGGGCGCTCAGCGCGGGCGTCGCCGCGCTTGTCGCCAGGACCGGGCGGGGCGTTCAGGGCCGAACGGCTGGTCGAAGTCGTCTTGACCCCAATATGTGGGGGCTAGACGACTTGCATCGGCGGTTCGGTCCCGAACTCGTCCCCTGACCCGGCGCGAACCTACGCCGGGCTCAGCCCCTGATCCTGCCGGTCAGGACGACGTTCGTCGGCGTCCTGGGCGACGAGGACGACTCGCGGCTGATGATCATGCCCGTGTAGGACGAGAGGTCGGTGGGCGCGGCGACGATGCCCTGCAGCTTGCCCTTGTCGGTGCCGCTGGCGGTCACCGCCTGGAAGAAGCCGAGGAACTTCGTGCCCGAGCCGTTCGTCAGCCACAGCACGTAGTGGTTGGAGGGCGTGAGGTCCTGGCCGACGACCGCGATCGCGCGCCTGCCGTTCTGGGCGACGATGTTGGCGACGCCGAGCGGCGTCCTGCCGCCATTGGGCGGGTTGAGGTTGATCTGCTGCTCGACGGTCGCCGTGCTCGCCGGGTTGGAGCCCGTGCCGGTCGACGTCGTGGTGGTCGCGGCGGCCCTGTCGTTCCTGTTGTCGTCGCCGCCGCCGATGACGCCGGTCAGCAGCAGGATCGCGCCGACGACGACGATCACCGCGGCGACGATCAGCAGGACGCCGCCCAGGCGCGAGGAGCGCTGCTGCTCGGCGCGCGCGGCGCGGCGGGCGTGCAGCGCGTCGAAGGCCTCGTCGACCTCGCCGGCGTCCGCCGGGATCTCCGGCAGCCCGTCCTCGCCAGCGACGCCCGCGCTGCGCAGCTCGGCGGCGACGGCGCGCGCCCAGTCGCGGCCGGACTGCGACGCCTCCAGGAAGTCGCGCGTCGCCGCGCGCTCGGAGGCGGACTGCTGGCCGAGCAGGTAGTCACCGACCTCGTCCTGGCGCTCGTCGTCGAGGCCGTCCAGGCCGGACGGTCCGATCGCGTCCAGGGCGGTCAGCGCGCGGTTCTGGACCGCGGCGTCGGAGATCTTGAGCAGCGTGGCGATCTCCGCGTACGTGCGCCCTTGGCGCAGCACGAGCTGGAGAACGGCCTTCTGGTCGGCGGGGAGGTCGTCGAAGCGCGCCATGCGGCGCAGGAGGCTAACCGAAGGGGCACCGGTATCGTGCCGCTCCCTCATGGACCTACAACTTCCTTACGCGCTGGAGACGGGGTTCGACGCCCTCTACGGGCTGATCGTGGACACCGTCGACCTCGACGCCGGCGTCATCACCGCGCACGTGGACGTGACCCCGGATCACCTGCAGCCGGCGGGTCTCGTGCACGGCGGCCTGTTCGCCTCGATCGCCGAGTCGATCACCTCGATCGGGACCTGGTGGGCGGTCCAGGACGACGGCAGGACGGCCCAGGGCCTGTCCAACCAGACGTCGTTCCTGCGGCCGATCCTGGGCGGCAGGGTCCACGCCGTGGCGCGCGCCCGGCACCGCGGCAGGACGACGTGGGTGTGGGAGGTCGAGATCTCCGACGACGAGCAGCGGCTGTGCTCGCTGGTCCGCATGACGATCGCGGTCCGCTGAGGCGCGCAACATCGGTGTGCGGTCGCCGTTGGTGGTGAGGATGCGCGCGAAGCTGATCGTGGGGGTCGTGGCGGCGCTGCTCGCGCTGCCGGCAGGTGCGGGCGCGGCGCGGGCCGGGACGGTGGCGTCGTTCGGCGCTCCGCTGGGCGTCAACGCGCAGGCCGGCGCGGAGCTGCTCGGCGCGGGGCACGTCGTCTCCGGACCCGTGTTCGCCGGCGACCAGGTCGTCTGGGCGCAGGAGACCGGCGGCGGCGCGGTCGTGTTGCGCTCGGTCCCGGCCGCGGGCGGCGCCGCTCCCCGCACACTGACCACCCTGCCGAGGATCGACAGGGAGCAGGACGAGCACGGCGTCGACCTCCAGGGCTCGCCGACGCGGCTGGCCTACTTCGAGCACCAGTCCTACGTGCCGCTGGGCCAGGACAAGTACATGGAGGGCTTCACCTTCCAGGCACGGATCGCCGCCGGGCCGCCGGGCGGGCCGTTCACGACGGTCGCCGGCTGCGCGGTGGTGCCGGCCTGCGACGGACACCCCGTCTGCTTCGACGACGGCCGCTACGGCAACGGGGTGCGCTGGGCGCTGAGCGGTGACGCGCTCGCCCTCATCGACCACTGCACCCCGGAGGGGACGGCGGCGAGGGACGACTTCAGAACGAGCACGCTGCGCCGCGCCGACCTCGCGGCAGGGACGCCGCCGGCGCCGCCCCCGGCGGTGCCGGCCGGCGGGTTCGCACTGACCGGCGACCTCGTCGTCACCGCGGTGGCCGGCGGCGCGTTGACGGTCCGGCGTCAGGCCGACGGGACCTCACTCGGCGACCTCCCGGCGCTGCCCACCGACCTGCGCCCGGGATACGGGACCTCGGCGCTGGGTCCTGACGGCACGTTCGCGGAGACGATCTCCGAGGACAGCCGCCGGCCGAGCCGGACCCTCGTCTGGGTCAGGCCCGGTGACAGCCAGGTGCACCGGCTGCCGTTGGCGCTGGGCGGCTTCGCCGCGCCGCTGCTGCAGGTCTCAGGCGGTCGCCTGCTGGTGCGCGCGCCGGACGGCCACGGCGGGGTCGTGCTCGATGTCGTCGACGCTGCGACCGGCGCCGTCACGACGCCGCTGCGCCTCCCGGCGGGCCCGGACAACCGGCACGCCGCCGCCGACGTCATCGGCGCCACGCTCGACGCCACGGGGCGGGTCACGTGGGCGGTCTCGCGCTGCGAGCACACGACGATCGCGGCGGGCACGGTCGCGGACGCGCCGCAGACCGTCACGCCCGCGATCTGCGCCGGGCCGCGGATCGTCAGCAGGACGCTCACCGCCGACCGCCGCGGGCGCTTCACGGCCGCCCTCGTCTGCGGCCGCGCCTGCTCCGGGACGCTGCGCACTTACGTGGTCGGCGAGTTCCAGACGATCAGCACGCGGTTCCGCCTGCGCGGCGCGGCGCGGGCCCAGGGCGTCGCCGTGCGCCTGCGCGGCCGCGCGCTCGCGCGGCTGCGCCGCACCGGCAAGGCCTCGATCACCCTGCACGTGGCCGGGCAGGACGCCGTCGGCTCCAACGCCTACATCTTGCGGCTGAGGCGCTAGGTCGCCGGCGTCGCGCTCGGGCGCTCGCGGGGGCCGGTGCGGCCCGCGCGGACGTCGGTGCCGGCCACGGCGGCGAGGTCGTCGATCGCGCCTTCGAGCTGCTCGGCGATCTCCTCGAGGTCGGGGAGCGCGTCGAAGTCGGCGAGCAGGCCGAAGCCGAGGCGGCCGTTGTAGGACATGATCGCGATGCCCAGCGCCTGCTTGAGGGCCAGCGGCACGACGGGGTAGAGGCCGCGCATGCGGCGGCCCAGCAGGTACAGCTCGACCTGCGGCCCCGGCACGTTGGTCACGACGAGGTTGAAGAACCGCTGGCGGGCCTGCAGGCGCGCGGCCTGGCTCATGATCGTCGGCGGCGCGAAGTCCGCGAGCTGGGTCAACGTCTCGGCGCCGACGGCCTGGCCGGACTCCTTCAGGTCCTTCATCGCCTCGTGGACCTCGGCGAAGCACGCGACCGGATCCTCGATCCCGACCGGCAGCGGCGCCCACATCGTCGCCACGCGGTTGCCGAGCGCGCCGCGCTCGGTCTCGGCCCGGACGCTGACCGGGACCATCGCGCGCAGGACGAGCCCCTCGGTGTCCTCGTCGCGGCCGCGCATCCAGCGCCCGAGCGCGAGCGCGACGCTCGTCAGGACGACGTCGTTGACGGTCCCGCCGAGGGCCGACTTGATGGCCTTGAAGCGCCCGAGGTCGGCGTCGACCCAGGTGTAGCGCCGGTGCGGGCCGATCCCGACGTTCAGCGGTGACCTGGGCGCGGGGGACAGGCCGGCCTTCGCCATCGAGCCCAGCCCGGCGGCGCCGCCGGCGACCCTGTCGAGCACCTGGCGCGGCGCGCGCGTCAGGTGGCGCAGCCCGCGGACGGCCTCGCCCGGGACCGTCGTGCGCTCCAGCAGCGCCTCGGCCAGCAGCTCGGTCGACGTCGGGACCGGGCGCGGCAGCCACGAGGACGTGGGCGGCGCGGGCGGGGCCGGGTCCGGGCGCGTGTCGAAGAGCACCGACACGATGTCGACGCCGCTGACGCCGTCGACCAGCGCGTGGTGGGTCTTGCTCAGGATCGCGAAGCGGTCGTCGTCGAGGCCCTCGACGAGCCAGATCTCCCACAGCGGCTTGGAGCGGTCCAGGCGCTGGCCGAACACGCGCGCGGCCAGCCGCTTGAGCTCCTGGTCGGAGCCCGGCGTGGGCAGCGCGGTGTGGCGGATGTGGTAGCCGACGTTGAAGTGCGGGTCGTCGACCCAGCGCGGGCGGCCCTGGCCGAGCGGGACGAACGCGAGCCGCTGGCGGTAGCGCGGCACGAGGTGCAGGCGCGCCTCGATCGCCTCGACGAGCTCGCCGTAGGCGGGCGCGGGGCCGTCGAAGGTCATGACGGCGGCGACGTGCATGTGGGCTCCGCTGTCCTCGAGGTGCAGGAAGGAGGAGTCGAGAGCGGTCAGGCGCGTGGGCACGGGAGCGATGCTCGCACCGGCCGGGACCGGCCGCAAGCCGATGTTCTTGCAGAGCGTGTGCACACATGTTGTTGCGAACCTTCAACAACGTGTGTAGGGTCGCGGGTGCAGCGGGTAGATCGAAGTTGTCGGACTTCTACGAACTCCCTGGAGCGCAGCGATGGACCTGAGCGACCCCATTACCTTCGGCCGTGTCTACGACGAGCACCGCCGGTCGGTCCATGCCACGGCGTACCGGGTGCTGAACAGCTCGTCGGCGGCGCAGGACGTCGTCCAGGACGTGTTCCTGCGCGTCTGGCGCAACCCGGCGAAGTTCGACGCCCGCCGCGGCGAGCTGGGGTCCTACCTGAAGCTGATGGCGCGCAGCCGTGCTGTCGACCTCTGGCGCGAGGGCCAGGCCTCTGGGCGGGCCGAGGATCGCCTCAAGATGGTCGTCGGCCATGAGCCTCCGCGGACCGAGATCCAGCCCGACCAGCTCGCGCTGGCCTCCGCCGACCGCTCGACCGTGCGCGCCGCGCTCGGCCGCCTGCCGGACCCCCAGCGCGAGGCGCTCGTGCTCGCCTACTGGGGCGGCCTGACCGCCGACCAGATCGCGGTCAGGGCGGGCGTCCCGCTCGGGACCGCCAAGAGCCGCATCCGGCTCGGGCTCGCGCGCCTGCGCGACGAGCTCGCCGCGATGCGCCCCGCCGAGGTGGCAGCGGCCGCCTAGCGGGGTAAGGTCGGCAGCGTGCCCGTCCGCGCGCTGCCCTTCGATGCCGTCGTCGACGACCTCCGCGACCGCGAGCTGGACTGGCTCGGGCGCGACGTGCCGTGGTTCGACGCGCACACGCACATCGGCCACCACGACCCGGACGGCTTCGAGGCCGATCCGGAGGAGCTGATCGAGGCGCTCGACGCCGCCGGCCAGCAGCGCGCGCTGGTCTTCGCGATGCAGGAGCCCGACGGCTACCGCGGGCCCAACGACTGGGTGCTGCGCAGCGCCGCCGAGTCCGGCGGGCGGCTGGTCGCGCTGGGCCGGATCGACCCCAACGCGCCCGACGCGATCGAGGAGGCGCACCGCTGCCTGGAGGACGGCGCGGTCGGCTTCAAGCTGCACCCGCGCTCGGACGGCTTCGGGCTGCCGCATCCGGTGGTCGAGCAGGTCGTCGAGCTTGCGGGAAGGCACGCGCTGCCGGTGCTGTTCCACGCGGGGCGGGGGATCCCGGACCTCGGCGAGTCGATCCTGGAGATGTCGGCGGCCAACCCGGACGCGCGGCTGATCCTCGCGCACGCGGGGATCTCGGACCTCGGGCTGCTCGGCCCGCGCGTCGCTGAGCACCCCGGAGTGCTCTTCGACACGTCGTGGTGGCACATCAGCGACATGCTGACGCTGTTCACGACCGTGCCGCCCGGGCAGATCCTGTACGCGAGCGACATGCCCTACGGTGGCCCGCGCTTCCCGTCGTTCCTGATGCTGCGCTGCGCGCGGGCGGTGGGACTGAGCCCTGAGCAGGCCGCCGCGATCGCCGGCGGCCAGCTGGAGCGCGTGATCTCCGGCAGCGAGTTGATGGACTTGGGCCCGGCGCCGGGCGACGCGGCGATCGGCCGCCGCGTGCTCGCCTACGAGCGCGTGATCTCCTACATCACGGCGGCGGTCAACATGACGTTCCGGGGCGCCGACGGCAGCGAGCCGCTGGCGCTCGCGCGGCTCGGCTGCCAGGCGCCGGAGGATGCGGAGCACCGTGCAGTGCTCAGCGAGGCCGAGGAGTTCATCGCGGTCGCGCAGCAGCGCCTGGGCGAGGGTCTGGACCCGATCGCGTGCGTGCACGCGGCGATGACCGCGATGGTCCTCGTCGGGACCGCGGAGGCGCTCGAAAACCGCTGATTTGCGGGAAGTCCGTCCGTTGCAGGACGGGCGGCTGTGTGCACCGAATCACACAGCGATCAAGTTCCAGGGGTACCTTGACGAACGCTTGTTCGAACGCCGAGTCGTCCCTGGGTCAAACGGGGGACGAGCGGGGGACCCAATCTCCGGTCGTGGGTGCGATCCGACCGGATGGGGCGAATCGGGGCCTGCTGGCCCCGTAGCGACACGGTCGCCGCGTGCCCGATGCACGCGATGACGCCGTGGTGCGAGCCCGACAGCTAACCCCGTAGGCGCTGATCACGTAGGAGGTCTCTCTTGAGGCTCGACAACCTGCGCGCGCCAATTCCCGGTGCGCTGCTCAGCATGACCACGATCGCCGCGATGGCCGCTGTTCCTGCCGTCGCGAGCTCCGATACGCAGTCACCCCAGCCGGCGCAGCCGACGGCCGCGCCGGCCACCGCCACTCCCGTCGCGACCAAGGCGTCGTCCTCGCTGCATGTCGACTCCGTGCGCCGCACGGTGCTCGCCGGCAAGCGCGTCGTCGTCCGCGGCCACCTGAACCCCGCCGGCTCGCGGGCCGTCGTGTCGCTGCAGGTGCGCGGCGCGAAGGGCGGCTGGACGACGGTCGACCACGACCGCACCGGCCGTCACGGCCGCTACGTCCTGACGTGGCGCGCCGCGAAGACCGGCGAGAAGAAGCTGCGCGTCCACTTCGGCGGCAGCAAGGTGATGGGGTCGACGAAGCACACGGCCGGCACCACCCGGATCTACCGCCGGGCGTTCGTGTCCTGGTACGGCCCGGGCCTCTACGGCGGGCACCTCGCGTGCGGCGGCACCCTGTCGCCGGGCACGCTCGGCGTGGCCAACAAGTCGCTGCCCTGCGGCACGAAGGTCACGCTGCACTACAAGGGGCGCACCGTGCGCGTCCCGGTCGTCGACCGCGGCCCCTACGTGGCCGGCCGCGAGTACGACCTCACGGCCGCGACGAAGCAGAAGCTCGGCTTCGGCTCGACCGGCACGGTCCTCACGACGCGCTAGCCGCGTCACCGCACCCGCGCGGAGCCGCCCACGTGGCGCGCCTCCGTGCGGGGGCGAATCGCGGTCAGGAGCTGTCACGCGCGCCGCGTACCCTGACGGGGTGGCGAAGCGGGTCATTGCTCATCTGGATTGCGACGCGTTCTTCGCGTCCGTCGAGCTGCAGCGGCGTCCCGAGCTGCGTGGCCTGCCGGTGATCGTCGCCGGGAGCGGACCGCGCGCCGTCGTCACCACCGCCTCCTACGAGGCGCGGAAGTTCGGGATCGGCTCGGCGATGAGCGCGGCCGAGGCCAAGCGGCGCTGCCCGCAGGCGATCACGATCCCGCCGGATCACCAGGCGTACTCCGAGAAGTCGCGGGAGGTCTGGGACCTCGTGCGTGAGGAGATCGAGATCCTCCAGCAGGCCTCGATCGACGAGGCCTACGCCGACCTCTCGGCCATCGAGAGGCCGCTGCCGTTCCTGCGCGCGATCATCGCGCGGGTCAAGGAGCAGACGGGCATCCAGATCTCGGCCGGGATCGCGCCCAACCGGCTCGTCGCCAAGATCGCCTCCGACCTCGGCAAGCCCGCCGGCTTCGTCGCGATCGGCCGCGAGCAGTGCGCCGCGCACGTCGCGAGCCGCTCGCCGCGGATCGTCCCCGGCATCGGCCCGAAGACCGCGCAGCGCCTGGCCGAGATGGGCTACCCGACGCTCGGCGCGCTGCAGAACGCGCCCGTCGAGGAGCTCCAGGAACGCTTCGGCGAGCGCTACGGCCACGACCTGCATCGCCGCGCGCACCTGCACGACAGCTCGCCGGTCGAGACCGAGCGGGTCCGGAAGTCGCGCTCGGTGGAGACGACCTTCGACGTCGACATCGCCGACCACGCCGAGCTGGAGTCGGTCCTGCGCGGGCAGGCCAACAAGCTCGCCGGCCAGCTGCGCCGGGCCGAGGAGCGCGGGCGCACGATCGGGATCAAGGTCCGCCTCGACGACTGGACGACGGTCACGCGCGCCCGCTCGATCGACCGCCACGTCCACGACGAGGCGACGATCATCGAGATCGCGCTGGAGCTGTTCCGCGACTACGCCCCGCCGCGGCCGGTCCGGCTGCTCGGCGTCCGGGTCGCGTCGTTCGAGGGCGAGGAGCCGCCCGCGCGGACCGAGCCGTCGCCGCGCGGCGTGCTGCCCGGCCAGCTCGTGCTGCCGCTCGCCGCCGAGCTGCTCCGGTAGCGTTCTCCTACATGTCGCACCTCACGATCGGCGGACGCCGCCTCTTCCACCAGCGCCGGGGCGCCGGCGAGCCGCTGTTGCTGATCATGGGGATGAGCGGGACGCACCTCTCCTGGGGCGAGCCGTTCCTCACCCACCTGGAGCGCGACTTCGACGTCGTCGCCTACGACCACCGCGGCATCGGCCGCAGCGACCCCGAGACGCAGCAGTTCTCGATCGCCGACCTCGCGCAGGACGCCGCCGGGATCCTCGACGCGCTCGGCTGGGACGAGGCGCACGTGCTCGGGATCTCGATGGGCGGGATGATCGCCCAGGAGCTGGCGCTCAGGCATCCCGAGCGGATCAGGACGCTCACCCTCGGCTGCACCTACTGCGGCGGCCCGGGCTCCTCGCTGGCCCCGCAGGCGACGATCGACAAGCTCAGCGCCGGGATGATGAGCGGCGACCGCGAGCTGGCGATCCGCAACGGCTTCGAGGTCAACGTCTCACATGCGTTCGCGCAAGCGGACGGCAACTACGAGACGTTCCGGGCGATGGCCAAGGCGCTGCCCGCGCCGGTCCCGGTGATCATGCTCCAGATGCAGGCGATCGCCGGCCACGACACGTCCGCGCGCCTGGCGCAGCTCAAGGGCCTGCCGGCGCTGGTGATCCACGGCGACGAGGACGCGATGATCCCGGTCCAGAACGGCAGGCTGATCGCTGAGCTGATCCCGGGGTCGCGCCTGGAGATCCTCGAGGGCGTGGGCCACATGTTCTGGTGGGAGCGGCCCAGCCGAGCGGCTGAGCTGTTCCGGACGCATGTCTCAGACGCGCGTCAGCACGTAGACGGTTGATCGATCGAGATGCCCTGAGCGGTTCAAAGTCGGAACCCGCGAGCCGACCCTTCGGGCACGATGTCTCTCCTT
Organism: Conexibacter woesei Iso977N; assembly: GCF_000424625.1. Lineage (GTDB taxonomy): Bacteria > Actinomycetota > Thermoleophilia > Solirubrobacterales > Solirubrobacteraceae > Baekduia > Baekduia woesei_A. The sequence goes on from NZ_AUKG01000002.1 coordinate 1,468,390, forward strand.
TCCCGCAAGAAGAAGCCGGACCCTGCGCTGGCGCAGCTGCAGGCGCGGCTCGACTCCCTCGAAGGCAACTGCCTCGCGCAGCTCGAGGAGGGCCTGGCGCTGATGGTCGGCGGCGACTTCACCGCCGACGTCCAGCCCGTCACGCGGCCGATCGACCTTGCGGTCGAGGACCCGCAGGTCGCCGCGCTGATCACGACCTTCAACGCCATGCTCCAGCGCGCGCAGAACGCGCTCGAGGGCTACAACCAGATGCGCGAGCAGCTGCGCGCCTCGCTCGGCGACCAGTCCTGCCTGAGCGCGCTGACGCAGCGGCTGAACTCGCTCAACGACAACTGCCTCAGCGGTCTGCAGCACGGCCTCGCGGCCGTCAGCGAGCAGGGCGACCTCAGCGTCGACGTCGTCCCGTGCACGACGCCGCTGACCGCCCGCGAGGGCCAGAGCGCCGGCGCGCTCGCCGACGTCTTCAACGGCATGCTCGGCCGCGCCCAGGGCTCGATCGACGCCTACAACACGATGCGCGGCGACCTCGCCACGGTGGCCGGGACCGCGCAGACCGTCGCGTCCGGCGACCTCGTCGTCCAGGTCGCCGCCAAGGGCGACCGCGACGTGCTCGGCAACGCCTTCAGCGAGATGACCGTCCGCCTGCGCGCGGTCGTCGGGCAGGTCTCCGACACCGCGATCGGCCTGCGTGCCGCGTCCGACGAGATGGCCCGCAGCTCGGAGGAGACGCACCGCGCGATCGAGGAGATCGCCCACGCCGTCGCCGACGTCGCGTCCGGCTCCGAGCGCCAGATGATCGTCATCGGCGGCGCCCAGGAGGTCGCGACCGCGGTCGTCGAGGAGACCAGCGCGTCCGAGGAGAAGGCCCAGAACGCCCGCGAGGCCGCGGCCGACGCGCGCGCCGCCGCAGAGGAGGGCGCCAGGGCCGTCTCGGTGGCGACCGAGGCGATGAGCGCGGTGCGCGAGTCGTCGGTCGCGATCAGCGCGACGATGGAGGACCTCGCGCGCAAGGGCGAGCAGATCGGCGGGATCGTCGATGCCATCACCGGGATCGCGGAGCAGACCAACCTGTTGGCCTTGAACGCGGCCATCGAGGCGGCGCGCGCCGGCGACCAGGGCCGCGGCTTCGCGGTCGTCGCCGACGAGGTCCGCAAGCTGGCCGAGAGCTCGCAGCAGGCGGCGCGCTCGATCGGCGACCTGATCGGCGAGATGCAGGGCGAGACGCAGCGCGCGCTGCACGCCGTGCAGGCCGGGGCGGCCCAGACCGAGGACGGCGCGGCGACCGTCGAGCAGGCGCGCGAGTCGTTCCTGCGCATCGACGGCCGCGTGAGCGACGTCGGGCAGCGGGTCGAGGAGATCTCGGCCGCCGTCAAGCGGATCGCCGAGTCCTCCACGAAGATGCAGGAGGACATGGGCGACATCGTGTCGGTCGCCCAGCAGTCGACCGCGGCGACCGAGCAGGTCTCGGCCTCGACGCAGGAGACCTCCGCGTCGGCGCAGGAGATCGCGACCGGCGCCGGCGACCTCGCCCGCCGCGCGGACTCGCTCGCCGAGCTGGTCGCGACCTTCAGGGTCGCCTAGACCTACATCTTGCTCCGGGGGGAGCTAGTAGAGCGCGCCGGCGAGTCGCCGGCGCGCGTCTCTTGAGAAGGGATGGTCGACGCCGAACGCGTCGAGGATCCCGACGACGACGCGGCGCAGGTCGTCCTTGGACCCGTTGGCCTGCTCGATCTCCGCGATCAGCAGGTCGACGGCGTTCTGGGGGTCGCCGCCGTCGAGGGCCCTGAAGGCGTCGTTGACGCCGGGGATGTCCTCGCGCTCCAGGCGGATCCGGGCGGCGAGGCCGTCGGCGCCGAAGTCGCCCTGGGCGTTGGCCAGCGTCTCCAGCGCGCCGTCGATGTCGCCCTGCCTGCGCTGGATGATCGCCAGCCGGACGCGGGCGTCGGCGCGGGCGGGCTCGAGCTCGATCGCGCGGCGCAGCGAGGCCTCGTCGCCGGCCTGCACCAGGCCGTCGGCCTCGGACGGGACGAGGCCGTCGAAGAACGCCTTGACCTGCGCGGGCGGCAGCGCGCCGACGAACTCGTCGACGACCCTGCCGTCCTTGAACGCCTTCACGGCCGGGATCGACTGGATCTGGAAGGCCTGCGCGATCGCCGGGTTGGCGTCGGTGTCGAGCTTGGCCAGGACGACCTGGCCGTCGCGCGCGGCGGTCTCCTTCTCGAGGACCGGACCGAGCGCGCGGCACGGGCCGCACCACTCCGCCCAGAAGTCGACGACGACCGGCGCCGTCTTCGAAGCCTCGATGACCTGCTGCTGGAAGTCCTGCTCGGTGACGTCGATCACGGCCATGTCTCCTAGGGTACGACGGGTGAGGCTGTACGTAGAGCGGAGTGGGGAGGGCGCGCCGGTCGTCCTCCTGCACGGGCTGACCGCGACGCACCGGTACGTGGTGATGGGGTCGAGGTCCCTGCAGCGCGCGGGGCACGACGTCGTCGCGTACGACGCGCGGGGGCACGGGGCGTCGGACCCGGCCGACTCGCCCGAGGCCTATGAGTACTCGGACCTGGCGTCCGACCTGCTCGGCGTGCTGGACGAGGCCGGCTTCGAGCGCGCGGTGCTGGCGGGTGCGTCGATGGGGGCGCACACGGCGGTCCGGCTGGCGCTGGAGCACCCGGAGCGCGTGGCGGGGCTCGTGATCGTCACGCCCGCCTACGACCCGGAGGACTGGCCGGGGAACCTCGCGCGCTGGGACGCTTTGAGCGACGGACTGCGGACCGGCGGTGTCGACGGCTTCGTCGAGGCCTACGGCGACGAGGGTCCCGAGAAGTGGAAGGCGACGCTGCAGACGGTCCTGCGCCAGCGGCTGAGCGCCCACGAGCACCAGGACGCGCTCGCCGACGCGCTGAGGACGGTGCCGCGCTCGCGGCCGTTTGAGACCCGCGAGGAGCTGCGCGCGATCGCCTGTCCCACGGTCGTCGTCGCCGACCGCGACGAGCCCGACCCCGGGCATCCGCTCGCCGTGGGCGAGTTGTACGCCTCGCTGATCCCGGGCGCGCGGCTGGTCGTCGAGGACGAGGGCTCCAGCCCGATCGCCTGGCAGGGCGGCCAGCTGTCGCGGGTCATCGCCGGAGTCGCCGAGGAGGCGTTCGGGGGCACGACGTGAGCATCCGCAGGGTGTCGTTCCGGCTGGGCGGGATCGCGATCGTCACGGTGCTTGCCACCGCGTGCGCGTTCGTGCTGTTCCACGTCCTGCGCCCGGAGCTGTTCCAGGGCCGCGGCGACATCGGGTCGCTGCCGCACTACCTCGAGCGCGCGTTCCTGCACTTCGACTTCGGCCGCTCCGAGCAGGGCAGCCAGACGCCGGTCGCCGACCTGATCCGCCAGGGGGTCCCGGCCGACGTGTCGCTGCTGGCCGGCGGCCTGGCGGTCGGGCTGCTGCTGGGGATCGGCGGCGGGATCCTCTGCGCGCGGCGGCCGCGCGGGTTCTGGTCGCGGCTGCTGCAGTTCGTCGCGATGGCCGGCATGTGCGCGCCGGTCTACGTCGTCGGGCTGATGGCGCTGCTGTTCTTCGGCGCCGACATCGGGGTGATCCCGGCCGGGATCGGGATCCCGCTGCGCTACGTCGAGTTCGGCGACTCGCCGTCGGGGTGGCTGGGCGCGCTGATCGTCCCGTGGTTCGTGCTCGGCCTGCCGCTGGCGGGGATGTGCCTGCGGGTCATGTTGGGGCAGATGGTCGAGGCCGGCGACCAGGAGTACGTGCGTGCCGCGCGGGCGAAGGGGCTGAAGGAGGGCGTCGTGCTGCGCAAGCACGTCGCACCCGCGGCGCTGGCGCCGACCGCGATGCTCGCCAGCTCGTCGATGCCGTTGCTGTTGACCAACGTGGTGCTGGTCGAGCAGGTCTTCAGCGTCCCGGGCGTCTTCGCGGACCTGACGCACTCGATCGGCACGGCCAACACGCCGCTGATCCTCGGCATGACCGCGGTCGGCGCGTTCCTGATCGCGATCACGACGTTCCTGTTCGACATCTTCCTGCTGTGGCTGGATCCTCGCGTCCGGGTCGGCGAGGCGCTCGCCGCCGGGCGCTAGGGTGCCCGCATGAACGTCGATTGGGTGATCCCGTGCCGGTACGTCGAGGTGCACGACAACCTCGGCAGCATGATCGGTGCGGGGATCGACACGTTCTGGATCCCCGAGCTTCCGGCGCCGCTGCAGGTCATGCTCGCCGTGAGGCTCAGCGCGACCGGCGAGGAGCTGGCGCCCGGCATCCAGCACGTGCTCCGCACGCTGGTGACCGACCCCCACGGCGAGGTCGTCTTCGAGGCGCAGATGGAGTTCGAGGCCGACGCCGAGTCCTCCCAGGCGGAGTGGCTGAACTCGATGGTGATGCCGACCGTCGTCCAGTTCGAGGCCTCCGAGGCCGGGACCTACCAGCTGGAGCAGTCGGTCGACGGCAACTCCCAGTCGATCCCGCTGCACGTGGTCGAAGGCGCCCCTGAGTGACGGCGCAGGCCGTCTTCACCCGCGACGGCGACTTCCTGGTGCCGTCGGTCCATGCCCGGGGGCCGTGGGCCGAGACGGACATGCATGGGGGTGGGCCGACCGCGTTGCTGGCGCGGGCGATCGAGGCTTTGGACACCCCGGCGCCGATGCAGGTTGTACGCCTTGCGGTCGAGTTCCCGGGGGCGGTGCCGATGGCGGCGGTCAGGCCGCGTGCGCGGTTGACGCGGGCGGGGCGGCGGCTCGCGCTGGCGGAGGCGGTCCTGGAGGATGCGGCGGGCGGTGTCGTCCTGCGCGCGGGGGCCACGCTGCTGCGGCGGGGTGAGGTCGCGCTGCCGCAGGAGGCGTTCGCCCCGGATGACCGGACCGCGCTGCGCTCGCCCGACGAGAGCGAGCGGGCGCAATGGCACGGCGGCGACGAGACCGCCGGCTTCCACCTGACCGCGATCGAGCTGCGGTTCGCCGAGGGCAACTGGGGCAGGGGACCGGCCGCGGGCTGGTTCCGGCTCGCGATGCCGCTGGTCGAGGGCGAGGAGCCGACGCCGGTCCAGCGCGCGGTCGCGTTCGCCGACTTCGGCAACGGCCTCTCGCGCGCGCTGGACTTCCGCACGCACCTGTTCGTCAACACCGACCTCACGATCCACCTGCACCGGGAAGCGGTCGGCGAGTGGATCGCGCTCGACGCCCGGACCGACCTGTCGCCGTCCGGCGTCGGCCAGGCCACGTCGGTCCTGCGCGACCAGACCGGCCGGATCGGCGTCGGCGCGCAGTCGCTCTACGTCGACACGCGGTGACGAGCAAGGCCTTCATGTTGCCTGCGACCCCGCTGGCCGACGAGCGGTTCGTGCTGCGCGAGCCGGGCGACGCGGACGTCGAGAAGATCTACGCGGCGTGCCAGGACGAGGCGATCCAGCGGTTCACGTTCGTTCCGGTGCCGTACGAGCGCCGGCACGCGACCGGGTGGTTCGAGGACGAACCCCGCGCGCGAGCGGCGGGGGAGGCGCTGACGTTCGCGATCGAGGATCGCGCCACCGCGACGTTCTGCGGGATGGCGAGCCTGCTGCGGCCCGATTGGCCCAACGCGACGGTCGAGGTCGGCTACTGGGTCGCGCCGCCCGCCCGCGGCCGCGGCGCCGCGTCACACGCCGCGCGCCTGCTCGCCCACCACGCGCTGCGCGACCTCGGCTTCGCCCGCGTCCGCTGCGACATCGACGTCGACAACGCCGGCTCGATGCGCGCCGCCGAGCGCGCGGGGTTCGTCCGCGAAGGCACCGCGCGGTCGGCGATCGAGGCCAAGGGGCGGCGCTGGACGCTCGCGTTGTACGCGCTGATCCCCGAGGATCTCGCGTCGTGACCCCTCGCAACGCGCCGCGCCGGATCGACGCGCTCCCCGAGCAGTTCTTCACCGGCATCCTCGCCGCCGCCGCGCGGGCCCGCGCGCAGGACGGACCGCGGTTCGTGGACCTCGGCCGCGGCAACCCGGACCTTCCGCCGCCGGCGCATGCGATCGAGGCGCTGCGGGCCGCGGCGCTGGAGACGCAGACCCCGGCCGTCCACGGCTACCCGCCGTTCCAGGGCACGCCGGAGCTCAAGCAGGCGATCGCCGACCGCTACGCCGCCGACCATGGCGTACATCTCGATCCGGAGACCGAGGTCGCCGTGATCCCCGGGACCAAGACGGGGATCATGCTCGCCGCGCTGGCGACCGCGCAGGACGGCGACACGATCCTCCTGCCCGACCCCGGCTACCCGGACTACCTCAGCGGCGCCGCGCTCGCGGGCGCCGAGGTCCGGCCGCTGCGGCTCGACCCGACCAACCACTTCCAGCCGGACTTCGACGCAGCGCCGACCGACGGCTCCGTTGCGCTCGCCGTCCTCAACTACCCCTCCAACCCGACCGCCGCGATCGAGCGCCCCGGCACCTTCGAGGCCGCCGTCGCCTACGCGCACGCCCACGGCGCCTGGGCCCTCAACGACCTCGCCTACGGCTTCCTCACCTACGACGGCGCCCGCGCCCGCTCGATCCTGGAGGTCGACGGCGCCCGCGACGTCGCGATCGAGCTCTGGTCCCCGAGCAAGATCTACGGGATGGCCGGCTGGCGGATCGGCTTCGCGGTCGGCAGCCCCGCGCTGATCGCCCGCATCAAGAGCCTCGTCGACCACATGACCGCCGGCGTCTGGGTCGGCCTGCAGCGCGGCCTCACCGCCGCGCTGGCCTCCGACCAGTCCGACGTCGCCGCGCGCCGCGCCGTCTACGCCGCCCGCCGCGACCTGATGGTCCGCGCGCTGACCGACGCCGGGATCCCGCCCGCGCCGGCCGAGGGCTCGTTCTTCGTCTGGTGGCCGCTCCCGCAGGACGTCACCCCGGAGTCGCTGATCGCCCACCAGCGCGTCGGCGTCGCGCCCGGACAGGGCTTCGGCGCCTCCGGCCAGGGATACGCGCGTCTCTCGCTCGCGCTCGCCGACGAGGACGTGCAGCTCGCCGCGTCACGACTCGCAAGCGCTGGGACCTGACACACCGGCTTGCCCAGCACGTTAGATTCAGGTGCATGGCTGAGGCCACGGTGCTCGTCGTCGACGACGACGCCGGCTTCCGCGCCTACGTCAGGGCGGCGCTGGAACCGGCGAGCTATCGCGTGATCGAAGGGACCTCCGGTCCCGACGCGGTGGACGTCGCGCTGCGCGAGCGGCCCGACGCGATCCTCCTGGACTGGCGGATGCCCGGCCAGTCCGGCATCACCGCCTGCCGCAACCTGCGCGCGCAGGAGGCGCTGGCCGGCGTCCGGATCGCGATGATCACCGGCCTCGACGACGAGCGCGACCGCACGCTCGCCCGCCACGCCGGGGCCGACGCGTTCCTTGTCAAGGACGGCGACCCGGACATGCTCGCCCGCCAGGTCCGCCGCCTGCTCGAGGCCGGCACGCCCGCCGTCGGCTGAGCCGCGCGCCCGGCGCGGCGCCGCGCACGAAGCCCTATATCTTGCTCGGCGATGCCCGAGCCGATCGTCCCCGATCACCAGCGCCTCGCCGCGATGCGCCGCAGCTACGAGCGCGGCGGGCTGGAGGAGGGCGACCTCGCGCCGACGTGGCGCGCGATGCTCGACCGCTGGCTCGACGACGCGGTCGCCGGCGGCGTGCGCGAGCCCAACGCGATGGTCGTCGCGACCGCCGACGCGCACGGGCGCCCGAGCGTCCGGACGGTCCTGCTCAAGGGCCTCGACGACGACGGCCTGACGTTCTTCACCAACTACGAGAGCGCCAAGGGCCGCGACCTGGCGGCCAACCCCTACGCCTCGATCCTGTTCCCGTGGCACGACCTCCAGCGCCAGGTCCGGCTGACCGGCGCGGTGCGCAAGCTCGACGGCGCCGCCTCCGACGCCTACTTCGCCTCGCGGCCCTACGGCTCGCGGATCGGCGCGCTGGCGTCGCCGCAGTCCGAGGTCGTCCCGGACCGCGGCGCGCTGGAGATGGCCCGCGACGCGCTGCTGGAGCAGTACCCGGACCCGCCGGGCGACGTGCCGCGCCCGGACGCGTGGGGCGGCTACGTCCTCGCGCCCGACGCGGTCGAGTTCTGGCAGGGCCGCCCGGACCGCCTCCACGACCGCCACGTCTATCGGTGCGACGACGCGGACGGCACGTGGAGCACCGCCCGCCTCGCGCCCTAGCCGACTACGAGGCGACCAGGTGCCACAGCGCGCCGTCGCCGACCGGCTCGCGCCGCACGACGCCCTCACCCGCCGCCTCGATCAGCGCGCGCTCGGTCGCCGCCTCGTCGAGCTCGCCCAAGTTGGTGGTCATGCACGCGGCGACCTCGCGCGTCACCGGTGCGTAGGGCAGCGCGCGCAGCACCTCGACCGGGTCGGTCGCCGGGGCGCGCCGCTCCAGCCCGACGTCGAGGTTGGCCAGCGCCGTGTCGTAGGACTCCAGCGGCTGGAAGCCGCCGACCTCCAACGACCCGCCGTCGGGGTGCGTGAAGATCACCGACGGCGCCGTGTACCGCACCGCGCCGTCCGTGTTGGCCTCGCGCCCCTGCGCGTGGATCGGGCGCCCGTCGGCCGTGCGCGACTCCGCGCGGTCGGCCTGGTAGGCCTCCTCGACCGCCTCCGAGCTCAACGCCTGCAACAACCGCTCCGCGTCGGCGCCGGCCACGCCCTCGAGGACGACGCGCAGGTCGTCGGTGTCGTCCAGCAGCAACGTGGTGGTGAACTGCGCGAGCTGCAGCGCCCGGAAGACGGAGAACTCGAGCTCCGGCTGCTCCAGGCGCGCGGCGACGACCAGGCGGCAGGCGATCCCCGTCCCGGTCACGCGCGAACGCGGCTGCCCGCCGAACGGCATCCCGAAGCGACGCCCGAACGACTTGAACCCCTGAGCGGAGCGCACGGGTGTGTAGCCGGCCTGCACATATCGCTCCGGCCCCTCACTCAGACCGATGAGCACCAGTCGCCAATCGAGCTGATCGCCGAACCGCCAGCGCAGCGCCGCGTGGTAGGGCGACGACGAGTACGCCCACGGGCAATGCGGGTCGCTGAAGTGCGTGGTGGCGATGGTCGTGGAGGGCATGGGAGGGATGGTTGCACAGGCAAGCAGCGTCCGTATGAAGTCGGTTTGACGGACAACTTGCACCAACCACTTGCACTAGACCCGACTTATAGGCAAGGATTTGCTCACCGGACGGCGAACACACGCCACGCAGTCCAACCCAAATCCTGGAGGGACATCCATGGCAACGGAACGACCGAGCGGCCTGAAGCAGCGCTCGTACCTCATCGGCGGCGACGAGATCACGTGGCTCGAGACCGCGGCCGGCAAGACCAAGCTCACGCAGAGCGATCTGGTGCGCCTCGCGCTCCAGCGTCTGCGCAAGGACCTCGGTGCTGCTCGCAGCCTCAAGGTGGAGTCCGTCGAGGCTCTTGCCAAGGGCACCAGGTGGTCGCCCGTCAAGCGCGGTGGCCCGCGCCGTCGCGCTTCGTAGCGCGGCCGCTTCGGCCAACGCTCAGCCGAGTTGACCGTCGCGGCGCCGCGGTGGACGGACGTCCGGTCCCGGGCATCTGACACTGCGGCGCCGCGGCGTCCCGGTCGAACCTAGGGTGGAGAGCTATGTCGGCCACACCCTTCGATCTGGATCACGTCAGCGTCATCAACAGCTGCCGCTTGGAGCTGGAGTCCGCCGGCAACCCGTCCTACGTGGTTGCCATCGTGGACGAGACGGGTGCCGTGCACCTCGCGCCGATGGTCTTCTCCACGGTCGGCCCCGCCGCCGACCACGCGACGCGCCTCAACCGCGCCGCCTTCGGCACCAACGAGCAGGTCGTCATCGTGTCCCGCTCAGCCGCCGGCCGCCGCGCGATGTTCACCGTCGTCGAGCCCCGCACGCTGCGCAAGCTCCACCAGCGCCTCGAGGTCATCGAGGAGAGCTTCCACGAGATGGACACCAAGATCTAGGACGCCGGTTCGTCGCGGTCGTCCGCGACGCAGCGGTACCAGAGCAGCATCATCGGCTCCTCGTCGGTGAACTGCCAGCCCGGCTCGCCGAAGAGCAGGGCCATCTCGTCGCGGATCGTCGCGTAGAAGCTGCGGCGGTCCATCCGCCAGCCTTCGAGCGTCGTCGCTCCGACGTCGGCGGGCTCCAGCCAGTCGTCGTCCACGTCCAGGAACGGGACCGACGCGACGCTGACGACCTCGACGGTCGCCCGGCGCCGGCCGCTGTGGTCCATGACCGGCAGCCGCTGGCCGACGCGCGGCGCCCCGCCCTCCAGCTCCCACTCGCGGGCGAGCGTCACCGACAGCGTCTTCTCACCGGCGATCACCGCCGCGATGTTGCGCTCGCCGCGCCCGCCGTCCTCCGGATGGCCGAACTCCAGGAACGGCTCGTGCGCGCTGCGCCACGGCGCCAGCGGGATGATCGCCTTCAGCCTCGTGCCCGCACCCGCGGGCGAGTCGATGTGCAGCTCGCCGCCGAGCGCCGCCACGCGGTCGCTCAGCCCGGCCAGCCCGGACCCGTCGCCCTTCACGGCACCGCCGACGCCGTCGTCGGCGATCGTCACGACCGCCTCGCCGAGCCTGGTCGACACGTCGACCCGGACGACGCCGGCCTGCGCGTACTTGACCGCGTTGGTCAGGCCTTCGCTCGCCAGGTAGAACGCGGTCAGCTCGACCGGCGCCGGCAGCCGCCGCTGCGGCAGCGCGTCGATGTGCAACGGGATCGGGGAGCGGCCGGCCAGCGCCTCCAGCGCGGGGCCGAGGCCCTTCTCGGTCAGCCCCGCCGGATGCAGGCCGCGCGCGAGCTCGCGCAGCTCGGCGGTGGCGAGCCTGGCCTCCTCGTGGGCGCGCGCCAGCAGCTCCAGCGCGGTCGGGTCGCCCTCGTCGCCGAGCCTCCTGCGGGCAATGCCTATGAGATGCCCGAGCGCGACGATCCGCTGCTGCGCGCCGTCGTGCAGGTCGCGGCCGATCCGCTGGCGCTCGGCGTCCGCCGCGTCCAGGACGCGGGCGCGCGCGGCGGCGACCTCGGCGTCGCGCACGCGCAGCGACGCCTGGTGGCGGCGGCGCTCGATCTCCGCCCCCGCCCGCGCCGCGAAGATCCGCAGGACCGCCAGCTCGTCCTCGTCGGGGTCCATCGGCCGCGAGGACTGCAGGGCGACATACCCAACTTGCTCGTCGCCCGCGCCCGGCAGCGCGACACCGAGGTAGGAGTCCAGCTCGTGGTTGGTGACGAAGCTGTCGCCCGGGAAGCGGTCGACCGCGCCGGAGGCCAGCGTCAGCAGGCCCTCGCGCCGCGTGACCGTGCACGGCATCGCATCGTCGAGGTCGAACTCGTAGCCCTCGGGCAGCTCGACGCCGTTCTGCCACGACACCAGGACGCGCACGCGGCCCGTGGCCGGCGCGGGCAGCAGCTCGCCGATGAACGCCAGCTCGGCGCCGAAGGCCTGCGCGAGGTGGCGGACCATCGCGCGCAGGAACGCGTCGCCGACGACGCCCGCCGTCCCGGTCGCCAAGCGTCGCAGCAGGTCGCGGTCGCGCGGGGTGGACGGCGGCTCGTCGTTCGGTGCTGCGGCGGTCGACACGGGCGCGGGATGGTACCCGTGCCGACCGCCGGATCAGCTCATCGCGAGGTCAGGTCGACCCCGCGCGGCAGCGTGAACGTCGGGTACCTGCGCGGGTTGGACGGCTTCTCCCGCACGTAGGTCGCCAGCCGGTAGACCGCGGCCGACGCGCCCCTTGGCGCCTTGACCGTCACGGAGAACGTGCCGTCGCTGCGCGGCTTGAAGCGCTTGACGAGGACGACCTTGTGGCACGAGACGCGGCGCACGAGCCGGATCGTCGAGACCGGCGTCGTCAGCGGCCGCACGACGCGGCCCCTGATCGTGACCCTGCCGTCCTTCGACGTGAGGCTGGAGACCGTCAACCGCCGCAGCAGCTTCAGCGGCAGCGAGATCTCCCTGCCGATCTCGGCCCGGTAGCGCAGCGTGTTGGACTGCGTGTGCGACGCCATCACCGCGGTCGGCGGCAGCGGCGCGGTCGTCGCGAAGGACCCGTCCTTCCTGACGGTCGCGTGCGCGACGATCCGGTCGCCGCGGCGCAGCCGGATCGCCACCTTCTTGCCGACGTAGTCGCGGTTGGCCGCGCCGAGCAGCTTGACGTGGCCGCCCTCCTTGAGCACGTCGACCAGGACGAGCTTGCGGTCCGAGCACTGCAGCAGCTGGTCGGCGGCCGACTGCGCTGCGACCGGCCTCGCCGCCGGCCTCACGACCGCGCCCTGCGGCGCGACCGGCGCGGCGACCGGGCAGGCGCCCGCGTCGGCGCTGACCCTCGCCTCGCCGAGGACCGCGTCGAGGATCGGCTGGCCCACGAGCGAGATCGAGACGTGCAGCGCGCGCTGGACCAGCGACGAGCCGTCGGCGATCTGCTCGTTGGGCACGACGTGGACCTCGGCCAGCGTGGCCGGGATCGCGATCGGCGGCACCGCCGCGAGCCCGGCGGTGATCTGGGCCAGCACCGGCCTCAGGACGCCGAGCGCCAGCGGCGTCAGGCCGGTCGGGTCATAGAACTTGATCTGCGAGAGGTCGAGGTTGACCAGTGAGATCGACGTGCTGTCGATCAGCGGCAGCGTCGTGTTGACGATGCTGTCGACGCCGAGGTCCTGACCGAGGACCTTCAGGCCGGCGACGCTGCTCGTGCCGGAGAACGTCGCGAGCCCGCTAGAGCAGGCGACGTTCGCCTGGGCGGTGAGGACGTCGGCCGAGAGCAGCGAAGGTGCCGCCGCCGGGATCAGGCCCTTGAGCGTCGCCTTCAGGTCGACGGTCACGCCGGAGATGCTCGGCAGGCCCGGGATCGGCAGCGCCGGGATCGGGATCGAGATCGGCGCCAGGGGCAGTGCGTCGATCGCCGCGTCGAGCTGCTGGGTGGCCGCTGCGATGACCTCGGGCGACGGGAGCACCTGCAGCGAGGCGATCCCGCCGGTCGCGGTGCCCGACGGCGTGGCGGGGTCGAACGTGGTCTTGGCGGTGAGCGCCGACGCGTTGAGCAGCGGGGTGCTGAGCGACGGGACGGTCTCACCGGTGGCGCAATCGGCGCCGCGGCCCTGGGTGACGGGCTCGATGGCCTGCTGACCGAGCAGCGTCGCCCGCAGGGGCGTCGCGTCGCAGTGCAGGGCAGGCGCGGCCTGGGCGCTTCCCGCACCCAGGACCAGCAAGGACAACAACAACGCGACCGCCCCCACGGCGGTGCACGGGCGAACGTGCGACAACGGGACTCTCATTCGGTTGTGATGGGACTTGGAGGGATGGAGGGAACTGCGGGTGCTACCGGGTGCTCAGCGCGACGCCACGCGGCAGCGTGTACGTCGGGTACTTGCGCGGGTTGGACTGCTGCTCCCGCACGTAGGTGGCCAGGCGGTAGACCGCCGCGGCCGCGCCGTGGGGCGCCTTGACCGTCACGGAGAACGTGCCGTCGCTGCGCGGCTTGAAGCGCTTGACGAGCACGACCTTGTGGCACGAGACGCGCCGGACCAGCCGGATCGACGACACCGGCGTCGTCAGCGGGCCGGTCACGCGGCCCTTCACGGTGACCCTGCCGCTCCTCGACGTGAGGCTGGAGACCGTCAGCCGCCGCACGAGCTTCAGCGGCAGCGACAGCTCCCTGCCGATCTCGGCGCGGTAGCGCAAGCTGTTGGACTTGGTGTGCGAGGCGATCAGCGCGCGCGAGGGCAGCGGCGCGGTCGTCGTGAAGGACCCGTCCTTCCTGACCAGCGCGTGCGCCACGACCCTGTTGCCGCGGCGCAGCCGGATCGCCACCCGCTTGCCGACGTAGTCGCGGTTGGCCGCGCCGATCAGCTTCACGCGCCTGCCCTGCCGGATCACGTCGAGCAGCGCGAGCTTGCGGTCGCTGCACTGCAGCGCGGCCGCCGACTGCGCGGCGACCTGGCCGCACGCGCCGTCGGCGGTGGCGGCCGAGACCTCGGCCTCGCCGATGACCGCGTCGAGCACCTGCTGACCGGCGATCGTCACGGTCGCGTGCAGCGCGCGCTGGATCAGCGAGTTGGTGGTCTTGATCTGCTCCTTGGGCACGAGCGAGACCGTCGCGACCGACTCCGGCAGGCTGATCGCGGGCAGCGACGCGAGGCCCTGGGCGATCGCGGCCTGGATCTGCCTGACCTGGTCGGGCGTCGCGCCGGTCAGTGGCGTGAGGATCGAGAGCTGCGCGGGGTCGAGCGCCGCCGGGTTCAGCGACTGCGCGCCGAGGACCGTGATCGCCTGCGTCAGCGGGCCGTCGAGCGGGACGTCCTGGCCGGCGAGCCTGACGTTCGTGATCGTCGACGTGCCGCTCAGCGCGGGCGCGCCGTTAGCGCAGCTGACGGTCGCGTCGGAGCGCAGCAGGTCGGCCGACAGCAGCGCGCCCGGCGTGGGCAGCTGGGCGAGCGCCGCCCTGGAGAGGTCGACGCTGATCGACGACGGGATCCCCAGCGGCGCGACCGCGTCGGCCAGCGACTGGGGGAGGCCGATCGAGACCGGCGGCAGCGACGCCGCCGCCGACTGGGTCGGCAGCGCGGGCAGGCTCGGCAGGCCGTTGAAGAGGTCGCCCGGCGACAGCGGGTTGCCGGTCGGGTTCAGCGCCAGGTGCGCGAGCGCGCCCTCGGCCGTGCCGGTCGCCGACGGCGTGTCGTAGGTCGTCCTGGCGATCAGCGCGCCGGCCTCCAGGCCGGACTGCGCGACCGACGGCAGCGCCTCGTGGTCGGCGCAGGCCCCGTTGTCGCGGCCGACGGTGGCCGGCTCGGGCAGCGCGTTCCCGGCGACGGTCAGGCGGATCGCGCTGGCCTCGCAGTGGAACGGGTTCGTGTCAGCGGCCTGCGCGCTCGACGCGGCTCCCGCCATCGACAACAGCACCAGCGCGCCCGTCCCCGCGACGGCGCGTCTCCGCACAGCACTCATCCAGGAAACCCCTGTCTCCCCAGTTGGACCCTGCAATCCGGGCGTCTCCCAACGCCCGGAAAGCAGTGTGCCGAACCGGGCGCCGCGATGCGCCGGTTCCCCGAGTACCCCGTTCTGGCCTAGTTCAGGCTCATCTTCGGCTCACCGCCGGCGGTGAGGCCGGTGCCGGAGATCGTGCAGGTCCCGCCCTTGGGCGTGCCGTTGTTGTAGGACTGGCGGACGCAGTTGCGCAGCGCGAGCTGGCCCCAGTAGTTGGGGTGCAACGACTCCTGGACGTAGTAGGGCCCGAAGACGGTCGAGACCGTCCGGATCTCGTTGACCCACTCGGTCCTGTCGACCGCGCCGGCCTGGGTCCAGCTGGACAGGCCCTTCTCCTCCAGCAGCCCGACCGTGTTCTCGCACAGGCGGCGGCCGTTGAAGGCCGACTGCAGCTCGAGGATCTTCACGTTGCTCAGGCCGGTGGCGGACGCCGCGTTCTTGACCGCGGTGTTGATCGTCGGCAGCGCCGTGGCGTTGGCCCAGTTGGCGTCGTTGTTCCAGAAGCCGCAGCCGCCGGTCGACTGGCGCGTGTAGCCGGACTCGCTGTAGCGGAAGGCCGAGCCGTTGGGGATCGGCGACTCGTAGTCCTGGACGACGAGCGTGTACTGCGACGCGCTGTAGCCCGCGTTGGCCATCGCGGTCTTGATGTTCAGGATCGCGTTCTTGATGGCCGTGGTCTGGGCGCTGATGTTCGCGCTCGTGAAGTTGGACGTCACCGAGCTGTCGTCGTTGCAGTAGTCCTTCCACCACGACGGCGAGAGCAGGAAGTCCTCGATGCAGTCCTGGACGACCGAGGCGAAGTTGAAGTTGTTGCCGCCGATCGAGATGTTGATCATCTTGACGTTGTGGGTGGCGGCGAAGTTCTGCAGCATCAGCGCCTGGCCCTGCTTGGTCCCGCTGGAGTAGAAGTCCAGGCCGGGCTTGAAGCTGCTGCCGTCCGAGGTCGACGTCGTCGCGCCGCTGCAGGCGAAGTTGACGCCGTTGACGCCGCCGCCGATGTAGACCTCGGCGGACTTGGAGCGGTGACAACCGCTGATCTGCTCGGCCGTGTTGGACGCGTTGTCGTAGTAGGCGGTCGAGCCGAGGGCGTCGACCTCCGAGCTGTCGTTGTTGGTGGACCCGGCCCAGCGGCCGGCCTCACCCGAGATGTAGGAGTCGCCCACCGTGGCGACGTAGGGCGTCCCGGAACCGGGACCGTCGGCGCGGGCGGTGCTCGTGTGCTGGAGCGCCAGCACGCTCGCAACCGCGAGAACGGCGCACACCACCATCCGGCGCACGCTCACGCGCGCCGCGAAGTCCTGCGACATCATGTTCCTCTCCTCCTGTGACCCACGGGCGCAGCCGGGTGCCGCGCCCGACACGTTGCGAACCTAACCGCTCGGTCAGTTGATGTGTGACGAATTCGTGCCAGGTGTCACGAGTCGGTCATCGGAGGCGCATGGGGCTCAAGTCGGAGGGGAGCGCTTCCGACGTTGCTATTGTTGTTGGTGCGGACGGGCACTCGGCCCGCCGCGAGGCAGCTCGCTTGGGTCCCGCCAGGGTGCGGTTCGGGTCGGCAGTCTCACCCGAATCGTCAGCGGTGCAGACGCGCCGCAAGGAGTCCCATATATGTCTGCTGCCAAGACCTTCGCCGATCTCGGCGTGTCAAAGGCTGTGTCCGGCGCCCTCGCGAAGCGTGGCTTCACCGAGCCGTTCGCGATCCAGAACCTCATCATCGGGGACATCCTCGATGGCCGCGACGTGCTCGCGAAGTCCCCGACCGGCTCGGGCAAGACCCTGGCCTTCGGCGTCCCGATGCTCGACCGCATCGACGCCAACAGCTACGGCCGCCCGTCGGCCCTCGTGCTGGCGCCGACGCGCGAGCTGGCGTCCCAGATCGTCGACGAGCTCTACCCGCTGGCCCACTCCCGCGCGTTGAAGATCACGACCGTCTACGGCGGCGTCGGCATCACCAAGCAGGAGAAGGACGCCGTCAACTCGCACATCGTCGTCGCGACGCCCGGCCGTCTCGAGGACCTGCTGCAGCGCGGCAAGCTGAAGCTGAACAACGTCGAGTTCCTCGTCCTCGACGAGGCCGACCGGATGCTCGACATGGGCTTCCGCCCGGCCGTCGACCGGATCGTCGCCAAGTGCCCGCGCGAGCGCCAGACGGTGTTCCTGAGCGCGACGCTCGACGGCGACGCCGGCCGCATCGCCCGTGAGTACACGAGCGACGCCGCCGAGCACGCGATCGAGCCCGACGTCGACCGCCTCGCCGCGATCGGCCACCGCTTCGTCGCCGTCGAGAGGGACGACCGCCTCAAGGAGCTCGTCCGCGAGCTGCGCGGCGACCGCGACCTCTCGCTGGTCTTCGTCCGCACCAAGCATGGCGCCGACCGGCTCGTCAAGCGCCTGGCGCGCGAGGGCGTCAAGGCGGTGGCGATGCACGGCGACAAGTCCCAGAGGCAGCGCGAGCGCGCGCTGGACCAGTTCGAGCGCGGCGAGGTCGACACGCTGGTCGCCACCGACGTGGCCGCCCGCGGCATCGACGTCCGCGACATCTCGCACGTCATCAACTTCGATCCGCCCGAGGACGGCGACACCTACACGCACCGCGTGGGGCGCACCGGCCGCGCGGGGCGGACCGGCCAGGCCGTCACGTTCGTGCAGTCCGACCAGGCGCGCGACGTCCAGAAGATGGCCGGCCAGCTCGGGATCCTCAAGGAGTTCGGCCAGTCCGGGCTCCTGAAGAGCGAGCGCGGTGGCGCGAAGCCGCCGTCCGAGGGCGGCGCTCCGCGCACGACCGGCGCCCGTCGCCGTCGGCGCTCGTCGGGCGGCTCGGGCCACAGCAGCCACAGCGGGCACAGCAGCAGCCGCGGCGGCCGCTAGGCCTGCCGCGGGTCGCGCTCGGTAGCCTCCCGGCGAGATGCTGGGCGCGATCATCCTCGGTCTGGTGGCCGGGCAGGCATGAGCGAGTCGCGTGAGATCGTGATCCGCGGCGACATGATCCGCCTCGGCCAGCTGCTGAAGCTGGCCGACGTGGTCGACGGTGGGGGCGAGGTCAAGGACTTCCTCGCCCACGTCGAGGTCACCGTCAACGGCGAGCCGGAGAACCGGCGCGGCCGTCAGCTGCACCCCGGCGACGTGGTCGTCGCGGGCGACGAGACGCTGCACCTCAGCTCGGGCTAGCGCACGGGGTGGCGCGGGCGTAGGCTCGCCCGCAAGCGAAACGGAGGTCGCATCGTGCTCGACGTCCACACCCACCATCTCGGCGACACCGACGTCGTGCTCCCCACCGGCGAGCTCGACCTCTCGACCGCGCCGAACCTCGCCGCCGCGCTCACCGGCACGATCGCACCCCGCGTCATCCTCGACCTGCGCCGCCTGACGTTCATCGACTCATCCGGCATCGGGATGATCGTCAAGTTCCAGCGCCACTTCGCCGTCGAAGGCATCCGCTTCGGCGTCGTCAGAGGCACCGACCAGGTCCAACGCGCCTTCGCGATATGCCACGTCGAGCCGCTCCTGCCCTGGGCGGAAGCACCCCAGGGCGAGACCTACAACTAGGTCAGCGGATCAGGTCGCGTCGTCGGCGGCGGTGCCGGCGTGGACCGTGGTGGTGAGGTCGAAGGCGTCGGCGAGCAGCTCGTAGGAGTGGCGGCGGGCTTCGTGGTCGTGGGTGATCGTGACGACGATGACCTCGGAGGCGCCGTAGTCGTCGGCCAGCTGCTCCAGCTGGGCACGGACGGGGTCGATCGCGCCGACGATCGTGCGGCGGCCGGGCGGGGGCGCGAACGGGTCCTCGCCCTCGGACTCGAGGAAGCGGATCGCCTTCTCGACCGGCGGGACCGCGATCAGCCGGCCGCGGCGCAGCATCTTGAAGGCCATGCGCGAGGACGTGGCGAGACGACGAGCCTCCTCGTCGGTGTCGGCGGCGACGACCCACGCGGCGACCGCGGTCTGGGGCTCGCGCCAGCGCTCGCTGGGCTGGAAGCGGTCGCGGTAGTCGGCGGCGATGACCTCGCCGCCGGGCGCGATGAAGTCGGCGAACGCGTAGGGGAGACCCAGCTCGGCGGCCCAGATCGCGCTCTGTGGCGACGAGCCCAGCAGCCACGGCTCCGGCCGCTCGGGCCGCCCGGGCAGCGACTCGGCCAGCCGCGCGAAGCGGTGGCCGTCCGGGAACTTGTCGGCCGCGCCATGGCCGCCACCCAGGTACATCAACAACTCGACGAGCTGCTGCGGGAAGTCGTCGGCGGCCCCGGTGCGGCGGTCGCGCTGCAGCGCGTAGGCGGTCAGCGGGTCGGTCCCGGACGCGCGCCCGAGGCCGAGGTCGATCCGCTCCGGGAACAGCCCGGCCAGCAGCGAGAACGCCTCGGCGACCTTGAACGGCGAGTAGTGCGGCAGCATCACGCCACCACTGCCGACGCGGATCCGCGAGGTGACCGACGCGATCGGCCCGATCAGCACCTCCGGCGCGGGCCCGGCGAGCATCGGCCCGCCGTGGTGCTCGGCGACCCAGTAGCGGTGGTAGCCCAACCCGTCCGCCAGCCGCGCGAGATCGAGCGTCTCCTGCAGTGCGCCCGAGCCCGTCCCGCCTTCACGGACGGGCGACTGGTCGAGGACGCTGAGGCGCTGGATCATGATCGCCATCGACGCTAGCAGCGTGCGCCCGTCACACGACAACCCTTGCCAGCACGGTAGATTGACCGAACCCCCGCATTCCCGATCGGGCAACCGGACGTTGCCCGATCCATCCCCTCGGAGCACCACGCACATGAAGCCGATCCGCCCGCTGCTGGCGACCGCCCTCGTCCCCGCGGCCCTGTTGCTCGCCGCATGCGGCAGCAACGACGACAGGAGCTCGACGTCGGCCGCGTCCACGCAGAGCGCCGCGTCGACCACCGCCGCCGCCAACTCCTGCGACAAGGCGAACCTCAGCCTGACCAACTCCGGCCAGCTGACCGTCGCCACCGACAAGCCCGCCTACCCGCCGTACTTCGAGGACGACAAGCCGTCCAACGGCAAGGGCTTCGAGTCATCCGTGGCCTACGCGATCGCCAGGCAGCTCGGCTTCCAGCCCTCCGAGGTCAAGTGGACGGTCGAGCCGTTCAACTCCTCCTACGCGCCCGGCCCCAAGAAGTTCGACTTCGACGTCAACCAGATCTCGATCTCGCCGGCCCGCGCCAAGCACGCCGACTTCTCGACGCCGTACTACACGGCACCGCAGGCGGTCGTCGCGCTGAACAAGTCGAGCGCCGCCAACGCCAGGACGCTGGCCGACCTCAAGGACACCAAGTTCGGCGTCCAGATCGGCACCTCGTCGCTGGACGCGGTCACCTCGACGATCAGGCCGTCGAGGCAGCCGCAGGTCTTCAACGACTCCAACGACGTCGTCCGCGCGCTGAAGGTCGGCAGCGTCGACGCGGTCGTCGTCGACCTCCCGACGGCCTTCTACCTGACCGCCGCGCAGGTCGACAACTCCAGGATCGTCGGGCAGTTCGACGCGCCCGGCGGCGACACGTGGGGCGCGCTGCTGGCCAAGGACTCGAAGCTGACGCCCTGCGTCTCGCAGGCCGTCCAGAAGCTGACCGACTCCGGTGAGCTCAAGCAGCTCGAGACCAAGTGGATGGGCGCGGCCGCCGGCGCGCCGGAGCTGCGCTGAGCGCCACCCGTCAAGAGGTGCGCGCCGCCGCCAAGCGGCGGCGCGCGCAGCGCGGCATGGCGGTCTCCGCCGTGTCGACGCTGGTGTTCTTCGGCGTCCTGATCTACCTGATCACGGGCGCGTCGGGCTGGGACGAGGTCAAGGCCACGTTCTTCGACTGGGGCGACTTCAAGGACTCGTTCCCGGACATCCTGAGGGGCTTCTGGCTCGACATCAAGCTGTTCGTGATCGTCGAGATCTGCGTGCTGATCGTGGCGATGGTCATCGCCCTGGTCCGGACGACACGCACGCCCGCGCTGTTCCCGCTGCGCCTGATCGGGACGGTCTTCACCGACGTCTCGCGCGGCGTGCCGACCGCGCTGCTGATCTACCTGATCGGCTTCGGCGTCCCGGCGCTGGCGCTCAAGGGCCTGCCGACCGACCCGCTCGTCCTCGGCGGGATCGCGCTGACGATCTCGTACTCCGGATACGTCAGCGAGGTCTACCGCTCAGGCATCGAGAGCGTGCACCCGTCGCAGCTGGCCGGCGCGCTCGCGCTCGGCCTGACGCGCTGGCAGGCGCTGCGCCACGTGGTCCTGCCCCAAGCCGTCCGGCGCGTCGTGCCGCCGTTGCTCAACGACTTCATCGCGCTGCAGAAGGACGTCGCGCTGGTGTCGTTCATCGGGCCGATGGAGGCCTTCCGCGTCGCCCAGATCGACGCCGCGCAGAACTTCATCTACACGCCGCTGGTCGCCGCGGCGGTCCTGTACCTGTGCGTGACGATCCCGATGGCGCGGATCGTCGACCACCTCCAGAAGCGCAACCGCGACATCCGCGGCGCCGCGCAGGTGAGCGCGTGAACCCGAACGTCCCGGTCCTCGAGGTCCGCGGCGTCACCAAGGACTACGGCGAGCGCCAGGTCCTGCGCGGCATCGACCTGACGCTCAACGAGCACGAGGCGATCGCGCTGATCGGCGCGTCCGGGTCGGGCAAGTCGACGCTGCTGCGCTGCATCGACCTGCTGGAGGAGATCGGCGACGGCGACGTCTTCCTCGACGGCGAGGTCATCACCGACCCGTCGGTCACGCCGGTCGACGTGCGCAAGAAGCTCGGGATGGTCTTCCAGGCCTTCAACCTGTTCCCGCACATGAGCGTGCTCGACAACATCACGCTCGGGCCCGTGCGCGGGCACGGGATCAACCGCCGCGAGGCGCAGGACCGCGCCCGCGAGCTGCTGGCGCGCTTCGGCCTCGGCGGGCGCGAGGGCGACTTCCCGGATCGTCTCAGCGGCGGCCAGCAGCAGCGCGTCGCGATCGTGCGCGCGCTCGCCACCCAGCCGCGCGCGCTGCTGCTCGACGAGATCACCAGCGCGCTCGACCCCGAGCTGGTCGGCGAGATCCTGCAGCTCGTCGCCGAGCTGAAGGGCGAGGGCATGACGATGCTGATCGCCACCCACGAGATGGGCTTCGCGCGCGAGGTCGCCGACGAGGTCTGCTTCCTGCACGAGGGCGCGATCGTCGAGCGCGGCAGCGCCGACCACATGTTCGCCGCGCCCGAGCACCCCGAGACCCAGAAGTTCCTGCGTCGCCTGCTGGACGCCGGGCGCCTGTAGCCCGCGCCGTCCAACATCGCGCAAGCTGACCTTTCGGCCTGGCCGGATGGGCAGGGATGCGCGAGGATGTGGAGCGATGCAGGGATCGCGGGTGGGATCGGCCGCCATGACGGCGGCGCTCATAGCGGTGCTCGTGACGCTGGTCACGTGCGCGGCCGCGATGGCCGACGGCGTCACCAACAGCGGCGACGACCTGCGCGACGGCTGGTACCCCAACCAGCCGCGGCTGTCGCCCGACGCGGTCGCCGACAGCTCGTTCGGCCAGCTCTGGCAGGCCGACGTCGACGGCCAGGTCTACGGGCAGCCGCTGGTCATCGGCACGAACGTCATCGTCGTCACCGAGAACAACAGGGTCTACGACTTCGACAGCGAGAGCGGCGACCTGAGGTGGTCGCGCGACCTCGGCGACCCGTTCCCGGCGAGGCTGATCGGGCCCAGGGGCTGCTCGGACCTCACACCCAACATCGGGATCACCTCGACCCCCGTGGTCGACACGAACACCCGGACCGTCTACCTCACCTACAAGACCTTCGCCCCGGGCTCGGCCACCGACGCCGCCTACTACCTCGACGCGCTCGACCTCGACAGCGGCGACGCGCGCCCGAACTTCCCGGCGGCGTTCGGCGGCGTCGCCGACAACAGCAGGTTCCAGACCTTCCGCCCGACGACCGAGCTCCAGCGCCCCGGGCTGCTGCTGATGAACGGCACGATCTACGCCGGCTTCGGCGGCCACTGCGACATCGCGCCCTACCTCGGCTGGGTCTTCGGGGTCGACGCGACGAGCGGCGCGACCAAGGCGCGCTGGGCCACGGGCCTGCGCGGCATCGGCGCCGGCATCTGGCAGTCCGGCGCGGGCCTGATGTCCGACGGCGCCGGCCGGATCTTCGCCTCGACCGGCAACGGCTTCGCGCCCGACCATCCGCAGCCCGCGCCGGGCGACGGCAACTACGGCGAGTCGATCGTCCGCCTCGCCGTCCAGCCCGACGGCAGGCTCAGGCCGCAGGACTTCTTCGCGCCGTCGGACGCCGCCAAGCTCGACGACTTCGACGCCGACTTCGCCTCGGGCGGCATCACCGCGCTGACCGACGGCGTGTTCGGGACGATCATGCACCCGCACATGTCGGTCGCGGTCGGCAAGGCCGGCTACGTCTACCTGCTGGACCGCGACGACCTCGGCGGCTTCCAGCAGCTGGCCGGCGGTGGTGACCGCGTGGTCCAGCGCGTCGGTCCGTTCGGCGGCGTCTGGTCGCGGCCGGGCGTGTGGCCGGGCGACGGTGGCTGGATCTCGGTGCCGACCGCGTCCCCGGCGACCGGCGACACGCCCAACGCCGGCGGCTCGACCGGCAAGCTGTACATGTTCCACTACCGCATCGGCGCCGACGGCACGCCGTCGCTGGACGCGCCCGTGGCCTCCGACGACGCGTTCGGCTTCGGCTCCAGCGCGCCGGTCATCACCTCCGACGGGACGACGTCGGGCTCGGCGGTCATGTGGACGATCTGGATGGCCGGCGGCACCGGCGCCAACGCGCAGCTGCGCGCCTACGACGCGGTCCCGGTCAACGGCCACGTCCACCTGCGCCGCTCGTTCCCGATCGGCCAGGCGTCGAAGTTCACGACGCCGGGGGTCGGCAACGGGCGCCTCTACGTCGGGACCCGCGACGGCCACGTCATCGGCTTCGGCGCGCCGGTGGCCGCGCCGGTCCAGGCGCCCGCCACGACGTTCCCGACGACGACGGTCGGGCACACCACCACCAAGGACGTGACGCTGACCTTCAGCGGCAGGGTCCACGTGCAGTCGATCACCGCGTCGGGCGCCGGGTACACGGCGCGCCCGGACGCCGGCGCGGCGCCCGGTGACTTCACCGACGGCCAGACGCTGAGCGTCCCGGTCGACTTCACGCCCGGCGACGCGCTGGTGCTCGGCGGGGCGCTGACGGTCGTCACCGACACCAACACCTACAACTTCAGCTTGACCGGGACCGGCCAGGGCACCGACCCGCTGCTGACGACCTCGCCGCCGGTGGTGTCCTTCGGCGGCGCGATCGTCGGCGACGAGCGCGCCAGCACGATCACGATCGGCAACGGCGGCGAGCAGCCGCTGCACATCGAGGACGTCGAGCTGCCCGGTGCGCCGTTCACCATCGACGACGCTCCGGCGGCCGGCCAGGTGATCGACGCGGGCGACGCCATCAACCTGGTCGTGCACTACCGGCCCACCGCGATCGGCGACTTCGCCGACGAGCTGGACCTGCACACCGACGGCGGCGACAAGGAGGTCGGGCTGACCGGCAGCGCCGGCATCGGGCCACAGCTGGTGCTGACGCCCGCCGGCGGCTGGGCGTTCGGGACCGTGACGGTGGGCCAGAGCGCCCTGGCGACGGTGACGATCGCCAACACCGGCGACGCCGCGATGACCGTGACGAAGTCCAAGCCGCCCGTCGACGACGACGTGACGATCGTCTCCGGCCTCGACGAGGGCTCGACGATCCCGCCGGGCGGATCGCGCGACGTCGTGCTCCGGTGGACGCCGAGCGCGCCCGGGACGCTGGCGGACGCGTGGACGCTGAACGCCGCCGACGGGTCGGGCGTGCACGACATCGCGGTGAGCGGGACCGCGGTCGCGCCCGTCGCTCCGGTCGTGCCGGTCGTGCCGCCGCCGGCCGGGACGACGACGCCGCCGCCCACGCAGCCGCCGCCCGCGATCACGCCGCCGAGCGTCGGCGACGTCGGCGGCGACGGGCCGGTCGTCGTGCCGGCCCGGACCCCCTCGGGCCTGCGCGTCACGCGCCTGAGGCTGGCGCCGGGCGGTCGGCGCCTGGCGGTGACCGGGATCGTCGCAGGCGGCGTGCGCGGGCCGGCGGGCGTGACGCTCACGGCGAGGGTCGGTCGCCGCGTGGTGAGCGTCGTGACCGCGACGGCGCTGACGGGCCGGACGACGTACGGCTTCTCCATCCCCTTGCCCAAGGCCATGAAGCACTGGACCCGGATCGCGCTGACGGTCCGGTTCCCGGGCTCGGCGAGCGTCGCGCCGGCCGTCGCGACGATGGTGCTCGTCCGCGGCCACTGATGCCCGCGCGGGTGAGCGATCTCCCGTTGCGCGACGGGCCGGGACGGTCCACCATGAGGTGCATGGGGATGGGTTTGGCAGGGATCGCCAGGTCCGTGGTGCTGGGGATCGTCGTGTGCCTGTGCGCTGCGGCCACGGCAGGCGCGGCGGGCATCACCAACAGCGGCGACGACCTGCGCGACGGCTGGTACTCCAACCAACCCCGGCTGGCGCCCGACGCCGTGTCGGCCAGCACGTTCGGCCAGCTCTGGGACACGCAGATCGACGGCCAGGTCTACGCGCAGCCGCTGGTCATCGGCAACACGGTCATCGTCGCGACCGAGACCAACAACGTGTACGCCTTGGACGCCGAGACCGGCGAGGTCAAGTGGCACGTCGCGCTCGCCACGCCGTTCCCCTACACGTTGATCGGCTGGGGCTGCGGGGACCTCACGCCGAGCCTCGGCATCACCGCGACGCCGGTCATCGACCCGGCGACCGGCACGGTCTACCTGACCTACAAGACGTTCGCGCCCGGCAGCAGGACGCAGGCCGCCTACTACATCGACGCGCTGGACGTGGCGAGCGGCAGGCCGCGCGACGGCTTCCCGCAGCCGTTCGGCGGCAGCGCCGACAACGCGCCGGGCACCGCCCCGTTCGACGCCACGCTGGAGCTGCAGCGGCCGGGCCTGCTGCTGCTGGGCGGCGTCGTCTACGCCGGCTTCGGCGGGCACTGCGACATCACGCCCTACGCGGGCTGGGTCTTCGGCGTCAACGCGACGACGGGCGTGACGACCGCGCGCTGGCGCGCGCT
Source organism: Conexibacter woesei Iso977N (assembly GCF_000424625.1). Classification (GTDB taxonomy): domain Bacteria; phylum Actinomycetota; class Thermoleophilia; order Solirubrobacterales; family Solirubrobacteraceae; genus Baekduia; species Baekduia woesei_A. The sequence goes on from NZ_AUKG01000002.1 coordinate 1,494,442, forward strand.
CGTGGAGGGCGACGGCGCCGGGATCTGGCAGGCCGGGGCCGGGCTGATGTCCGACGGCGACAGGACGCTCTACGCGTCGACCGGCAACGGCTGGGCGCCGATCGCGCCCGAGGCCGCGCCGGGCAGCGGCCGCTACGGCGAGTCGATCGTCAAGCTCGGCGTGCAGGCCGACGGCACGCTGAGGGCCACCGACTTCTTCGCGCCCTCCGACGGCCCGCACCTGGACGAGTACGACGCGGACTTCGCGTCCGGCGGCGTCACCGCCCTGCGCGACGACACCTTCGGCACGACCAAGTACCCGCACATCGCGATCGCCGTCGGCAAGGCGGGCTACGTCTACCTGCTCAACCGCGACGACCTCGGCGGGACCGGCACCGGGCCCGGCCGCGGCGACCGCGTGATCCTGCGCGTCGGCCCGTACGGCGGCGTCTGGTCGCGGCCGGCCGTGTGGCCGGGCGACGGCGGCTGGATCGCGATCCCGACGGCCTCGCCCGCGACCGGCGACACGCCGGAAGGCACGGGCACGGCGGGCAAGTTGATGCTCTACCGCTACCGCGTGGGCAGCGACGGCACGCCGTCGCTCGACACGCCGATCACCTCCTCCGACGCGTTCGGGTTCTCGTCCTCAGCACCGGTGATCACGTCGCAGGGCACGACGTCGGGCACCGCGGTGCTGTGGGTGATCTGGGCGCCCGACGGCTCCGGCCAGGGCGCGCAGCTGCGCGCCTACGACGCGGCGCCGGTCAACGGCAGGCTGCACCTGCGGCGCTCGTTCCCGATCGGGACGTCGTCGAAGTTCACGATGCCGGGCGTCGGCAGCGGCCGGATCTACGTCGGCACACGCGACGGGCACGTCCGCGCCTACGGCGCGCCCGTGGAGGCCGAGGTCCAGGGGCCGGCGACGACGTTCCCGACGACCACCGTGGGCGAGACGTCGACCAGGGACGTGACGCTGTCGATCGCCGGCGCGGTGCACGTGACCTCGATCGCCGCGACCGGCGCGTTCGCCGCCGACACCGGCAGGCTGGCGCTGCCGGGCGACTTCGTCGACGGCCAGACGATCACCGTGCCGGTGACCTTCACGCCCGCCGACCCGCCCGGCGTGGCCGGCGGGGAGCTGACCGTCAACACCGACAAGGGGCCGTTCTCGTTCTCGCTGAGCGGGACCGGGCAGGGCGCCGACCCGCAGCTGACGGTGTCGCCGCCGGTCGTGTCGTTCGGCGGCGCCGTCGTGGGCGAGCAGCGCACGGGGATCATCACGCTGCGCAACGCGGGTGGGCAGCCGCTGACGATCGGTGCCGTCGACCTGCCCAGCGCGCCGTTCTCCGTCGGCGGCGCGCCGACCGCGGGCACCAGGATCGCGCCGGGTGACGCGATCAACGTGTCGGTGAGCTTCACGCCGACCGCGGTCGGCGACTTCGACCAGGACTTCGACGTCCCCAGCGACGGCGGTGACGCGACCGTCGGCCTGAGCGGGATCGCGGGGCTCGGGCCCAAGTTGTCGTTGTCGCCCTCCGGCGGCTGGGCGTTCGGTGACGTGGCCGTCGGCGAGAGCGCGGTGGTGGCCCTGACGGTCGCCAACGACGGCGACAGCCTGATGTCGATCACGCGCTCCAAGCCGCCGGGCGGCGGCCCGTTCACGGTCCTCGACGCGCTCGACGAGGGCACGGCGATCCCGGCGGGCGAGCACCGGACGATCCGCGTGCGCTTCACGCCCACGGCGCCGGGCGACGCGACCGCCGCGTGGTCGCTGAACGCCGCCGACGGGACGGGCGCGCACGAGATCCCGCTGACCGGGACGGGCGTGGTGCCGGCCGTGGTGGCGCCGCCGGACACGACGACGCCACCCGTCGTCGACACCACGCCGCCGCCGGCCACGCAGCAGCAGGCGCCGCCGCCCGCGATCACGCCGCCGAGCGTCGGGTTCGTCACCGGCGGCGGCAACGTCGTCGCGCCGGTCAGGTTGAAGGCCGACCTGCACGTCACCTCGGCGCGGCTGAGCCGGGACGGGCGCAGGCTCGCGGTGCGCGGGCGGGTCGCGAGGGGCGCGAGCGGGCCGGTCGGGGTGACGCTCAGGGCGCAGGTCGGCCGCAGGGTCGTCACGCTCGTGACGGCGGGGCGGCTGAGGAGCGGCGCGACGACCTACGCGTTCACGCTCACGCTGCCCAGGACCATGAGGACGTGGACCAGGCTGACGGTCACGGTCCGGTTCCCGGGCTCGGCGCGCGTCGCGCCGGCCGTCGCGACGCTGGCGCTCGCCCGCGGACGCTAACGTCGGCGCGCGTGAGCGTGAGCGACTTCGACGAGCTGGTCGAGCACCCCGGCGCCGGGCGCGCCTTCGAGCGCGCGGTCGTGCCCGGGCTGGGCGACGCGGCCCCCGGCGGCCGCGTCCGGCTGGACGCGCTGGCGCGCTGGCTGCAGGACGTCGCGCTCGCCGACGTCGTCGACGCCCGGTTGAGCGAGGCGGCGCTGTGGGTCGTCCGGCGCACGCGGATCGCGGTCCGGCGCTTCCCGCGCTTCGGCGAGGACGACGCGCGGGCGGTGACGTGGTGCAGCGCCACGGGGCGTGCGTGGGCGCAGCGGCGCACGACGATCGCGCTCGGCGGCGAGGCGGCGGTCGAGGCGGTCGCGCTGTGGGTCCACCTCGATCCCGAGAGCGGCCGGCCGACGCCGTTCACCGACGCCGAGCTGGAGGTCTACGGGCCGAGCGCGAACGGCCGCGAGGTCCGGGCGCGGTTGCGCCACGACGCGCCGCCGCAGGCGCCGGAGGCGATGCGGCCGTGGGAGTTCCGGACCGTCGAGCTCGACGTCGCCGACCACATCAACAACGCCGCGTACTGGTCGCCGCTGGAGGACGAGCTGCTGCGCGCCGGCGGCGAGCCGGAGGCGATCGACGTCGAGGTCGAGCACCGCACGCCCGCCCAGCCGGGACCGCACACCGTGCTGACCGACGGCCTGCGCCGCTGGATCACGGGGCCGGAGGGCGAGGTCCACGCCTCGTTCCTGCTCGCCACCTGACGCGGGCTTGACAAACAAAACTAAGAGGCATAGTTTTCTCGCTATGACCTCTCACGACTCCTCCGCCCTCCGCATCTCCCGCCTCGGCTTCGTCAACGCCTACCTCGTCGCCGAGGACGACGGCTTCACGCTGATCGACACCATGTTGAAGGGGTCGGGCAAGAAGATCGCCGCGGCCGCGCAGGCCGCCGGCCAGCCGATCAAGCGCATCGCCCTGACCCACGCCCACGGCGACCACGTCGGCGGCGTCGACGAGCTGGTCGCGGCGATCCCCGGCGTCGAGGTGCTGATCTCGGCCCGCGACGCGCGCTTCCTCAACAAGGACGACATGTCGCTCGACGCCGACGAGCCGCAGGACAAGCTGCGCGGCGGGTACCCGGGCATCGCGACGCGCCCGACCGCCACGTTCCAGCCCGGCGACACGGTCGGCTCGCTGCAGGTCGTCGCGGCGCCCGGCCACACGCCCGGCCACGTCGCGTTCCTCGACCCGCGCGACGGGACGCTCTACGCGGGCGACGCCTACACCACGATCGGCGGCGTCGCGACGACGGCCAAGCCCGGCTTCCCGTTCCCGCTGGCGGCCATGTCGACCTGGAGCCGCGAGACCGAGCTGCAGTCGGCCCGGACGCTGCGCGCCCTGGACCCGCAGTTCCTGGCGCCCGGGCATGGCAAGGTGGTTGCCAACCCGACCGCCGCGATGGACGCCGCGATCCGGAAGGCGAGCTGAGTGCCGCGCGCCGGCCTCGGTCCGGAGCGCGTCGTCGGCACGGCCGCGGAGATCGCGGACGCCGAGGGCCTCGACGCGGTCACGCTCGCCCGCGTCGCGCAGGCGCTCGGCGTCAAGCCGCCGTCGCTCTACAACCACGTCGCCGGGCGCGACGGGCTCGTGCGCGGGATCGCGCTGCTGGCGGCAGCTGAGCTGGCGGTCGTCCTGCGCGAGGCGGCGATCGGCCGCTCCGGCCCCGACGCCCTGCAGGCGACCGCGCAGGCCTACCGGTCCTACGTGCTGGAGCACCCCGGCCGCTACGCGGCGACGGCGCCGGCACCGCAGCCCGGCGACGACGAGCTCGCCGCCGCGGGCGCCGCGGTGCTCGACGTCCTGCGCGGCGTCCTGCGCGCCTGGGAGCTCGAAGGCGACGACGAGATCCACGCCCTGCGCGCCTTCCGCTCCGCCGTCCACGGCTACGCGACCCTCGAGGCGGCCGGCGGCTTCGGCATCAAGGTCGACCTCGACGCCTCCTTCACCCGCCTGATCGCCGCCTTGGCCGCAGGCCTACAGGTCGATCACGCGTAGATCGGGCACGCGCGTGCGCAGGTGGTCGGCGACGACGCGGCGGTGGCAGACGGCCGGGTCGGCCTCGAGGCAGAGCAGCGCGGTCGGTGGGGCGGAGGGGGAGCGCAGCTCGTCGGCCAGCTCGTCGAGCGCGCCGGTCTCGTCGGCCTCGATGTGCTCGGCGAACCTGCGCGCGCCCTCGGCCTCCTGCCTGTTCTTGTAGAACCAGCGAATGTCCGGCGGGGTGCCGAGCGCTCGGCGATGCTCATAGGTGATCCCGTGCTCGGCGAGCAGCTCTGCGAGCCGCGTCTTCGACATGCCGGCGCGCCGCGACTGCGGGCGGTAGCGCACGTCGATCAGGCGCCGCACGCCCGCGGCCTGCAGCTCGGCGACGAGCTCGGGCGGCAGCAGCCGCTCGTATCCGATCGTCCAAAGGCTGGGTGTCATGGACACGAAGGCTAGGCAATGGCCGAGTTGGGAACGCTGCGGTCCATGAGGCAGCTCACGACGTTGGACGCCCAGTTCCTCGCGGTCGAGTCCGGCCGGACGTTCGGGCATGTGGGGAGCCTCTGCGTGTACGACCCGTCGACGGCGCCCGGTGGGGAGCTGACGATCAGGGACCTGTGCCGGATGGTCTCGGAGCGGCTGCACCTGCTGCCGCCGTTCCGGTGGAAGCTCGTCAACGTGCCGCTGGGCCTGGACCTGCCCTACTGGGTCGAGGATCCGGACTTCGACCTGGACTTCCACATCCGCGAGTCGGCGATCCCGCCGCCGGGTGACGACAACAAGCTGGCCGAGACGGTCTCGCGGATCTTCGCCCGGCCGCTGGACCGCACCCGGCCGCTGTGGGAGCTGTACCTGATCCACGGCCTCCCGGACGGCAAGGTCGCGCTGCTGACGAAGGTCCACCACGCGGTCGTCGACGGCGTCTCGGGCAACGAGATCTTGTCCGTGTTGCTCGACAGCTCGCCGGAGGGCAAGGACATCGAACCGCCGGCGAGCAAGCACAAGGGCGAGCGGATCCCCGGCGACCTGGAGATGCTCGCCCGCGGCGCCGCCGGCATCCCGCGCCAGCCGCTGCGCGCCCTGCGCGCGCTGCCCAAGACGCTGCCGGCGCTGACCGAGGTCCCGGGCGCCAACGCGTTCCCAGTCGTCCCCGAGCTGAGCAAGGGCCTGCACAAGCTGCGCGAGCTGGCCGGCGCGCCCGGCGGCGCCGGCATCCTGGAGGTGACGTCGGCCCGCGCGCCCAGGACCCCGTTCAACGGCCGGATCTCCGCCCACCGCCGGTTCGCGTTCGGCTCGCTGTCGCTGGACACCGTCAAGGCCATCAAGAACGAGCTGGGCATCACGGTCAACGACGTCGTCGTGACGCTCTGCGCGTCGGCCGTGCGCGAGTGGCTGCTGGAGCGCGACGAGCTGCCACGCGACCCGCTCGTCGCGATGATCCCCGTGTCGGTCCGCGCCCCGCACGAGGCCAAGGCGTACGGCAACCGCATCAGCGCGATGATCGTCCCGATCCCGACCAACGTCGCCCACCCGCGCGACCGCCTGCGCCGCGCGCACGAGCTGCTGCGCAGCGCGAAGGCCAACCACGCCGCGCTGCCGGCCAGCCTCCTCACCGACGCGACCGCGTTCATCCCGCCCGCGGTCGCAGCGCTCGCCGCACGCACGACGATCGACCTGCTGTCGCGCACGCGCCCGCCGCTGAACCTCGTGATCTCCAACGTCCCCGGCCCGAGGGACTCGCTGTACTGCGCGGGCGCGCAGATGGAGTCGATGTTCCCGGTCTCGGTCGTGGTCGACGGCGTCGGCCTCAACATGACCGTGATGAGCTACCGCGACCACCTCGACTTCGGGATCGTGACCGATCAGGGCCAGATCCCGGACGCCTGGCCGTTCATCACCCACCTGCACACCGCGCTGGAGGAGCTGCAGTCGGTCCTGCACCGCGGCGGGCGGATCGCTACGACCCGCCAGCGTCCGAGTAGCGGTCGCGCAGCTCGCGCTTGAGCACCTTCCGGGACGGCCCGAGCGGCAGCTCGTCGACGACCTGGACGAGCCGCGGGCGCTTGTGGCGGGCGATGTGCTCGCCCGCCCAGCCCAGGAACGCCTCGGCGTCGATCGTCGCGCCGTCGCGGGGCACGACGACGGCGAGCACCTCCTCGCCGTGGGTCTCGTGCGGGATGCCGACGACCGCGACCTGGTCGACGTCGGGGTGGCGCACGAGCACCTCCTCCAGCTCACGCGGGTAGACGTTGTAGCCGCCGCGCAGGATCAGGTCCTTCTTGCGGTCGACGATCCGGATGAAGCCCCGGTCGTCCTTGGTCCCGAGGTCGCCGGACCGGAACCAGCCGTCGATGATCGCGGCCTCCGTCGCCTCCGGGCGGCCGTGGTAGCCCTCGAAGACGTTGTGGCCGCGGATGACGATCTCGCCGGTCTCGCCGGCGCCGAGCAACACAATGGCATCGTCAACCTCCGCGTCGGCGATCTCGACCTCGACGCCCCAGATCGGGTGGCCGATCGAGCCCGCCTCGACGCCGTACTCCAGCTGGTTGACGGTCGCGGTGGGGGAGGTCTCCGACAGCCCGTAGCCCTCCTGGATCGTGACGTCGAAGGTGGTGTTGAACTGCTCCAGCACCTTGACGGGCAGGGGCGCGCCGCCGGAGACGCAGAGCCGCAGGTCGGGCAGCGGCAGGTCGGTGCCGTCGGCGTCGACGACCCCGAGCAGGGCCATGTACATGGTCGGGACGCCGAGGAACGCGGTCACGTCGTGCTCGACCATCAGCTCCAGCGCCTGCGTGGGCTCGAAGCGCGGCTGCAGGACCAGCGTGCCGCCGACCAGGAACGTCCCGTTGAGCGCGACGGTCTGCCCGAACGTGTGGAACAGCGGCAGGCAGCCGAACATCACCTCGTCCGACCTGATGTGGTTGGCCGTGAAGGCATTGGTGAACGCGTTCATCACCAGGTTGAAATGCGTCAGCGTCGCGCCCTTGGGCCGCCCGGTCGTGCCCGAGGTGTAGAACAACACCGCGGCGTCGAGCGGCTCGCGCGCCGCGCGATGCGCCAGCGGCTCGGCCGCCAGCGCCGCGCCGAACGTCAGGACCTTCACCCCGGCCTGCTCGGCACCGGAGGCGACGACGCTCTGGAGGTCGTCGGCGACCAGGGCGACCTTCGCGCCCGAGTCCTCCAGCAGGAACGCGATCTCGTCGGCGACGAGCATCGGCGCGATCGGGACCACGACCGCGCCGCGCGCGAGGATCCCGTAGTAGGCGGTGACGAAGTCCACCGTGTTGAGCCCGAGCAGCGCGACGCGGTCGCCGGGCTCGACGCCCGCCTCCGCCAGCGCCGCCGCGCGCCGCAGCGCCAGCGACCACAGCTCCGCGTAGGTCGCGCGGCGATCGCCTTCGATCGCGGCGATCTTCTCCGGGCGCCGCAGCGCCGACTCCTGCAGGACCGAGACCAGCGACAAGTGGGGCACGGCTCAATCCTGCCACGGCGCGGTGCCGCGACAGAGCAGTCCCACCTCGTCGGGCGTCGCCAGCGCCGCCGGCGAGGCGCCGTCGGCCGCGCCCCTGACGCGCAGCCGCTCCAGCGGCAGCGGCCCGTGAGCGGCGACGAGCACGACGTTGCCCTGGCGCCGCGCGCGCAGGACCGGGCCGCCGCCCAAGGCGGCGACCGTCGCGAAGACCTCCAACAACCCGGCGCCGATCGAGCGGACGTCGTCCATCGGCGGCGCGTCGACCACGTTGATCGCCAGCGCGCCGCCCGGCGCGACCACGCGCGCGGCGTCACGCAGCGCGTCGAGCGTCGCGAGGTGGCGCGGCACGCGCGCGCCGACGAACGCGTCGATCAGCAGCGCGTCGACCGACGCGTCCTCGCGGCGCGCCAGCCACTCCCGGCCGTCGGCGACCTTGACCTTCAGCCCCGGCAGCTTGCGCAGCCCGAGGTGCTCGCGGGCCAGCTCGACGACCTCGGCGTCGACCTCGACGACGTGCTGGCGGCGCAGCCCGGTCCGGTCGGTCGCCGCCAGCGACCGCGCCAGCGCCGCGCCGGCGCCGCCGACGTGGACGATCCGCCGCGCGCGCAGCGCCTCGACGACGTCGCGCATCCGGCGCAGGTAGTCGAACTCCAGGTGGCGCGGGTCGGCGAGGTCGACGTAGGACGCGTCCATGTCGCCCTGGCGCAGCAGCCGGCCCGACGGGCGGTCGGCGTCGCGCTGCACGAGCAGGTCGCCGGCCTGCGCGAGGATCTCGGGTCCGGAGCGGCGGCGGGCCATGACGCGGGCAAGCGTACGGCGCGCCGCCATGACTCTGCCTTCCGGGCACATGACAACCGGGCAGACGGGGAATCCCTGCGAGCGTCATGGCTGCGACCACCACCCCGATCGTCCCCGCGCCGGCGCCCTCCTCCGCCGAGGCCGCGCCCATCCGCGCCCTGCTCGACGGCGAGCACGCCGAGATCCGCGACCTCGCCCGCGCGTGGCTCGACCTCGCGAGCAGCGCGCCGCGCGACTTCACCGATCGCGACGAGCACCGCAAGCAGGTGCTCGACTGGGCCCACGAGCTGGCCGACGCCGGCCAGACCGCGCGCGGCTTCCCGGAGGAGTTCGGCGGCGCCGGCCAGGTCGGCGGGGCCGTCGCGGGCTTCGAGACGCTGGCCTTCGGCGACCTCAGCCTGCTCGTCAAGTGCGGCGTGCAGTTCGGCCTCTTCGGCGGCGCGGTCCTGCACCTCGGGACGCGCAAGCACCACGAGCAGTACCTGAAGGACATCACCTCGCTGAGGCTCCCCGGCTGCTTCGCGATGACCGAGTCCGGCCACGGCTCCAACGTCCAGGCGCTCGGGACGACCGCGACCTACGACGAGCAGGCCGGCGAGTTCATCATCAACACGCCCGACCTGGCCGCGCGCAAGGACTACATCGGCAACGCCGCGCGCGACGGCCGGATGGCCGCGGTCTTCGCCCAGCTGATCGTCGGCGGCGAGGAGCGCGGGGTGCACGCGTTGTTGGTGCCCTTGCGCGACGAGGACGGGACGGTGCTCCCGCGGATCCGGATCGAGGACTGCGGCGGCAAGCTCGGCCTCGACGGCGTCGACAACGGCCGGATCTGGTTCGACCAGGTGCGCGTGCCGCGCGACGCGCTGCTGGACCGCTACGCGTCGGTCTCGCAGGACGGCGTGTACACGTCGCCGATCGAGTCCTCCACCAAGCGGTTCTTCACCATGTTGGGCACGCTGATCCAGGGCCGCGTGTCGGTCTGCGGCGCGTCGATCAGCGCGACGAAGGTGGCGCTGACGCTCGCCGTCCGCCACGCCGAGTCGCGCAAGCAGTTCGGGCCGCCCGACCAGCCCGAGGTCGTGTTGATGGACTACCGCACGCACCAGCGGCGGCTGCTCCCGGCGCTGGCCAAGACCTACGCCCTGCACTTCGCCCAGGAGGAGCTGGTCGCGCGGCTGCACCACGTCTTCACCTCCGACGAGGAGCTGGATCGCGAGAAGCGCGAGCTGGAGACGCTCGCGGCGGGCGTCAAGGCGATCGCGACGTGGCATGCGACCGCGACGATCCAGGAGTGCCGCGAGGCCTGCGGCGGCCTCGGCTACCTGCGCGCGTCGCGCCTCGCGGCGCTGAAGGCCGACACCGACGTCTTCACGACGTTCGAGGGCGACAACACCGTGTTGCTCCAGCTCGCCGCCAAGAACCTGCTGACCGACTTCCGCGACCAACTTGGAGAACTTGATCCGCTCGGCACCGCGGGCTTCTTCGCCAAGCAGGGCTTCGAGACCGTCGCCGAGAGGTCGGCGATGCGCGAGTTCGTCACCCGCCTGGCCGACGACCTGCTGCCCGGCCGCGACGACCAGGAGGACCTGAGCACGCGCGACGTCCAGCTGGAGCTGCTGCGCTGGCGCGCCGACCACATCAAGTCGGGCGTGGCCCGGCGGCTGAAGGGCGGGATCGACGCCGGCCGCGAGCCGTTCCAGGTCCTGCTCGACTGCCAGGACCACCTGATCGGCGCCGCGCGCGCCTACGTCGACTGCGTGGTGCTGGAGGCGTTCGCCGCCAAGCTCCCGCAGGTCGCCGACCCCGCGGCGCGGGCGCTGCTGGAGCGCGTGTGCGACCTGTACGCCTTGAGCACGATCGAGGCCGACCGCGGCTGGTTCCAGGAGCACGGGCGCCTGTCCTCGACGCGCTCGAAGGCCACCATCAAGGCGGTCAACACGCTCTGCGCCGAGCTGCGCCCGCACGCGACGACGCTCGTCGACGCGTTCGGCGTGCCCGAGAACGCGCTGGCCGGGATGGCCGCGGAGGAGACGCCCTTCTAGGCGGCGCTACGCGGCGACGAGGACGCGCCGCTCGTCGCGGCGGCGCGCCTCGTCCTCGAGCTGGTCGCGCAGGGCGTGGAACTCGGTCGTCGCCAGCTCGTCGAGGCGCACGCTGGGCTCGTCCTGCGCCGCGGGCGCGCCGGCGTCGCCGAAGCGCACGACGAGCGCGACGGCGCTCAGGCAGATCCCGACCGACGCGATGTTGCCGGCGGCGAGCACCTTGGCGCCGTAGCCGACGTAGTTGACGTAGGCCATGAGGCAGTTGACGAACGCGCCGAGCGACCAGCCCAGGGCGGACTGGCCCGCGGCGGAGCGGGCGTTGAGCATGGCGGCCAGCTGGGGAAGGGCGGCGGCCAGGCCGATGACGATGGCGGTGGTGGAGAAGATGGGGAGGAGGGACATACGGCGTTCGGGTCGGTGTCTCGACTCAGGGGTTCGACCACGCTAGGAGCCCACTTGACCGATCCGCCCGTGACGTGGGTCACAGGAGGCCGCGACGACTACCCCGACCGGGTGATCCGGAGCCACCCGCGGCCGTCCTAGCGTCACCCTCATGACGGCCGGCATGAAGACGTTCGGGCACAACTGGTGGATCCCGATGGTGGTGGGGTTGATCTCGCTGGCGTGCGGGATCGCGGCGCTCGTCTGGCCCGACGTGACGCTCCTGGCGCTCGCGCTGATCGCGGGGGTCAACATCACCGTGTTGAGCGCGTTCGTGGTAGGTGAGGCGATCGCCGAGCGCGAGGCGCAGGACAAGACGCTGCGGATCGTCCTCGGCGTGGTGGGCATCATCGCGGGCCTGATCGTCATGCGGCGCCCGGGCGAGACGTTGTTGGTGCTGATCCTGGCCGTCGGCATCTGGCTCGTGCTCGACGGGATCGTCGACATCGTCCACGCGATCGTCAACCCGCGCGGGCACCGCATGCTGATGATCGTCGGCGGGCTGATCGACTTCGGCGTCGGCGTCGCGCTGCTGGTCTGGCCCAAGCTCGGGCTTGGCACGGTCGCGATCCTCATCGGCCTCGGCTTCGTCGTGCGCGGCGCCGTGCTGATGCTCGGCGGCTGGCAGCTGCGCGGCGTGTCGCACGCGATCGAGGACGCGCCGCCGACCGGCCCGACGCCGATCGTGATCTAGGCCTACACCTCGGTCTCCTCGCCCGGCTGCAGGATCCGGACCTCGACGTCCGGGGCCAGCCGCGCGCAGTGGCGCGCGAACTCCTGCGGCGGGTCGACGAGCAGCCGCTGGTGCGATGCGCGGCCGGTCGAGGTGACCGGCAGCAGCGTGCCCCAGTGGATCGGGACGACTACGCGCGGGCGCAGCAGCGCGGCGGCGCGCGCGGCCCGCTCGGGGTCGAGGTGGCCGGGCCCGAGCGACGGGCCCCAGCCCCAGACCGGCAGCAGCGCGACGTCGAGGCCGCCGTCGCCGATCCGCTCCATGCCGTCGAACAGGTCGGTGTCGCCGGGGAAGTAGATCCGGGCGCCGTCGCCCTCGATCACGAAGCCGAGCGCATCCGCGTGCGCGCCGAGCGGGCGGCGGCGGCCGTCGTGGCGCGCGGGGACGGCGGTGACGCCAGCATCAACGCCTACATCTACGCGTTCTCCTACACGTACCTCCCGGACGTCCTCCAGCCCCGCGGTCGCCGCCAGCGCGCGGCGCAGCCCGTGCGGGCCGATCACCGGCACGGCCGCGTGGATCCGGCGCAGCGTCGGGACGTCGGCGTGGTCGTAGTGCAGGTGCGAGACCAGGACCGCGTCCAGTGGCGCCGGCAGCTCGGGCACCGGCACGTGGCGGCGCAGGTGCGCGACGCGCGAGCGCAGGACCGGGTCGGTCAGGACGCGCGCGCCGGCGACTTCGACGAGGACGGTTGCGTGACCGAGCCAGACGATCCGAGCCATGTGGTGTTGGCGATGTAGGCGCCGACGGCCGCGGCGGTGACGAGCACGAAGCCCAGCGCCCAGAGCATCGTCAGCAGGGTGAACGCGATGCCGATCGCCCCGAACTGCGAGCTGGCCGACGACAGCGCGCGCGGCATGTAGATCAGCAGCCCGGCGGACAGCAGCGTCATGCCGAAGGCGGTCAGCGCGGCCTGCGGCACCAGCCGCTTCCAGCGGACGCGGCGGGCGAGCAGCAGGTAGGGCGTGATCGACCACAGCAGGAACGTCCCGCACAGCGAGATCACGTTGTAGGGCCAGCCGTGGAACCAGCCGCGCACGACCGGGAAGATCGTGAGGTAGGCCGCGAACGCGGCGACCCAGGCGAGGTTCCAGCCGGTCGAGCGGAAGCCGCGCTTGGGCAGCTCCCAGGTCAGCTCGAACGTGCGCTGCACCGCGCGGGTGAACGACAGCGACGAGAAGATCACGATCACCACGCCGAGCGTCGTCAGCGACGCGCCGCCGGTGCCGTTGCCGAACGCCTGCTTGACCGAGTCGGCCGTGCTGCCGGTGAGGTCGAAGCGGTCGATCAGCGTGTCGGCGAACGACTGCTCGTCGGTCGCGCCGGTGCCGGCGATCACGATCAGCAGCGGGATCAGCGCGCCGAAGGCCTGCGCGCCGATGACCAGCGCGCGGTCGAGGATCTCCAGCGAGATCAGGCGCGCGACGAGCCCGCGACCCCACGTCAGCATGTCGCCGAAGGACCAGCGGCGCGGATGCGGCCGCCTCATGGCACCGCCGCGACCGGCGGCGCGACGGGCGGCAGGCCCGCGGCCTCGCGGATCACCTGGCGGCGCAGCGCCCAGACGCCGGCGGCCGCGAGCAGGGCGTAGAACAGGATCGCCCAGAGCTGGCCGGCGGCGGGCAGCAGCCCGGCGGCGAGCAGGACCAGGACCAGCACGAGCACGCCGGCGTAGACGAGGCCGCCGTGCGCGATCAGCGCCGGCGCCGTGAAGCGGCGCGCGCTGCGCGCCCACGACGTCCCGCCGGCCAGCCAGCCGGCGGCGATGTCGACGACGCCGAGGACGACGAGGGCGCCCGCGATGTCGTGCAGCAGCGAGGTCGCGATCGACCACGTCGCCCGCGCCGCGGGCTCGTCGGTCCCGCTGTCGGCGAGCGTCTTGACGACGTAGTTGCCCCCGGCGCGGCGGGCGACGAGCAGCAGCAGCCCGGCGATCAGGAGCGCGACGCCCGCGTAGATGATCCCGCGGGAGCGGTCGGGTGCGAGCGCGACGCCGGCGACGAGCAGGACGATCAGCAGCACGATGCTGACCCAGCGCAGCGTGCGCACGGCGTGGACGACCTGGCGGATCGTCTTGAGGTTGTCGCCCTTGAGCACGTGGACGGTGCCGTGGTCGCCGGTCGCGTCGGGCAGGACGCCGAGCCGCGTGGCGAGCACGCCGAGCTGCGGGCGCAGGTCGATGACGACACCGAGGTTGGCCAGGCGGCTGTTGCCGTCGACGATCTCGATGAACTGCTCGTGGGCGTGGCGGTTGGTGTTGCGCCACAGCCTCTGGAACGCGCCGGAGGCGATCAGGCGCCTGGCGGTGCGCTCGGCGATCTCGCCGGACGCGGCGGCCAGCGGGGCGGCGAGCGGCTGCAGCCGCGGCGGCAGGCCGTCCTTGAGCTTGGCCTGGATCGTCGGCCCGTCGACGAGCTGGTCGGCGAGGTAGGCGGCGGTCGCGTCCTGGATCGCGGGCTCCTGGAGCAGGCGCGAGGACGTGTCGACCCAGTTGTCGGTGTTGAGCAGCTGGCGGTCGGCCCAGGCGCCGAGCACGGCGACGACCGCGACCAGGCAGGCCAGGACCAGCAGGACGGACGACAGCGTGCGGCGCAGCAACGGGCTCATGGGACGGGCTCCGGGATCGGGTCGGGGGCGGCGGGCGTGGCGTACTCCGCGTGGCCGAGGTCGACCATCCAGCCGCGCAGCACGTGGTGGACGGCGGCGGCGCCGACGATCTCCTCGGACGGGAGCGGCAGCGTCGCGGGGGCCAGCAGGAACGGGTGGGCCTGGCCGCCGCCCAGGCCGCCGTGGGAGCCGACGAGCTCCTCGAACGCGGCGACCTCGGCGGTCTGCTCCCAGAAGGCGGAGTTGACCAAGATGTCGGGGCAGTGCGGGAACGCGGCGGTGCGCGCGACGTGCCGCGCCGCGCGGGGGCCGTAGGGGGCGAGCGGGTCGACGCCGTCGACGTGGCCGGTCGCGAGGTCGTGCGTGCCCTCGGCGCCGAGGACGACGTCGTGGCCCGCGTCGTCGCGGACGACGACGAAGCCGATCCCGGCATGGTCGCGCAGCGCGGCGATCAGGTTGGGGTACTCGCGCTCGATCGTCGCGCGCGTCGCGCGGCCGTCCAGGCGCGGGAACGTGATCAGCCCGAGGTTGCCCGAGGCCATCACCGAGACCTCCGGGAGCTGCTCGCCGGCGGCCGGCGCCTCCTCCTCCGGGTGCTTCTGGGAGACGCGCACCTCGCCGCCCTCGGTGCGGTGCGCGCGGGTGGCGATCCGGACGGCGCGGGCGCCCGCCGAGTCGCCGGTCCCGGCCTCGGTCAGCGCCGCGCCGAGGCGGCCGGCGGCCTCGTCCTCGCCCGAGGCCTCGGCGGCGACCGCCTCGTCGGCGATCCCGCACGCGCGCTGGACCAGCGCCTCGAGCGTCTCGCCGTAGCGGTCGCGGAACGTCGCGCCCTGGGTCTGGCCGTGATCGCTGAGGACTGCCACGCGGTAGGGCCGCGCGCCGCGCGCCTCGGCCGCGGCGGCCAGGCGCCGGATCCGGCGGTCGACGCGGCGCAGGACCGCCAGCGTGTCGGCACGTTCGATCCCCGAGTGGTGGGCGACCTCGTCGTAGGCCAGGAACGTCGTGTAGATCACGGGCCGCCCGGCCTCGAGGTCGCCGATCACCGACTCGACCTGGAGGTCGAGCTGGACCGCGGTCGCGTAGGCGCGCATGACCGCGTAGGAGAACCCGCGATGGACGCGCGGCCTGACGTCGCGGCGGCGCTGCTGGGCGGCGTAGAGCAGCTCGGCGCCGACGTCGTAGAACGTCAGCAGCAGCGTGCGGGCCACGTTGTAGGGGCTGGAGAAGTAGGTGAAGTAGTCCTGGCCCAGCCTCCCGCGGCGGACGTCGAGGACCGTGCTCATCGTCAGCAGCGAGTGCGGCGCGTCGCCGCTGAGGATGTTCGCGCGGCTGGCGCCGTCGCTGAACAGCAGCCCGCGGCCGTCGGAGACGCGGCGCTCCAGCTCGGCGGCGTCGCGCGGGTGGTTGGTGACGATCGGCGCGCCGCGCTCCTTCTCCCACCACCGGAACGCGGGCATGTCCTCGTTGCTGCCGTGCAGGATCCCGGCCTGGCAGGCGCCGGTCTGCGAGGACCAGTCGGTCTCCCAGCGGACGAGGTGGTGGCTGCCGTCGTCGACCCAGCGCTGCAGGGTCGGCGCGTTGCCGTCGCGCAGCGCGCGCTGCAGGACGTCGTGGGCGAGGCCGTCGATCTCCAGCAGCAGCAGGCCCGGGACCTCGGAGCGATCGGCCGCCCTGCGGCGCCTGAGCGCGAGGTGCGAGGCGAAGCGCTCGTCGTCGTCGATCGACAGGACGGTCGCCATCACCGTCGTGATCAGCGTCGCGCAGATCGCGACGACGATCCCGGTCCAGACGTCGTCGATGTGCACGCCCGGGGCGATCGCCGCGGCCAGCAGCAGCACCGCGGCGTTCATGACGAGCACGAAGCCGCCGAGCGTCAGGACCGTCAGCGGCAGCGCGAAGCGCACGACCGCGGGCCACACCACGGCGTTCAGCAGCCCGGCGATGACCGCCAGGATCACGGCGTCGCCGAACGACTCGACGCTGTAGCCCGGGATCACCGGGCCGAGGACGAGCAGCGCCGCAGCCGCGATCAGCAGCGTGAACAGCGTCCGTGGTCCGAGGCCGCCGGGCATGACACCGGCGATCCTCCCGGCGCGCAGGGTGAGGCGGAGTCGCCCGCGGGGGGTGACTCAGGATGCTGCGGCGGCGCGATCCTCGCCGCCGGTCGCGATCCTGCGGCGGTACACGAGCCACGCGATCAGGCCCGCGGGCAGCATCAGCCAGTAGGACACGAGGCGGTAGGCGAGCGTCGCGACCGCCGCGTCGCCGCCCCTGACGCCGGCCAGCGCCAGCGTCGCGGTCAGCCCGGCCTCGACGACGCCGAGGCCGCCCGGCGTCAGCGGGATCTGGGCCAGCAGCTGCGCGGTGACGTAGGCGAGCAGGACGAGGCTGAAGCGCGGGTGCGCGCCGACCGCGGTGATGGCGGTCAGCAGCGCCAGCAGGTCGAACAGCCAGCGCCCGATCGCCGCCGCGCACGCGCGCAGCAGGCGGTCGCCGAGGCGCTCGAAGACCTCGTCGCGCTGCACGACCAGGCGGTCCGGCAGCGCGGGGGAGACGGCGCGGTCGCCGGGGAGCTTGCGGCTGACGTTGACGACCGCGCGCCCGACCCAGCGCAGCGAGCGCTCGCTGCGCGCCACGCCGACGCCGAGCGCGAACATCAGCACGAAGATGACGAGGCCGAGGATCGCGGTCTCCAGCAGCGTGTGCGGGACGCTGAGGCCGAAGACGATCGCCGGGAGCGCCAGCACCGGCATCACGCACAGCGCCGCGACCTGCAGCACCGTCGCCGCCGCCAGCCCGGTCGCGATCGACGCGCGCGGCACGTCGGCGGCGTTGAGCATGTTGTACTGCGCGGCCGCCGCGGTGGCCGCGCCGCCGGGGATCACGCGGCCCAGCGCGCCGCCGGCCAGCTGCGACGTCGCGACCGCCGTGGTGTCACGGGTCCCGATCGACAGCGCCTGCAGCTCCCACAGGCACAGGCACGACAGCGCCTCGGCGACGACCATCCCGACCAGCCAGTAGGGCTTGAGGTTGGCGACCTTCGGCCACGCGCCCAGCACCTCGCCGATCGCCGGGGCGACGCCGTAGATGACCAGGCCCGTGAGGGCGAGCGCGACCGCGCGTCGCACGAGGGACGACATGCCCCCGCGACCTTACCCGTGTAGGCGGCTGGCTATTGCGCCGGGCTAGACGGCCATCGCGGTCGCCGGCTCCCAGCCGGCGGCCCCGGGCCGCCGCGGGATCAGCGTGCACTCGAACGCGCCGCAGTCGACGCGCACCGGCTGCCCGGCGCTGAGCCCGGAGGCCGGGAACGAGCGGTCGGGGCGCAGCGGTCGGATCCCGAGCTGGGCGTGTCCGCGACGGGACGCGGCGGTGCAGAGCGCGCGCTCGGCGTGCTGGAGCGTCAGCCGCCAGCCCGCGGCGACGAGCGTCGCGCCGTGCCACAGCTCCCAGCGCCAGCGCTGGCCGAGCCGGCTGCGCGGCAGCGGGTGCAGTGCGTAGGCGAACTGAGGGCCGTCGAGAGACACCGGACTTCCTTCAAGCTAGCGCGCCCGGCGCCGATGGTGGGAACGTGGACGTTCGCTCCCGCCCCTTCGCCGTGCCCGCGCTCGCGGTCCTGCTGATCCTCGGCGGCCTGCTCGCGCTGCGCGCGCACCACGGCAGCGTCGCCCAGGCCCTCGGCGGCGGGCGCCAGGTCGGCAGGATCAGCGCCGCCGAGCGCGCGGGGACGTTCGTGTTCGACCCGTCGATCGCCCCGGCCGACCGCGCAGCGATCGTGCGCGCCGTCGCCGACGCCAACCCGCAGGCCCAGGCGCTGATCGGCGCGGTCGACGGGCTCGTGAACATCAGGCTCGCCGGGCTCGGCAGCAAGGTCGTCGGGCTGACCGAGAGCGACGGCGATCGCTACGACGTGACGCTCGACCTCGGCACGGTCTCGCGCGAGTACGGCCAGCGCGGGATCGACCGGCTCGTCCAGCACGAGCTCGGCCACGTCGTCGACTTCGCGCTCGTGCCCGAGGACATGAACAAGCAGCTCGACGCGCAGATCCCGCAGGGCTATGGCTGCGAGGACGGCAACTCGGGCGGCTGCGCCAACCGCGACGAGCGCTTCGCCGAGAGCTTCGCGAAGTGGGCGTCGGGCGACATCGGCGTCGACCTGTACCTGGGGTACAAGGTCCCGCCGCCGGACGACCTCAGCAGCTGGGGTGCTCCGTTGGCGACGTTGATCGGCTAGGCCGGGTCGCTCGCCAGCTTGGCGTACAACAACATGTCGCCGCGGCGCCCGGGCTTGAGGAACATGCCGCGCATCAGGCCCTCGCGGGCGTAGCCGGCCTTCTGGGCGACGCGCTCGGAGCCCTTGTTGTCGTCGTCGATCAGCAGCGTGACGCGCAGCAGCCCGCGCTCGGCGAACGCCCACGCGGTGAGCGCGCGCAGCGCGGCGGTGGCGACGCCGCGGCCGCGGGCGGCGGGGGCGGTGAGGTAGCCGAGCTCGGCCTCCCGCGCCTCGGTGTCGATCGCGACGGCGAGCGCGACGCCGTAGAACGTGTCGTCGCCGTTGGGGCCGAGGATCGCGAACGCCTCCTTGGCGCCGGTCCTGCGGCCCTCGTCGTAGCGGGCCAGCCAGCGGGCGGGAAAGCCCGGCTCGGGCGGGTTCGGGAAGCGCGTGAAGCGCAGCGCGTCCGGATCCTCCGCCATCGGGGCGAACGCGTCCAGGTGCTCGGCGCCGAAGGGAACGAGGCGTACGTCCATGCCCCGAACCCTAGAGCGCCGAGCACCCAGGTGCCTCTCGATGAAGCAGGTCCTACAACTCGAGTGCTAGGACTGCTTGTTGGCGTCCGCCGGGGACTGCTGGGCGTCCTCGGACTTCGAGTCGCTCGGCTTCGGGTCCTTGCGGACGACCTTCTCGCAGGAGCCGTTGGGGTTGTCGGCGGTCGCATCGGTGATCACGTCGACGTTGTCGAGCAGCGCGGTGTCGTTGCCGGGGCCGCAGGTGATGCGGTCGACCTCTCCGTCACGGGTGTGGAACGTGTCGTTGCCGTTGCCGCCGTCGAGCGTGTCGCCGGTCTGGTCGACCTGGCCGGGCGCGGCCTGGACGTCGCCGCGGGCCAGCGCCCAGAGGTCGTCGTTGCCGTCGCCGCCGTAGCTCGTGTCGACGCCGAGGTTGGCGTAGATCCTGTCGTTGCCCGGGCCGCCGTCCTGGATGTCGTCGCCGGTGCCGCCCGACATGATGTCATTGCCGTTCTCGCCGTAGTTCTTGTCGTTGCCCGGGCCGCCGGAGATGCGGTCGCGCGAGTCGCCGCCCTTGAGCGTGTCGTCGCCCGAGTTGCCGAAGATGTGGTCGAACGAGGTCAGGTCGCCGGTGCCGTTGGCGTCGCCGGTGATCGTGTCGTTGCCCTTACCGCCCCAGAGCCAGTCGTTGCCCTGGACGCCCGCGATCGTGTCGTTGCCGTCGCCGCCGAAGACGCGGTCGTTGCCCTCGCCGCCGTTGAGCTGGTCGTCGCCGGCCTTGCCCCAGATGCGGTCGTTGCCGGCGTTGCCGTTGATGACGTCGGTCACGTTGGTGCCCTTGAGGCGCTCGTTGCCCGGACCACCGTTGATCGTGGCGGCGACGGCCGAAGAGGCCGGGATCAGGGCGAGCGCGGCGGTGCCGGTGATGATGGACTTGCGAAGCTTCATGGTGCGGTCAGTCCTCCCGAGGAGATCGTGCATCGTTGACGCTGAGGAGGTTCACCGCTTCCGGGCCGTTTCCCATCGTGCTCTCACCAACACCTCACGCTCCGTGAGAGTTATGTGAGACAGGGCGTTTGCAGGTGGTTCGCGCGGGAACCTGCGTCATGCTGATGAACATGCCCTTCCGCTTCGTGCTCCCCGTCGTGATCGTCTCGCTGCTGCTCGGCGTGGGGACGAGCGTCGTGCACGCGGCGGCGAGCGGCAACGTCATCAACGGCACCAAGAAGGCCGACGTCCTGAACGGGACCGACGGGGTCGACATCATCAACGGGCGTGCGGGCGACGACCGGATCTTCGGCGGCGGCGGCAACGACCGCCTCAACGGCGGACCGGGCGTCGACCTGATCTCCGGCGACGCGGGGGCCGACAGGATCAACGGCGGCCCGGGCGACGACGTGCTGCTCGGCGGCGCGGGCAACGACCGCATCACGGGCGGGGCGGGCGCCGACCAGATCGAGGGCGGCGCCGGCAATGACATCATCTACGCCCGTGACGGCGAGGTCGACACCATCAGCTGCGGGCCGGGGAGCCGGGACCGCGTGATCGCCGACACCGACGACAGGGTGTCGCGCAACTGCGAGAGCGTCTCGCGTGGCTGAGGCCCCCGCGGGGCCCGTCGTCCTGCTGGTCGACGACGACCCCGCGATCCGCCGTGCGGTCGCGGCGGGGCTGGAGCTCGAAGGCTTCTCGGTCGTGCCCGCCTCCGGCGGGCGCGCCGCGTTGGAGGCCGCGACGCGGGTCAGCCCGGCGGTCATCCTGCTGGACCTCAACATGCCCGACCTCGACGGCCTGGCGGTGCTGGAGCGCCTGCGCGCCGCCGGTGACCAGGTCCCGGTCTGCGTGCTGAGCGCGCGCGACGAGGTCGACGACCGCGTCGCGGGCCTGCAGGCGGGCGCCGACGACTACGTCGTCAAGCCGTTCGCGTTGGAGGAGGTCGTGGCGCGGCTGCACGCGCTGCTGCGCCGCCGCCCGGCGGGCGCCGACGAGGCACTGGTCGTCGGCGACATCCGGCTGGACCCGCGTGCGCGCGTGGTCCGGCGCGGCGAGCGCCGGCTGGACCTCACGCGCCGCGAGTTCGACCTGCTGGCGCTGTTCCTGCGCAACCCGAACGAGATCCTGGACCGCAGGCGCCTGCACGAGGAGGTCTGGGGCTACACGTTCGACCCGGGCACCAACGTCGCCGACGTGTTCGTCGGCTACGTCCGCCGCAAGCTCGAGCAGGACGGCGAGCCGCGCGTGCTGCACACGGTGCGCGGCGTGGGCTTCGTCCTGCGGCCCTGAGACGCTTCAGCGCTCATGCTGCGCAGCCTTCGCGGTCGCCTGACGCTCGGCGTGCTCGCCGTCCTGCTGGTCGTGCTCGGCGCGGCGGGCGCGGTCGGCCTGCACGAGGTCAGCAAGTCCGAGCGCGCGGCGCTCGACGACCGCATGCGCCGGACCGCGGAGCTGACGCGCCCGGCGGCGATCGCCGACGTCCAGAACGGGCTGCCGCGCAAGGACCCGCGGCTGGACGCGGTGCTGCGCGCGACCGGCAGCTCGGTGCGGCTGACGCTCGCCAGGGTGCCGCTGATCACCGAGGGCACGCCGCCGCCCGCGCACGACCGGCTGCCCAGGGGCTTCTCGACGTTCCACTCCGGTGGGCGCGACTACCGCGCCTACGTGACGACGCTGACCGACAGGAACCTCGGGAGCAACGCGCGGCTGGAGGTCGTCTCGGCGCTGCGCGGGACCGAGCAGCGGATCGCCGACCTGCGCGACCGCGTGGTCCTGATCGGGCTGGCCGGGATCCTCGTGACGGTCGTGTTGGTGTGGTTGATCGCGTCGGTCGTGCTGCGCCCCCTGCGGCGGCTGCGCGCGGTGACCGCGTCGATCGCCGAGGACGAGGACCTGACGCAGCGCGTCCCGGACGGGTCGGGGCCGGCCGAGCTGCGCTCGGTCGCGCGGTCGTTCAACGCGATGCTCGCGCGGCTGGGGCGCAGCGCCGAGGACCGCGAGCGCGCGCTGGCGGCGACGCGCCGCTTCGCCGCCGACGCGGGCCACGAGCTGCGCACGCCGCTGACGTCGGTGCAGACGACGCTGAGCGCGCTGCGGCGCCATCCGGACCTGGACGCCGCGCGGCGCGGCGAGCTGCTCGACGACGCGCTCGTCCAGCAGCGGCGGCTGGTCGACCTGCTCGACGGGCTGCAGGCGCTGGCGCGCGGCGACGCGGGGCCGATCGAGCACGCCGAGGTCGATCTGACCGAGCTGGTCGACGAGGTCGTGATGGTGGCGGCGTCGCGCCATCCGGACGTCGCGCTGTCCGCGGTCCTGCCGGAGGCGCCGGTGGTCCTGGAGGGCTGGGAGCCCGGGCTGCGGCTGGTCGTCGAGAACCTGGTGAACAACGCGATCCGCCATGGCGCGGGCGGCGCGGTCCGCGTGACGCTCGAGGCCGACGGTCCCGCGCTGCTGGTCGACGACTCCGGTGCGGGCGTGCCCGAGGCCGACCGCGAGCGCATCTTCGCGCCGTTCGCTCGCGCGACCGGGACCGAGACGCCGGGCTCCGGGCTGGGCTTGGCGCTCGTCGCCCAGCAGGCCGGCCACCACGGCGCGGCCGTGACGGTCGGCCAGGCGCCGCCGCCGCTGGGCGGCGCGCGCTTCGCCGTCAGGTTCTAGGGGACGCCAGGCGCGTCGGCGTCGCGCGGCCGCGCAGCGTCTCGGTGGCGCCGAGCGCCCAGCGGCCGGCCTCGCCGTCGGCGGAGGCGTTCAGCGTCGCCTCGGAGGCGAGCACGCGGCCGTCGGTCTGCTTGGCCAGCTCGGTCAGGCGCGAGGCCTCGTTGACCGGGTCGCCGATCACCGTGTACTCGAAGCGCTCGGCCGCGCCGATGTTGCCGGCGACCGCCGTCCCGGCCGAGACGCCGATCCCGACGTCGCACTGCGGGACCTCGGCGGCGAGGCGGTCGCGGATCGTGCGCGCGGCGCGCAGCGCGGCGCCCGCGGCGTCGTCGTGGGGCAGCGGCGCGCCGAAGACGCACAGCGCGGCGTCGCCGACGAACTTGTTGATCGCGCCGCCCTCGGCGGCGATGACGTCGACGACGACGGCGAAGAACTCGTTGAGCAGCTCGACGACCTCGCCCGGCGGGCGGGCGTGGGCCAGCTCGGTCGAGCCGACCAGGTCGATGAACAGCACCGCGACCTCGCGCTCCTCGCCGCCCATCGTGATCCCGCGCTCCAGCGCCTGGCGGGCGACCTCCTCACCGACCTGGCGGCCGAACATGTCGCGCAGCTGCTCGCGCTCCTTGAGGCCCTCGACCATGCGGTTGAAGCCGGCCTGCAGCAGCCCGACCTCGCTGCCGTCGTAGACGTCCACGTGCGCGTCCTCGCCGCGCTGCACGTTGCGCAGCGCCGAGCGGACGGCGTTGAGCGGGTCGGCGAGCGAGCGCGCGGTCAGCGCCATCACCGCGACGCCGACGACGAGCGCGATCCCGCCGAGCAGCAGCGCGGTGACGGCCAGGCGGTGGGCGGAGGCGTCGATCGTGTTCGTCAGCACGCCCGCGCCGACGAGCACGAGGCCGAAGACCGGGACGCCCGATCCCAAGATGTAGGTCAACAGGATCCGGGCGGCGATGCCGGGCAGCGACGGGTCGTCCGGGACGTGGTCGGCCAGCGCGCGGGCTGCGACCGGCCGCAGGACGCGCTGGGCCAGCAGGTAGGCGACCGCGCACGTCGCCACGCCCGCCAACGCCACCGTGATCGCCGTCGTCAGCGCGAGGTCGTGCGAGTAGTGGCGGTTGAGCAGCGTGAAGATGACCCCGCCCAGCGCCCACAGCGCGCCGTGGACGATGACCTCGCGCGCGGGGGTGAGCAGGACGACGCGCTGCTCCTCGTCGGTCGGCGGCCGGTCGGCGCGCAGCCACGCCATCACCGGCCGCAGCAGGTAGAGCGCCCACACGATCCCGGCCGGGACCGCGAAGACGAGGTAGCCGAGCAGCACCAGCTCGTTGACCCGCTGCACATGCGTCGTGTCCTCGACATGCGGCAACGGCAGCACCCAGCGCATCAGCACGAACACGATCGCCGCGCCGATGACGTTGGCCCCGATCATCAGCACCGCATACGGCACCGCCAACCGGCGCTCGAGATCCGACAGTCGGCCGAGCATCGTCGAACCGGAACCTACTTCGTGGCGCGGCCGGTAGTGTCGCGGCATGACGCTTGTCCCACGTCTTGCCCGTCGTGCTGCTCTGACCGTCGCCGCGCTCGCTGCGCTGGTCCCGGCCACGTCTGCCGCTGCTGATCCCGCGCCGTTCGGTCATGCGTGCGCGCCGCAGAACGGGGTCCGGTTCTGCCCGACGAACGACCTGGCGTCGCGGCCGCACAGCTTCGATGGCACGCCGCTGGACGTGGACGTCACGCTCCCGCCGACCGGCGACGGGCCGTTCCCGACGATCCTGCTGCTGCATGGGCTGGGTGGGACGAAGACGTCGTTCGAGACGACGACCGGCAACGAGGACTACAACAACTCGTTCTTCGCGCAGCATGGCTACGCGGTCGTCACGCCGACCGCGCGCGGGTTCGGCAACTCGTGTGGGACGCCGGCCTCGCGGACGCCGGACTGCGCGACGGGGTGGACCCGCCTGGGCGACATGCGCTACGAGGTCCGGGACATCCAGACGCTCGTCGGCCAGCTCGTCGACGAGGGCGTCACCGACCCGCACAGGATCGGCTCGACCGGCATCTCCTACGGCGGCGGGTTCTCCACCATGTTGGCGTTCCTGAAGGACCGCGTCCGCCTGCCCGACGGCACCTACGCGCCGTGGACGAGCCCGAGGGGCACGCCGATCTCCCTGACCGCCGCGTGGCCGCGCTGGCTGTGGTCCAACGGCGAGTCGATCTTCACCCGCAACGGCCGCGACCCGTGGTCGCGCACCCCGACCGGCGTCGAGGCGCAGGCCTACGCGGGCGGCATCTTCGCGGTCGGTCTCAGCGGCTTCACGGCCCCGACCGGCGGCGACCTGTCGACCGACCTCACGAGGTGGAAGGCGCAGCTGGACTCCGGCAGGCTGGACGCCTCCGTGCAGCCGACGCTCGACAACTCCTACAAGTACCACGGCGTCGCGGGCGTGGCCGGGACGCCGGCGCCGCTGCTGCTGCAGTCCGGCTGGACCGACGCGCTGTTCCCGGTCGGCCAGGCGCTCGGCGCCTACGACCACATCCGCTCGCTGTCGAAGGTCGCCCCGGTCGCGCTGCAGCTCGGCGACCTCGGCCATGACCCCGGCGCCAACCACCCGAAGGACATCCGCGCCTTCGACGCCCAGGGCCTCAACTTCTTCGACGCGTGGCTGAAGGGCGGGACCGCGGGCGACAAGCCCAAGCCCGGCGCGGTCACCGCCTACACGACGGTCTGCCCGCGCAACGCACCCGCGGGCGGCGGCCCCTACACGGCCGGCTCCTACGCCGCGCTCGCACGCTCCTCGCTGACCTTCGCCGGCCCGAGCAAGGCCATGAAGATCACGTCCAAGGGCGGCGACGCCAAGCTCGCCGCGTCGCTGTCGCCGCTGACGCCGACCGGGACGCACTGCGCGCCGCACGCGCTCGACACCACCAACAAGACCCAGTTCGCCACGGCCGCGCGCGGCCAGACGCTGCTCGGCCAGACCGTCCTGACCGGCCGCGTCGCGGTCAGGGGCCGCTACGGCCAGCTCGACGCGCGCCTCTGGGACCTCAACCCCAGGACCGGCAAGGCGCGCCTGATCGACCGCGGTGCCTACCGGTTGAACGACAACTTCAGGGGCACGTTCCGCTTCACCTTGGACGGCAACGGCTACAAGTTCGCCAAGGGCCACCGGATCGTCGTCGAGCTGCTCGGCCGCGACGCGCCGACCTACGGCCCGTCGCCGACGGCGTTCTCGGCCACGCTGACCAAGGTGAAGGCCATGCTCCCGTTGCGCTGAGCGACACCTGCTACCTTGTCTCTTGGCCCGATGAGGGCCGATGCATGGGTGACCTGAACTAGACAGCCGCCACGAAGGACGACCCGAGCGCCTCGCGCCGGGTCGCGCGCGCTGTCTCCGTAGCTGGATCGTTCAGTCACCTTTCCTCTTAGGAGCATCGCATGCCGTCGACCCTTCTCGACGCCCACGGCATCACCAAGCACCACGGCGCCCGGACCGTCCTGCAGGACGTGGACGTGCGCGTCGATGCCGGGTCGCGCCTGGCGCTCATCGGACCGAACGGTGCCGGCAAGTCCACGCTGCTGCGTGCGCTTGCCGGCGCTGAACAGCCCGACGCCGGAACCGTCCGGCGCTTCGGGACCGTCGGCTACCTGCCGCAGCTCGCCGACGAGGACGTCGCCGAGCCGCTTGCCGACGTCGCCGTCCGCGACGTCATCCTCGAACGCCTCGGCGTGGCCGCGGCCGCGCGCGACGTCGAAGCGCAGGAACGACGCCTGACCGGCGGCGACCTCGACGCGGTCGCCCCGCACGCCGCCGCGCTGGAGCGCTGGCTGGCGCTCGGCGGCGCCGACGCCGAGGCGCGGATCGCCGCGGCCGCCGACGAGCTCGGCCTCCAACCGCAGCTGCTCGACCGCCCGCTCGGCACGCTCTCCGGCGGCCAGGCGGCACGCGCCGGCCTCGCGGTCCTGCGCGCGGCGCGCTTCGACGTCGTGCTGCTCGACGAGCCGACCAACCACCTCGACGCCGACGGCCTCGACCGCCTGGGCGCGCTGCTGAACGCCCGCTCCGGCGGGACCGTCGTCGTCACGCACGACCGCGCGCTGCTGGAGCGCTTCGCGACCGAGCTGCTGGAGCTTGACCCCCGGACCGGACACGCCACGCACTACGCGACCGGCTATGCCACCTACCAGCGCGAGCGCGAGGCCGCCCGGGCCCGCGCCGCGGCCGAGCACGACCAGGCGCTCGCCGAGCGACAGCACCTCGCCGCCGCGGTCACCGAGACGCGCTCGCGCGCGCAGACCGCGATCAACCGCGCGGGCCGCAACGCGCACGACAACGACAAGCACACGGTCGAGCACGTCCGCTCGCGCGCCCAGGGCATGCAGCGCCGCGCCGCGAAGGTCGAGTCGCGCCTGGCGCGGATCGACGTCCCCGACAAGCCGTGGCAGGAGGGCCCGCTGAGGCTCGAGCTGACCGCGGCCGAGCGGCGCGGCGGCGCGGTCGTCGCGCTCGACGGCGCCGTGCTCGAGCGCGGGACGTTCCGGGTCGGGCCGCTGGACCTCGCGGTGAGCTACGGCGACCGGATCCTCCTGCGCGGCCCCAACGGCTCGGGCAAGTCCACCATCATCTCCGCGCTGCTCGGCGAGCTGGAGCCCGTCGCCGGGCGCCGCACCGCCGCGCCCGGCGCGGTGATCGCGCGGCTCGGGCAGGAGCGCGACGCGCTCGACGGCCCCGCCACGCTGACCGCCGCGGTGCGCGAGCGCACGGGCGCGGGGGAGGCCGAGGCGCGCTCGGCGCTGGCGCTGTTCGGCCTCGGCGCCGACCGGACCGAGCGGCCCGCAGCGACGCTCAGCCCCGGCGAGCGCACTCGCGCGGAGCTGGCGGTGCTGGCCCAGCGCCGGGCGGCGTGCCTGCTGCTCGACGAGCCGACCAACCACCTCGACGTCGCGTCGCTGGAGGTCCTGGAGCACGCGCTGGCCGGCTGGCCCGGCGCGCTCGTCGTCGCCACCCACGACGAGCGCCTGCGCGAGGCGCTCGCCCTGGGGACGGTGATCGACCTGTAGGTCTAGACCTGCTCGCCGGAGTCCGGCTGGTCGGCGTCGGGCAGGTGGCCGATGAAGACCGCGACGCCCGCGTGGTGCAGGACGTGGTTGGAGACCGAGCCGAACGCCGCGGCGATCCGGCCCAGGCCGCGGGCGCCGAGGACGACCGCGTCGTGGTGGCCGTCCCTGACCTGGGCGACGATCTCGGCGCCGGCGTGGCCGTGGCGGGTGATCGAGTCGACCGGCTGGTTCTCCGGGATCGCCTCGATCGCCTCGCGCATCGTCTTGTCGGCGGCGTGGTCGGCGTCGCCCTGCAGCGCGACCGGGTCGACGCCGGCGCCGTAGGCCAGCGCGGCGGACTCGTTGACGTTCGGGACGACGGTCAGGACCCCGAGCCGCGCGTGGTCGCGCTCGGCGATCGCCAGTGCCATCGAGAGCGCGAGGTCGGAGTGGCGGGACCCGTCGACGGCGACGAGGATGTTCTTGAAAACGGGGCGATCAGGCATCTTGGACTCAGTTCTTGATCATGTTGGGGTGGGTCGCCGCCGGGACGAGCGCCTCGGCGCCATGCCTCGACGGTACCGCGAGGCCGACGACGACTGCGAGACCCATCACCGCGGCGGTGATCCAGAACACGAGCGTGAACGCGTGCTCGGTCGGGATCGCCGATCCACCGATCGTGTGCGCGGCGAGGACCGACGCGGGGATCGAGGACCCGAACGCGCCGCCGACCGTCCGCATGATCGTGTTGATCGCGGTCGCCGATCCGGTCTGGTGCTGGGGCACCGCCTCGACGATCAGGTTGGCCAGCGAGGCGAACGCGAGGCCGATCCCGAGGCCCTGGACGACGAGCCCGAGCACCACCTCGGCGTGCGTCGAGTGGGCGACGGCGAGCAGGGCGTAGGCCAGCGAGGTCAGCGCGACGCCGAGCAGCGCCGGGACCTTCGCGCCGTGCGTCGCCGCCAGCCGCGCGGCGACCGGTCCGACGAGGAGCATGGCAAGGGCATTGGGAACGATGTAGAGGCCGGCGGTCAGGACCGAGTCGCCGAAGCCGTAGCCGGTCGCCGCGGGCATCTCCAGCAGCGCGGGGACCAGGACGATCCCGGCGAACATGCCGAAGCCGACGAACAGCGTCACCGCGTTGGTCGTCCAGACACCGCGCTGGGCCATGACCTTCATGTCGACCAGCGGGACGCGGGCGCGCAGCTCCTGCGCGACGTAGGTGGCCAGCAGCGCGAGGCCGCCGATGACGAAGACGATGTTCTTGGCCGAGCCCCAGCCCCAGGCGTCGGCCTGCGTGATCCCGAGCAGCAGCGCGACCAGGCCCGCCGCGAGCAGCGCGGCGCTGAGCCAGTTGATCGGCGTCGGGTGCTTGACCGGCGACTCCGGGACGAAGCGCCAGGCGGCGAGCGTCGCGCCGGTGGTCACGACCAGCGGGATCCAGAACAGCCAGTGGTAGGACAGGTCCTCGACGATCACGCCCGCGACCACGAGGCCGACCGCGCCGCCGATGCCGAGCATCGCGCTCAGCAGCGCGATCGCGCCCGGGATCCGGTCGCGCGGCAGCTCGTCGCGGACGATCGCGAACGACAGCGGGAAGACGCCGCCGCCCGCGCCCTGCAGGACGCGCCCGATCAGCATCACGGTCAGCGAGTCGGCGACCGCCGAGACCAGCGTGCCCAGGGAGAGCAGCGCCAGCGCGACGACGAGCAGCCGGTGCTTGCCGTGGACGTCGCCGAGCTTGCCGAAGACCGGCGTCAGCACCGACGCGCTGAGCAGGAACGCGGTCAGCACCCACGTGACGTTCGTCGCGCTCGTGTGCAGATCGGCCGCCAGCGTCGGCAGCGCCGGCGCGACGATCGACTGCAGCACCGAGTACGCCAGCGCGCCGAGCGCGAGCACGGCGAGGACGAGCCCCGGCCGGGCGGAGCCGTCACGCGTCGCGGCTGCGCGCCTCGCCGCCGAAGCGGAATTGATGGTTCCGGAAGTCATGCCTCCGTTGTAGCGGAACCAGTCATTCCGCTTGTGATGGCTCGGTCACACTAGGCTTGCGGTTGTGACGCCCGGCACACGACGAGCACCGCGGAAGGATGCGCAGCGCAACCGCGAGCGGATCCTGGAGGCTGCGCGCGAGGTCGTCGCCGAGCGGGGCGTCGCGGCCAAGATGGAGCAGGTGGCGGCGCGGGCGGGCGTCGGGATCGGGACGCTGTACCGCTTCGTCCCGACCAAGGACGCGTTGTTCTCGACGATCCTGGGCGAGCAGGCCGACCGCCTCGCCGACCTCGCCGAGCGCGCGCTCGCGCTGCCGCCGGGCGAGTCCGCGTTCCACACGTGGATGGCCGAGGCCGCCGCGTGGCAGTCGTCGAACAAGGCCTTCATCAACGTCCTGGCCGCGCGCGACCCCGACGAGCCGGTCCCGAAGCTGCTGTCGGCCAAGCTGCGCGCGCTGCTGCGCGACCTTGTCCGCCGCGGCCAGGCCGACGGCGACCTGCGCGACGACGTCACGTCCTCCGACGTGTTGATGGTGTTGCTCGCGGTCGGCCGGATCGGCGAGGGCACCGAGGACACCAACCCCAGCTACGCCAGGCGCTTCCTGGCGCTGCAGCTCGACGCGCTCGCGCCCGGCGGCGCGCCGCTGCCCGGCAAGGCGCTGACCGAGCGCCAGCTCGAGCTGACCCTCGACGCGCTCGCGCACTCGCGGCGGCGCACGTGACCGACACGACGCCCGCGGCGATCGAGGACGACGACGGCCGCGACGCGAGCCTGACGTCGGTCCTGGCCGCGTTCGCCGCCAACGCGACGATCGCGATCGCCAAGGGGATCGCCGCCGCGCTGACCGGCTCGACGGCGCTGTTCGCCGAGACGCTGCACACGGTCGCCGACGCCGGCAACGAGGTCTTCCTGTTCATCGCGATCCGCCGCTCGGCCAAGCCGCCGGACGCCACGCACCCGCTCGGCTACGGGCCCGAGCGCTGGTACTGGGCGCTGCTGGCGGCGATCGGGATGTTCGTCGTCGGCGGCGCGGTCTCGATCTGGGAGGGCTTCAACGCCCTCTTCAACCCCAGGCCGCTGGAGGACTTCTGGATCGGCGTCGCGATCCTCGTCGGCGCGATCTGCCTGGACGGCATCAGCCGCACGATCGCGATCCGCGAGCTGCGCGGCCGCGCCTCCGCCGCCGGCCTGCCGTTGCGACAGTTCCTCGACGAGTCGTCGGACCCGACGGTCACGACCGTCTACCTGGAGGACACGATCGACGTCATCGGCGCGTCGCTGGCGCTGGCCGCGCTGGTCCTGCACCAGGTGACGGGGATCGAGATCTTCGACCCGCTGGCCACGATCGTCATCGGCGGCCTGCTGACGTACGTCGCGATCAAGCTCACCGGCCGCAACCGCGCGCTGCTGACCAACCAGGCCGTCGCCGAGCGCCACGTCGAGGCGATCCGCGACGCGCTCGTCGCCCAGCCCGGGATCATGGCCGTCCACTCGCTGGAGGCCGTCCACCTCGGGCCGTCGTCGGTGATGGCCGCCGCCGAGGTCGAGGTCCGCAGCAGCGGCACCGCCGACGACGTCGCGGTCACGCTCGAGGTCGTCCGCGACACGCTCTGCGCGAACGTGCCCGCGATCACGCGCCTGTACCTGACGCCCGTGACCCACGCGTCGGAGGCGAGGGGGCCCGGCCCGATCGACGAGCCGGACCCCTAGCGACGCCTACAACTAGCCGTCCTGGCGCTCGTGCGGGCCGCCGATCCGCACGCCGCTCGCGGCGCCGGCCGCCTTCGGCGCGACGAGCGAGTTCGTGTAGGGCGACGTCACGCCGAACGTGACGTCCTGCCTGCAGGTGGTGCCCGCGTCGGGGAGCGTGCCGCCGAGCAGGTAGTCGTCGACCTTCTCGTCGATGCACGCCGACTCGCCGCCGTAGGCGGTGTGGCCGTCGCCGACCATCGTCAGCAGCCGCGCGTTGCCGAGGTCCCTGACCAGGCTCTTGGCCCCGCGGTAGGGCGTCGCCGGGTCGTAGGTCGTCGCGACGACCAGCGGCGTCGATGCCGTGTCCGGCACCGTGAACGGCCCGCGGAAGACCCCGTTGCCCCTGACCGGGAAGATCCCGTAGTTGAGCTCGACGTAGCCGGTGTTGAACCAGAAGTGGTCGAAGGAGTCATACGACGCCCTGCCCAGCCGGAAGTAGTGCTGGATGTTGCTGCTGTACCTCTGCTCGACCGCGCCGATCAGGAAGTAGCGGTCGGTCAGCGGGTCGAACGTGCCGCTCTCGGGGTCGTAGCCGCTCTGGTAGTCGGAGTCCGAGCGCATCCCGCTGCCGTCGTCGTTCTCGGCGGCGACGAGGTCGCGGACGATGTACCTGGCCCAGAACTCCTTGCGGTACAGGTTGCCGATCGTGGCGTTGAGGATGTCGTCGCCGGTGACCGGGCGCAGGTCGTCGGTGTACCTGTTGCCGGCCGGGACCGGGATCGGGTGCGCGTCGGCCTGCGCCACCAGCGCGTCGAACGCGACCTCCGGGTCGGTCTCGCCGCCCGCGCCGGCACCCCTGCCGAAGCCCTGGCAGGTCGCCTGGTCCGCCGCGCAGGCGGCGAAGAAGCGGCTCAGCTCACGCTCGAACGCGCTCGTCTGCGCCTGCAGGTCCTTGCTCGGGCGGTTGATGTAGGAGTCGGCGTCGACCGGGCCGTCGAGGACGACGCGGCCGAGGTTGTCCGGGAACAGCGCCGCGTAGGTCGAGCCGAGGAACGTGCCGTAGGAGAACCCGAGGAAGTTGAGCTTCTTGTCGCCGACCGACTGGCGCAGCAGGTCGAGGTCGCGCGCGAAGTTCGCGGTCGTCACGTAGGGCAGGACGGCCCTGTTCTTCCTGACGCACTGCCTGACGTAGGCCTGGTCCTTGCTCAGCAGCGTGTTCGGGTCCGTGTCCGGCGTCGCGAACGGCAGCGAGTAGACGCCCTGCGTGATCTGGTTGGCCTCGCAGTCCATCGCGCCCTCGGACCGGCCGACGCCGCGCGGGTCGACCGCGACGATGTCGTACTGGTCGTTGAGCGTCGAGAAGAGCTGGTGGCGGACCTGGTCGGAGAAGTAGAGCTCGGTGTCGTCGATCGCGGTGCCGCCGGGGCCGCCGTAGTTGACGAACAGCGAGCCGAGCCGCTTGCCGGCGTCGACGGCCGGCTTCTTCATCAACGCGAGGTGGTAGGTCCCGCGGTTGGGATGGCTGTAGTCGAGCGGGACGGCGGCGGTCGCGCATTCGAAGTGCACGGTGGCGGGCACGCCCTCGACGTCGGTGTCGCACGGCTGCCAGTCGAGCGCCGGCACCCTCGGGCCGGCCTGGGCGTGCGCCGCGCCGGGCGCCAGCGCCACCGTCGCCAGCAGCGCGCTCAGCGCGGCCATCGTCATCCGTCCTGCTCGCATCCTGGTCCCTTCCCCCGAAGTCCGGTGTGACAGGCTCAGCGGTCGCGGAGCCAAGCCGATCCTTACCCACGCGGGGCCCTCGCGCAACCGTCCCGAGCGCGCCCGCCTCGGGATAACCGCACGTCCTGCCGCGGGACAGCTCTCGCGCGAGACTGGGGGAGTCCCCGATGTGCGACGGCCGGCCGGCCGCGAAGCTCCCGGCCATGTCGCGCTTCCTCATCGCCGCCCTGCCCTCCGACGGGCAGCCGTCGCCGCTCCTGCGCCTCGCGCGCGAGCTGGACACGCGCGGGCACGTGGTCCTCGTCTACAGCGCCTACGACCAGCGCGCCGCGGTCGAGGCCGCCGGCTGCGCGTTCCTGGCACCGCTGGACGGCGGCCGCGCCGAGGACCTCGCGCGCCACGTCGCCAACGCCCAGCCGGACATGCTCGTCACCGACAGCGCGTGCGCGCCGGCGGCGGCCGCCGTCCACGGCCGCTGCGGGCAGCCGTGGGCGACGTTCGGCGGGGTGCCGGGCTCGGCCGACCTGCTGGAGCGCCTGGCCTACGAGGCCAGCGCGGGCGCCGCCGCGGTGCCCGAGCGCACGGGCTGCAGCGTGTAGGCGGCCGGGTCGAACTCCCGCGTCTGGCGCCAGAAGTTGAAGGTGAAGTCGGGCCAGATCGTGGTGTTCTTGCCGTTGGCGTCGATGTACCACGACGCGCAGCCGCCGGAGTTCCACACCGTGTCGCCCATCTTGGCCTGCAGCCCGTCGTTGTAGGACTCCAGCGCGGCCGGCTTGACCTCGACGCGGCCGGCGCCGCGCTCGCGCATCGCCTTCAGCGCGCCCATGACGTAGTTGAGCTGGGCCTCGATCATGAACACGATCGAGTTGTGGCCGAGGCCGACGTTCGGCCCGACGAGCAGGAACAGGTTCGGGAAGCCGGCCATCGCGGTGCCGCGGTAGGCCTGCGGCGAGCGGTGCCAGACCTCGGCGAGCCTGGCGCCGCCGGTCCCGGTGACGATGTTGGCCAGCGGGATGTCGGTGACGTAGAAGCCGGTCGCGAAGATGATGGTGTCGACCTCGTGCAGCGTGCCGTCGGTCGTCACGTAGCCGTTCGGCTTGACCTCGGCGATGCCGTCGGTGACGAGGTCGACGTCGGCGCGCGACAGCGCCGGGTACCACTTGTTGGACGGCAGGATCCGCTTGCAGCCGATCGTGTAGTCCGGCGTGACCTTGGCCCGCAGCTCCGGGTCCTGGACCTGGTCGGAGATGTGCTTGCGCGCGACCTTCTCGACCAGGCCCAGCAGCCTGGGGCGGTAGACGAGGCCCGGGACGAGCAGCTCGCGGCTGAAGTAGACGCCGGCGCGGACCGCGCGCTGCAGCGGCGGGAACGTGCGGTACAGGAACCGCTCGACCTTCGTGATCGGGCGATCGCGGTGGGGGACGACCCACGGCGGCGTGCGCTGGATGACGTCGGTGTGCGCGGCCTGCTCGGCGATGTACGGGACCGCCTGGATCGCGCTCGCGCCGGTGCCGACGACCGCGACGCGCTCGCCACGCAGGTCGTGGTCGTGGTTCCACGTCGCGGTGTGGAAGGTCGTGCCCGCGAACGTGTCGAGGCCCGGGATGTCGGGCAGCGACGGCGCGCTCAGCGGGCCGGGCGCGGCGACGACGACGTCGGCGGTGTACTCGCCGTTGTTGGTGGTGATGCGCCAGCGCGCCTGCTCCTCGTCCCAGGCGGCGGCCGTGACCTCGGTGTTGAGGCGGATGCGGTCGTAGACGCCGTGGTCGGTGGCGACCTTGCGCAGGTAGTCGCGCAGCTCGGGCTGCTTGGGGTAGGTGCGCGTCCAGTTCGGGTTGGGCGCGAAGCTGAACGAGTACAGGTGCGACGGGATGTCGCACTGGCAGCCGGGGTAGGTGTTGGCCCACCACGTGCCGCCGACGTCGGCGGCCTTCTCGAAGACGAGGAAGTCGCGCTCGCCCTGCTGGGCCAGCCGGATCGCCATGCCGAGGCCGCCGAAGCCGGCGCCGAGGATCCCGACGCGCACGTGGCGCGGCGTCGTGCCGTTGACGGGGGTCTCGTCCTGCTGTGTTGCGGTCATCTCGGCTCCGGGTCGTGTGGCTCTCGAAGGAACACGGCTGTCTCAAGTGTACACTTCTGTCTCCATGAGCGTCCAGCGGGAAACGTCCCAGCCCCTGCGCGTCCTGCCCCGAGGGCGCCACGCCGCGCCGCGCGAGGTCGTCGCGGAGTCCCAGCGCGAGCGCGTCCTGGTCGCGATGGCCGACGCCGTGGCCGACAAGGGCTACAACAACGCGTCGGTCGCCGACGTGATCGAGCGGGCCGGCATCTCGCGGCGCTCGTTCTACGAGCACTTCGCCAACAAGGAGGAGGCGTTCCTCGCCGCCTACGACGCCGGCGTCGGCGGGCTGCTGGAGGCGATCGCCGAGGCCGAGGACGAGGCGGGCGTGACGGCCGGCGGCGCGGGGGACGGCGGGCTGCTCGCGCGCGCCCATGCGGGGACCGAGGTCTACCTGCAGCTGCTGGCCGACAACCCGGCCTTCGCGCGCACGTTCCTGATCGAGGTGCTCGGCGCGGGGCCGGACGCGCTGGCGCGCCGGGACGCGGTCCACGAGCGCTTCGCCGAGCGGATGGCCGCGACGTTCGACGCGATCGCCGCGCAGGTCCCGGACCTGCCCCGACCCAATGCCTATGTGTTCCGCGCCGCGGTCGGCGCGATCCACGAGCTGGTGACCGACTGCCTGCTCAAGCGCGGGGCGGAAGCGTTGCCCGAGCTGCTGCCCGCG
Organism: Conexibacter woesei Iso977N; assembly: GCF_000424625.1. Taxonomy (GTDB): domain Bacteria; phylum Actinomycetota; class Thermoleophilia; order Solirubrobacterales; family Solirubrobacteraceae; genus Baekduia; species Baekduia woesei_A. The sequence goes on from NZ_AUKG01000002.1 coordinate 1,530,438, forward strand.
ATCCTGGAGATCGAGCTGCGGCTGCTGAGCGGGCGCGTGCCGGAACCACCGCGCCGGTGAGCACGGCGGCCCAGAGGCCGGTCGCGATGTCGCCGAGCGCGGCGATCGCCTCGACGCCCTCGGACTCGATCGCCCGCACGACGATCTCGTCGACGCCGCCGACGACCGCGAGCGCGAGGCCCGGCTGGACCGGGTTCAGCGCCGGTTCGTCGGCGCGCAGCGCGTCGCAGACGCCGCGCATCAGGCGCACGTAGCGGTCGAAGACCTCGCGGCGCATCGCCTGGGCCGACGGCCCGGCGGTCTGGAACTCGACGAGCATCGAGCGCGTCATGCCGCCGCCGATCGCCAGCGTCGAGAGGTAGGCGGCGTTGACCGCGTCGAGGTGCTCGCGCCAGGACAGGCCCGCCTCGGTCGCCGCGGCGTCGGCCTCGCGCATCGCCTTCAGGACGTTGTCGACCGCTGCGGAGTAGAGCGCGACGTAGCACGCCTCCTTGTCGGCGAAGTGCGCGTAGAACGTGGACTTGCTCACGCGCGCGGCGCGGACGACGTCGGCGATCGTCGTGTGCGCGAACGGCTGCGCGCGCAGGCACGCGGCCATGCCGCGCAGGAGCTGGCGCAGCTGCCTGGCCTCCTGCTCGGTGCGCTGCTCGGCTGTCAGGGCGGGACGTGGCATCGCTCGCGTACGGGAAGGTACCGCGGCGGTAGGGTGCGCGGGTGACGACGGACGCGAGCACGACGCTGACGCCGCTGCGCCGCCAGCTCGCGGGGGAGGCGGCGGACCGCTCGCCCGCCGCCCTGGACGCGTTCCTCGCCGCCCGCCGCCGCTTCGTCGCCGGCGAGCGCCTCGACATGACCGCGCTGGCCGCCGAGCTGGGCGTCAACCGCGTGACGCTGTACCGCTGGGTCGGCTCGCGCGAGCAGCTGCTGGTCGAGGTGGTGTGGTCGCTGGCGCGCCGCACGCTCGACGACCTGATCGCCGCGCACCCCCGCGGCGCCGACCGCCAGGTCCGGATCCTGATGGGCTTCCTGGAGGCGACGCTGTCACACCCGGGCATGCAGCGCTGGTTGGGCGAGGAGGGCGAGTCGGCGATGCGGCTGCTGACCCGTCACGACACGGACTTCCAGCCCCGCCTGATCGCGGCGGTCGAGTCGCTGCTCGACCCCGACGACCCGGACCGCCACGAGGTCGCCTACGCCCTGGTCCGCGTGATCGAGTCCTACACCTACCTCGACCTGATCACCGGCGAGCCACCGGAGGCCGAGCGGGCGGAGCCGATCTTCCGCCGTCTGCTGCAAAGCCAGCGCGCCTGAGCCGGGGCGCTCAGCCGTGGTAGAGCCGCGGCGGGGTGGCCGTGGTCGTGGTGAACGTCGTGGCGCTCAGCGACACGGCCACGTTGTTGCCCAGGAAGCACATGCTGGTGCCGTCCCTCGCGATCAGCGTCGAGGCCGTCGGGAACGCGAACGTCGCGGGCGCGCCGTTGGTGTAGGTCGCGCCCGCGATCGTCCCGGCGATCGAGCAGTTGACCTGGCCGGTCGCCGTCCGCTCGAACACGCAGGAGAGGGCCAGCGACCCGGTCGTGGTCGCGCCGAGGGTGCCGGGCGACGGATCCGTCGCGGGCGAGTGCGCGGTCGCGGTGAAGCCGGCGGTGCACGCCAAGGTGTAGTTGATGCCGCCCTGCGCGCAGTTGGTGCCCGCCGGCGCGGGTGGGGCGCCCCAGTTCATCGTCGCGCCCGTGAAGGCCGTCCAGCTCGCGGCCGTCGTGCCGGCGTTGACGCTCGCGGTGATGCCACCGCCGCCCGGGCAGTAGAGGGTGACGCTGCCGTTGGAGATCCCCAGCAGGCTGGTGCTGGTCGCGGTGAACGACGACCCTCCGCTGTTGCCCCACGTGGTCGCCTGCGCGGTGGAGGTGCCGATGGCGAGCAGCAGCAACGTGCAGGCGAGCGCGGCGATGCGCGGGGTGCGGGCGGACATGGCGGCGAGTAGAGCACCATGCGACAGGCGGGCGCCAGAGCCGGATGGCCCACCGCTTTCTGCTACATATCCCGGACTTGTAGCGCCACCGAGGAGGAGACGCGCCGTGCCCCGAGTTCCCGTTCCGCGCGACCGCGAGGACGACTACACCCGTGACGCCGCGACGAGGCGGCGTGAGTTCCTGACGGAGCGTTCCGGCGCGGCGCTGGAGCATGTCGGGAACTACTCGTTCGACCCCGGCGTGTTGCCCGGCAACATCGAGCACTTCACGGGTGTCGCGCAGGTCCCGATCGGCGTCGCGGGGCCGCTGCTGGTCAACGGCGAGCATGCGCAGGGTGAGTTCTACGTGCCGTTGGCGACGGCCGAGGGGACGCTGGTCGCGTCCTACAACCGCGGCATGAAGCTGCTGCACGAGGCCGGCGGGGTCACGACGACGATCGTCGAGGACCACATGCAGCGCGCGCCGTCGTTCATCTTCCCGAGCGCTCGCGAGGCGCGAGCGTTCGGTCAGTGGCTGGTGGAGCGCTTCGAGGACATCGCCGCGGTGGCGGAGGGTACGACGAGCACGGGCAAGTTGAAGGACATCGAGCAGTACTCGGCGTCGCGCATCATCTACACGCGCTTCAACTACACGACGGGCGACGCAGCGGGTCAGAACCTGACCGGCAAGGCGACGCAGGCGGCGTGCAACTGGATCGCGGCCGAGTACCCCGGGATCGAGCAGTACTTCCTGGAGTCGAACTTCGCCACCGACAAGAAGACCTCGCAGGTCAACATGCTGCACACGCGCGGCAAGCGCGTGGTGGCCGAGGCGACGATCCCGGACGCGCTGCTCAAGAGCGTCATGAACTCGTCGTCGGAGCTGATGTTCCGCGCGCGCCAGGTCAGCAACCTCGGCGGCTTCATGTCGGGCGTCAACAACAACGGCGCGCACTCGGCCAACGGCATCACGGCGATCTTCATCGCCACCGGCCAGGACGTCGCCAACGTCGCGGAGTCCAGCGCCGCGTTCGTGCACGCGGAGCTGCGCCCGAACGGCGACTACTACTACTCGATCACGATCCCGTCGCTGATCGTGGCGAGCTACGGCGGCGGCACCGGCCTGGCGACGCAGCGCGAGTGCCTGGAGCTGCTGGGCTGCTACGGCGACGGCAAGGTCCGCAAGCTCGCCGAGATCATCGCGGCGACCGTGCTGTGCGGCGAGCTGTCGCTGGGCTCGGCGATCGTCGCCGAGGAGTGGGTCAAGGCGCACGACGCCTACGGGCGCAACCGCCCGTAGGCGTCGTCCTAGGGGCGCGCGCTGAGCACGACGAGCGGGATCGTCCGCTCGGTGCGCGCCTGGTAGTCGCCGTAGGCGGGGTAGAGGTCCAGCAGCGCGGGCCAGAGCCGCTCGCGCTCCTGCGCCGTCGCCTCGCGCGCGGTGACCGTGCGCCGCTCGCGCCCGACCTCGACGGTCGTCTCCGGATGCGCGCGGAGGTTGTGCAGCCAGGCCGGGTTCTTGGGCGCGCCGCCGTAGGAGGCGACGATCACGAGGTCGTCGCCGTCGTCGAGGTAGAGCAGCGGCGCGACGCGCTCCTGGCCGCTCCTGGCGCCCTTGTGATGCAACAACAGGACCGGGGCGCGGTCCATCGAGCCGCCGATCCGGCCGCCGCTCTTGCGGTACATGAAGGTGTTGAGGTCCGCGAGCACGGTCCACGCCCTGAACAGCGGCGTGCCCGGCGCCGGCGGCTTGGCCAGCGAGGTGAGGCGGCCCAGCGGGCCCTTCGATCGCGCCATGTCGGACATCCTGCCTTCAAACACCCGTCCATGCGCCGATCACCGTGTGCATGCGTCATATCTGCAACCGCTGCTTGCGCCTGTGGCTTCCCCGCCACGACGAGCAGCGCTCCACGTGCCGCCATTGCGGCGGCGCGCTTCGACCGCACTGACTTCGTGCGGCGCTCGATCTCGCTGAGCCTCTGACCTAGGCGGGGTCGCCCGCGCCGGCCAGCGCCGCCTGAAGGGCGGCGCGGCCGCGCTCCACGCCGGCCGGCGTCGCGTTGAGATGCGGCAGCCGGACGTCCGGCGTCGGGATCCGGCCCTGCTCGTGCAGCAGGGCCTTCATCACGGCCGGGCTCGGCTCGGCGAACAGCGCCTGGACCAGCGGCAGCAGCGCCTCGGCGTGCGGCCGCCCAGCCGCGACGTCGCCGTCGGCGCCCGCGGCGAGCATCGCCGCGAAGCGCTCGGTCGCCAGGTGGCCGGACGCGGCGATCGCGCCGGTGCCGCCCATCAACATCGTGGGGAACAGGAACGCGTCGTCGCCGCCCAGGACCGAGAAGCCGTCCGGCGCGGCGGCGAGCAGCTCGAGCGTGTCGGCGTCGAGCGCGCCGACGGCCTGCTTGAGGCCCGCCACGTTCGGGATCGCCGCCAGCTCCAGCAGCGCGGGGGCGCCGAGGCCACGGCCGGTCCGGTAGGGCACGTTGTAGGCGAGGACCGGGACCGGCGACGCGGCGGCGACCGCGCGGAAGTGCTCGACGATCCCGGCCTCGGACGGGCGCACGTAGTACGGCGTCATCGCCAGCGAGGCGGAGACGCCGGGGATGCCGGCGAGCGCCTGGTGGTTGGCGATCGTCGTGCGCGTGTCGTTGGTCCCGGCCCCGACGACGAGGTCGGCGCCGTGCTCGGCGGTCACGCGCCCGACGGCCGCGACGACCGCCGCCTGCTCGGCGGCGTCCAGCGACGTCGGCTCGCCGGTCGTCCCGAGCGCGACGATCCCGGACGCGCCCGCTTCCAGCAGCTCGGCGCACAGCCGCTCCAGCGCCCTGATGTCGACCGCGCCGTCGGACCCGAACGGGGTCACGACGGGGACGAGCAGGCCGGCGGGTCGGTAGTCGGAGGGCATGGGGCGATCCTACGACGCCCCGGCGGTCAGAGCAGCTCGCGCAACTCGCGGACCTCGGGCGCCAGCCGCGAGGCGAGCGTCCGGATCGCGCGCGAGACGCGGGCGCGGACCGCGCGCTCGTCGATCCCGAGGCGAGCGGCCATCTGCGCGTAGCTGAGCTCGTCGAGGACGCGCAGGCGCAGCGCCTGCTGCTGCTCGGGCGACAGCGCCTGCAGCTGCGTGACGATCCTGCGGCGCAGCTCGCTGCGGCCGTCGCGGTCCTCGAAGCGCCGCAGCTCGTCCGGCCCGGCGGGCGGCGGCTCGATGCCCAGGCGTGCCATGGCGCGCGCCTCGGCGCGGTGGCGGCGGACGAAGTGGCTGACCTGGTGGCGCGCGATCGCGTAGAGCCAGCCGACCGCGGCTTCGCGCGAGGCGCCCCGGAACTGGTGGCGCTTCATGTAGGCCTGGGCGAACGTCTCGGCGGTCAGGTCGGCGGCGACGCCCGCGTCGAGCGTCCTGCGCGCGATGAACACCGCGACGCCGGGCGCGTGCGAGCGCCACAGCTCGTCCAACGACTCGCTCGTGATCGTGAAGACCCGGGCTTCGGCTTCAACCAGCAGCACAGCGACGACCTCCTCCTCCGGAGGCGCAGTCTGCCATGGAACGGGCTTCAGGGGAAGCCTGCGTTTCTAGAACGCGGGCTACTCGGCGGCCGGCTTGGTGCTGGCCTTGGGCCTGCTGCGGCGGCGCTCGTTCTTGAGCAGCGAGCCCGCGGTCTCCTGGCCCACGTAGGGCAGCAGGACCGAGAACAGCAGGTCGGGCAGCAGCGCCGGCAGCTCCTCGCCGCGCCCACCCAGGACGCGCGAGTAGACGACCTCGTAGATCCCGCCGACGAGCGTCTCGGCGGTCAGCGCCGGCGGCAGCTTGCCCTTCGGCAGCTCGTCGGCGGCGGCCTTCTCGATCATCGTCGCGAAGGCGGCCATCGTCTGGTTGCGGCGCTCGATCGCGGCCGGGCCGGCGGCCATGACCTCGACGATGCACATGTCGGCGAACGCCGGCTCCTCGGCGATGAACGTCAGGAACGCGTTGAGCGACTCGCGGATCTTGGCGACCAGGCCCTCGGCGCTGTCGAAGGCGGCGTAGACGGTCTCCAGCAGCTGCTTGGAGGCCTCGTCGTACGCGGCGAGGTAGACGTCCTCCTTGCCGCGGAAGTTGTCGTAGAACGTCCGGCGCGAGACACCGGAGGTGACGACGATGTCCTCGACGCTCATCGAGACGTAGCCGGCGGTGTGGCAGACGTCGGCGACCGCGGCCAGGATCCGCTGGCGCTGGTTGGCGACGACGAACTGCCTCGACAGGCCGTGGCGGCCGGCCGGAAGCTGGTACGGCTCGCGCTGACGCTTCTTCCGTGGCTGATCAGGCAAGGCGGACGGAAACATACATGTCTCATCGGCCGCCTTGCAGGCTCATGGCGTGGGGACGGCGCGGGCGGCCGCCGAGCGCGTCACGCGCTGGTACTCGGCCGCCGCGACTTCCGGTCCGACGAAGGGCAGGAGCGCGCTGTGCAGGAGCGACGGGAGCAGCGTGGGCAGCTCGTCCGTGCGCTGGGACGTCACGCGCGAGTAGATGACCTCGTAGATGCCGCCGACGATCGCCTCGACGGCGACGGGCGGGGCGGTGGAGGTCGCGAGCGTGTCGTCCGGCGGAGGCTGGAGGAGCGCCTGGAACGCCTCCATCGCCGCCGAGCGCCGAGCCAGAGCGCGCGGGCCCGCGGCCAGCGCCTCGACGACGCAGACCTGGGCGAGCACCGGCTCGGCGGCCAAGAGGTTGAGGAACGCGGCGAGGCCGCGGCGGACCCGGGAGGTCCACGTCTCGCCGGTCGCGAAGGCCGAGGTGACGCCGCTGAGCAGCTGGTCGAGGACCAGCTCGTAGGCGGCGAGGAACGCCTCCTCCTTGTTGGCGAAGTGGTCGTAGAACGTGCGCCGGGACACGCCGGCGACCGCGATCACGTCCTCGATGCGCATCGCGGCGTAGCCTGAGCGGCTGGCCGCCTGGAGCACCGCGTCGAGGATCCGCTCGCGCTGGTTGGAGACCACGAACGCCCGCGGGAGCCCGTGCCGGCCCGCCGGAAGCTGGTGCGGCGCACGGTTGTGGGAGTTTCTCTGCTCCACGACTCGAAACATACCGCTGTGTCTCACCGTGTGCCAGTGCTCCGCCGATCGCATTGCACCTGGTCGGGGGGTCGTCCGGTCGCTGACCGACCGCTCAAGCCGCGTCACACCATTGCCGCTCGCGGCTCTTAGAGGGAGTGTGGGTCGATCCGGCGGGAAAGCGTGACCGCCGGCCAAAGGAACAACGGGGGGTCAGATGAGGATGCTGAGCGAGGTCCTTTCCGGCGCGCGTGCGTGCCCGCCGGACTGCGCGACGTGCGAGCGGCTGCGTGCAGCCGCCGCGCCTGCGGTGCTGATGACGGGCGGGGCTGAGGTCTCGCTCGCCGACCTGGCGGCGGCGGCGGGGATCCCTGCCGCGGCGGCCGACGGGCACTGCTCGGAGGGTGCGGCGACGGTCGTCGCCGACGCCTACCGGCGCGCGGCAGGGGAGCTCTATGGGGAGTACGCCGCGTCGTTCCGCCTGGCGGACACGTGGTCGGAGAAGCTGGGCGCCGCTCTGGAGCGGCTCCTGCGCCGGCTGGCAGAGGAGCCGGCGATCGCGCATCTGTGCTTCGTCGCGCCGGCGCTTGCCGGCGACGAGCAGCTGCGTGAGATCCGCGAGGCGTTCCGCGCCCGCTACGTGCGCCTGCTCTCAACCGAGCAGGACCGCCATGCCGACGACGTCGAGCTGCTGCCCGAGCTGCAGCTCGAGATGATGGTGTCGGTCGTCTTCCGCACGATCGGCGAGCTGGTCGCCGACGGGCGCGCGCCGGAGCTCCCGGCGTTGTTGGAGGACATCGCGGGCGCCGCGCAGGTGTTCGAGCCGCGGGTGGCCGTCACGGCGTGATCGCCGATTCGTCGCTGGTGCCGCGGCGGGCCTCCGTGCCCGCCGCGCCGCCGGGGCGCCCGCGCGGCTACGACGCTGCGGGGACGAGCCGCTCGGCGGCCAACAGGGTGCAGATCGCCGGCGCCAGGCGCGGGAGCGTCGACGCGCGCCCGTCGATCAGGCGGCGCTGGACGATCCGGTGCACCGCGCCGAGCACGGCGTGGGCGACGTCGTCGTTGCGCAGCGCGCCGGGCGCGCGCCGCTGCGACGGGTCCTGGTACCGGACGACCTCGGTCGCCAGCAGCGTCATCGTCCTCTCGTGGCGCGCGAGCCCGGTCGGGCCGGCGGCGAGGATGTCGACGCAGAGGATGCGCGCGTGCGCGGGCCACGCGGCGAAGTAGCGCAGCAGCGCGCCGAGCGCGGGCTCGAGCGCGGGGCCGGCCTCGACCACGATCCGCAGCGTGTCGTCGCGGATCGCGTCGTAGGTGGCGAGCAGGCACTCCTCGCGGTTGGCGAAGTGCTCGTAGAACGTGCGCCGCGAGGCCTTCGCGGCGACGATGACGTCGTCGACCGTGACGTCGAGGAACCCGTTGACCGCGGCGCACTGCGCCATCGCGGCGAGGATCCGGCTGCGGGCGACCGCGGGCCACGCGCTGGGGACCGCCGCGGCGCCATGGCGCAGGACGACGGGACGGGTGAGCGCGGCGAGCGCTGGGGCGGCGGCGGGCAACGGCGACCTTCCATGATCGGTGGGTGGTGCGGCTGCGCTCCGGGACCCCGAGCGAACGGGATCCCGGAACGCGATGCCTCTACCGGCGGCCTGACGCCGGGGGTGCTACTTGCAGGGCGTCGAGCCGTTGTAGCTGACGCTGCCGCCGGTGCTCAGGGTGGCGGTGGCGCTGTAGGCCCACCTCCTGTTCGACGGGCAGGAGGTCGTGGCGACGTAGTCCTTGGCCCAGCTCTTGCCGCCGAGCGTGACCCTCAGCGTGTCCAGCGTGATCGGGACGCCCGCGACGATCTGCAGCGAGTTCGGCACGGTGAAGTGGACCTTGTAGGACCACTTGCCCGACGTGTCCTTCTTGATCGTGGCCGGGACAGCCGCCGCGACGCGCGCGGGGTTCTGCAGGACGGTCCAGAAGTAGATCCTGTCCTTGCCGCCGTTGACCACGGTGATCTTCGGAGTGGTGGGGACGGTGTCCGCCCTCGCGACGCCGGTGCCGGAGCCCATGATCGACTTCGGCGGGCACTTGCTCGGGCCACCACGACCGAGCGTCGCAGCCGAGCAGCTCGGGAACTTGCCGCCGTTGTAGAGGCCGCCCTTCGGGATGTTGACGTCGCCCGCCGTGATGATCGGGTGCTCGACGTCGCCGGTGGTGACCCACTTGGCGTTGAACGTGAGCTTGACGCCCTTCGGCCTGGCCTTGGTCCCGGCCTTGTTCGGCGACACGGTCGCCGTCGCGCTGAAGGTCGTCGGCGACGACGACTGCGCGATGGTCGGGGCGACCTCGACCGCTGCCAGCGCGAGTGCGCCCAGCGCCGCGGTCGGGATCAGGTACTTGCGCATCGAGTCTCTCCTCGTTGGTTCTGCGACGCCGGGGACCGTATCGTCTCCGGAGCCCGCCTGCAAACAGGCGTGTCTGCAATATGAACGCCGACGCGGACGGGAAGTTGCGGTCCCCGAGGCCCCGCCGGACATGGGCGCGACGGTTCTCCGTTGCCCCTGCAAACGACCACGTGTACATTGCCGACATCTCGACCGCGGTCCGCCATCCGTCCCGGGCGCCGCGCATGCTGGCGGTCCTTGCCCTGTTGCTCGTCGCAGCGGTGCTCGGATGGCTCCTGCTGCGCGGCAGCTCGCATCACTATCGCCTCGTCTTCAGCAGCGCGGGTCAGCTCGTCAAGGGCGACCTCGTGCGCATCGGCGGCACGCCCGCGGGCAAGGTCACGTCGGTCGGCCTCAGCGACGACGACCAGGCCGAGATCGACATCGACGTCGACAAGGGCTACGGCCCGCTGCACGAGGGCACGAGCGCGACGATCCGCGCCGAGGGCCTGACCGGTGTGGCGTCCCGCTACGTCGACATCAGCCCGGCCTCGCAGACGCGCCCGACGCTCGACGACGACGCGCTGATCCGCGGCGACAAGACCACGTCGATCGTCGAGATCGACCAGCTCTTCGACACGCTCGACCCGAAGACGCGCGACGGGCTCAGGGGCCTGATCCGCGGCTCGGCCGACTGGTACGACGGCAGGGAGTCGGCGGCCAACGTGTCGGCCCAGCAGGTCCCGAGGACGCTGGCCGAGCTGAGCCAGGTCGCCGACGAGATCACCTCGGACTCGGCGACCTTCGAGCAGTTCCTGGTCAAGACCGGCGACGCGCTCGGCACCGTCGCCGATCACCGCGACCAGCTCACCGGCCTGGTCTCCAACACCCAGCAGACCGCCGACGCGCTGGCCTCCGACACCGCATCGCTGTCGACCGCGCTGCACGAGGTGCCGACGGCGCTGGAGAGCGGCAGCGACGCGTTCGAGCAGCTGCGCCCGGCGCTGACCGACCTGCGCAAGCTGACCGACTCCACCCAGGCCAACACGAAGGACCTGAAGTCGTTCCTGGAGGACCTGACCCCGGTCCTGCACGAGGCGACGCCGACGATCGGCGAGCTGCGCAGGATGTTCGCGCAGCCCGGCGCGGCCAACGACCTGCTCGACGCGCTCAAGGACCTGCCGACGATCGGCAAGGAGAGCGACAGGGCGTTCCCGGACGGCCGCAAGGCGCTGAGGCAGTCGACGCCGATCTTCTCCTACGCGCGCCCGTACATCCCCGACATCGTGTCGTGGGTCCGCGGCTACGGCAGCGCGGCGGCGACCTACGACGCCAACGGCCACTACATCAAGACCGTCCCGGTCTTCAACGCCTACACCTTCAGGGACGACGCCAACGGCGGCACGCTCACGCCGCGCCCGGCCGACGAGCGCGGCAGCAGCCCGGCGCTGTCGACCGGCAACCTCGCGCGCTGCCCGGGCGCCTCGACCCCGGCACCCGCAGACCGGTCGACGGTGTTCGTCGACCAGGGCCCGCTGGCCAACACCGACTGCAACCCGGCCGAGACCGTGAGGGCGAACGGATGAGCATCCGCCGCCGGCTCGGCCTGAGCGTCATCGTGATCGTCGTCTTCGCGCTCGTTGGCGCGGCGCTCGGCGCGGGCGGCGACAGCGCCTCGGGCGGCTACCGCGTCCGCGCGGTCTTCGACAACTCGAGCTTCGTCATCAAGGGCGAGGACGTGAAGATCTCCGGCGTCAACGTCGGCACGATCGACGGCCTCGACGTCGACAGCCACCACCGCGCGGTCGTGGTGCTGAAGATCACCGACCCCGCGTTCATCCCGTTCCGCAAGGACGCGACCTGCCGCGTCGGCCTGCAGTCGCTGATCGGCGAGCAGTTCGTGGAGTGCTCGCCGACCCAGCCGCGCGGCGGCGACCGCGCCCCCGCGCCCGAGCTGCCGAAGGTCCCCAAGGGCCAGCCCGGCGCCGGCCAGCACCTCCTGCCGGTGTCGCAGACCTCGTCGCCGGTCGGCCAGGACCTGCTCAACGACATCATGCGCGTGCCCGAGCAGCAGCGCCTGCCGTTGATCATCAACGAGCTCGGCGCCGGCCTGACCGGCAACGGCGAGGCGCTGGCCGCCGCGCTGCGCCGCGCGAGCCCGACGCTGCAGAAGGCTGACAAGCTCGTCGCGATCCTCGCCGACCAGAACCGGACGCTCGCGAAGCTGACCGACGACTCCGCGACGATCCTCGCCCCGCTGGCCCGGCACCGCAAGGACCTGACCGGGTTCATTAAGAACGCCGGGACCGCGGGTGCCGCGACCGCGCGCCAGGGCGACGCGCTGGAGCAGAACTTCGCCAAGCTGCCCGCGTTCCTGAGGGAGCTCGGCCCGGCGGCCGACCGCCTCGGCGCGCTCGCCGACCAGGCGTCGCCGACGATCGACGCGCTCGACGCGCAGGCGTCGTCGGTCAACCAGACGACCGAGGAGCTCGGACCGCTGAGCACGCAGGCGACCGGAGCGCTGAAGACGCTCGGCAGGGTCGCCGACCAGGGCCGCGAGACGCTGCCGAAGGCCAACAGGGTCGTCACGCAGCTCGCCGACCTGGGTGTCCCGCTGCAGCCGCTGGCGCAGAACCTCGGCGCGCTCTCGTCGAGCTTCGACAGGAGCGGCGGCATCGAGTCGCTGATGCGGTTCATCTACTTCTACACCGGCGCGATCAACGGCGAGGACGCCTCCGGGCACTACACGCGCGCGGGGCTGTCGTTCGGCAACTGCGTGACACGCACCCCGGACTTCGACCCGACCAGCAACTGCCTGGCGAAGTTCGTCGACACGATCGCCAAGCCGGCTCCGAAGGAGACCGGCGCGACCGCGGCGAGCGTCAAGGACGCTGCGACGCCGTCGGCCAACACCTCGTCCTCGCTGCTCAGCTACCTCCTCGACGGGGGCAAGTGATGGGTCGCCGCCGCAACATGTCGATCGCCGCGAACCCGATCCTGATCGGCGGCGTGACCGTCCTGATGGTCATCGTCGCGGTGTACCTGTCCTACAACGCGAACCACGGGCTGCCGTTCGTCCCGACCTACAAGGTCAACGTCGTCATCCCGAACGCCGACGGCCTGATCGCCGGCAACGAGGTCCGCATCGGCGGCGAGCGCGCCGGCGTCGTCAAGAAGATCGACGCGCTCTCCAACAGGGACGGCTCGACCGCCGCCGAGCTCGAGCTGGGCCTCGACGCCAACACGTCGCACCTGCCGGTCGACACGGTCGTGAAGGTCCGGCCGAAGTCGTCGCTGGGCCTCAAGTACGTGGCGATCACCCGCGGCAGCTCGTCGCAGCAGATCGCCAGCGGCGGCACGATCACCGTGCCCAAGTCGCAGGCGCCCGCGGTCGACATCGACCAGTTCTTCAACATGTTCGACGAGCAGACGCGCGAGGGCTCGGCCGGCAACCTGCTCGAGTACGGCACCGGCTTCGCCGGCCGCGGCGGCGACATCAACACCGCCCTGCAGAACTTCGACCCGCTCGTCAGGCACGGCGAGCCGGCGCTCGACAACCTGCTCGCCGCACGCACGCAGCTCGACCAGCTGTTCCCGGCGCTCGGCCGCGCCGCCGGCGAGGTCGCGCCGGTCGCCACGACCCAGGGCGAGCTGTTCGGGAACCTCAACCACACCTTCGCCGCGCTGGCCGACAACAGCAGGTCTCTGGAGGAGAGCATCGCGCTCGGCCCCAAGGCGCTCGACGTCGCGTCCGAGGCGCTGCCCGCGCAGGCCGGCTTCGAGGAGGACTCGACCGAGCTGTTCCGGCGCCTGAAGGAGCCGTTCAGGCAGCTCGCCGCCGCCTCGACGCACCTCGCCCCGGCGTTCAAGGCCGGCACGCCGGCGCTGAAGGTCTCGCCGCAGCTCAACGCGCGCGTGGTCCAGACGCTCGACGCGCTCGACGCCTTCGTCAGCGACCCACGCGTCCTGCCGGCGCTGCAGAGGCTGACCGAGACCGCGAACCTGCTCGACCCGATCATCGCGTTCGCCACGCCGGCCCAGACCGACTGCAACTACCTGTCCTTGTTCTTCCGCAACCTCGGCAGCTCGCTCTCGGAGAGCGACACCGTCGGCACGTTCCTGCGCACCGATCCGGTCGTCGCGGGCCAGAACCTCAACTCGGAGGCCGGCCCGGCGTCCGCGCCCGCCAACTCGCCGGATCCGCCGAACGCGAAGTTCCAGGACCAGTACCTGCACGCCAGCCCGTACCCGAACACCGCCGCGCCGGGCCAGCCGAAGACGTGTGAGTCGGGCAACGAGCGCTACGTGAGGGGCAGGACGGACATCGACGCGTCGCCCGTCAACCCGCCGACGACCAAGGTCGACCGCACGAGGCCGGAGCCGGCGCGATGAGACGCAACCAGAGGCTCGGGATGCCCCCGCTGCGCGCGGGCCTGCTGACCATCTTCCTGGCGCTGCTGGTCGCGTACTTCGGGTTCACGAAGGCGATCCCGTTCCGCCATCACTTCGAGATCCAGGCGGTCGTCAAGAGCTCCACGTTGCTGCGGCCGCACTCGCCGGTCCGGATCGCGGGCGTCAACATCGGCCAGGTCGTCAAGACCGAGCGCTACAAGAACACCGACGACGCGCTCGTCACGATGCGCATCGACGACAGCGGCCAGCCGCTGCACCGCGACGCGACGCTGAAGATCCGGCCGCGGCTGTTCCTCGAGGGCAACTTCTACGTCGACCTCAAGCCGGGCACGCCGTCGGCGGGCAGGCTCTCCGACGGCGGGCTGATCCCGATCACGCAGACCGGCACACCGGTCCAGCTCGACCAGGTGCTGACCGCGCTGCAGACCGACACGCGCGGCTCGCTGCAGAGGGCGCTGAAGGGCCTCGGCACCGCGTTCAACGGGGAGCCCACCGCGGCCGACGACGCGGCGCAGGACCCCTCGGTGCGCGGGCTGACCGCCTCGCAGGCGCTGAACAAGACGCTGAAGACGAGCCCGCAGGCGCTGCGCGACACCGGCCGGGTCGCCGGCGCGTTCCTCGGCCCGAGCAAGCACGACCTCTCCAAGACGCTGGCGGGCCTGACGAGGGCGATGACCGCGCTGTCGGACAACGACACCGCGCTCGGCGACTTCCTGACCGACTACAACGCGACCGTCCAGACGACCGCCGACCACTCGGCGGACCTGACCGCCTCGGTCAAGGAGCTGGGTCCGACCGCGAGGAACGCGGCCGAGGCGTTCGACCAGCTCAACCAGGCGCTGCCGGGCACGCGCAGGTTCGCGCGCGAGCTGGCCGCCAGCCTGCCCGAGCTGCCCGCGACGATCGCCGCCGCCAAGCCGTGGCTGGCGCAGAGCAAGAGGCTGCTGAGCGATGAGGAGCTCGGCGGGTTGTTGAGGCGGTTGAGCCCGGCGACGAGCGACCTCGCCCAGCTCGGCCACGCGACCCGCGAGTGGCTGCCGCACATCGACGAGTTCAACCGCTGCGTCACCAACGTGATCCTGCCCACGGGCGACATCAAGGTGAACGACGGCGACCTGTCGGCCAACACGGAGAACTACAAGGAGTTCTGGCGCGCGATGACCGGCCTCGCCGGCGAAGGCCAGGGCTTCGACGGCAACGGCAACTACCTGCGTTTGCAGGCCTCGCACGGCAGCAGGTCGATCATCACCGGCAACACCAACATGTCGGACTTCCCGTTCATCGGCCAGCCGACGTTGCCGCCGCTGCGCACGCGGCCGGCCTACGGCAACCAGCTGCCGGTCATGACGCGCTCGGTGCCGTGCTCGCAGAGCCCGGTGCCGAACGTCAACGACAGGTCCTCGACCGGCCCGGCCGACGGCTCTGCGTCGTTCGCCAAGGCGCCGAGCGACAAGGCCGTGCAGGGCGGAGGCGCCGGCTGATGCGCGTCCGCGGCCTGCGCAAGCAGCTCGGCAACGCCGTCTGGCTCGTCGCGATGATCGCGACCGGCCTGATCGTCGGCTCCTACCTGCTCGCCCACGAGCGGATCGCCTGGCCGTCGTGGGTCCCGGGCCTGGGCAGGGACTACTTCTACGTCAACGCGAAGTTCACGACCGCGGCCGGCGTGCTGCCGGGGCAGGGCAACGCGGTGACGATCGCGGGCGTCAAGGTCGGCGAGATCTCGGGCGAGAAGGTGCAGGACGGGCAGGCCGTCCTCAAGCTCCGCCTCGACGCCAAGTACGGGCACGTCCATCCGGACGCGACGCTGCTGCTGCGCCCGAAGACCGCGCTGAAGGACATGGTCGCCGAGATGGATCCCGGCACCAAGGGCCCGGAGCTGAAGGACGGCGACACGCTCGGCGTCTCCTCGACCGAGCCCGACGTCAACCTCGACGAAATCCTCGCCGGCCTCGACGGCGACACGCGCGCCGCGCTCGTCTCGCTGCTGCAGAACGGCGGCGAGGCGCTCGACGGGCAGGGCGGCAAGGAGCTGTCGGCGACGTTCAAGCGCTTCGAGCCGCTCTCGCGCGACGCCGCGCAGGCCAGCAAGCTCGTCGCCGAGCGGCGCGTCAAGTTGAGGACCTTGATGGGCAACCTGTCGTTGTTGGCCCAGGAGCTGGGCGACAGGGACAGGGAGCTCGGCGAGTTCGTCAACTCCAGCGCCGCGGTCTTCCGCCACTTCGACAACCAGAACCAGGCGCTCGGCGAGACGCTGTCGCTGCTGCCCAGCACGCTGCAGAAGACCAACGTCGGGGTCGGCAAGTTGAACAACTTGGGCAGGTCGCTCAACAGGGGCCTGAGGGACCTGCAGCCGACGGCCGACGCGCTCGGACCGGCGCTCAAGGCGACCCAGCCGTTCCTGAAGCAGACGACACCGGTCATCAGGGACTCGCTGCGCCCGTTCTCGGTCGAGGCGCGGCCGACGGTCGACAAGCTCGTCCCGGCCTCCACGCACCTGGCCAAGGCCACGCCCCACCTGGACACCTTGACCAAGATGTTGAACGACCTGCTCGCCGAGCTCGCGCACGACCCGCCCGGCGACGGTGTCCACGGCAACTCGTACCTGTACTACGTGCCCTGGGCCAACCACAACAGCAACTCGGTCATGGCCGCGCAGGACGGGCTCGGCCCGGTCCGCCACAGCCTGATCCTGTACCCGTGCCAGGCGCTCACGGCGCTCAAGGCGTTCAGTTCCGGCAGGGACAACCCCACGCTGGGCGCTGAGCTGCAGCTGCTCGGCGTGCCCGCCCCCGGATCCTGTGGGAGGGCCGGATGATCAAGACCGTCCCGACCCTCGGCCGCATCGCGGTGATGGCGATCTTCGCGCTGTCGAGCTTCGGCGCGTGCCTCTACCTGTGGATGGCCTTCGGCGGCGCGTCGCCGCTGAAGGCCAAGGGCTACCGCGTCCACATCGCCTTCCCGGAGGCGACGCAGCTCGCCAACCAGTCCGACGTCCGGATCTCCGGCGTCAGCGTCGGCAAGGTCATCAAGTTGGCCCCGGGCAGGGACAACCGGACCGAGACGACGATCGAGCTGAAGAACAAGTTCGCGCCGATCCCGGCCGACAGCCGGGCGATCCTGCGCGTGAAGTCGCTGCTCGGCGAGACCTACGTCGAGCTGACGCCCGGCAACCGCAAGGGCCCGAAGCTCGCCGACAACGGCACGCTGAACCCGGGCCAGGTCGCGCCGACCGTCGAGCTCGACGAGATCCTCTCGACCTTCGACACCAAGACTCAGAGGGCGTTCCAGACCTGGATGGAGTCCCAGGCCGCCGCGGTCCAGGGCCGCGGGCCGGACATCAACGCGTTCTTCGGCACGCTGCCGGGCTTCACCGAGAAGTTCGACAGGCTGTTCGAGACGCTCGACGCCCAGGACGCCGCGACGAGCAAGGCGATCGCCTCGACCGGCGAGGTCTTCAACGCGCTCAGCGAGCGCGAGGGCGAGCTGCGCGGGCTGGTCACCGACTCCCAGCGCCTGTTCCAGGTCACCGACGAGCGCAACGACGACCTCGCGAGGATCTTCCAGCGGCTGCCGCGCTTCGAGCGCGAGAGCACCGAGACGCTGCCGCTGCTGACCGACTTCGGCAACCACGCGCGGCCCGCGATCAGGCAGCTGCAGCCCGCCGCGACCGCGATGGAGCCGGCGTTCACCGCGCTCAACCAGCTGTCGCCGCAGTTCCAGGGCTTCTTCGGCCAGCTGCAGGACGTGGTCGACGCGTCCGAGAAGGGCCTGCCGGCGTTCAACAGGATCTTGAAGAACCTGCCGCCGCTGCTCGACGACTTCCAGCCGTTCCTGAGGAACGCCAACCCGATGGTCAGGTACATCGGGCAGAACAAGCGGGAGGTCACGGGCTTCTTCGCCAACGTGACCGCCTCGTCGCAGGCGTACGACCTCGGCGGCCAGACGGTGGCGACCAACTACAACCCGCACTACGTGCGCACGTCGCAGATCCTCAGCCCCGAGACGCTGAGCTTCTATCCGCACCCGCTCGGCACGTCGCGGCTCAACCCCTACACGGGCGCGGGCCAGACGCTCGACCAGCTCAAGAACGGCGCGAGCATCTTCGGGACCTGCCCTTCGGGCAACGTCGCGCTCCCGACCGACGCGTCGCCCTCGACGCTGCTGCCGCTGATCGAGCCCTACGTCTTCCGGACGCCCGACAAGAACGCGGTCGCCGCGCCGGCCTGCAGGACGCAGGGCAACTACCCCGGCTTCTCGACGGCGTTCCCGCAGCTGACCGCCGAGCCCTGATCAGCGGTCCCGACCGCTTGACAGCGGCCTCCCGGTCTGGTGCAATCCTGATCGAGAGACGGACCCGTGTCTGGACCGGCACAGGACCTCTCCATGCAGCATCTCCTCTCTTGAGCACCGGCCTCACATAGGCGCGTGGGGCGCCACTCGGCCGGACCATCGGGAGGACTCACCGGGGAGCCTGCCCACCCCCGAGGGCAGGCTCCCCGGCGCATTTAACGCCCGATGGGCGGCGGGCCGAGAGGCTCGCCGCTCAGGGCTGTTGCGTATCCCAGGACGGTGTCCAGCAGCTCGCCGGCGCGGATCAGCGCGTCGGGGGAGGGGATGCCGTCGGTGAAGTCACGTGAGGTCAGGTAGAGCGACGTCGGCGTGGTCGCCGCGCCGAAGAACGTGAGGATGTCGCGCAGGTGGCGGTCGGCGCCGAGGAAGTGGTGGTCGCTCGCGCCGATCGCGGCGATCGCGGTCGGCTTGCCGCGCAGCGCGGGGACCGGCACGTGGTCCAGGAGGTTCTTCAGCGCGCCGGTCAGCGAGCCGCGGTAGGTGGGCGTCGCGAGCACGACCGCGCCGGCAGCGGCGATCGCGTTGACGGTCGCCTCGACGTCCGGGCCGGCCTCGGCCGGCGGGCGGCCGTCGGCGAACGGGATGTGCTGCGTCCCGAGGTCGAGCGTGACGACGGTCAGGCCGGGGTGGCGCTCGGCGGCCGCGTCGGCGGCGTCGCCGAGCGCGCGGTGCAGGCGGCCGGGCGGCGTGACCGAGCCGAGGACGATCGCGAGCGTGGACGGGGTGACGGGCGGCATCGCGCAAATCTCTACCAGATCGGTAGAGAAAACGCGCGTACGCCGCGCGCCGGGCGCTAGGCCTCGACGATCACGTTGGTGGACTTGATCACCGCGGTCGCGGCCATCCCGGGCTTCAGCCCCAGGTCCTCGACCGCCTCGCGTGACATCAGCGACACGACGCGGTACGGCCCGCAGGCCAGGTCGACCTGCGCCATCACGCCGTCGGCCTGGACCGCGACGACCACGCCCGCGAGCCGGTTGCGGGCGCTCGTGCGCTCGCTCGTCGAGCGCTCGCGCAGCAGCTGGGCGAGCGCGTCGGCCTGCAGGTAGCGCTGCCCGCCATGGCGCTCGAAGACGATCCGGCCGTCGCGCTCCCACCGCCGCAGCGTGTCGACGCTCACCCCGAGCGCCGCGGCCGCGGCGCCGATCCGGACCATGTTGTCCATGACGTCGAACCTACCGGGAAGGAACCGCCGCAACCGGGGTCTTCCTGAACATGACCGGCCGCCGCACCGTCCTCGCCCCGCTCGCCGCCCTCGCACTCGCCGCCGCTGCGGCCGGCTGCGGCAGCAGCGGCGGCGGCTCGTCGTCCACGGGCTCCAGCAGCGGCGCCTCCAGCGGCGGCGGCTACGGCAGCGGCAGCAGCGCCAAGGCGGCGACCACCACCAGGGCCGCGCCGGCCTCGTCCTCCAGCGGCGCCCTGAAGATCAGCGCCGAGGAGTCCAACGGCCTGTCGTTCGACAAGAAGACGCTCAGCGCCAAGGCCGGCAGGGTCACGATCACGATGGCCAACCCCTCCGGCGACAACCAGCCCCACGGCGTCGCGATCACCGGCGCCGGCGGGGTCGCCAAGTCCGGCCAGGTCGTTCAGCCGGGCGGCACCTCGACCGTCTCGCTGGACCTCAGGCCGGGCAGGTACACCTTCTACTGCCCGGTCCCCGGCCATCGCCAGGCCGGCATGGAGGGGACGCTCACCGTCCAATGACCCCGCAAGCCGCGCTCGCGACAGCTACCGTCTCCCCGATGCCCGGGGCCGGCCTGCGCCCACTCGACCCGCAGCGACTCGGCGACCACGTCGACCGCCTCTACCGCGCGGCGCTCGCGCTCTGCGGCAACCGCCATGACGCGGAGGACCTCGTGCAGGAGACCTACGCACGCGTGCTCGCCCGGCCGCGCTTCCTCCGCCACGACGACGACCTCGGCTACCTGCTCCGCGTGCTGCGCAACACGTTCCTCAACCGCCTCCGGACCCAGAAGCGCAGGCCCACGCCGCTGGAGCTCGACGACGAGCGCGACGCGATCGGCCGCCCCGGCGACCCGCGCCACCCCGAGGCCGCGCTGGAGGTCTCCGAGCTGCTGCAGGCGATCGCCGCGCTGCCCGACGACCAGCGCGACGCGGTCGTGGCGATCGACATCGTCGGCCTGAGCTACCGCGAGGCCGGCCGCGCGCTCGGCGCCAAGGAGGCGACGATCACCACCCGCCTGCACCGCGGGCGCACGCGCCTCGCCAAGCTCTTGCAGACCACCAACCCCACCACCCTGCGATGACCGACCGACGCGACCACGACCACGATCCGCTGCTGAGCGACGCCGAGAGCGAGGCCGTCGGCCGCCGCATCCGCGCGCTGGCCCGGGACGTCGAGGCGCCGCACGCGCTGCGCGCCCGGGTCGCGGAGCTCCAGGACGCCGCGGGCGCCCAGCGGCGGCGCGGCGGTGGCGGACCGGCATGGCTCCGGCGCCCACGCATCGCGCTGCCCGCGCTCGGAGGCACGCTGACCGCCGCCGCCGTGGCGGTGGCGCTGATCGTCGGCGGCGGCGCGGCCGGCCCGACGGTCGACGACGCCGCGGCGCTCGCGCTCGCGCACCCGACCACGGGCGCGCCGAAGGTGGTCGGCGTGACCGACCTCGATGCGCGCGTCGGCGGGATCACGTTCCCCAACTACGGCTACGAGTGGCCGAAGTGGAAGGCGACCGGCGCGCGCCACGACACGGTCGGCGGGCGCGCGGCGACGACGGTCACCTACAACGGCCCGAAGGGCGACGTCGGCTACACGATCGTCGACGGCAGGCCGCTCGCGACCCCTGATCACGCACGGCACGTGACCAAGGCGGGCACGGACTACGCGATCTACATGAAGAACGGCGCGACCGTCGTCACCTGGCGACAGGACGGCCACACCTGCGTCCTCGCCGGGCGCGGGCCCGGCGTGGAGTCCCAGCTGCTGAAGTTCGCCAGCTGGGAGTAGACCCGATCGGGTCTAGGCGACGACCTTCTCGATGGCGGTCAGGACGCGCTGGGCCTGGAACGGCTTGGCGATGAAGTCCTTGGCGCCGGCCTTGACGGCCTCCAGCACCTTCGACTCCTGCGCGAGCGCGGAGCACATGACGACCCTCGCGCTCGGATCGATCGCGATGAGCTCTTTGAGGGCGGTCAGGCCGTCCTTCTCGGGCATCGTGATGTCGAGCGTCATGACGTCGGGGCGCAGCTCCTGGTAGCGCTGCACGGCCTCGATGCCGTTCGCGCCTTCGCCGACGACCTCGTGCCCTCCGTTCTGGAGCACGTCGATCACCATGCGACGCATGAAGGCGGCGTCGTCAACTACGAGAATGCGGGCCATGTCCTCCCGGTCGTCGGCCGAGGGGACAGAAACCTGAAAGGGGGTGTCAGGCCACGACGTCGAGCAGGCTCTGGAACGAGTCCTGCTGGGCCTGCATGACGCGGGCCTGGACGTCGATCGACACGCCCGCGAGCGTGAGGTTGACCGCCGGCGTGGCGAGGTCCTGCGCGTCGGGCGAGATCGATCCGGCGACGAGCTGCGCGCCGGAGGCATCCGCCAGCATGCTCGCGGCGTCGATGCCGCTGATCGTCGGACCGATGTCCATGGGACGGAGGATCGGCGCAACGGCCGCCCGCGCGCAAGGGGCGCAGGCTCAAGATCGGCGGATGGTCGAGGCGACCGTCTCGTCGCCGACCTCGGTGAAGTCGTCGTACCAGGCGCCGACGGCCTCGAAGCGGGGAGGCGTGCGCGGGCAGATCACCGCGTCGGCGTCGCGCGCGACGAGCGCCGCGCCCTCGGCCGAGCCGACCGGCGCCGCGGCGATCACGTGCGCTGGGCCGAGCGCGCGCAGCGCCGCGAGCGCGACGCGCATCGTCGCCCCGGTCGCCAGCCCGTCGTCGACGACCACGACCGTGCGCCCAGCCACCGCCGGCGGCGGACGGCCGTCGCGGTAGCGCCGCTCGCGGCGGTCCAGCTCGGCGCGCTCGGCGGCGAGGACCGCGACGACCTGGGATTCCGTCAGATGGGCGGTGAGCACGACGTCGTCGTTGACGACCGTCGCGCCGCCGCTGGCCAGCGCGCCGAACGCCAGCTCCTCGTGGCCGGGGACGCCGAGCTTGCGCACGACCAGGACGTCGAGCTCGGCGCCCAGCGCGGCCGCGATCTCCGCGCCGACCGGGACGCCGCCGCGCGGCAGCGCCAGGACCAGCGGCGTGGTGGCGGCGCCCGCGCCGGCCGCGCGGGCCGCGCCGACGGCGCGCGCGACCTCGGGCGCCAGCGCGCGCCCGGCCGCGCCGCGATCCGCGTAGCGCTCCATCGCACCCATCCCGGTGCCCGCGTCGCCCAGTGGTCAACCGCGATCCGCCGCTACCGTCCGGGGCTCATGATCACCGTCGCACCCGAAGTCGCCGAGGCGCTCGCGGCCGGCCAGGCCGTCGTCGCGCTCGAGTCCACCATCGTCTCCCACGGGCTGCCGCGCCCGCAGAACATCGAGATCGCCCGCCAGATCGAGCAGGCGGTGCGGGACGGCGGCGCGGTCCCGGCGACGATCGCGCTGGTCGACGGCGAGGTCCGCATCGGCCTCGACGACGAAGCGCTGGAGGCGATCGCCACGCGCGACGACGTCGTCAAGTGCAGCGCGCGCGACCTGCCGATCGCCGCGGCCCGCGGCGCGACCGGCGCGACGACCGTCGCCGCGACCGCGCACCTGGCCGCGGAGGCCGGCATCGGCCTGTTCGCGACCGGCGGGCTCGGCGGCGTGCACCGCGAGGCGAGCGAGACGTGGGACGAGTCCGCCGACCTCGTCGGCCTGTCGCGCACCGACATCTGCGTGGTCTGCGCGGGCGTGAAGTCGATCCTCGACATCCCGGCGACGCTCGAGCGGCTCGAGACGCTGGGGATCGGCGTCGCGGGCTACAGGACCGACAAGTTCCCGGCCTTCTACCTGACCGAGAGCGGCTACGAGCTGCCGTGGCAGCTCGACTCGCCCGAGGAGATCGCGGCGGTGCTCGGCGCGCGCGGCGAGCTGGGCCTTGACGGCAGCGCGCTGGTGATCGCCAACCCGCTGCCCGTGGATCAGCAGCTCGACCCGGAGCTGCATGCGCGCGTGCTGAGCGAGTCGCTGGCGGCGGCCGCCGCCGAGGGCGTCCGCGGCCGCGACGTCACGCCGTTCCTGCTCGCGCGCTTCCACGAGGGCACCGGCGGCGAGTCGCTGCGGGCCAACGTCGCGCTCGTCCTCGCCAACGCCCGGCTGGCGGGGGAGATCGCGGCGGCGCAGGCGCGGGCGCTCGACGCGTGACGATCGTCGCCGTCGGCGACCTGATGGTCGACGTCGTCGCTGCGGCCGCCGAGCCGCTGGCGCACGCGTCCGACACCGAGGCGCGCGTGCGCTGGACCGGCGGCGGCGCGGCGGCGAACGTGGCGGCATGGCTGGCGGAGCAAGGTGTAGGCGTTGCGCTGGTCGCGCGCGCCGGCGACGACGTCGCGGGCCGCGGCGCGGTCTCCGAGCTGCGCGAGGCGGGCGTCGACGTCCATGTCGGCGTTGATCGCGAGCGCGCGACCGGGACCTGCGTCGTGGTCATCGGCGCCGACGGCGAGCGCACGATGCTGCCCGACCGCGGCGCCAACCTCGCGCTCGCGCCTTCCGATCTGCCGGCCGGGCTGTTCGCCGCGGGCAACCACCTGCACCTGAGCGGCTACGTGTTGCTCCACGACGGCCCGCGCGCCGCAGGCCTGCGCGCGCTGGAGCTGGCGCGCGCCGCGGGCATGACGATCTCGGTCGATCCTGCGTCGGCGGCGCCGCTGCAGGCGACCGGCGTCGAGCACGTGCTGCGGTGGATCGCCGGCGCCGACACGCTACTCCCCAACCTCGACGAGGCCCGCGTCCTGACCGGCGCGGACGACCCCGAGGCCGCGGCCCGCGCGCTGATCGAGCGAGCGGGCGCGCGCGAGGTCGTCATCACGCTCGGCCCCGCCGGCGCGCTCTGGACCGACGGCGCCGACACGATCCGCATCGCCGCGCCGAGCAGCGACCCCGTCGTCGACACGACCGGCGCCGGCGACGCCTTCGCCGCCGGCTGGCTCGCCGCCCGCGCCACCGGAGCCGACCCGCGCGCAGCGCTCAGCGCCGCCTGCGCCCTCGGCACCCGCGCGGTCGCCCGCGCCGGCGCGCGGCCCTAGGCCTCGTCGTCGTCCTCGTACGCGGTCTCCTCGGGGGCCGACGGCGGCGTGTCGCCCGGCTCGCGGGCCTCCTCGAGGACGCCGAGGATCTCGCCGACGCGGCAGACGAGCAGTCGCTCCTCGTCGACCTCGACCCAGGCGCCGGCCGCGGCGTGGAAGACGACGTGGTCGCCCGGGGCGATCGGCATCCGGACCCCGACGTGGTCCCACCAGTCCAGGCCCTGCCCGACCGCCAGGACGATCCCGTGCTGCGGCGGCGGCTCGTTGGAGCCGGCCGGGACGAGCAGGCCGGAGCGGCGGAACCGCTCGGGCTCCAGCTCCTTGATCACCACGCGGTCGAAGAGCGGACGGAGGAAGTGCTTCATCGCCGCCCAGCGTAGTCGCCGCGGCCTCCGTCAAGATGCGCCGCGATGCAGCGCGGACGCCGCCGGGCCCTGGTCCTCGGCAACATCCTGTTCTTCCTCGCCGGCCCCTGCCTGGAGGCGGGCGTCGGGCCGTACCTGCTGGTGGCCGTCGCCGGACGCGACGACACCGACCCGACGACCGGCCCGCGCGTCTGCGGCGCGCTGCTGATCGCCGCGGCGCTCGGCGTCCTGCTCGACGTCTTCGTCCGCTTCGTCCGCGACGGCGCCGGGACGCCGTCGCCCGCCGCGCCGACGACGTTCCTGATCTCCGGCGGCGTCTACCGCTTCATCCGGAACCCGATGTACGCGGCGACCGCGTCGATCGTCTTCGGCGAGGCGCTGTTCTTCAGCCAGCCGATCCTGTTCCTCGCCGCGGCCGTCTACGTGGTCACGACCGCGTCGCTGGCGCACTTCGTCGAGGAGCCGCGGCTGGCCCGCCGGTTCGGGTCCTCCTACGAGGACTACCGGCGGGCCGTGCCCGGCTGGGTCCCGCGCCCCGGCGTCCGCTAGGCCGCGGCGGCGACCGGCGTCTCGAGGAAGCCGACGACCTCGCCGAGGCGCCCGTCGGGACGGACCGTCGCGAAGTCGTGGCCGATCGCCACGACGTCGCCGCCGGCCGTGGGCACCAGGTGCCAGACGAACCGGACGTGGTCGCCGACCGTCTCCGGCCCCGCGGCCAGGACGAACCGGTGGCCGGGGAACTGCTGCTGAGCGGCGCCGATCATCGCGTCGATCTCGTCGCCGCCGGCGCCGGCCATCATGGGGTCCTTGTAGGTCGCGTCGTCGGCGAAGGCCAGCGCGACCAGCGCCCGGCGGCGCTCCGGCACGCCCTCGTTCCAGGCGTCCAGGTAGTGGTTGATGGTCTCGGTGATGGAGGGGGAGTTGGTCATGGCCATGATCCTGCCGCCGTCACGGCGCCCTGGCGATGACCTCCGAGGTCATGCTGCCGAGTCCATCACCCTGCGGATCCGCTTCGCGCTGACCTGCCCGCGGACGCCGAGCGCCTGCGCGAACTGGGCGACGCGCAGCTCCTGGATCAACCACCCTGCCTCGGTCAGCCCAGCCGGGACCGGCTTGCCGTCGTTGGTGTAGGCCTTGATCCGCGTGCGCAGCTCGGCCTCCAGCTCGCGGACGGCCGCCATGCGGTCACGGTCGACGGCGATGACGTCGGGCAGCCGCTCCAGCCGCCGCTCGGCCGCGTGGAGGTAGCGGACGACGTCGCCGAGCCGGTAGGCGCCGGTCGCCGCGACGAAGCCGGGGTAGACGAGGCCGCCGAGCTGCTCGGCGACGTCCTGGCGCGCGTCGCGGACCTGCGGGGCGACCATCGTCTCCATCCGCCGGTGCAGGTCGGCGCGGGCGCCGAGGATCTCGACGACGTCGCGCATCACGACCGACGTGCGCGCGCCCAGCGACCCGGCGACGTGGCCGCGCAGCCTCGCGAAGCCCGCCGCGTCCCAGGCGGGACCTCCGGCCTCGGCCATCAGGACGTCGGCCGCGGCGGCCATCGCGTCGTCGACGACCGCGGCCAGCGAGCCGTGCGGCGCGGCGGCGAGCAGCAGCTGCGCGCGGTTGTCGAGCCTGCCGATGACCTGGCGCGCGGGGGAGGGGATCGTCAGGAGCAGCAGGCGGCGCGTGCCGAGCGCCATCGTGGCGTCGGCCGCCGCGCGCGACTCCATCATCTTGACGTCCACGTGGTCGCCGCGGTCCACCAGCGCCGGGAACGCGCGGCCGGCGTCGCCGACGCCACGCAACGCGATCTCGCGCGGCAGCTGGTCGAAGCCGTCCCACCCGGTCAGCCCGAGCCGCTCGTAGCCCGCGGTCGCCGCGCTCAGCGCCGCGCGCAGCTGCGGCTTGACCTGCTCGCGCACCGCCGCCAGGTCGGTGCCCTGGGCGACGACGACGCCATGCTCGTCCTCGATCGAGAACGTCATCTTGAGGTGGTCGGGCAGCGCGGCGGGCGCGAACGCCTCGGCCGGGACCAGCGTGCCCTTCAGCGCGCTGACCTCGCGCGCGAGCACCTCGGTCAGCGGTCCCGAGCGCGGCTTCATGCGTGCCACGGCGAGCGCCGCGGTCTCGGGCACCGGCACGAGCGGCCGGCGCAGCTCCTTCGGCAGCCCGCGCAGCAGCGCGGTCACCAGCTCGTCGCGGAAGGCCGGGACCAGCCACTCGAAGCCGACGGCCCTGACCTGCGGCAGCACGGCCAGCGGGATGTGCACGGTCACGCCGTCGCGCTCGGAGCCCGGCTCGAAGGCGTAGGTCAACGGGAACGTGCCGTCGCCCTGGCGCCACGCGGTCGGCCGCCCGGCGCCGTCGAGCGCGTCGCGCGCCTCGGGCCGGACGAGCAGCTCCAACGTGTAGGTCAACAGGTCCGGCTCGCTGCGCCGCGCGTCCTTCCACCAGCGGTCGAAGTGCGCGGCGCTCACCACGCGCTCCGGGATCCGCTGCGCGAAGAAGTCGTAGAGCACCTGGTCGTCGACCATGATGTCCCGCCGCCGCTCGCGCTGCTCGAGCTTGTCGATCTCTTCGAGCATGCGAGCGTTCTCGGCGAAGAAGCGGTGGCGCGTGTCCCAGTCGCGCTCGACCAGCGCGCGGCGGATGAACAGGTCGCGTGCCAGCTCCGGGTCGATCGCCGCATAGCCGACCCGGCGCCCGCCGACGATCGGCAACCCGTACAACGTGACCCGCTCGGTCGCGACGACCGCGCCGCGCCTGCGCTCCCAGCGCGGCTCGGAGTACGTGCGCTTGACGAGGTGCTCGGCCAGCGGCTCGACCCACGCCGGCTCGATCTTCGCCGCGGTCCGGCCGAACAGCCGCGCGGTCTCGACCAGCTCGGCGACCATCACCCACGCGGGCTGCTTCCTGGCCAGCGTCGAGCCCGGGAAGATCGAGAAGCGCGCGCCGCGCGCGCCCACGAACTCGCGCTTCGCGCCGTCCTTCATCCCGACGTGCGAGAGCAACCCGGACAACAACGCGACGTGGATCTGCTGCGGCTCGGCCGGCGTCTGGTTGCGGGTGACGCCCAGCTCCTTGCTCGCCTGGCGCAGCTGGCCGACGAGGTCCTGCCACTCGCGGATGCGCAGGAAGTGCAGGTACTCGGCCTTCATCCGCTTGCGGAACTGCGATCCGCTCAGCTCCTTCTGCTGCTCGCGGACGTAGGACCAGAGGTTCAGGTACGCGATGAAGTCCGAGTCATCGTCCTTGAAGCGCGCGTGCGACTGGTCGGCCTGCGCCTGGAACTCGCTCGGCCGCTCGCGCGGGTCCTGGATCGACAGCGCGGCCGCGATCACGACGACCTCGTCGACGCACGAGAGCTTGTCGGCCTCGATGATCATCCGCGCCATCCGCGGGTCGACCGGCAGCCGCGCGAGCTTGCGCCCGACCTGCGTCAGCCGCCTGCCCGCGGGCGCGTCCGGGTCCAGCGCGCTCAGCTCCACGAGCAGGTTGACGCCGTCGCGCACCTGGCGCGCGTCCGGCGGGTCCAGGAACGGGAAGTCGCCGACCGCGCCGAGGTCCAGCGCGGCCATCTGCAGGATCACCGACGCGAGGTTGGTCCGCAGGATCTCCGGATCGGTGAAGCGCGGGCGCTCGGCGAACTCCTCCTCGTCGTAGAGGCGGATGCAGATGCCGTCCGACGTGCGCCCGCAGCGGCCCTTGCGCTGGTCGGCCGACGCCTGCGAGATCGGCTCGATCGGCAGCCGCTGGACCTTCAGCCGCGCGCTGTAGCGCGACATCCGCGCGAAGCCCGGGTCGACCACGTACTTGATCCCCGGCACGGTCAGCGACGTCTCGGCGACGTTGGTGGCCAGCACGACGCGCCGCTTGCGGTGCGGCTGGAAGACCTTCTGCTGCTCCGCGGTCGACAGCCGCGCGTACAAGGGAAGCACTTCGAGGTTGTTGTCGTCCTTGTACCGGCCCCGCAGCGCGTCCGCGGTGTCGCGGATCTCTCGCTCGCCGGACAGGAACACCAGGACGTCTCCATCGCGCGACGCGCGCAGCAGCTCGTCGCAGGCGTCGCCGATCGCCTCGGGCTGGTCGCGGTCCTCCAGCGCGCGGTAGCGCGTCTCGACCGGGAAGGTGCGACCGGACACCTCGACGATCGGCGCGTCGCCGAAGTGCGCGGCGAACTGCCCGGGGTCGATCGTCGCCGACGTGATGATGAGCTTCAGGTCGGGCCGCTTGGGCAGCAGCTGGTGCAGGTAACCGAGCAGGAAATCGATGTTCAACGAGCGCTCGTGGGCCTCGTCGATGACGATGGTGTCGTAGCGGCGCAGCAGCCGGTCGTGCTGGATCTCGGCCAGCAGCAGGCCGTCGGTCATCAACCGCACCAGCGTGTTCTCCGACGACTTGTCGTTGAACCGGATCGCGTAACCGACGGCGTCGCCGAGCGGGACGTCGAGCTCGTCGGCGATCCGCTGCGCGACGGTCCGCGCGGCCAGCCGCCGCGGCTGCGTGTGCGCGATCGTCCCGCGGATCCCGCGCCCGAGCTCCAGGCACATCTTCGGGATCTGCGTGGTCTTGCCCGACCCGGTCTCGCCGGCGACCACGACGACCTGGTGGTCGCGGATCGCCGCCATCAGCTCCTCGCGCCGGCCGGAGACCGGGAGCTGCTCCGGGTAGGTGATGTCCTGCGGGACCGCGGCGCGGCGCCTGTCGACCCGCGCCGCTGCGGTCGCGAAGTCGCGGTCGAGCCTCGCCAGCGCCCTGTCGTCCTCCGGATGGCGGCGCGCGCGGTCCAGCCGCCGCGCGAGGCGGTGCGCGTCGAGCAGCGTCAGCTCCTCCAGGCGGTCACGAAGCTCGGCGAGCGGCACGACCCTCCAGGATACGAGGACACCGCCGCGTCACCTGGCCGCATGTGGCAGCGTTGCGGGTGCATGGGGAGATCGGTGCGGGCGATGGTCATGGCAACGGCGGCGGCGCTGGCGTGCGCGGCGCTGGGCGGAACCGCGTCGGCGGCGTGGACGCCGTCGGTGGTGGGGGAGGCGCCGCAGGGCAACGGCGTCTTCCGCTTCCCGCAGGCGGTGGGGGTGTCGCCGGGCGGCCAGACGGTCTTCGTCGGCGACCAGAACTCGAGCGTCGTGCAGGCCTTCGGGCCCGACGGCCAGTTCAAGTTCGCCTTCGGCTACCAGTCGGTGCGCGGCGAGAACGGGCGGCTCGGACCGGTCGGCGGCGTGGCGACCGACCGCTCCGGCCACGTCTACGTGCTCGACTCCCAGAACGAGCGCGTCCAGGTCTTCGACCAGTCCAGCGGCGCGTACGTCACGACGTTCGGCGACAGGACCGTCTTCGACCTGCTCGGCGGCAACCCGGACACGTCGATCGGCGGCGGGCGCAGCGCGTCGGGCATCGCCGTGGCCCAAGCGCCCGGCCAGCCGCCGGTGGTCTACGTCGCCGACCAGGGCAACGAGCGCGTCGCGCGCTTCGTCCTGGACCCGGCGACGCTGAGGCCGAGCGCCGCGCCGTCGTTCTCGCCCGCGGCCGTGGACCTCTCGGCGCCGCAGGGGATCGCGCTGAACCCCGCGGGCACGCTCGTCTACGTCGCCGACGACGACCACCACCGGATCGTCGTGCTCGACGCGACGTCGCTGGACCAGGTCGGCGCGGTCGGGACGTTCGGCACCGGGCCGGGCCAGCTGCAGAACCCCTACGACGTGGCGGTCGACTCCCACGACCCCAACCGCCTGTTCGTCGCCGACAACCTCAACAACCGCGTGGACGTCTTCGACGCCGGGTCGCTGGCCTTCCTCGGGACGATCGGCGCGCAGGGCTACGGGCCGGGCACCGGCAACATGGCGATCATCCGCTCGGTCGGCGCGCTCACCGACACGCCGGGCGGCGGCGTCGACGTCGCCGACACCGCCAACGACCGCATGCAGGCGTTCGACGTCAACAACGGGATCCGCTCGATCTGGGGGATCAGCGGGCGTGGCCCGGGCTACTTCACGCGGCCGGAGGGCGTGGCCTTCGCGCCCGACGGGACGATCGCGGTCGCCGACAGCTTCGACGAGCGGATCGGGCTGATCGCGGCCGACGGCACCTGGGCCGGGCTGCGCGGCCAGGTCAGCGCCTCCACCGGCTTCGCGACCGAGGGCAGCAACCCGGGGCAGTTCGACCTCCCGCACGACGTCGCCTACGACGCGGCCGGGAACCTCTGGGTCGCCGACTACGGCAACGACCGCGTGCAGGAGATCGGGCCGGGCGGCAATGTCATTGCCATGGTCGCGGTCGCGCGCCCGCTGGGCGTCGCGGCCGCGCCGGGCGGGGGCGTCTACGTCGCCGGGTCGAGGGACGGCGTGGTCGTCCGGATCGACGGCGCCGGGAACGCCACGACCGTCCGCTCCGGCCTGTCGCACCCCGCTGCCGTGGCGGTCTCGCCGGACGGCACCGCGTTCGTCGCCGACGACACCTCGGTGCGCGCGGTCGACGCCGGCACCTCCGTCGCCGCGCCCGGCGGCGGGACGACGTGGGACCACCCGTCCGGCCTCGGCTTCGGCCCCGACGGGTCGCTGTACGTCGCCGAGCAGCGGCCGGGCACGGCCGACGGCGCGCGCGTCGTCAGCGCGCCGAGCGCGACGAGCAGCTCCTGGACGACGATCGCGACCGAGGGCGCGGGGCCCGGCCAGGTCGTCGATCCCGGCGGCCTGGCGGTCAGCGCCGACGGCGGGACCGTGCTGGTCGCCGACACCGGCGGCGACCGCGTCGTGCGCCTCGACGCCGACGGCCACGCGCCGCCCGCGCGCAGCGACCTGACCGTGAGCGTCGGCGGCGGCATCGACCGCGGCACGGTCGTCAGCGACCTGCCGGGCATCGCCTGCGTCAGCGACTGCGAGCAGCACTACGGCACCGGCCGCACGGTCACGCTGACCGCCAGGCCGCGGGCCGGCTCGGTGATCGCGAGCTGGACCGGCGTCTGCTCGGGCAGCGGGCCGACGTGCCTGGTGAGCATGGGCGGCGACCGCCAGGCCGGCGTGACGTTCGCGCCCACGCCGCCGGCGCCGCCGGCCGTCGTGGCGCCCGCGCCGAGGCCCGCCGCACCCGCGCCCAGGCCCAAGCCCGCGCCGGTCGTCCTGCAGTCGGTCCGCCTCTCGAAGCACACGCTGTACACCGCGCGCAGGGCGAACAGGCGCAGGCACGTCAGGGCCCGCAGGGCGACCCACGCGACCGCGACCGTGCGGCTCACGCGCCCGGCGACGGTCACCGTGCGCGTGCTCTACGGCCTGCCCGGCCGGCGCGCCGGCTCGTCCTGCGTCGCGCCGACGCGCAGGAACCGCAAGGGCCGGCCCTGCACGTACTTCATCAGGTCGACCCGGAGCAAGACCTACAAGCCGACGACCAGGACCATCGCCTTCAGGGTCAGCTCGTCGTTCGGCGCGGGGCTCGCGCTCGGGCGCGGCAGCTACGAGCTGTCGGTCACCGCGGTCGACGCCGAGGGCAACCGCTCCGGGCCGCGCACGGTGAGCTTCAAGGTCCCCGGGTAGCGTTCGCGGGGCCGATGGCCGACCTCCCGCCGCTCGACACCCTCGCGCTCAACCGCGCGCTGCTCGCCCGGCAGTGGCTGCTGGCGCCGCGGAGGGCGAGCGCGCTGGAGGCCGTCGAGCACCTCGTCGGCCTGCAGGCCCAGGACGCCAGGGCGCCGTACCTCCAGCTGCTGCCGCGCCTGCAGGGCTTCGACCCGCTCGAGCTGTCGGCGCTGCTGGAGTCCCACGCGGCGGTCCGGATCGTCCTGATGCGCGGGACGATCCACCTCGTCTCCGCCCGCGACGCCTACAGGTTGCGCCCGCTCGTCCAGCCGATGATCGCGCGCGCGACCGACAACAACCACGGGGTCGCCGCCGCGGCCGGCGCCGTCGCCCGCGCCGGCCGCGCGCTCGTCGAGGACCGGCCGCGCACGTTCGCCCAGCTCGCCGAGCAGCTCGGCCCGCGGTTCCCCGGCGACGACGCCACCCGCCTCGCGCAGCAGGTCCGGGCGCACGTCCCGCTCGTCCAGGTCCCGCCGCGCGGCCTCTGGCTCCAGGGCGGCGCCGCGGCCCACACGTCGCTGGAGGCGTGGTGCCCGGACGTTTCCGAGCACGACCATCAACTCGACATGGAGGACTTGATCCTCCGCTACCTGAACGCGTTCGGCCCGGCCACCGTCCAGGACGCCCAGAAGTGGTCGGGCCTGACCCGCCTCGCGCCGCACTTCAGGGCGCTGGCCGAGCAGGGCCGTGCGGTCACCGCCACCGACGCGCAGACCGGCAGGCGCACGCTCTACGACCTCCCGGACGCGCCGCGTCCCGACCCGGGCGACAGCGGCCGCGTCGCGCCGATCCTCACCGGTCCGTTCGACAACCTGATCCTCAGCCACGCCGACGGCACCCGCGTCCTGCCCGCCGAGCACCGCCCGAAGGTCATGACCCAGAACGGCCTGTTCGCCGGGCTCGTCCTGATCGACGGCTTCGCCGCCGGCAACTGGCGCATCGAGGCCACCAACAAGCAGCGCGCGACGCTCACGGTCGCGCGCTTCACCACCAAGGCCTACACCAAGCCCGACGAGCGCGCGATCACGCGCGCCGCCGAGCGACTCCTACAGCTTGCTCACCCCGACGCGCGCCAGCACGTCGTGGAGCTCACGCCGCCCGGCTGACGACCTTCACCCGCGCGTTGCGCGACGGGATCATCGTGACGTTGCGGTGGATCGCGGTCTCGGGCTCCGGCCGGTCGGCGACCAGATCCAGGCGCCGCGCCATCGCCTCCATCACGACGCGCTGCTCGGCCATCGCCAGCGCCGCGCCGAGGCAGCGGCGCGTGCCGCCGCCGAACGGGATCCACGTGTACGTGCCGGGCTTCTGGCCCTCCCAGCGCTCCGGCCGGAACGCGAACGGGTCCGGGTAGACGTCCTCGCGGTGGTGGATGAGCAGGATGCTCATCGTCACCGGCGTGTCGGCCGGCACCGCGTAGTCGCCCAGCCGCCACGGCACCTTCACGCGCCGCCCGATGATCGGGATGACCGGCCGCGAGCGCATTGCTTCGGTGATCGTCTGCTCGACGACCTTCTCAGAGAGCGCGGCGTCGCCGCCGCGGGTCGCGTCGCGGAGGCGGTCGTAGGCCGCCGGGGTCCGGACCAGCCGCTCCCACGCCCACGCCAGCGAGTTCGCCGTCGTCTCGTGGCCGGCGAGCACGAGCGTCAGCAGCTCGTCGCGCAGCTCGTGGTCGGTCAGCCCCTCGCCGTCCTCGGTCCGCGCCTGCAGCAGCAGCGACAGGATGTCGCCCCGCTCTTCGACGTCCGCGGCCCTGCGCCGCTGCGCGATCACCGCGTAGGTCGGGCGGTCCAGGAACTCGAGTCCCGCCTTGGTGATCCCGACCGGCTCGTCGGAGCCGATGTTCATCAACTCGCCGAGCTGGGCGATCTTCCATGTCGAGACCTCGACCAGGCCGCGGATCGCGCGGCGCAGCGCCGCCTCGGGCGTGCCGCGCTGCGGCTTGCCCTCGATGCCGAAGATCCCGGACATGATCACGTCGAGCGTGATCGCCTGCATCCGCGGCGCCAGCTCGATCTCCTTGCCGACCGGCCACCTGTCGATCTCGTGTTCGGCGGCGTCGCGGATCATGTCCATGTACTTCTCGATCGCCTCGCCGTGGAACGGCGGCAGCAGCAGCTTGCGCTGGCGCAGGTGGCGCGGGCCGTTGGCGGTCAGCGTCGAGTTCGGGCCGACGATCGGGCGCAGCGGCGACTCGGCCGTCAGCGACGGCGCGAGGTCGGGCTTGGCCTTGAAGAGCGACTGGACGTGGTCCGGGTGCGAGGTGATCACCGGGCCGCCGGGGATGATCCCGCGCATCCGGAAGACCTCGCCGAGGCGGCGGCGCGCGCCGAAGACGAAGTCGATCTGGCGCTGGTTGAAGCGCAGCGTCTGGATCGTCTTCGGCAGGTCGACCATCGGCGGCAGCGGCAGCGAGGCCGCCTCCGCGTCGTCGATCGGCCCGGCGGGCGATGGCGGCGCCGCGCCGATCAGCGGGCGGTCGTCATGGACGGGAGATTCGGGGGCGAGCGTCATGACATGAAGGAGTGTTCCATCGATCCGTGTAACGGTTGTGTGCGGTTGGGCACGCAACTGACCGGCGAGTCAGAAGACGTACCCGGGAACGCCTCCGGGACATCCCGGAGAACGCTCCGGGCAAGTCCGACTACCGGCCGGTGCATCGGCGAGCCACACTGCTGGCATGGAACCGCAGCATCAGCCGCTCGCCCGGGCCACCCGTGGCCGCTGGATCGGAGGCGTGTGCGAGGGCATCGCCCGCGTCCGCCCGATCCCGGTCGCGACGCTGCGCGCGGGCTTCGTGCTGACCACCGCGTTCGCCGGGCTCGGCGCGCTCGTCTACCTCGCCTGCTGGCTGATCATCCCCGCCGAGGGCGAGGCCGGCGCGGCCGCGCGCGGCGCCGGCGGCCGTGTCGCCCCGCGCGGGATCACGTCGGTGATCCTCGGCTGCGCGGCGATCGCGGGCCTCGGCACGCTCGGACTGCTCGCCGCGGGCGCGACGATCTTCGGCTTCGGCTGGATCGTGGCGATCGTCGCCGGCGCGATGTTCCTCGGCGCGCTGGCGTCCTGGACGCGCCTCGGCCCGGCCTGGGCGCTGCTGCCGGTCTCCGCGCTGGTCCTGCCGTCGATCGCGATCGCCGCCTCCGGCGTGCACGTCGCGCCGCAGGCGGGCGACCGGACCTACATGCCGGCACGGTTCTCCGACATCCCTGCCGACGGCTACGAGTCCGGGCTCGGGACGATGGTCGTCGACCTGCGCCACACCGACCTGCCGTGGGGCGAGGACACGCTGAGGATCCGCGGCGGCCTGCGCCGAACGATCGTCGCGCTGCCGCACGACCGCTGCGTCGCGGTCGACATCGACTACCACGTGCGCCCGTTCGCGGCGCGCGCCGCGACCTTCCTGACCGGCGACGCCGATCCCTACCAGGCCGTCACGGTCTTCGGGACGCAGTACTTCGGCCACGCGGGGCACGTCAGCTCGCCCGACCACGGCGTGCACGCCAGGACGACGCTGCACGTCAGGTTCGACTCGTCGGGCGGAAGCCTGATCCTGCGCGACTACGCCGACGCCGTCCAGCCGGACACCAACCCGAGCTGGCCCGGTTTCCCGGGCGGCGTCGAGGTCAAGCCGGACCCGCAGGGCGTCACGAAGAGGGAGCGGGCGCGGGAGATCGCCGCATGGCGCGTGCGCGCGCGCGAAGAGCGCCGCCAGGTCACGCACGTCAGGCGGCTGATCGGCGGGCCATGCGCCGTGCCGAAGGCCAAGGAGCAGCAGCGATGAGCGACACGACGACCCAGATGCCGCGCGTGCCCGCGTCCGGGATGCCCGCGACGCCGCGGCAACCGCAGCAGCCCCGGCCGCCCTGGCAGGACGGCGCCTTCGTGGCGACCGCCGCGGGCGGGCTGGCGATGCTCGCGGGGCTCGTCCTGGTCCTCGAGCACGCGGGCTCGGCTGCTGTCGGGATCACGGTCGCGATCGTCGGCGTCGTCGCCGGCGCGGGCGTCCTGATCCCGCGCGCGCTCGCCGCCGTGCACCGCCAGCCGGCGCTGCTGATGGTCGTCCTCATCGGCCTGGCCGGCGCGGCCTGGCTGGCGCTCGCCGCGCTGCAGCGGACCAGCGGCGTCGCGGGCCTGCTCGAGGGCCGGACGGCGTCGGACTTCGTGCACATGAGGTTCTGGCCGCTGGCGCTGATCGTGCTCGCGGCGACCGGCGGGGTCGTCCTGGTCTCCGACGCGATGCGCGTCCGGATCGGCCTCGCGCAGCGCTCGTCGGGGTGGCGCCAGATCACCGAGAACGGCGCGCCGGCGCGCACGCCCGGCTTCCCGTGGCGCGCGCTGGCCGGCGTCGCGCTGATCGGCTGGGCGGCGTTCGTGGCGATCGGCCTGTTCGGCTTCTCGCTGTCCTCGGACCGCGGGCTGCTCCTCCTCGTCGTGCTACTGGCGATGGCGGCGATCGCCGTGATCGCCGGGACGCCGCTGCTGATCGCCGCGCTGGCCCGCGACGACCAGCGCGACGCGGCCGCCGCGCGTGAGGCCGACCGCCGCCGCTTCGCCGCGCACCTGCACGACAGCGTCTTGCAGACGCTCGCGCTCGTGCAGCGCCAGGCCCACGACCCGCACGCGGTCACGCGGCTGGCGCGCCGCCAGGAGCACGCGCTGCGCGCCTGGATGGCGGGGGAGGCCGAGCTGGCCTCCGAGACTCTTGTTGCAGCACTTCACGATGTTGTAGGAGAAGTCGAGGAGGAGCGCGACGTGGCGATCGAGCTGAGCGCGATCGGCGACCGCCCGCTCGACGCCTCCGGTGAGGCGCTGGCCGCGGCGGCGCGGGAGGCGCTGCGCAACGCCACCCACCACGGCGGCGGCGCGCCCGTGTTCGTGTTCGCCGAGGTCACGCCCGACGGCGCCGCGGTCTTCGTCCGCGACGAGGGCCCGGGCTTCGTGCCCGACGCGGTCCCGACCGAGCGCCGCGGGGTCCGCGACGCGATCGTCGGCCGGATGGCCGCGGCCGGCGGCAGCGCGACGATCGACACGGCGCCCGGCGAGGGCACCGAGGTCGCCCTGCGGATCGGGGTCACGCGGTGACGCGGCGCCGGATCGTCGTCGTCGACGACCACCAGCTGTTCCGGGCGGGGGTCCGGGCCGAGCTCGCCGCGGCGTGCGAGATCGTCGGCGAGGCCGAGACGCCGGCCGAGGCCGTCGCGGTGATCGGCGCGACCGCGCCGGAGGTCGTCCTGCTCGACGTCCACCTGCCCGACGGCGGCGGCGTCGCGGTGCTGGAGGCGCTGGCGCGCGGGGGCGAGGCGCCGCCCGCGGTGCTGGCGCTGTCGGTGTCCGACGCGGCCGAGGACGTCGTCCCGATGATCCGGGCGGGCGCGCTCGGCTACGTGACCAAGACGATCGCGACGACCGACCTGGTCGCGGCGATCGAGCAGGTCGCCCAGGGCGACGCGTACTTCAGCCCGCGCCTGGCGGCGTTCGTCCTGCAGGCGTTCAGCCGCCCGGAGGTCGCCGCCGTGCCCGACGACGACCCGCTGGAGCAGCTGACCCCGCGCGAGCGCGAGGTGCTGCACCACCTCGCGCGCGGCTACGCCTACAAGCGGATCGGCCAGCGGCTCGGGATCGGGCCGCGGACCGTCGAGTCCCACGTCCGCGCGGTGCTGCGCAAGCTGCAGCTCAGCTCCCGCCACGAGGCCGCGCGGTGGGCGGCCTCGCGCGGGCTGATCGGAGAGGACGACGACGAGTGAGCGACGAGCCGCAGTACCGCTGCGACCACTGCCAGACGACGTGGGCGTACCGCGCCGTGCGCTACACCGCACGCTGCCGCGACTGCGGCGCGGGCCTCACCCGCGTGACGGTCACGACACCATCCTCCGCGGCGCCCTGCCCGCCACCGCTGCGGCGAGCTGCGGCGTGAGGTGGTCCAGGACGTAGGGCAGCGACAGCGGCGTCGTGAAGTACATGGCGCCCGACAGCGTCGCGTCGGTGAAGATCGTGTGGTGGCCCTT
Organism: Conexibacter woesei Iso977N; assembly: GCF_000424625.1. GTDB lineage: Bacteria > Actinomycetota > Thermoleophilia > Solirubrobacterales > Solirubrobacteraceae > Baekduia > Baekduia woesei_A. Next base: position 1,568,653 of record NZ_AUKG01000002.1, read on the forward strand.
GACCGCGTTGAGGCCCCGGAACGTCGGGATCTTCAGCAGGTTGCCGACGTCGCCGGGCTTCTCGGTCGCGAAGACCTGGACGTCGGTGTCGATCACGTCGAGGCGCTCGGCCGAGATCGCGGCCTGGATCCCCGGCTTGGCCAACCCCTGCAACTTGGGGTTGATCGTGAAGCCGAGCATGCTGAGGAACTCGGTCCCCAGGCCCGGCGGGTAGGCGTACAGCCTGCCGTCGTAGAACGCGTTCTGGCTGAACGTGACGGACCTGCCCTGGAACTCGGGGTGCTCGGCGGCGGCCTTCGCGAACCGCGACTTGATGTCCTTGACCATCTGGATCCCGCGCGCCTTCTGGCCCAGCGCGGCGGCGACCAGCTCGGTCTGCTGGTCCCAGGGGCAGAAGTAGACCGGCCGGCCCTTGCAGCCGGGAACGGTCGGCGCGATCTGCGAGAGCTTGTCGTAGTCCTTCTGCTTGATGCCGACGTTGGTCCCGACGATGAGGTCCGGGTGGGCCTTGGCGACGCCCTCGAAGTCGATGCCGTCGGCGGCCTTCAGGACCGTCGGCCTGGCGTCGCCGAGCGCCTCGCGCGCCCACGGCCAGGTCGCGTAGGGCTGGTTGCCGTACCAGTCGGTGGTGACGATCGGCTTCTGGCCCAGCGCCAGCACGATGTCCTGCTCGGTGAAGCCGACGATCGCGATCCGCTTGGGCTGGGACCTGATCGTCGTGGCGCCGTAGCGGTGCTGGACGGTGACCGGGAACGTCCCGGCGTTGTTGGCGGTCTTGGTGGCGGCGGCCCCGCTGCCGGACGAGGCGTCGTCGTCGGACGAGCCGCAGCCGGTGGCGACGGCGAGGGCGAGGGCGGCGGTCAGGAGCAGCGTGACGGCGGATCGGTTCATGTCTTAGGGCACCCTAACTGGATGCGGGTCGTCTGCGTCGTGCGCCACCATGTGCGGTCTCCCCGATGACCTCCTCAAGCTCCCCGACTGCCCGGCGCCGCCGGACCTCGCTCTCCGCCGCCGAGGCGCGGCGCATCGCGCTTGCCGCGCAGGGCTTCGCCGAGGCCAGGCCGCTCGATCGCGCGGTCGATGCGCGGGCGCTGCGCTCGCGGGTGGTCGACCGCGTGGGGTTGATCCAGATCGACTCGGTCAACGTGCTGCAGCGTGCGCACTACCTGCCCGCGTTCGCGCGGCTGGGCGGGTATGACATCGACCTGCTCGACAAGTTGTCGCACTACGCGCCGCGGCGGCTGTTCGAGTACTGGGGCCACGAGGCGTCGCTGATCCCGGTCGAGCTGCATCCGCACCTGCGCTGGCGGATGCGCCGCGCGCACGACGACGCGTGGGGCGGGATGCGGCGGATCGCGAAGGACCGGCCGGAGCTGGTCGCCGCGGTGCTGGAGGACCTGCGCGACCGCGGGCCGCTCACGGCCTCTGAGCTCGCGCATCTGGACGAGCCGCGGGGCAGGAAGGGCCCGTGGTGGGACTGGAGCGACGTCAAGCGCGCGCTGGAGTTCCTGTTCTGGAGCGGCGAGATCACGAGCGCGCGGCGGCGCCGGTTCGAGCGGCTGTACGACGTCCCGGAGCGCGTGCTCCCGAGGAGCGTGCTCGACACGCCGACGCCGTCCGACGAGGAGGCGCAGCGCGAGCTGCTCCGCGTCGCCGCGCGGTCGCTGGGCGTGGCGACCGAGAGCGACCTGCGCGACTACTTCCGGCTGCCGGCCGCCGACGCCAGGCCGCGCGTCGCCGAGCTGGTCGAGGCCGGCGAGCTGCTGCCGGTCGCCGTCGAGGGGTGGGGCGAACGGACCGTCGCCTACCTGACGCCCGGCGCGCGGATCCCACGCGCGGTCGACGCCTGCGCGCTGGTCGGCCCGTTCGACTCGCTGATCTGGGAGCGCCCGCGCGTCGAGCGCGTCTTCGGGTTCCGCTACCGGATCGAGATCTACGTGCCCAAGCCGCAGCGCGTGCATGGCTACTACGTGCTGCCGCTCCTGCTCGGGGACCGGTTGGTCGCCCGCGTCGACCTCAAGTCCGACCGCGCTGCGAGCGCGCTGCTCGTCCAGGCCGCCCACGCCGAGCCCGGCGCGCCGCCGCAGACCGCCGAGGCCCTGGCCGAGCGTCTGCGCGCGATGGCGTCCTGGCTCGGCCTGGAGGACGTCACCGTTGTCGGCCCCGGCGACCTCGCGCCCGCCGTCAAGGCCGCGCTGCGCTGAGGTTCGGGCAGCCGCACCCTCGGCGCGGCCAGGGATGTCCCCGATGCCGGGCGGGACGGCGGGCGGCACCGTGGTCTCATGCACCGCGCTCGCCTCCCGCTCCTGACCCTCGCCGCCACGCTCGCCGTCGCGTCGCCCGCCGCCGCAGAGAGGGCGGCGAAGTTCTCCGTGTCCTTCGACGGCACCGCGCACACGACCTGGAACCTGCCCGCCTACCAGCAGGCCCAGGACTGCTACCGGACCTCGATGGTCGACGGCCACGGGGAGGAGACCTGGCACGTCGCCTCGACCGGCCAGAACAAGGTGCTGGCCTTCTCCAACGGCGTCGCGACCCAGTTCCAGTACGGCAGCTGGAAGCTCAACGACCCGCACGACACCGGCGGCCTGAAGGCCAAGGGCCAGGTCACGCGCAGCCGCACGATGAACACCAACTACACCGCCGGTACGTGCGGCGTGACGATGAAGCCGATGGGCGCCGACGACCCGCCGCCCATCCCGCCCGACTGCGGGACGCTGCTGGTCGACTACGACGTGCAGCTCGGCTGGAGCGGCAGCCGCGCGGTCGAGCTGACCCCGGACGTCACGACCGCCGAGCACGGCGTGCGCGAGAAGGTGAGCTTCGCGCAGTGCTCGCTGATCACGCCGCGTCAGACGACCGAGGGCGCGTGGCCGGTGGCGACCGCGCGTCCCACCGCGCAGCGCAGGCCGATCGCGGGCTGGTTCGGCAGGCAGAGGACGATCGTCGCGCACGGCAGGAAGCAGTACGACGACCGCCAGACGTTCGGCGCCGGCGGCGTCTACACGACCACGACGACGATCGAGTGGAAGCTGACGTTCACCCGCGTGCGCTAGGCGCGCAGCGCGGGCACGAGCTCCTCGCCGATCCGGCGGACCGTGGCGAGATCGCGGTGCTCCAGGTGCTGGATGAAGACGCGCGATACCCCGGCGTTCTCATAGGCCTTGAGATGGTCGACGGTCGGCGCCATGTCCGGGCCGATCTCGACCGGGCCCATCATCGAGAACGGGATCGGCTCGCGGCCCGCCGCCGCGCACGCGGCGTCGATCCTCGCCTTGCGCTCGGCGGCCTCGTCGAGCGTCGGCATGACCGTGTTGTACTCGTCGGCCCAGCGGGCGGCCAGCCGCGCCGCGCGCGGGCCGGCGGCGCCGCCCATGATCAGCGGCGGGTGCGGGCGCTGGACCGGCTTGGGGTAGGACGACAACCCGCTCAGCTCGTAGTGCCTGCCCTTGAACGCGTAGTTGTCGTCCTCGCCCCAGTGGCCGTCGTGGATGATCTCCAGCTGCTCCTCGAGCACGTCCATCCGCTCGGCCATCGAGAGGAACGGGAAGCCGTACGCGGTGTGCTCGACCTCCGACCAGCCGGTCCCGAGGCCGAGCTCGATCCGGCCGCCGCTGATGTGGTCGGCGGTCGTCGCGAGCTTGCCGACGATCGAGGGATGGCGGAACGAGGTCGGCGACACCATCGTGCCGAGCCGCAGCGTGGTCGTCGTCGCGGCCAGCGCGCAGATCGTGCCCCACGCGTCCAGCGCGCCGCGCTCGTTGTGGCCGGAGACCGACAGGTAGTGATCGGAGCGGAACAGCGCCTCGATCCCGACGGCCTCGCAGGTCTCGGCCAGCGCGACCCAGTCCTCCCAGGTCACGTCCTCCTGGCCCTCGATCATCAACGCGACGCGCATGAACGTGAGGCTACTTCAACGTGAAGGCCTTGCTCGCGCGCAGGACCGTCCTGCCGCCCTGCGTCAGCGCGGCGCGCGCGGTGAAGCGGCCCTTCGGCAGGCCCTTGGCGCTGCCGAGCGGCAGCTCGACGGTCGCGCCCGGCAGGACCTTGGTCGCCGCGACGCCGACGGTCCGCCCGCCGGAGGCGCCGGTCAGCCGGACGCTGCCGGACACCGGGTCGATCGTGTTGCCGATGTTGGTCACCGGGAGGACGATCCTGCCGCCGCGCACCCGGACGGCGCCCGCGCGCAGGTGCAGCCGCTTGCTCGCCGGGGTGAGACGCAGCGAGCCGATCAGCCGGTAGCCGGTGACGACGCCGCTGCTCGACCGCCTGGTGGCGGCGGTCGGCAGCCCGACGACGTCGACCGCGCCGTACAGCGCGCCGCCGGCCGGCCGGCCCTTCAGCGTGAGGGTCACGCTCTTCCTCGCGCCGGCGGCGAGCGTGAACGAGCGCGCGGACACGCCGACCTTCCCGAGCAACGACTTCGCCCTGTCGGGCGCCACGGCACCCGAGCGGGCCTGCTTCCACGGCCGCGGCGTGACCGTGACCTTCAGCGCGACCGCCGACGAGTTGTCCACCGTGATGCTGCCGACCGTGCCGGGCTTGGCCGCGTGCTCGACGACGGCGGGGGTCAGCGCGAGGCCGCCGGCGCCCAGCGCGGACGGCACGACCGCCAGCGCGGCGACGGCGAGGGACGGGACGAGGATGCGGTTCAACATGAGGTGATTGCCTTGGTCGTTCACGGCGCGGTGGCCACGGTGATGAGGACGGTGGAAGGGCCGGACGCGTCGAGCACGATCGGCACGGGGGCGGCGGAGATCGCATCGGTCCAGGCGCGCAGCGGTGCGGTGAAGACCGTCGGCGCACCGGCCGCGCCGTCCCCGACGCTCAACGTCGCGCCCGGATCGGTCGCGGTGACCCGCGCGGTCAGCGCGAGCGGCCCGGTCTGGTCCAGCTCGAGCCCGAGGTACGACGGCACCGTGCCGCCGACGTCGGTGTCGCTCTGCGCGCGGGCGGCCGGGGCGGCGGCGGTCGCGAGCGCGACCGCCGCCAGCAGCAGCGCGCGGCGCGTGCGCCACATCAGCGCGCCGCCTTCCTGACGAGCAGCTTGATCGAGACGCGCGCGGTGGTGCCGTCGGTTCCGCGGTAGCGGAAGGTCAGCATGCGGGACGAGGGGTAGGCGAGGATCACGGAGATGGTCCCTCCTGGACCGGTGGCGGTGCCGCCCTTGAGCAGCGAGTGGGTGCCGACCTTGTTGATGATGTCGATCAAGAGCCCTGCCTTGGCCGGCTTGCGCTTCCTGTTGACCAGGCAGGTCAGGGTCCCGCCGAAGCGGTAGCGGCCGTTGCGGCGCAGGACGGCGGTGCCGCGGCTGACGCGGAGCGGCCTCTGGCGCAGGAACATCGACAGCTCGGGCCTCGCGCACGCCGCGGCGCCGGCGCCGCCGGTGCCGCTGCCGCTGCCGCCGCCGTCGCCGGTCGACGAGCCGGGGCCGCCTGCGCCCGACACCGGGCTGCCGTTGCCGATCGCGAGCGTCGCGGTGTTCGACGTCAGCACCGGCGCGTTGGCGACCACGACGTCCTGGTCGAGGATCGTCGTCGCCTGCCCGGCGGCGTCGGTGACGACGACCGCCAGCCGGTGCGGGCCGTCCGGGACCGTCGTCGTGTCGACGCTCAGCGCCGCGTCCGGGACCGTCACCGGGCAGGCGGCGGTCACCGGCAGGTCGACGTGGGCGTCGCCCGGCGAGAGGTCCGCGCACGACGCGCCGCCGAGGTCGGTGCTCGCGACCTCCGCGCCGTCCAGCAGCGCGGTCGCCCGCGCCAGCCCGAGCCCGGCGTCGGTCGCCCGGACCGACAACGACAACTTGCCCGCCGCCGGCGAGACGACGCCACCGACCGCACCGCGTGGTGCCGCGTCGTCGACGACGTCGACCTGGACCGACGACACGTCGATCCCGGGCACGGAGCTCGCCGCGCACCGGGCATCCGGCGCCGCTTCGCAGCGCACGCCGAACGCCGCGCCGCCGTCCTCCAGCGTCGTGCCGCCGAAGTCGCCGAACACGCTGCGCGCCAGCCGCACCCCGCTCACCGCCACGCCCGCCGGCACGTCCAGGCGCCAGCGCGCGAACGACCCGCCGCTCGGGTCCGGGCGGGTGAAGGTCGCCCGGACGCCGCCGTCGCCGGGACCGGCGCAGCCGGCGCCGACCTGGCCGATGACGCCGTCGCCGCCGGTCGACGCGACCAGCGGCGGGACGCCGAGCGCCTGCCCGGCCGGGCCGTGGCAGGCCCACAGCGTCACGCTCGCCGCCGGGGCGGAAGTGGGCGCCGCCGCGGCCCAGGCCAGGGCCGCGGCGGTCGTCAGCGGTAGGGCGGCGGTCCGTCGCCGCGTGACCATCATCCGGTCAGGCCTACGGAGCGGTCGTCGACAGCGTGAGCACGACCGTCTTGTTGTAGGTGCCGGTGCGCAGGGCCTCCGTGGCCCCGATCGACTGCTTGAACGCGATCCCGACCGGCTCGTTGGCCACCGGGCCGCCGTAGGTCGCCAGCGTCAGCGGGCTCGCCGCCGACCCGATCGGCGCGAACGTTCCCGCACCCGCCTTGGCCTGCAGCGGCGACGCGAGCGAGAACACGCCGTTGACCAGGTGGCCGGTGGCCGTGGCGCTCGGGTCCTGGATCGTCAGCGCCGCGTTGCCGCCGCTGGACGTCACGCCGACCGTCAGCGCCGTCGTGTAGTCCATCGCCCTGCCCGGGACGAACGTCCCGAGGCTCGGCGCCGGACCGGACACGTTCAGCGCCAGCGTGCTCGGCACCGTGCCGGTCACGTCGCTCTGCGCGGTCACGTTGAACACGTGGCCGACGGCGGTGATCGGCACCACGATCGGGCTCGTCGCGCCCGGTGCGATGTAGCCGATCGCCAGCGCCGCGGCCTGCGGGCCCTCGGCGGTCGGCGCGTACCTCACCGTGATCGTGCAGGACTCGCCGATCGCCAGCGTCTGGCCGCCGGCACAGGCGCCGTCACCGGCCAGCCTGCTGAACGTCGTGTCGCCGCTGAGCGCGACGGTCGCGATCCCGACCGGGTTCTGGCCGGTGTTCTTGAAGGTGAACACCTTGGTCGCGTCCTGGCCGACGAGCACCGTGCCCGCGTTCCAGGCGTCCGGCGTGATCGTCGCCGCGGCGTACCCGGCCGGGACCGGGACCGTCACGTGCAGCAGCGCCGTCGTGACCTGGCCGGCCGAGTCGGTGATCACCGCGGTCAGCGTATGGGTCGCGCCGAGGTCGGCGTAGCCCGGCGTCCACGAGAACTCGTACGGCGCCCTGGCGTCCGTGGCAAGGACATTGCCATCGACCTTCAGGGCGACCGACGCGATCCCGAAGTCGTCGTGGGCGACGACGGTCGGCGTGATCGCCTGGCCGACGGCGACCGACGCGCCCTCGGCCGGGTCGGCGATCGAGCCCGTCGGCGCGGCGTCGGGCGTGACGGCCGGGACCGTCAGCGCCGTGGGCGCGGTCGTGCGGGCGGCGGCGCCGATCTCGACCGACGGCGCGGCCGCCGCGTCGTTGCCGGAGATGCCGTCGCAGCCGCCCTGCGACGGGGCGCCGAGGACCGGGCCGGCCGCGCAGCCGTACCAGTTCTCCGCCGCCGCGCTGCTGCCGGTGGCCAGCGCCGGGGCGCCGAGCCGGACCGCGCTGTTGGCGATGTCGGCGTTGAACAGCCCGTAGCCGTTGCCGCTGAGCACGTTCCCGGTGGCGCTGAACGCCCGCACCGCCGGGTTCGACGGGTCGGCGCCGGTCGTCGCGTCGGTCAGGAGCAAGCCCACCGACCTGCGCGGGTCGGGCGAGTACATGTTGTTGACGATCTCGCTGCCGCTGACCGCGCCGCGGGCACCCGCGTGGTACTGCACGCCGGTCTGCGCGACGAGGTCGCTCGGCCCGCCGCCCGCGATTCGCGAGCCGGTGATCGTCCCGTACTCGACGATCCCGGAGCGCGCCTGCGTGGTCGCGTTGCCGTCGGTGCCGCGGCTGTCGTCGAACAGCACGCCGCCCTCCTGGTACCCGGTCACCAGCGAGTTGTTGATGGTGACCTCACGGCGGACCGTCGCCTCCGACGCGCCCTGCAGCGAGTTGGCCATCACGACACCCCAGCCGTGCGGCCGGGCGGCGAGCTCGGTCGCGTCGGCCGCGTGGTAGAGCGGCCCGACGACCGAGTTGGTGATCCGGCCCGACGTGTTGAAGAACGCGATCCCGGCCTCCGCGTAGACGTCGGGCGACCGGACGGTCACGCCCGAGATGTCCACGAAGTTCTCGGTCATGTCCGAGGACCCCAGGGACTGGCGGTTGATCTGGATCACCGCGCCGCCGCCGTCGCGCAGGTACGGCGCGGTGCCCGCCAGCGAGCTGCCGGCCTCGCCCGCCGCCTCGATGAACACCTTGTCGGCGCCCGCACCCTTGATCGTCAGCGGCTTCGTGATCAGGAACCCGTTCCTGGAACCCGACTGCGCCGGGCTGTTGGTCGAGGTCGGCGCGTTGGAGACCTCGCGGTAGGTGCCCGGGCAGACGATGATCGTGTCCCACGGCGCGGCCTGGTTGATGGCCGCCTGCAGCGACGTGAACCCGGCGCTGGGGCAGTCGGCCTTGTCGTCGTCGACCGTCAGGGTCGACGCCGAGGCGAAGGCCGGGGCCGCGACCGCGAGCAGAACGCTCGCGGTCAGGGCCAGGAGGATGCGGCGGAGCAGCATGATGTTCTTGTCGTCCTTGGTCGTCGTCATGTCGTCCGTCACGCGATCGTGATCGTCTTGGCCTTGCCGAGCACGTGGCGCCCGGCCGAGTCGACCACCCGCACGGCGACGCGGTAGTGGCCCTTGGGCATCGCCCGCTTGAGGCGGACCGACCACTTGGCGGTGCCGTGGACGGCGAGGCCGACCGGGGCCGAGCAGGGCATCGTGCGCCCGAGCGTGCCGTTGGCGCGCAGGAACTTGCACCTGCTGGCGCTCGCCACGTGGCGGACGACCAGCTCCACCGTCTTGACCTTCGTCGGCGTGCAGGCCGTGGCCGTGCCCGTCAACGTGTAGGTCTTGCCCCTGGTGGCGCCGAGCGAGGCGATCGCCGCGCTGGGTGTGCAGCCCGCGGCTGGGGTGCTCTTGGCGGTCGCGGTCGTTGTTGTCGTCGTCGCGCCGGCGGCGGTCCCGCCGACCCAGATGACGTCCGGCTCGCTGCCGGCGGCCAGGCGCGGGCTGTCCGCGATCTCCTGGTCGCCCTTGGCGAACGCGGCCGCGTCGGTCAGCGCGCTCGGGCCGGTCACGGCCTCCTGGAAGCGCACGTCGCTGAGCTGGATCGAGCCGCTCTGCGGCTTGCCGAGCTCCCCGAACCGCAGCTCGAGCTTGGCGATGTGCCTGAGGTCGACGCCCTGGGCGGCGAAGTCGCCGAGCGGGACGCGGATGTCGTTGAGCGTCACGTGCACGCGGGCGCCGGTGTTGCCGACGGTCTGGTGCAGCGCCGTGCCGTAGCGCGGCGACGCGGCCGACACGGTGCCCTCGACGCCGTTGGCGTCCTTGACGGCGATCGTGAAGTCCTGCGTCGTGGCCGCCGGGTTCCAGAGGCCGGTCAGGCCGCGGGACGGGTTGCGCGGGTCGAAGAAGTTGACCGCCGTGGCCAACACCAGTGCCTTGTAGGAGGACACGTCCGAGGACGCGGCCGGGATCCGGGTGGCGAGCGTCGCGGGCGTGCCCGTTGCGGCGAGCGGGTTGTCCCACGCCAGCGCGAGCTGGAGGCCGTAGGAGTGGTTGACGGGCGCGTTCTCACGCGTGCCGTTCTGGCCGCCGATCGCCGTGGCGGGCGGCAGCGGGCAGCCCTTGGTCGCCGTCGGCAGGCCGGTCTCGCCGGCCGTGCTCGTCTGGAACTGCGTCGGCTCCGGGTTGCACCAGTCGTAGCCGCCGGGCGTCGTCGCCGGGATCGGGTTGATCCCGCCGGGCGAGGTGTAGGGGTTGCTGAAGCCCGAGCCGGTCAGCGCGGTGCCGACCGCGCTGGTGCCGAGCGGGTCGTCCGGTTCCGGGCGGATCACGTCGCGGCGCTCGGCCGGCGGCGCGAAGTAGCTGGTCTGCAGGCGGTCGAAGCAGCTGATCTTCGTCGCCGAGACCGTCTGGCTCGGGCAGGCGCTGGCCGGCAGCTGTGGCGTGACGCCGTCCTGGCTGAGCTCGCCCGTCATGTAGGGGTCGTACGCGGTGTCGCCGCCGACGTAGCGCTTGAAGAAGGACGACATCATCGCGAGGCCGACCTTCTCCTGGTCGCCCATCAGCGTCGGGTCGCCGGAGCCGTAGGTTCCGGACGCGCCCGAGCGCGTGTAGGTGCCGCCCGAGAGGCGGATGTTGTCCGGGTTGGTGGTCGCGTTGGTCGAGCACGCAGGGTCGCTGACCGTGGAGTCGTCGCCATCGGCGAACCACGTGGTGTTGAACCAGTTGTGGTTGGCGCCGTGCAGCATGACCTGGATCCGCGGGAACGGGTCTTCGGGCATGACGTACTGGCTGCGCTCGTAGAAGCGGCTGCCCTGGAGGTTGGAGACGTCGCCGTCGCAGTAGCCGATCATCGTCATGTAGGCCGTGCCGTACGGCGCCTTGCGCTCGTAGTCGACGGGCGCCAGCGAGATCACGCCGCGGATGTCGTAGCGGCGGCCGGGCGCGGGGCGCGTGCGGTTGAAGTCCAGGAACGACGCGACCGCGTCGCCGCCGCGCGAGTGGCCCATCAGGCCGATGCGGTGGAAGTCCAGGCGGCCGACGAGCTGAGACCCGATGTTATGGGTGTCGTCGTCGGCGATCGCCGACTGGTTGGCGGCGTAGAGCGCGTCGAGACCCGCAGCGATGATCAACCGCCGCTGGTGCATGCCCTTGGCGGTGTTGTCCTGGTAGAACATCAACTGGTCCTGGTCGATCGAGTAGACCGTGTAGCCCCAGGTCGCGAGGTTCTCGCCGAGGTAGGCGTAGCCGCGGTCGTTGCGCTCGAAGATCGAGCAGTTCGGCGCCGCGCCGGCGTTACAGGACGCGTGGTTGCCGTGGACGAGGATGATGACCGGCGAGTCCCTGGTCTTCTCGGCCGGGTAGTAGAGCGAGCCGCGCAGCGGGACGGTCGCGGCGTTGGCCGCGGCGGGCGGCGTGCCGGTGCCGACGGCGCCGCCCGTGGCGCTCGGCTCCTGCAGGTCGACGGTGCCGAGCTTGACCGGGTCGACGGTCGTCGGCGTGTACGGCCCGCGGGCGAGCGGGTCCGGAAGCGAGGTCGCCGCTTGGGCGGCGGGGATCGCGCCCAGCATCAGGGCAGCGACGAGCAGCAGGCAGCGGAACGCCCGCAGGGGGAACGCGTGAGGCACGGCACTCCAGGGATCGGGGGGTGGGGTGGTGCCTCAGCGCATCGTCCGTGACCGGCCAGTGATCCCTGAGGCGCGGCCAATGTATGTGTGGACTTCGTTGTCCTTTACGTACCGGCGGTCGGAAGCCGGACTCGAACCGGTTCGACATCCGGTCGGACCGCTGAGCGCTGCGGTTCGGGTTTGGCGTTGCTGGCGCGTGCGCGCTATCTTCGCGGGCCGTTATGTCACCTTCACAAGCGATCGCTGCACGGACGCAGCTGGAGCAGGTCCTCGAGCAGGAGGGCCTGGGCTGGCTCGTCGAGCGCGCGGGGGACGACCCCGCGCCGGATGACCACGCGCGCCTCACGGCGCTGATCGACACGACGCTGGACGCGCTCACCGCCAGCCCGGGCCTGCCGTCCGGGTTCCCGGCGGTCGGCGGGCTCGTCACGGCGCTGGAGGACCTGCGCGAGCTGGCGCTGAGCTAGCCGCTAGGCGTCTCCCTGATGCCGCGGGCGCGCGGCCGCGGCATGATCGTTCGCATGCTCCGACCCGCCACGCCCGCCGACCGCGCCGCGCTGATCGCGCTGCTGCGCGCCGAGGACCTCGCCTGGACCGGCGACGACTCGATCTCCGACGAGGAGCTCGGCGACGTGATCGACCGCTTCCCGGAGGCGCTGGTCCGGGTCGACGGCGATGGCGATGGCGACGCCGCGGGCCGGGTCGTCGGCATGGCGGCGGTCAGCGACGCCGGCGGCACGCTGCTGGTGCTCGACCCGGGCGCCGACCCGGACGCGGTGCTGCCCGAGCTGGTCGACTGGATCGAGGCGCGCGGCGGCGCGCACGAGCTGCACGGCTACGCGGCCGATACGGCGCGGCTGGCGTGGTTCGAGGCGCACGGGTTCCCGTACGCGCGCTCGCTCTACGACCTGGTCCGGCCCGCGGGCGCGCCGCCGCTGGATGCGCCGGTCTGGCCCGTCGGCGTCTCGGTGGCACGTTATGTCCCCAACGACGAAGAGGACCCGGCGGTCCACGGGCTGATCTACCGGGAGGCGGGCTGGGCCGAGGTGCCCGGCCACAGCGACCGGACGCTGGAGTCCTGGCGGTCGATCCAGTCTGCCGACCACCGCAGCTTCGTCGCGCGCCGCGACGGCGGGCCGATCGGCTGGGTCTCGGGCATCGCGTATCCGGACGGCCGCGGCTGGATCAACCAGATCGCCGTGGCGAAGTCCGCGCGCGGCGCCGGCCTCGGCCGCGCGCTGCTGCTGCACGCCGGCGCAGACCTGCTCGAGCACGGCGCGACCGCGCTGGCGCTGGGCGTCTCGGCGGCCAACACGGCCGCGCTCGGCCTCTACCGCTCGACGGGCTTCCAGGTCGAGCGTGAGTGGCGCTATCACGGCCCTCGCGTTCCCTAGTTGTCATAACGCCGATTAGCAGGCATTGATACCGCGCGGGAGGCCTTCTCCTGCCTGGGTTCCTTACCGTGTCGGGCCGATGCGTTCTCCCGACGTGGTGATCCTGGGTGCTGGTGCCGCCGGGCTGATGTGCGCCCTGACCGCCGCGGCGCGCGGGCGGCGCGTGCTGGTGGTCGACCGCTCCAACAAGGCCGGCAAGAAGATCCTCATGTCCGGCGGTGGTCGCTGCAACTTCACGAACATGTACGCGGAGCCGGCGAACTTCGCGTCGCAGAACCCGCACTTCTGCAAGTCGGCCCTGGCGCGCTACACGCCGTGGGACTTCATCGCGATGGTCGGCGAGCACGGCGTGCCGTACCACGAGAAGAAGCTCGGGCAGCTGTTCTGCGACAACAAGTCGAAGGACATCCTCAACATGCTGCTGGACGAGTGCGCGCAGGCGGGCGTCGAGCTGCACGTGAACACGGAGGTCTCGGAGATCGAGCGGCTGCGGGACGGCGGCGGCTACGCGCTGAGCACCGACACGCTCGGCCCGGTCGAGGCGGCGTCGCTGGTGGTCGCGACCGGCGGCCTGTCGATCCCGACGCTCGGCTCGACCGGGTTCGGCTACGAGATCGCGCGACAGTTCGGGCACTCCGTGTTCCCGACCCGTGCCGGGCTGGTGCCGTTCACGGCGAGCGGTGAGCTCAAGGAGCTGTGCGTCGAGCTGACCGGGACGTCGGTGCCGAGCGTCGTCGCGTGCAACGGCCAGAGCTTCCGGGAGAACATCCTGTTCACCCATCGCGGGTTGAGCGGCCCGGCGATCCTGCAGATCTCGTCGTTCTGGAACCCCGGCGACGTCGTGGAGATCAACCTGCTGCCCGATCGCGATGCGCTGGAGTGGCTGCAGGGCCAGCGGTCGGAGCGGCCCGACGCCGAGCTGAAGACCGTCCTGGCCGAGGTGTTCACCAGGAAGATGGCGGCGCTGCTGTTCCCGTCCAAGCCGATGAAGCAGCACACGCCCGCCGAGCTGACCGCCATCGCCACCCGACTCAACGCCTGGCAGGTCACGCCCGCCGGCACCGAGGGCTACCGCACCGCGGAGGTCACCCTCGGCGGGGTCGACACCCGCGACATCTCCTCCCAGACCATGGAATCCCGCCTCAGCCCCGGCCTCTACTTCATCGGCGAGGTCCTCGACGTCACGGGCTGGCTGGGCGGCTTCAACTTCCAGTGGGCCTGGGCCTCGGCCCACGCGGCGGCGCAGTACGTGTGAGATTGGCGTCAGCCGCCACCGAACTCGACGCCCCGCAACCTCGGGCTACCGTCAAGGCTCGAGGACACGGAACGGCATGTCCGGTGCGGCCAGGCTCAGCAAGCTTCCCACCTGGACGCGGCCGGGCAAGAGGTCGCCCTTTGCTGTCCACCTCTGCCACGCTTCGCCGTCGATCTGGGCGACAGACGTGCGGCGTGTTTGCATCAACAACACATCGAAGCACTGACCGATCGCGTCGGCGATTGCCCTCTGATCTTCGACCGCCGGAAACGTGATCTCGAGGCTTCCGGGGCCTGACCACAGCACATGCATCGCGAGCTTCTGGGCATCACGTCCTGCCTCTCCACGTAGCGACCCGAGTCCCTCCCAGAACTCGACCGGATCGGCTTCACCGCTTCCAACCTGCATCCATTGCGCATGCCAGAGCGAACCGGCGTCGCCGAGGTGAGCTTTCGCATCCGGCGCCCAAGGTCGAGCCGAAGCGCGAAGCGTGAAGCGAGTTCCGTACTGCCGTGCTGCGTGCTCCATGAGTCGTTCGGCTGTCGGATGGCCTCCCCGACGCCAGCCGGTTGCCACCGCACCTGTATTCCCGAACCTCCGCTCCTGCGCATATGCCGCATAGAAGACTCGTGCACCGTGATCGAGGTCGCGGAGCGCCTGTTCAACTCGGGCAAGATCATCACGATGTGGGCGTCTCACGTGGGCGATCCGATGGCGGATCGCCAGAAGTTCGTGAGCCAGACCAAGCCATCGGACCCGAGGCAGCAGACACGCCTCGAACAGCTCCCAGTTGTCGTCGATCAACTGGAACAGTAGTCCGACGTCGAGATAGGACAAGAGGTCGCTACGGTCGGCCGAGGCCATGTAGCCGTTGATCTCGTCGCGATCGCTCCGAGACGCTGTCCGCCGGTCGATCGCTTGCTCCCAACCGCTTCCTTGTCGGGCGCGAAGCTCGGTGTACACGAGTTCGCGCAGCCAACCTTCGAGCTGTGCCCAACGGCCGTACAAGGCGAGTGTGTCTCGCGGGAAGCTGTCGCCAATCAGCTTGTCAAGAGCGTCGTGCGGCATGCGCAAGTTCTACAAATCCGGCGGTTCCAGCGCCGCGGCGAGCATGCGGGCGGTGGTGTCGATGAGGGCGGTGCGGTCCGCTGATGGTGGGCGGTGGAGCGCGATGCGGAGGCAGCCGGAGGCGGTGAAGCCCATCGTGACGAAGACGAGGTCGTCGAGTTGGGTGTCGGTGAGGTCGGGGCGGTGGCGGGCGGGGATGACGCGGGCGAGTGGGAAGAGCGTGCGTTCGATCTCGGGTGCCGTCTCGGTCTCGGAGCCGGCGAAGGCGAGCAGGATCGGGGCGTGGCGCTCGAAGGCGGTCGTCAGCTCCTCGACGATGACGCGGGTCGCATCCAGGACGGGCTGGTCCATCGCGCGCCCGACCGACACGGCCAGCTCGTTGGTGATGTCCCGGACCGCCTCGTCGAGCAGGACGTCGAGCAGCTCCTGCTTGTCGTTGAAGTAGCGGTAGACCGTGCCGATCGAGACGTGCGCGGCGTCGGCCAGCGCCTGCGTGGTCAGAGGCCGCCCCTTCGCCAGCACGCTCAGCGTCGTGTCGAGCAGCCGGCGGCGCATCTCCTCCGCGCGCCTCTGCTGCGGCCGCGATCGTGGCGTGCGTGTCGAACTCATGAGTAGAAGATGAGGCGAGCTCATGTTGTCATACAGGACGTGGAGCATCCAACGGCGCTCGTCAACGCGGACCTCGCGGTCGCCCGGCACGGCGCGCTCGGCCGGCGCTGGCTCGATGCGATGTGGGACGGCGACCCGCTCGCCGACGCCGTCGTCGCCGATGGCGAGACGCGGCGGCTGCGCGCGGTGCTCGCCGGCAGCGAGGTGCTCCAGGACGACGCGCCGGACTCGCTGCGCGCGCTGCTGGCCGCCGTCGGCACCGACCCGGACTGGCTCGACCGCGACGCCTGCGACCGCGCCGCCGACCACCTCACGCGCCAGACGCGCGAGTTCGGCCTCGTCCTCGCCGCCGCCTCCCTGCTGGCCGGCGCGACCAACCACGTCGCCGGCAAGCCGCTGGCCTTCACCGGCCGCTACGCCTCCAACGCCGCCGTCCGCTCTCTCGAAGTCGCCGCCTGGTTGACACCGGTTACGACCCGCGGCGGCCTCCTGCCCTCCGCGCCCGGCTTCGAGCGCACCGTCCGCGTCCGGATGATCCACGCGCTGATCCGCCACCGCCTCGACCGCGACCCGGAGTGGGACCACGCCGCCTGGGGCCTGCCGATCCCGCAGCCGTTCATGGCCTTCACGCTCGCCGAGTTCTGCTCGGTCGCGCTCAAGGCCATGCACAAGCTCGGCGTCCGCTTCAGCGACCGCGAGACCGCCGACATCCTGCACCTGTGGCGCTACGTCGGCCACCTGATCGGCGTCGCTCCGGATCTCACACCGATCACGATGGCCGACTACGACGCGATCGAAGACCTGTACATGCTGACGAGCCCCGGCCCGGACGCCGAGGACCGCCGCTTCATCGCCGCGTTGACCGACTTCCAGGCGAGCGAGGCGGCCAGGATCCTCCCGCCCGGCCCCGCCCGCCGCAACGCCAAGAACATCATCAACGGCTACCAGCGCGCGTTCGTCGGCGACGCCGCGGCCGACGCGCTGCAGATCCCCGACACGCGCTTCAAGCACCTACCCCGCGCGACCGCGCCCTTGCGCATCGCCGCCTTCACCCTCCACGACCGCCTCGTCCCCCACGGCAAGGCCCGCCGCACCGCCCGCGGCTTCCGCCACCGCACCGCCGAGCTGACGCGCATGCGCACCGAGCACGACGTGACGCACAACTTGGTCGACGAAGTACCCGTTTCGTAACACGAATTCCCCGCAGAACGCCGAAAACAGAGGTGTGACTCGCGCCGATCTGCATCTGCATCTCCTGCCCGGCGTCGATGATGGGGCCAGGGACCTCGAGGCGAGCGTGCTGCATGCGCAGCGGATGGTCGCCGCGGGCGTCACCGAGGCGACCGTCACGCCGCATGTCGGCAACCCGTTCTTCCCGGGCGTGGACATCCACGAGATCCGGGAGCGGACGTACGTCCTGCAACGCGAGCTGGAGCGGCGGAGGGTCGGGCTCAAGCTGCATCCGGGTGGCGAGATCCACCCGACGGCGGCCCACGACCTGACCGCGTCGCAGCTCGACCTCATCGCCCACGGCCCGGCCGGCGCGCGCTGGGTCCTGGCCGAGGTGCCGTTCACGGGCGTCACGCCGGAGTTCGTCGCGGGCCTGGACGCGATCCGCGGCCGCGGCTTCGGCGTCGTCATCGGCCACCCGGAACGCGCCGAGGGCCTGCTCGACGGCGGCCTCGCGCTGCTGCGCCCGAGCCTCCGCGCCGGCGCGGTCCTGCAGGTCAACGCCTGCTCGCTGATGGGCCGCCAGGGCCCGGAGGCCAGGGACGCGGCGCGCCGCCTGATCCGCTCGCGGTTGGCCTACATCATCGCCTCCGACGGCCACCCCGGCCACCGCGACCACACGCTGCGCGACGGCGAGGGCCCGGCGGTCGCCGCCGGCGCCTCGCGCGCGCAAGTCCTACAACTCACGCAGGCCAACCCGCGCTTCCTGCTGCGCCACGGCCTCCCGAAGGCCGACGCGCCGCTGCCGTTGCGCGCCGGCCCCGGCCGCGACGCCCTGGCCCACGTGCGCGCCGCGGCCCGCCGCCTCAGCGCGCACGTGTAGGTCTACTCCGACGGCTCCGGATCCTGCGGGGTGTCGAAGCGGCCGCCGTCGATGAGCTCCACGCGGTAGCCGTCCGGGTCGGCGACGAAGGCGATCAGCGGCAGCTCCGCGCGCCCGCCCGGGTGGAACGGCGGCTTCTCGGGCTCGACGCCCAGCGCGTCCTTCAACACCGTCAAAGTCTTGTTGATGTCCTCGACCGTCAAGGCGATGTGGTTGTAGCCGTCGCCGAGGTCGTAGGGCTCCTCGCGGCCGACGTTGACGGTCAGCTCCAGCTGGTCGCCCGCGCCCGGCAACCCCATGTACACGTTGTACGCGGTCTCGAAGTTCAGCCGGCCGCGCCGCTCGAAGCCGAGCGCCTCGTAGAAGCGCACCGCCGCGTCGATGTCGCGGACTCGGACGCAGGTGTGGACGAACGTGAGGCTCATGCGGTCAGGGTACGCTCACCCTGATGCCGGACGCCGCGCAGCAGACCGCGCTCACCCGCGAGGCCGCTCTCGCCGGGGTCGGCGAGCTGATCACCGACCCGGACGTCCTGGCCTCCTACCGCCACGACCAGGCGGCGCCCGGGCTGCTGACCGCCGGGACCCCGGCCGCCCTGGCGCGGCCGACGACGACCGCCGAGGTCCAGGCCGCGGTGATCGCGGCGGGTCGCGCGGGCGTCCCGGTCGTCCCGCGCGGCGCGGGCTCCGGCCTGTCCGGCGGCGCCAACGCGATCGACGGCTGCCTCGTCGTCTCGCTGGAGCGCCTGACCCGGATCGCCGACCTCGACCCCGACGCGCTGACCGCCACCGTCGAGGCTGGCGTCGTCAACCACGCGCTGCGCGACGCCGCCGCGGCCGAGGGCCTGCGCTACGCGCCGGACCCGGCGAGCTTCGAGTTCTCCACGATCGGCGGCAACGTCGCGACCAACGCGGGCGGCCTGTGCTGCGTGAAGTACGGCGTGACGCGCGACGCGCTCCTGGCGCTGGAGGTCGTGACCGCGCAAGGAGAAGTCCTGCAACTCGGTCACGCCACCCGCAAGGGTGTCACCGGCTACGACCTCACCGCGCTGGTCTGCGGCTCGGAGGGCACGCTGGCGATCGTCACGCAGGCGACCGTCCGGCTCCTCCCCACCCCGCCCGCCGCGCACACGCTCGCGGCGTCGTTCTCCCGCCTGGACCAGGCCGGCGACGCGATCGCCGCGATCGTCCGCCGCCACCGCCCGGCGATGCTCGAGCTGATGGACCGGACGACGATCGCCGCCGTCGAGGCGCTGGCGCCGATGGACCTCGACCTCGAGGCCGAGGCGATGGTCTTCGCGCGCAGCGACGCCGGGCGCGTCGAGGGCGCCGAGGAGATCGCGGCGATGGCGCGCCTCTGCGAGCAGGCCGGCGCGAACCTCGTCCTGACCACCGACGAGGAGGCCGAGGGCCGCATGCTGATGGCCGCGCGGCGCCTGGCCTACAGCGCGCTGGAGCGCCAGGGCACGACGCTGCTCGACGACGTCTGCGTGCCGATCCCGACCGTCCCGGCGCTGCTGCGCGGCGTCGAGGAGATCGCGCGGCGCGCCGAGCTGACGATCGGGACCTTCGGCCACGCGGGCGACGGCAACATGCACCCGACGGTCGTCTACGACCACACCGATCCCGACCAGCTCGCCCGCGCGCGTGAGGCGTTCGACGCGATCCTCGAGCTCGCGCTGGAGCTCGGCGGCACCGTGACCGGCGAGCATGGTGTCGGCCTGCTCAAGCGCGAGGCGGCGGCGCGCGAGCTGGGCGCCTCGCTGCACCTGCACCGCGCGGTCAAGCAGGCGTTCGACCCCGACGACCTGCTCAACCCCGACAAGGTGCCGTGGCACGTCGCCGCCGCTGCGGCCGCGGCAACGCCTACATCTCGCTGAGCAGCGCGTCGGCGCGCACGACGTCGTGCGGCAGGTCGCGCAGCGTGAACGGGTCGGCCACGACGCCGCGCGCGGCGAGCGCGCCCGCGATGTCGAGCCAGTCCGACGGGTCGTAGTCCTCGATCACGTGGCAGCCGTCGGCGACCGGCCCGGCCTGGCCGTCGATCGCGATCCGGCGCCCGTCGGCCAGGACCGCCTCCAGCCGCGCGACGCGGCGCCGCCGGTCGGTGTCGAGGTCGATGATGGTCTCGAAGCGCTCCACGGTCATGCCGCGGTGCATCATGGCGCCCGCTCCGGCGGAGATGATGGGCGTCATGGCCTACGAGACGATCCTGTACGACGCCGACGGCGCGATCGCGACGATCACGCTGAACCGCCCGCAGCGGCTCAACACGATCATCCCGCCGCTGCCCGACGAGGTCGAGCACGCTGTCGCCGTCGCCACCCGCGACCCGGAGGTCAAGGTCATCATCTTGCGCGGTGCGGGCCGCGCGTTCTGCGCCGGCTACGACTTCGGCGGCGGCTTCCAGCACTGGGGCGACGCGATGATGACCGACGGGAGGTGGGATCCCGGCAAGGACTTCGCGATGGCCACCGCGCCGCAGCTGGCGCCGACCCAGAAGCTGCTGTCGATCTGGCGCACGCCGAAGCCGGTGATCGCCCAGGTGCACGGCTGGTGCGTCGGCGGCGGCAGCGACTTCGCGCTCGGCGCCGACCTCGTGATCGCCAGCGAGGACGCGGTCATGGGCACGCCGTACTCGCGGATGTGGGGCGCGTACCTGTCGGGCATGTGGATCCTGCGCCTCGGCCTGGCGCGCGCCAAGTACCACGCGCTGACCGGGCGGCCGCTGAACGGAAGGCAAGCCGCGGAGATCCAGCTGATCAACGAGGCGGTCCCGTTCGCGCAGCTGGAGGATCGCGTGCGCTCGCTCGCGCAGGAGCTCTGCGCGATCCCCTCCTCCCAGCTGGCGGCGATGAAGCTGTGCGTCAACCACCACTACGAGAACAACGGCCTGCACGCGACGCAGACGCTCGGGCCGATCCTCGACGGGCTGATGCGCAACACGCCCGAGGCGCTGGACTTCATCCAGACCGCCCAGCAGGACGGCGTCGGCGCGGTCGTCGCCCGCCGCGACGGCCCGTTCGGCGACTACTCCCAGGCGCCGGCCGGCGAGCAGCCCGACCCAGACCACGTGATCGTCCCCTGAACGAGGTACTCAGACACCCGTCCAGGCGGCCGATCACCGTGGTATGCAGCGCGTCGGTCACAAGGGCGCGGGTCAGCTCGCGCCGGGCAACACCATCGCCAGCTTCGATGCTGCGCTCGTCCACGGCGTGGACGTCATCGAGTTCGACGTGCTGCGCGTGCGCGGCCGCCTGGTCCTCGCCCACTCGGGCCTCGACGCGTGGCGGCGGCCGTGCCTGACGCTCGTCGGGGCGCTCGCCGTCCTGTGCGACGCGCGCTTCGCCGGGCTCCTCTTCAACGTGGACTTGAAGCGTCCCGGCTACGAGGCCGAGACGATGGCCGCGCTGCGCGCCGCCGGCCTGACCGGCCGCGTGCTCGTCAGCTCGCAGTTCGCGCGCTGCCTGGACCGCGTGCGCCGCGTCGAGCCGACCGCGCGCGTCGGGATCTCGGTCGGCGGCTGGCTGTCGCGCCGTCGCCACCGCTGGAACCGCCGCGTCGTGCAGCGCCTGTTCGACGCGATCGCGTCGGGGCGCTTCGACTGCCTTATGGCCCACCACCGGCTCGTCGACTCCGACCTCGTCTCGCGCATCACGGCCGCCGGCGGCGAGGTCTACGCCTGGACCGTCGACTCCGAGCAGATCATCGAGCGCCTCACGCTGACCGGCGTCGCCGGGATCACGACCAACGACCCGCGCCTGTTCGGGACGCGGATCGCCGGCTGAGCCGCGGCGCACCTGTCGGCGGCCGAACCCAGCACCACAGACCTTCTCGAGTATGCCCTAGCTTTTGGCTGTGTCGAGGTACTGGGATGACGCGTGGAAGAAGGAAACCGTCGTCATGCGGCATCGCCTCGATCCCGATAACTCAGCGAGCCTGGCCGCTGCAGTAGATGAGGCCGTGAAGCAAGGCTACGGAGCTCCCGAAGGGGTCGACTTCGCGATCGGCCACGCATCCGATGGTTTGTTGCGTCTCGCATGTGTCGGGCCGGATTACGACGTGCTAGTCGAGGCGGCCGAACGCAACCGGGCGGCCAGACTGCAACAGGAAATCGGACGTCTCACCTGGTACTTCATTTGCACTCGCCCCCGGATTCGAGCGACGGCGGCTCAGAAGTCTGAAAACGGAGAGCTCACGATCGAGTGGACCGTCGCGACGAAGAGGGAGCCGCTCGTTTGGCGACAGCCGTGCCCAGAGTGGCTTGATCACCTAGAGATCGATCGTGGCGGTCGGCGTCTCGTTGCGGTTCACCGGTCCGGTCAACGACTGGAGAACAGCGCCGCGCTCATGGCACAGCAGTTCTGCGCTCCGAGACCGTACTCCCCGTCTGTCTTCGATCTCAAGGTCGAGTACATCGGGCGGGCCCGTGGTGAAGTCGCACGGACCTGCGCACTCGATCGTCTAGAAACTCACGAGAAGTACCAGCGTGTCCTCGAAGAGGTATCGGATGACGAGATTCCCCGCGACATCTGGATGGTGTTGGCGAGCGGCACCACGATGCATCTACTTACTGGACATAGCAAGTTGAAGGATCCAGAGGAATATCTAAAGCAGGGAGACGATCGAGCGCGCGATCGGCTTACTGAGGCCAATCGCGTTGATCTTGTCGAGGCGTTGTTGATCAACTACTTCAAGCCACGTCTAAACGTGCAGCATGTGAACAGGCTCGGGCTCAATCACAAGGTGTTGCTCAACTGCCGCCGCGCGCGGATCACAGGGGTTGCACTGGCGTATGGCACTCATGGCCTGGGCGTCGCGCTCTACACAGACTCCATTCCGGCGCGCCTGCAACACGGAATGACCGTGAGCCTCGTCTAACAGCTAGGAAGACTGGCACTCGCGACGATACTGGGGCCGAGTGCGCGTGCGGGAGCGGTGACGACGCCATCAGCGCAGATCCGTGCGCCGATGGGCAGGTAGTCGCCTAGCGGATCACCCCCGACGTCCTGGGGCCCGCGTCGCCGTAGGGCTCGTCGCGCGCCGACACCGCCGCGCGGAAGCCGTCGGCCGCCGCCTGCCGCTGGAACGCGTAGCCCTCGGGCGTGTGGCGGGCGATGCCGTCGAAGACGGTCCCGATCAGCTGGGTCGCGGGCAACCCCATGGCCTTGATCTGCTGGTTGACCAAGAGCTTCATCATCTGCAGCTGGTTGAGCGGCGTCCGCGCGATCCGCTCCACCAGCTCCTCGGTCCGCGCGTCCAGCTCGGCGGCGGGCGGGGCATCGATCGCCAGGCCCCACTCGAGCGCCTCGGCGCCGGACAGCGTGTCGCCGGTGAACAGCAGGCGCTTGGCGCGCTGCGGGCCCAGGCGCGCGGTCCACAGCGACGTCGTCGGCGAGCCCCAGACGCGCGCGGGCGGGTAGCCGATCTTCGCGGTGTCCTCGATCACGAGCAGGTCGGAGCAGAGCGCGAGGTCGGTGCCGCCCGCGACGCAGAAGCCGTGGACCTTGCAGACGACCGGCTTCGTGGCCTCGAAGAGCGACATGAAGGCCTTGACGTTGCGCGACATCATCGCGTAATCGACCATCGGGTCCCAGGTCCCGCGCGGGTCGTGGTTGGCGGCCATCACGGCGGGGTCGAGCGGCGAGCCCGCTGGTGGTGCGCCGACCGGCGCGTCCCCCGCGGAGCCGAGCCCCTCCGCGCTGTCGACCAGGTCGTAGCCGCCGCAGAACCCCTTGCCGTTGCCGCTCAGCAGGATCACGTGCACGTCCGGGTCGAGGTCGGCCTGCTCGACCCGCACCGCCAGCTCGTCGATCAGCGCGCGCGTCAGCCCGTTGCCGCGCTCCGGGCGGTCCAGCGTGATCCGGGCGACGCGTCCGTCCACCGCGTAGGTCATCGTTCCCATCCGCGACTTCTACCGCTCCGAGCGGGGTCTTCGCCGGCCTACGTCCGCCCCGTCGCCTAGGCTCGGTCGCCGCATGATGCCCGTGGCCCCGCTGACCGACTCCGGATCCCTGCTCGCGCACCACCCCATCGGCGCGTCCACGGGCTTCCTGGTCGAGGCCCGCGGCGACTGGCCCACGCTCGCCGAGCAGGCGATCGCGCTGTCGGCCTTCACGGCCGAGCTCGCCGCGCTGTCGGAGGACGAGCTGCCGGGCCTGCTGACGTTCCTGCAGACCTCGCCGCAGCTGCCGTTCAACTACCTCTCGGTCCACGGTCCGTCCAAGAACCTCAACATGGCCGAGGCCAAGCTGGTCGACGCGCTCAACCGCCTGCCCGCCTCGGTCGACGCGATCGTCATGCACCCGGACGTCATCGACGACACCGCGACGCTGCGCCGCCTCGGCTCCCGCCTGGTGCTGGAGAACATGGACACGCGCAAGGCGACCGGCCGGACCGCGGAGCAGCTGGCGCCGCTGTTCGAGCAGCTCCCGGACGCCGGGCTGTGCCTCGACGTCGCGCACGCGCGCGACGCCGACCCGACGATGACGCTGGCGCACGACCTGCTCGATCGCTTCGCGGGCCGCCTGCGCCACCTGCACGTCTCCTCGCTGGACGCCGACGGCCACCACGTCCCCTTGACGGAAGACGATCTGGAAGCCTTCCGCCCTGTGCTCGATCGCTGCCGGGACGTGCCGTGGATCCTCGAGGCCCCGCTCCCGACGGCCTGAGCGCGCTGGAGCGCCTCGGCGCCCACAGCGCCGACGGCTTCCCGCACCTGCTCGCCGCCCGCGCGCGGACCGATGCCGCGGTCGCGGACCTGCGGGCGCAGTTCGATGGCGGCGCGCTCGCCGCGGGCGCGACCGCGCGGCTGGACGCCGAGGACACGCGCGCCGACGTCTCGGTCGTGCTGTTCGGCTCCTGGGGCCGGCGCGAGCTGACCGAGCACTCCGACGACGACTGGCTGCTGCTGGTCGAGCGCGAGGGCGAGGCCGAGGCCGAGCTGGCCGCGGTCCGGGAGGTGCTCGGCGGCAACGAGCGCGCGCCCGGGACCCAGGGCACGTTCGGCGTCGCATCGTCGGCCGAAGACCTCGTCAGGAACGTCGGCCTGGGCGACGACACCAACACCAACCTGACCCGGCGCATGTTGTTGTTGTTGGAGTCGGTCCCGGTCCACGGCGACGACATCTACCGGCGCGTGTGGCTGGCGGTGCTCGACGTCTACCTCGCCGAGCTGCGCCACGACCGCCGCCCGCCGCGGTTCTTCCTCAACGACCTGATCCGCTACTGGCGCACGATCGCCGTCGACTTCGCGGGCAAGCACCGCGACGACGAGACCAAGTGGGGCCTGCGCAACGCGAAGCTGCGCACGTCGCGCAAGCTGCTGTTCGCGGGCGGGCTGCTGCCCGCGCTGCGCTGCACGGCGCTGGGGCGCACCGAGGTCCGCTCGTTCCTGTGCGAGCAGCTCGCGCTGCCGGCGACCGATCGCGTCGCCGACGCGTTCCTGGCCGCGGGCCAGCTCGACGCCGGCGTGCGCTGCCTCGGCGCCTACGACCGCTGGATCGGCCTGGTCTCCGACACCGAGGCGCGCGCCGAGCTGGCGGGGCTGCGGCGGGTCGACTCGTCGCAGTCGGTCACGTTCCGCGAGGTCCGGCGGCTGGGGACCGAGCTGCAGAACGGTTTGAACGCCCTGCTGTTCGAGACCGGGCTCGCGCCGGCCGTGCGCGAGTACGCGATCTTCTAGCGCCGGCTCGCGGGCTGACCGACCACCCTTGACTTCGAGCGCGCTCGAAGGCGTAGCGTGGATCGCATGACCACGCAGCAGCAACCTCTCCCCTCCGGCTTCGGCGCCAACACGACCGCGGCCGAAGTCTTGGCCGGCGTCGACCTGACCGGTAAGACGGCGATCGTGACCGGCGGCTACTCGGGCATCGGCACCGAGGAGGTGCGCGCGCTGGCGGGCGCGGGCGCGACCGTCGTCGTCCCCGCGCGGCGCCCGGACGCCGCGCGCGAGAACCTCGCCGCCGCCGGTCTCGGCGACGTCGAGGTCGCGACGCTCGACCTCGCCGACCTCGACTCCGTGCGCGCATTCGCCGAGGAGTTCCTGGCCTCCGGCCGCGCGCTGGACATCCTCATCAACAACGCGGGCGTGATGGCGGCGCCCGAGACGCGCGTCGGGCCGGGCTGGGAGTCGCAGTTCGCGACCAACCACCTCGGGCACTTCGCGCTGACCAACCGCCTCTGGCCGGCGCTGGCCGCCGCGCCGGACGGGGCCCGCGTCGTCGCGCTCTCCTCGCGCGGCCACAAGCGCTCGCCGGTCCGCTTCGACGACCTCGACTTCACCCGCGACCCCTATGAGAAGTGGGCGGCCTACGGGCAGGCCAAGACCGCCAACGTGCTCTTCGCCGTGCAGCTCGACCGGCTCGGCCAGGACGCGGGCGTGCGTGCGTTCGCCGTCCACCCGGGCGGGATCATCACCGAGCTGATCCGCCACCTGGACCAGGCCGACCTCGAGCGCCTCGGCGTCGTCGTCGACGAGGACGGCACCCCGACCGCGCCCTCGCGGTTCAAGTCGCCCGAGGCCGGCGCGTCGGGCGCCGTCTGGGCCGCGACGTCGCCGCAGCTGGACGGCATGGGCGGCGTCTACATCGAGGACACCGACATCGCCTCGCGCACCGAGGACCTCCCGGAGGACCAGCAGGAGACCCACGGCGTCAACGCGTACGCGCTCGACCCCGACAACGCCGCCAAGCTGTGGGAAGTCAGCGCGGCGCTGACGGGCGTGGACGCGTTCGCGGCCGCGGCCTAGGCGCAGGCGGACGGTACGATCGGGCGCACCATGAGTGCGCCCGATCGCTTGTACTTCACCGAGGACGACGAGGCCAACGCGCTGATCGCCAACGACCCGATGGCGCTGCTCGTCGGGTTCGCGCTCGACCAGCAGGTCACGGTCCAGAAGGCGTTCATGGGGCCCTTGGTCATCCAGGAGCGGCTCGGGTCGCTGGACGCCGCGGCGCTCGCCGACGCCGACCTCGACGCGCTGTTCCGCGTCAGGCCCGCCGTGCACCGCTTCCCGGGCGCGATGGCCCAGCGCGTGCACGACCTCGCGGTCCACATCCGCGACGAGTACGACGGCGACGCCGCGCGGGTCTGGACCGACGCGACGACCAGCGCGGAGCTGCGCGCGAACCTGGAGGGCCTGCCGGGCTTCGGCGAGATGAAGGTCAAGTCGATGGGGTCGGTCTTGTTCCATCACTACAGGCTGGAGATCGCGCGCGAGCTCGTGCCGTGGCACCCGACGCTCGGCTCGGTCGCGTCGCCCGAGGGGCTGGCCGACTACCAGGCCAAGAAGAAGATCCACAAGGCCGAGTGGTCGAAGCCGCAGCCCGCCTGATGCGCGTCGCGACCCACCCCGGGAACTTCCACGCCGACGACGTCTTCGCGGTCGCCGCGCTGCGCCTCGCGCACGGCGACGACGCGATCGAGGTCGTCCGCACGCGCGACGCCGACGTGCAGGCCGCCGCCGACGTCCGGGTCGACGTCGGCGGCGCCGACGACGCCGCGACCGGCGACTTCGACCACCATCAGAAGGGCGGCGCGGGCGAGCGCGCCAACGGCATCCGCTATGCCTCGTTCGGCCTGGTGTGGCGACATATAGGCGTTGACGTGGCGGGCTCCGAGGAGGCCGCGGCGTCGGTCGACGAGCGCCTCGTCCAGGGCGTGGACGCCAACGACACCGGCCAGACCATCATGGAGTCCTTGGTCGAGGGCGTGCGGCCGATGACGGTCTCCGGCGTCGTCGCGGCGCGCAACCCGGCGTGGGACGAGGAGATCGGCAGCGACGAGGAGGACGCGCGCTTCCTGGAGGCCGTCGCGCTCGCGCAGGGCATCCTGGCGCGCGAGGTCGCGGGCGCCGCCGCGTTCCAGCGGGCACGTGAGCTGGTCCGGGCGGCGATCGGCCGCGCCGAGGACGGGCGCGTGATCGAGCTGGACCGCAACATGCCGTGGCGCGAGACCGTGATCGCGGGCGCGCCGGACGCGCTGTACGTCATCTACCCCAAGAGCGACGGCTGGGGCATGCAGGCCGTGCCGGTCGCCGCGGGGTCGTTCGACAACCGCCGCGACCTGCCCGCCGCGTGGGCGGGCCTGAGCGGCGGCGAGCTGGCGGCGGCGACCGGTGTGGACGACGCGATCTTCGCCCACGCCGGGCGCTTCTACGCCTCGGCGGGCTCGCGCGAGGGGATCATCGCGCTCGTGCGGCAGGCGCTGGAGTCCCGGCCCGAGTAGCTGCCGCGTCGCCGCGCGCGAACCGCCCGGCGCGATGGTCCTCCTGGCCGAGGACCTCGCCGGGCGCGCGCTCCCGGACCAGCGCGAGCAGCACGATCGCGCAGAAGATCAGCCCGGCGTCGAGGAAGATCGCGGCGTTCGGCACGGCGGCGTCGCGATCTGAGCACTTGAAGTCAGATGCTTTGGAGGATCGCTTGCTCCTTCTCGGGCGCGATCCCGTGCGGCGGGATGTCGGCGCGCTGGGGCGGCGCGTCGCCGAGCGCGCTGAGCCAGGCCCAGGTGTCGGCGACGGTCTCCTCGGCGGGCCGCGTGGTCAGCCCGGCGGCGTGCGCCTGCTCCACGTTGGCGCCGTGCAGCGCGGCGTACTCGTGGTCGGGCGGGAGCCAGATCGGGAGCTCGGTCCAGGCTTCCACATCATGTTGGGCCAAGATGGTGGGGTCGATCCAGCGCAGCGTGGCGCGGGTGCCGGTGACCTCGCGCGCCGCTTCGAGCAGCGACCGCATCGTCGCGTGGCCCCGGCGGCTGACCGAGTTGTAGGTGCCGCTCGACGCGTCGATGGCGAACGCCGCGAGGTCGCGAGCGTCGATCAGCTGCAGCGGGAGGTCGGCCGGCCCGGGCGCGAGCGTGTCGCCGCCGCGGGCGAGGCGCAGCAGCCACCACGGCAGCCGGCCGACGTCCTCGTGCGGGCCGAGGATCAGGCCCGGCCGCAGGAGCGTGGCGCGGTCGCCGAAGGCCGCGAGCACCGCGACCTCTCCCCCGCGCTTGACGTTGGCGTAGTCCTCGCCCTCGGGCGCGACCGTCGGCGTGTGCTCGTCGGCGCCCATCACCGGAGGTGGCGCGTAGACCGAGCACGACGAGATGTACACGTACCTGCCCGCGCGCTCGGCAAGCGACGCCGCGGAAGCCTGCACCGCCCGCGGATCCTGCGCCCACGTGTCGACGACCAGATCCCACTCGCCGGCGAGCTCCGGCCAGTCGAGCCGGTCGCCGTGCAGCGCGGTCGCGTCCGGATGCGCCCAGCCACGCCCGCGGTTGAACGTCGTCACGTCGTACCCCCGCGCGACACCCTCCTCCACGACCGCCCGCCCGACGAACGCCGACCCACCCAGCACCAAGAGCCTCATGCCGCCGAGCCTATCGCAAGCGCAACCCTCTGGTTGCGTTACTGCACGTCGTCGGCGGCGACCAGCTGGGCGTAGTTGCCGTCGAGGGCGGCCATGAAGGACGCGTGGACGGTGGTGCCGTCGACCTTCGTGCCGTTGAACTCCAGGTTGGGCGCGGCGCAGGCGTCGTGGACGACGGTCACGGTGAAGCCGAGGTCGGCGGCGGCGCGGACGGTCGCATCGACGCACATCGACGACATCATGCCGGCGACGACCAGCTCGTCGATCCCGTCGCCGCGCAGGCGCTCCTCGAGCCCCGTGCCGAGGAAGGAGTTCGGCAGCTCCTTCTGCACGACCGGCTCGCCCTCGGCGGGCGCGACCTTGCCGTGGATCCCGATGCCCGGCGTGCCCGGCTGGAAGAACGCCGCGTCCTCGGCATCCCATACATGTTGGACGTGGACGATCGGCTCGTCGCCGGCCCGGAACCTCGCCAGCACGCGCGAGGCCGCCGCGGCGGCGTCCTCGGGCCCGACGAGCGGGAAGCGCCCGCCGGGGAAGTAGTCGTTCTGGATGTCGATGATCAGCAGCGCGCGGGCCATGGGCTAGTTGACCGTCCGGCGGAACAGCAGGCCGCACGCCACCGCGATGATCAGGGCGATGATGAACAGGCCGTAGCCGATGACGCCCGCGATGCCGAGCACGAGGCCGACGACCGAGACGACCGCGGCGCCGCCGCCGACCTGGACCAGTCGGAGTGCGCGGGTCTCGCGCTGGCGGCGTGAAGGGAGGTTGCTCATGTGCTCAGGATGCCACGCCGCGCGGCGCTTCGAGCAAGGCCACCATCTCGACGTGCCCGCGCTCGCGGGCGTGGTCGAGCGCCGTGCGGCCCTCGGGGTCGGCGATCGAGCGATCGGCACCGCCCTTCAGCAGCAGCCGCACGATCTCGACGTGGGCGGCGCCGCCGTCGCCGAGCATCACGGCCTCCAACAGCGCGGTCCACCCAAGGTCATTGACATGGTCGACGTCGATCTCGGTCCGGTCGAGCAGCTCCCTGACCAGCGCGACGTGGCCGCGCTCGGCGGCCGGGATGATCGCGATCCCGCCGTACTTGTTGCGGATCCTGAGGTCCGGGTTGCCGCGCAGGACCGCCCGCAGCACCTCGACGTCGCCGGTCACGCCGCACGACAGCACCGCGTTGTAGCGCTCGTCGTCCTGGGCGTTGATGTCGGCGCCCGCGGCGATCAGCTCGGTCACGACCTCGGCGTGGCCCGAGAACGCGGCGATCGTCACCGCGGTGCGGTTGCGGTGGTCGCACACGCCGACGTCGGCGCCCGCCTGGATCAGCGCGACGACGCCGTGGACGTCCCCGCGCTCCGCGGCGGCCAGCAGCTGCGCGGCGTGCGTCTCGTTCCCGTCGGACATGTGCGGCATGCTCCCACGTCCGTGCAGCCCGCGATCCCCCACGTCCCGCTCTGGATCGACCTCGCCGCGGTCGCCGTCGGCGGGATGCAGGGCGGCGCGTTCCCGACGACCGCGCGCGACGACCGCAACGACTTCGACCTGCTCGCGGTGGCGGTCTTCGCGCTCGTCGTCGGCCTCGGCGGCGGCATCGTGCGCGACGTCCTGCTCGGCCAGGTCCCGGCCGCGCTGCGCGACGACACCTACCTCGGCGTCGCGCTCGCCGCGGGGCTGGTCGGGATGCTCGCCGGCGAGCTGATCCCGCGCCTGGGCTGGGCGTGGGACGCGCTGGACGCCGCGGTCGTCGGCCTGTTCGTGGTCGTCGGCGCGCTCAAGACCCAGAACACGCACCTCTCCGACGGGGCGACGATCCTGCTCGGCGCGATCACCGGCGTCGGCGGGTCGGTCATCCGCGACGTCCTCGCCCAGCAACCCGTGCACCTCGTGCAGCGCTCGACGCCCTACGGGCTGGTGGCGATCCTCGGCGCGGTCGCGTTCGTGCTGCTGGAGCGGGCCGGCGCGGGCGACACGGTGTCCTCGCTGGCGTGCCTGGTGGTGGTC
This sequence comes from Conexibacter woesei Iso977N, assembly GCF_000424625.1. Classification (GTDB taxonomy): domain Bacteria; phylum Actinomycetota; class Thermoleophilia; order Solirubrobacterales; family Solirubrobacteraceae; genus Baekduia; species Baekduia woesei_A. Next base: position 1,599,672 of record NZ_AUKG01000002.1, read on the forward strand.
TTCGCCGTCCGGATGATCGCCCTGCACCGCGGCTGGCAGTCGTCGGCGCCGGTGATCGGGCGCTTCAGGCCGCCGAGCCCAAGAAGGTGAGGACGGCCAGCACGCGGCGGTGGTCGTCGTCGGTCGCGGCGAGGTCGAGCTTGCCGAAGATGTTGGTGACGTGCTTCTCGACCGCGCCGGGCGTGACGACGAGCTGGCGCGCGATCGCGGCGTTGGTCCGGCCCTCGGCCATCAGCTCCAGCACCTCGCGCTCGCGCGGCGTCAGCGACCCGAGCGCGTCGCCCGCGCCGACGCCGGTGCGGCGCTTGACCAGCTCGGAGACGACCTCGCGGTCCAGCGCGGTGCCGCCCGCGGCGACGCGGTTGACCGCGTCCATGAACGTCCTGACCTCGCTGACGCGCTCCTTGAGCAGGTAGCCGATGCCGCCCTGGCCGCCGGACTCGAGCAGCTCGGCGGTGTAGACCGGCTCGACGTACTGCGAGAGCACGAGGATCCCGAGCTCCGGATGGCGCCTGCGGGCCTCGATCGCGGCGCGCAGGCCCTCGTCGGTGAACGTCGGGGGAAGGCGGACATCCACGAGCGCGAGGTCGGGCTTGTGGCCGGCGACGATCCGCAGCAGGCCCTCGGCGTCCTCGGCCTGGGCGACGACCTCGACGTCGTGCTCGCGCAGCAGCGCGACGATGCCCTCGCGCAGCAGCGCGAGGTCCTCGACGATCACCGCCCGCACGGGAACTCCGCGTGGATCGTCGTGCCCGAGCCCTTGACGCTCGTCACGGTCAGCGTGCCGTCGAGCGCCTCGACGCGGTGGCGCAGGCCGGTCAGGCCGCTGCCGGCCTCGATCGCGCCGCCCGGGCCCTCGTCGGAGACGTCGATCATCAGCCAGCCGTCGAGCTCGGCGAGCTGGACGTGCGCGGCCGCGCCCTCGGCGTGCTTGGCGACGTTCGTCAGCGACTCGGCGACGACGAAGTAGGCGGCGGTCTCGACGACCGGCAGCGGGCGCTCGGACAGCAGCGCGGCGTCGACGGTCACCGGCGTGACCGCGCGGCGCCCGAGCGCCTCGACCGCCGCGGTCAGCCCGCGGTCGGCCAGGACCGGCGGCGCGATCCCGCGCGCGAGGTCGCGCAGCTCGCCGATCGCGGCGGTCGCCTCCCCGCGGGCGCGGGCGACCAGCTCGGCCTCCTCGGGATGGCCGGCGAGGCGCTCCTCGGCGCGGCCGAGCAGCAGCGACAGCCCGACCAGGCGCGCCTGCGCGCCGTCGTGGAGGTCGCGCTCGATCCGGCGCAGCTCGGCGGCCTGGACGTCGAGCGCGCCCTGGCGCGTCCGGGTCAGCTCGCCGACGCGCTCGGCCAGCTGCGCCTCGCGGCGGCTGCCGGGCAGGCGCTCGGCGTAGATCACGAGCGCGTGGACGGCGACGATGACGCCGAGGATCAGCAGCGGCCACAGCGGCCAGAAGGCGTGGACGTCGTTGGTCGTGAAGCCCCAGACGATCAGCAGCACGCCGCCGACGAGGCTCGTGACCATCATGTGCAGCGCGAGGCCGTGGCGCGCGGACGCCGGAGCGCTGAGGCCGAAGCGGATGATCGCGTGGACGCCGACGGTGATCCCGACGCCGAGCCACACCCACGCCGGCCAGTAGTAGCCGCCGCCGGTGATCGCCCAGACGATCGTCGCGACGAGGCCCGCGAGGCCCGACAGCGCGACGTGCAGCGGCAGCGCGCTGGCCTGCGGCGGGGCCGGTGCGAGCGGCGGCAGGTCGTCGCGGCGCCGGTCGTGGCCCGGCTCGTCGAGCCGCGGCAGGGTGAGGGCGGGTGTTGGGTCGGCCTCGGCCACGGTGTGGCATCGATCATCGCAGGAGGAGCGGGTGAACGGCGCTGGGGAAACCCCGAGTCCGGCGGGATGGACAACCCGCGCATCGTGCGTTGCGCCGAAAGCGCTGAGCGCGCCCCGGTACCGTCGGGCGGGCATGCCGCGCCCCTGGCCGACGACCGAGCCCACCGCCGCGCACCGCGCGGCCTACGCCGACGCGAAGGTGGCGTCGTTCTGGCTGGACGACCTCCCGCCGCGCGACCCGCACCCGCCGCTGGCCGGGACCACCGACGCGGATCTCGTGATCGTCGGCGGCGGCTTCACCGGGCTGTGGGCGGCGCTGCACGCCAAGCGCGACGCGCCGGAGCGCGACGTCGTCGTCCTGGAGGCCGACGTGGTCGGCGGCGGCGCGTCGGGGCGCAACGGCGGGTTCATGGTGGCCTCGCTCACGCACGGGCTCTGGAACGGGCTCGCGCGCTTCGAGGACGAGATGCGGACGCTGGAGCGGCTGGCGTTCGAGAACTTCGAGGGGATCCAGCGCGATCTCGAGGCGTACAACATCGACGCCGAGTTCGAGCTGACCGGCGAGCTGGGCGTGATGCTCGAGCCGCACGAGGCCGAGGGCGCCGAGGAGGAGGCCGCGCTGCTGCGCGACTACGGCCACGATGTTGTGGTCCTCGATCGCGACGCGATGCGCGCCGAGGTCGCCTCCCCCACCTACCTCGGCGGCGTCTGGGACCGCAACGGCGGCGGGCTGGTGCATCCGGCCAAGCTGGCCGACGGGCTGCGCGCCGCCGCTGTGCGCGCGGGCGTCCGGATCTTCGAGCACGAGCCGGCGACGGCGCTGAGCGCCGACAGGGGCGCGGTGACGATCTCCACGCCGGGCGGCGCGGTCCGGGCCGCGCGGGTCCTGCTGGCGACGAGCGCGTACCCGTCGTTGTTGTCGCGGTTGAGCCACTACGTCGTGCCGGTCTACGACTACGTGTTGATGACCGAGCCGCTGAGCGCCGCGCAGAAGGCGGCGATCGGGTGGAACGGGCGCCAGGGCATCGGCGACGGCGGCAACCAGTTCCACTACTACCGCCTGACCGCCGACGACCGGATCCTGTGGGGCGGCTACGACGCCGTCTACCGCAGGGGCGGGCCGGTCGGCGCGCAGTACGACGACCACGACCCGACGTTCGCGGCGTTGTCGCAGCACTTCTTCACGACGTTCCCGCAGCTGGAGGGCCTGGGGTTCACGCATCGCTGGGGCGGCGCGATCGACACGTGCTCGCGGTTCAGCGTGTTCTTCGGCACCGCGCACGGCGGGCGCGTCGCGTACGCGACCGGCTACACCGGGCTCGGCGTGGCGGCGACGCGCTTCGGCGCCCAGGTCGGGCTCGACCTGCTCGACGGGCACGAGACCGAGGCCACCAGGTTGAAGTACGTGCGCTCCAGGCCGGTGCCGTTCCCGCCCGAGCCGCTGCGCTCCGGCGTGATCGCGCTGACCCAGCGCGAGCTGGCGCGCGCCGATCGCCGCGAGGGCGCGCGCGGGCCGTGGCTCAGGACGCTGGACCGTCTCGGGCTGGGCTTCGACTCGTAGCAGCTCCAAGTCGTCTGGCCCCCAATATGTGGGGGTCAGACGACTTGCATCTAGATCGACTCGCGGAGGACCTGCGCGGTGTGGTCGTCGGCGGGGAAGAACGCCTCGATCGACAGCTCGGAGACCGTGATGTCCAGCGGCGTCCCGAAGGTCGTGATCGTCGACATGAAGGAGAGCTCGCCGGACGGGTGGTGCAGGCGCAGCGGGACGACGATCGCGCCGGGCGCCGGGATGCCCTCGTCCTCCTCGCCGCCGGGGTAGGCCTCCAGCTCGGCCAGGAGCGCGCGCAGCTGGGCGTCCTGGGTGGCGTTGACCTCGCGGCGCAGGCGCGCGAGGAGGTGGCCGCGCCACTCGGCGAGGTTGGCGATCTGCGGCGCCATGCCCTCCGGGTGCAGGGTCAGGCGCAGCGCGTTGATCGGCGGCTCCAGGAGGTGCGCGGCGCAGCCGGCGGTCATCAGCGGGATGCCGGCGTTGCCGTCGACCAGCTCCCAGCGGCGGTCGACCGCGATCGCCGGGTACGGCTCGTGGGCGGCGAGCAGGCGTCGGACCGCGTCGCGGACCTGGCCGAGGCCGGCGTCCTCGAACGACGACTCGGCGTACGCGGGCGCGTAGCCGGCGGCGAGCAGCAGCTCGTTGCGCTCGCGCAGCGGGACGTCGAGGTGCTCGGCCAGCCGGACGACCATCTCCCGGCTCGGCTTGGACCGCCCGGTCTCGACGAAGCTCAGATGCCGCGTCGAGACCGCGGCCTCGAGCGCCAGCTCCATCTGGCTGAGTCGGCGCTGGTCACGCCAGCGCCGCAGCAACGGCCCGACACCGGCCGGCGAGTTCAGGACAGCAGAAGCGCTCATCCCTGGAACCGTACGACGCCCCGCGCCGCGCAGCCATGACCTCAGAGGTAACGGCTAGTGGTTCCGCAGCGCGTCGACCAGCTCGTCCTTGTTCATGTCCGAGCGACCGTCGATGTCGAGCTCCTTCGCGCGGTCCTGGAGGTCGTCGACCGTCCAGTCCTCGTAGGAGCCGGACTGGCCGCCCTTCTTGGAGACGTCGGTGCCGGCCGCCTTGGCGTTGGCGATGCGGGCCGCCTTCTCCTTGCTGGCGCCGTCGTCGCGCAGGGCCTCGTAGGTCTTGTCGTCCTTCACGGACGGGCCGGGGGTCTTGGATCCGGGCATGTCCGAGGACTTCCCGGAACCGCCCGACCGCTATGCGTGCGCTTTGGCGGCCGCAACCGCGAGCCTGTCGGCGCGGTCGTTGAGGACCTTGTGGGCGTGCTGGGTGCCGGTCTCGTGGCCCTTGACCCAGTGCCAGCGGACCTCGGCGTGGCGGGCGATCTCCTCGTCGAGGGCGACGACCAGGTCCTGGTTCTTGACCGGCTGGCCGGACGCGGTCTTCCAGCCCTTCTTCTTCCAGCCGTGGATCCACTTGGTCATCGAGTCGAGCAGCAGCGTCGAGTCGGTGACGATGCACACGGTCGAGCCGGGCTCCAGCGAGCGCATGCCCTCCAGCGCCGCCGTGTACTCCATGCGGTTGTTGGTGGTGTGGCCCTCGCCGCCGGACAGCTCGACCGGCTCGGCGCCGTCGGGCCCGCAGACGATCGCCGCCCAGCCGCCCGGGCCCGGGTTGCCGCTGCAGGCGCCGTCGGTCCAGACCAGCGCCTCGCCCGGGCGGGCCTCGACGGGCGTCTCGGGGGCGCGGGGCGCCCTGGGTCGGCGGCGGCGGTACGGCGGTGCTGAGGAAGGCATGACGGCGGCGGATGCTAGGTGGGCGGGCGGACGGTTCGTGGGGTCAGACCGGGTTGGCCGGCTCGAGCAGCACCCAGGCCACCCAGCCCGCCCCGCAGAGCACCGCCAGGACGAGCCCGAGGGGCGTCCAGCGGCGCCAGTCCGTGCGCGTCGAGGCGATCAGCGCGGCGAATGCGAAGGCCAGCGAGCCGACGCCCAGCAGCCACTGCGCCTGCCACTGCCAGGACTCCTGGTAGCCCGTCCACGGGTGGCCGGCCTCGTGCGGCAGGATGCCGTCGCCGTCGTGGCAGTTCAGCCCGCAGTCATCGCTCTCGTGCCCGACCGCGAGCAACATGATGAAGAACGTGACGAACGTGACGCCCGCCGCCAGGCCGGTCCCCTCGACCAGCCTCCGGCGCCGCGGGACCTCGTCGTAGAAGTCGCGGTTGCGCCAGCCGCCGGGCCGGGAGAGACGCTCGCGCTCGTGCTCCTGATGCACGCAGGCAAGCATAGACTGCACCGATGAGCGAGTCAGACCAGCAGCCCCGCCGGGGCACGCCGACCCAGCCGTGGACGGTCGTCAACGCGATCGCGCAGCCGTGGCGTGCCGCGCCCGGCTGGGGCCGGTTCGTGAAGTTCGAGGATCCCGACGGGCCGCGCTGGTCGCAGTACGGCTTCAACATCCAGGTCCTCGAGCCCGGCGACATCAGCACGATGTACCACGGCGAGGGTGCCCAGGAGGACTTCGTGGTCCTGGCCGGATCGTGCCTGGCGATCGTCGAGGGCGAGGAGGTCCGGCTGGAGGCGTGGGACGTCCTGCACTGCCCGGAGTGGACGCGCCACGGCTTCAAGAACGACACCGACGGGCCCTGCGCGATCCTGATGATCGGTGGGCGCCAGAACGGGGAGGAGTACGAGGTCGAGTACCCGTACGACGCGACGGCGGTCAGGCGCGGCGCGGGGGTCGAGGCCTACACGACCGAGGGCGACGTCGCTTACGCGGGAACGCCCGACTACGAGGTCGAGGCCTACAGGAGCGGGACACTGCCCGGAGCGTGACGCGCTGCGTCACGCCCCGGGTGTCCGCAAAACGAGCTGGGGCTCTTAGGCCGCCGAGACGTTGACGGCGTTCGGGCCCTTGGGGCCGGACTCCGCCTCGTACGAGACCTTCGCGCCCTCGGCGAGGGTGCGGAAGCCGTCGGAGTTGATCGCGCTGTGGTGGACGAAGAGGTCCTTGCCCCCGTCGTCCGGCGTGATGAAGCCGAAGCCCTTCTCGTCGCTGAACCACTTCACGGTTCCAGTAGCCATTGCTGTACCTCCACTGCTTTGGTGCTCTGATGACGCGCGGTGGATGCTGAGCAACGACTGCGGACACACGGGCACTGCTGATGCCGAAGGTCTCTCCCCCGGCCTGTACAACGCGAAGGCTAGCACCATCTGGACGATCGGTCGGAACGTCTGTTCACGGCCATGTGTGTCTGAACCCGACCCCACCCCGGCCGCTAGGCTGTGTCCTCCCGGCGGGCCGCCCACTCGACCGGGGCCCTTCCCTCGTGGTGGGCCCAACCAGTGGCAACGCGCCGCTCCTCGGAGTGGCGGTCATGTCCACGGTGGTCGGGAGTGTGACGCCGCCCAGGCAAACACACTCGTCCTGGGATGTATGAAAAAAGTGGTGGCCCTTGACCGGGGCGGAGGCGTCCGGACCCACGTTGGTCCGGGCGCCGTCATCCGCCCCGCGCCCGCGCCGCCGCCACTGCGCTCGTCGCTAGGCCGCGACGTCCTTCAGCGCCTCGATCTCCCGCACCGTCGACAGGTGCTCCAGCGCGCGCCGCTCCAGCGTCCGGACCTCGGTCTGGCGCAGCCCCAGCCGGCGCCCGATCTCCTGGACGCCGACCGGCTCGCGCGCGGCGTCCAGCCCGTAGCGCATGACCACGACGGTCCGCTCGCGCTCGGGCAGCGACGCCAGCGCGTGCTGGACCGCCGCCTCGCGCAGCGAGACGACGACCTCCTCCTCCGGCGCGGGCGCGTCGGAGGGCAGCAGGTCCCCGAACGCCGCCTCGCCGGACTCGCCGACCGGCCGGTCCAGCGACGTCACGGTCCGCGCCATGTCGCGCAGCTTCTCGATGTCGGCGAGGTCGATCTCGGCGCGCGCGGCGATCTCGGCGTCGGTCGGCGCGCGCCCCAGCTCGGCCGACAGCTCCCTGGCCGCCCGCGCCGCCTTGCGCTCGCGCTGCAGCACGTTGGTCGGGATCCGGATCGTGCGCTCCTTGTTCTCCATCCCGCGCTGGATCGCCTGGCGGATCCAGTAGGTCGCGTAGGTGGAGAACTTGAACCCGCGCCGCCAGTCGAACTTCTCGGCCGCGCGGATCAGGCCGAAGATGCCCTCCTGGATCAGGTCGAGCAGCGTCATCCCGTCGGTCGGGTAGCGCTTGGCGATCGACACGACGAGCGCGAGGTTGGAGGTGATCATCCGCTCCTTGGCGGCCTCGTCGCCGTTCTCGATCCGCTTGGCCAGCTCGATCTCCTCGGCCGCGGTCAGCAGCGGGTGGCGCCGGACCTCGCGCAGGAACAGCGACAGCGCGTCGGTCGTGCTCGTCGCCAGGTCGCCGACGAGGTAGTTCGTCGGCGCGACCCTGTCGTGGCCGCAGTCGTCGGTGATGTCGAGCCCGCGGAGCCGGGCCTCCTCCTCGATCTGCCCCTGGGCCTCGTCGTCGAGCTCGAGCCTTGCCACCAGCCCGGCGATGTCGTGCAGGCAGAGCGAGCCCTGCTCTTCGGCAGCGTCGAGCATGGCGCCGACGGCGGAACGTTGCGTCTGGTCCAGGTCCACAACGAGTGAATACCCGCAGCGCCTCGTAGGATGCGCTCGGTGTCCCGTCCCGCCATCGAGGTCACCGGTCTGGAGCGTGAGTTCGGCGGCGGCTTCCGCGCCGTCGACGGCATCGACCTGCATGTCGCGCCCGGGGAGGTGTACGGGTTCCTGGGCCCCAACGGCGCCGGGAAGACCACGACGGTCCGAATGCTGGTGACGCTGCTGAAGCCGACCGGCGGCCGCGCGCTGATCGCCGGCCACGACGTCGCGACCGAGCCCGCCGCGGTCCGGCGCAGGATCGGCGTCGCGCTGCAGGAGGCCGCGCTGGACCTGCTGATGACCGGCACCGAGATGATGGAGCTGCAGGCGACGCTGCACGGGATCCCGCGCAAGCGCGTCGCCGCGCGCGCCGCCGACCTGATCGAGCGCGTCGGCCTGACCGCCGCGGCCGAGCGCCGCGTCGGGACCTACTCCGGCGGCATGCGCCGCCGCCTGGACCTCGCGATGGCGCTGATCCACGCGCCCGAGGTGCTGTTCCTCGACGAGCCGACGACCGGCCTGGACCCGACCTCGCGCGCCACGCTGTGGGACGAGGTCCGGCGCCTGCGCGACGAGGGCACCGCGGTCTTCCTGACCACGCAGTACCTCGAGGAGGCCGACCAGCTCGCCGACCGCGTCGGGATCATCGACCACGGCAGGATCGTCGCCGAGGGCACGCCCGCCTCGCTGAAGGCCGAGATCGGCCTGCCGCACCTGGACATCGTGCTGGTCGGGACGGTCGTGGACGTCGCGCGCGCCGAGCGGGCGATCGCGCCGTTCGGCACGCTGCGCGCCGCGACGCCGGGCGTCCACGTGTCGCTGTCCGTGCGCGACGGTGCCGCGGCGATCGCGCCGGTCGTCCGGGCGCTGGACGAGGCGGGCCTGGCGGTCGAGGGCATCGAGCTCGTCCGCCCCAGCCTCGACGACGTGTTCGCCGAGAAGACCGGGCACCGCCTGGAGGGCGACGCCGCGGCGGCCGCGGCGGTCCCCGAGGTGGCGGCTTGAGCCTGAGCGCGGTGGCCGCGCCGTCGCTGGCGCTGGCCCGCCGCTCGCTGCGCAACGCGCTGCGCCGGCCGCAGTTCCTGGCGCCGCTGGTGCTGATGCCGACGCTGTTCCTGGCGATCAACACCGGCGGGCTGACGCGCTCGACCGACCTCCCGGGCTTCCCCGACGTCGGCTTCTTCGACTTCCAGCTGGCCGGCGCGATCACGCAGTCGCTGCTGCTCGGCGGCGTCATGCAGGGGATCGCGACGGCGCTGGAGATCGAGAGCGGGTTCTTCGACCGGCTCGTCGCCTCGCCGATCCCGCGCGTGGCGATCGTCCTCGGCCGCGTGCTGGCGGGCGCGGTGATCGCCGCGGCGCAGGTCGTGTGGTTCCTGGTGCTGGGGCTGGTCTTCGGCGCGTCGATCCAGGGCGGCGTGCCCGGCGCGTTGTTGGTGGTCTTGATCGGCGCGCTGACCGGGATGGGCTGCGCGGGCCTGGGCGTGCTGATCGCCTTCCGGGCCAAGAACGCCTCGACGGTCCAGGGGATCTTCCCGCTGGTGTTCGTCGTCGTCTTCATCAGCAGCGCCTTCTTCCCGCGCGCGCTGCTGTCGCACCCGGCCGACTGGTTCGCGGACTACAACCCGCTCAGCTACGTCGCCGACGGGATGCGCGACCCGATCATCTCCGGCATCAGCGCGCGGCCCGTGCTCGAGGGCCTGGCCACCGGCGCGGCGCTGGGCGCGGTCTTCGCGGCGCTGGCCGTGCTGGCGCTGCGCGGGAAGCTGGCGAAGGGATGATCGCGTCGCTCGCGGTCATCCGCGCGCTGGTCAGGCGCGCGCTGAACGAGATCACGCGCGTGCCCGGCGCCGCGGTGCCCGGCGTGCTGGCGCCGTCGATCTTCCTGGTCGGGCTGAGCGGCGTGTTCGGCGAGGCCGCGCGGCTGCCGGGCTTCGACGCCACGGACTTCCGGACGTTCATCGTTCCTGTAGGTCTTCTCCAGGGCGCGGCGTTCACGGGCGCGGCGACCGGCGTGAACCTCGCGCGCGACATCGAGCGCGGGTGGTTCGACCGGCTGCTGGTCTGCCCCGCGCCGCGGGCGACGATCCTGACGGGCGTCGTGGCCAGCGCGGCGCTGCGCGCGCTGCTGCCCGCGACGTTCCTGCTGATCGTGGCGTTCTCGCTCGGCGTCGGGTTCCCGGGCGTGGGCGCGCTGGCGCTGGACGCGGTGCTCGTGATGGGCCTGGCGACGGCGATCGCGCTCTACTCGGTCCTGGTCGCGCTGAAGTTCAGGACCCAGCAGGCGGCGCCGCTGATGCAGTCGGTCGGCTTCATCCTCGTGCTGTTCACGACCGCCTACGCGCCGATGGCGCTGCTGGCCGGGTGGATGCGCGCGATCGCGACGGTCAACCCGGTCACGCAGGTGCTCGAGGGCGTCCGGCAGGGCTTCGTCGCGCACGTCACGTGGGCCGACACGTGGCCGGCGCTGCTGGCGATCGCCGGGCTCGTGGTCGCCTTCGCGGCGCTCGCGCTGCGGTCGCTCGCGCGCGTGGGCACCTAGTTGCCATATCCCGGTCTGCAACGGATCTTGCGTTGTGCAGGGATTTTCGTTGGTAGAACGACGACGCGCCGAATCGTTCGTTAGCGAACGGACGGGGGACCCACTGCGACCGAAGCCCGGTCGCCGGGGCGAATCGCGGTCCGGATGACCGTGTAGCGCCGCTTGTGCGGTGCGAGCCCGACAGCTCACCTCGCAGGCGCCCTCTGACATGCCTGTTCCCACATCTCGCAGATTCCTGGCCGTGCTCGCCGCGACGTCGTTCGTCGTGCCCGCGGTCGCCACCACGCCCGTCGCGGGCGCCAAGCCGCTGAAGAAGGGCAGCCACGGCGTGCGCGTGAAGGTCCTGCAGCGCGACCTCGGGATCTCCCCCGCCGACGGCATCTTCGGCCACGGCACCTACAAGGCCGTGCGCAAGTTCCAGCGCAACCACCACCTGGCGGTCGACGGCATCGTCGGCACGGTCACGTGGCGCCTGGTCCACCACCGCGCGCATGCTTCGAGCGGCGCGACGCACGGCGTCAAGGTGCAGGGCCGCGGGTCCTCCGTCACGCTGCTGCAGCGGCGCCTGGGCATCGGCGCCGACGGCGTCTTCGGCCCCGGGACCGCGCGGGCCGTCAAGCGCTTCCAGCGGGCGCACGGCCTGACCGCCGACGGCGTTGTCGGCCCGTCGACCTGGAGCGCGCTCGGGGTTCACGGCAGCCATCCGGTCCTGAAGCGCGCGCACCTGCGCGGCGGCGGCGCGATCGCCATCCCGCGCCACGTGCTCCTGCTGCGCCGCGCGGTCGCGGCGGCCAACCGGATCCAGTACAAGCCCTACATCTACGGCGGTGGCCACGGGTCGTTCCAGGCCGCGGGCTACGACTGCTCGGGCAGCGTGTCCTACGTGCTGCACGGCATGGGCCGCCTCGGCGTCCCGATGGACTCCAGCGAGCTGATGTCCTACGGCAAGGCCGGCCCGGGCCGCTTCGTCACGATCTACGCGAACGCGTCGCACGCCTTCATGGTCATCAACGGCCGCCGCTACGACACCTCGGTGCGCGCGTCCGACGGCTCGCGCTGGGGCCCGGGCATGCGCTCGACGTCCGGCTACGTGGCGCGCCACCCCTCGGGCCTGTAGCCCCGCGCCGCGGTGCCGCTCACCACGGCACGACGCCGTGGCGGTCGCTGTAGGTGCCGGTCGGGCCGTCGGGGCCGATGGTCGCCAGCGCGACGATCGCGTCGGTGCCCTCGGTGATCGTCTGGGGGCCGGAGTGGCCGTTGAAGTCGGTGGCGGTGTAGCCGGGGTCGACGGCGTTGACCTTCATGTTGGTCAGACCCTTGGCGTACTGGGCGGTGAGCATGTTCACCGCGGCCTTGGACGAGCAGTAGTCGAGCGAGTTGACGTTGAACTCGACGCGGTCGGTGTCGCTCGTCACGCCGTGCGAGCCGAGGCCGCTGGAGACGTTGACGATGACCGGGTTGTCCGAGGCCTCCAACAACGGCAGGAACGCGCGGGTCACGCGGACGATCCCGAACAGGTTCGTGGCGTACGTCCCTGCGAGCTCGTCGGCGGTGATCTCGTGCACCGGCTTGCGCGCGCCGATGATCCCGGCGTTGTTGACCAGGACGTCGAGGCCGGTCCCGGAGTTGTTGATGGTGTCGACGGCGGCGGCGACCGACGCGTCGTCGGTGACGTCGAGCTGCACGAAGCGCCCGCCGAGCGCCTCGGCGGCCTCGGTGCCGGCGGCGGCGTCGCGCGCCCCGATCCAGACGTCGTGGCCCGCTTCGCTCAGCCGGCGCGCGGCCTCGCGGCCGAGGCCCTTGTTGGCTCCCGTGATCAAGATGGTGCTCATGGACCACAGGATGCGCCGTGAAGGCGCCGGGCAAAAGAGGACGCTCTTGCCTGGGACCGGCAGGGCGAGGATAAGCGCGCCCGCCTCGGGCATCCTGTCGTCATGGACCACGACGAGCTCGCCGTCCTCCTGCGCACCTGGCGCGACCGGCTGACGCCCGAGGCGGCCGGCCTGCCCGCGGGCGGACGGCGGCGCGCGCCCGGGCTGCGCCGCGAGGAGGTCGCGCAGCTCGCCGGGCTGTCGGTGGACTACCTGGCGCGCCTGGAGCAGGGCCGCGCGACGAGCCCGTCGCCGTCGGTCCTGACGCCGCTGGCCCGCGCGCTGCGGCTCAGCGACGACGAGCGCGCCCACCTGTTCCGGGTCGCGGGCCAGGCGCCGCCGCTGGCGGGCCACATCGACCGCCACATCACGCCCGGCGTGCAGCGGATCCTGGACCGGCTCAGCGACGTCCCGGTGCTCGTCATCGACGCCGCCTACTTCCCGGTCGCCGCCAACGCGCTCGGGATCGCGCTGGTCGGCGCGCGCGACGCGAACATCGCGTGGCGCCACTTCACCGGCGGCGCGTCGCGTTTCATCCGCGAGCCGGAGGAGCACGACCGCATGTCGCGCGAAGTGGTCGGGGATCTCCGTGCCGCGTCCGGCCGCTACCCCGACGACGCGCGCCTGCGCAGGCTGATCGACGAGCTGCTCGAGGCGTCAGGCGAGTTCGCCGCGCTGTGGGAGGAGGCGCCGGTCGGCGTCCGGGCCGCGTCGCGCAAGACGATCGACCATCCGGAGGTCGGGCGGATCACGCTCGACTGCGACTCGCTGCACGTCGCGGGCAGCGACCTGCGCCTGATCGTCTACACCGCGCAGCCCGGCTCCGAGGAGGCGGGCAAGCTCGCGCTGCTGGCGACGATCGGCACGCAGACGTTCACGCCGACGGACTGACTACCGTGGGTCGCTGAGATGGCGGCCGAGCCGACCCATGTGCAGGAGGTCGAGGCGATCCTCGCCTCCACCGCCGCCGAGCGGCGCGCGCTGCTCGAGGTGGTCTCCCCCGTCCTGCGTGCGTCGCTGCCGGTCGACGGGACCGGGATCGCGCAGGCGATCGAGCACCTCGGCGCCGCCGTCGAGCTGGCCGAGGAGCTGCGCGCCGAGCAGCGCGAGGGCCATCGCGCCAACCCGGCGGTCCTGCACGGCCGCGTCTTCGGGCGCGCGCCGCTGTCGCCCGACACCGTGCTCGCCGCCTTCGTCGACGGCGCCCGCGTCCGGGCGGCCGCGATCACGTCGCTGGCCGGCGCGATCGGTGGCGACGCGCTCGTCGCCGAGGTCCGCGGCGAGCTCATGGCGCACCCGCTGCCGAGCGAGGACGCCGCGGTCGCGGGCGCGACCGACGCGCTGGAGGACGCCTACGCCGCCCAGGAGCGCGTGGTCCTGACGCTGGCGGCGGCGCTGGACGCCGGCCCGGACGGCCCCTAGCCTGAAGGCATGTGCCGCAACATCCGGACCCTGTACAACTTCGCGCCGCCGGCCGCCGGCGACGAGGTCCACGCCGCCTCGTTGCAGTACGTCCGCAAGGTCAGCGGCTTCACGAAGCCGTCGCAGGCCAACCAGGAGGCGTTCGACCGCGCGGTCGCGCAGGTCGCCGCGACGACCCAGGAGCTGCTCGACTCCCTGGTCACCAACGCGCCGCCGAAGGACCGCGAGGTCGAGGCGGCCAAGGCCCGCAGGCGCGCCCAGGCGCGCTACACGATCACCGCCGCTTAGCGGCTGACCGCGGAGCAGCGCTTGCCGCGCAGGCGCGCGGCGCGGGCCTGCGCCTTGGTGGCGCACTTGACCGCCGTGCGCCTGGACGACGCCGCGCTGGCGATCGGCGACGTGAAGTCGTTGACGTAGGTGCCCGCGTCGCCGGAGATGCCGGACTGCGGCGCGCCCTCGGCGATGCCGATGCCGATCGCGCCGTAGGCGCCGTTGAGGATGTTGGCGCGGTGCGGCGGCGAGTGCATCCAGGAGTCGACGGTCGACGCCGGCGTCCCGAGCGAGCCCGAGCCCCAGGCGATGTTCTCGCCCGCCGTCCAGCTGCCGCTCGCGGTCCAGCCGGCGGCCTTGATGCGGTCCATGAACGTCCCGCCGTCGGGCGAGACGTGGTCGAAGAAGCGATCGGCGACCATCCGCCGGGCGTAGGCCGCCGCGGCCTTGTCGAGCACCGCCGACTCGCTGAACGCCGAGAGGCCATGCTGCGCGCGCTGCGCGTTGAGCAGGCACAGCGTGGCGGAGACGGCCGCGGGATCCGACGGCGACACGTCCTCGTTGGCGCACGCGGCCCACGCGCCGGGCGCGACGGCCAGAGCGGCGACGACGGCGGCGAGCAGGACCAGGATGCTGCGAAGGCGACGAGGCATCGCGAGTCCATCGACCCCGCAGCGACGCACACGTGAGCGAAGTTGAGCCGCTCTGGACATCCGTCCGATCCGGAACCCCGCACGTCACCTCAGCCGGGGCGCGCGCGTTCCGGATCCGATGCTCGCCCCCGCCCCCACGCCGTACGCGTCGCTGCAGGCGCCCACGACGATCAAGGCCTACGCCGGCTGGACCGCCTGGCAGGACGTCGATCCGAAGGCCCGCGAGCACGTCGTCAAGGTGCGGGCGCCGGACGGGACCGTCACGACGCGCCCGGAGCGCAGCCACGTCGCCGACCCCGACAACCCGCTGGACGACGGTGTTGCGTTCGACCTCGCCCCGGACGCGTTCGGCCGGCCGTCGATCGTCGTCGGCGTCTGCGGCCGCACCGGGAGGCTGCGCTGCCACCTCCACATCGGGCGCCTGCCGAACCGTGCCTCGCGGCCGATCGGCCACACCGCGCAGCGCGCCATGCCGGCGGCCGTGACGTTCTGGCGCAAGCGGCTCGCCTGGGCCGACGCCGACGGCGCGCTGCACCTCCGCACCGCGGCCGGCGCGACCCCGCGCGTCGTCCGGCCGTGGCCGCAGCCGCACGCGGACGTCGAGGAGGCCGAGCTGCGCGGCGACCTGCTCGCAGCGACGCTGAACTACGACGATCCGACCGCTCCGGAGGACAACGCGGTCGCGCTTGCGCTCGCCAACGTCCGGACGGGCCATCCCGAGACGCTCGCGACCGAGCAGCCCGGCGAGGGCGGGCAGCGCTTCACGGGCCCGACGTTCGTCGGCGGCCACACGCTGAGCTGGCTGCTGACCTGCCACGGCGACCCGGAGGGGTGCTCGCGACGGTTCGGCGTCTACCGGCGCGATCTGCGCACGCGCAGGACGGTCTTCGCGCGCGACATGCGCCAGCACTTCGGCTTCGCGGCGCTGAGCGACACCACCGTGTTGCTCGGGCCGAGCCAGGGCGGCTGCTACGACGACGGCCTCGCCGCCGGCAGGTGCCGCATCGAGCGACGCCGCCTGACCTTCGGCTGACCGCGCCGCGTAGTGCGGACGGCGCCCGGCTGTGCGGAGCCGGGCGCCGCCGCGTCGGCCGTCGCGTCCCGGTCCAGCGGAGAGCGCGGTGGCCGAGCTTGGTTCAGCCGATCATGAGCGACGTGCGGTCGGCCGGGTCGACCCGGACCGGGACCGTCGCGCCCGGCTGGAAGCTCGGGATGGCGATGCGGGAGATCGTCTGGCGGTGCGTCACCGCGTAGGGCTCGCCGCCGCCGAGGGAGACGTCGAGGTCCATCTCGACCGTCGGGTTGTCGTTGATCGTCATGCCGGTGTCGCGGACGGCGGTGATCGTCGCGCTGCCGGCCTGGCCGTTGGCCATCAGGTGCTGGGCCTTCACGCCGTCGGCCTGCAGGTCGCCGAGGACCTGGTTGGCCTGGGCGACGCCGTCGCGCATGCGGCGCATGCCGCCGGCCATGCCGCGGTGCTCGGGCGGCGTCATGGCCTCGGCCTGCTTCTGGAGGTTGCGGATGTCCTTCAAGAACCCCATGTCGATCGTGTGCTCCTGGGTGCGGGTGGCGAGTGGCGTGGCGGATGTCTGATGTGACAACCGTCTCGCCGCCACCGGCTTACGCTCAGGAGCGCGGCGACATGAGCGCGACGCGTGTGCCGAGACCGGCGTCCTTCGGGACGATCGCGATCCGGCGCCCCGGCTGGACCGCGTCCCTCGGCTCGCTCGCGCCGGTGGCGCGGGCCGCGGCGTCGAGGTCGTCCGCCACGAGCGTGATCCCCCACAGCCGCGCGGGGTCCTCGGCGGTGCCGGGCGCGGGCTCGGGCGGGCCGACGACCTCCAGGATCAGGTCGGAGAAGAGGAAGAAGCCCTGGCGCAGCTCGGAGCCCGCATCGCGGACGCGCCGCAGCTCGAAGCCCGCGGCCTCCAGCGTCTCGAACGTGCGCGCGGTGTCGGGCGTGGTCAACACGATGTGGTCGATCGCCGAGACCGTGTTGGGGTGCGCGGCGGCGGCCTCGCTCGCGGCGGTGCCGGCCGTCGTCGGGACGCCCGCCAGCGCGCCGTCGCCCTCCGGGATCGCGCCCGCGAGCGTCCAGCCCACGAGCCCGGACGCGGCGCCCGGCAGGAACACGAGGTCGGTGGTCCCGATCCGCAGCCGGTCGGTGCCGGCGCGGAAGCCGGCCATCTCCCAGCGCGCCGGGTCGGCGTGGAGGTCGAGCGCGACGAGGGCCGGCCGTGGGCTCATGCCCGCGTCTGCTCCCCCTGCGCGCTCTGCAGCGCGGCGTAGCGCCCACCCAGCTCCAGCAGCTCCTCGTGCGTCCCGCGCTCCACGATCCGCCCCCTGTCGAGCACGACGATCTGGTCGGCGTCGCGCACGGTCGACAGGCGATGCGCGATCGCGATCGTCGTCCGCCCCGCCGCCAGCCGGTCCAGCGCGTCCTGCACGTGGCGCTCGGTCTCGGTGTCCAGCGCCGAGGTCGCCTCGTCGAGCACCAGCACCGGCGGGTTGCGCAGCACGACGCGCGCGATCGCGATCCGCTGCTTCTCGCCGCCGGAGAAGCGGTAGCCGCGCTCGCCGACCATCGTGTCGTAGCCCTCGGGCAGCCGGTCGATCAGGTCGTGGATCTGCGCGGCGCGCGCCGCGGCCTCCAGCTCGGCGTCGGTCGCGTCCGGCCGCGCGAAGCGCAGGTTGTCGCGGACCGTGGCGTGGAACAGGTACGTGTCCTGCGAGACCAGCCCGACCGTCCGCGCCAGCGACGCGAACGACACGTCGCGCACGTCGACTTCGTCGATCGTCACGCGCCCCGCGTCGACGTCGTACAGCCGCGCGACCAGGTACGCCAGCGTCGTCTTCCCGGACCCGGTCTCGCCGACGATCGCGGTGAACGACCCCGGCGCCACCTCCAGGTCGACGCCGTCCAGCGTCGGCGCCACGTCGGCGTCGTAGCCGAACGTCACACCCTCGAACTTCACGTCGCCGACGACGTCCCGCAGCTCGACCGGCTCGGCCGCCTCTTCGAGGTCGACCGGCAGGTCGAGGTACTCGAAGATGCGGTGGAACAGCGCCAGCGACGACTGCAGGTCGACCGACACGGACAACAACGACCCGATCGGGAACAGCAGCCGCGTCTGCAGCGTCGTGAACGCGACCAGCGTGCCGACCGAGATCGCGCCGGTCTGTCCGGCGAACCAGTACACGAGCGCCGGCAGGATCGCGAAGGACATCTGAACGCTCGCCATCCGCCAGCGCCCGGCCATGCGCGAGCGGACCTCCAGCGTCGCCAGCTCGCGCGACTCCGCGCGGAAGCGCTCGACCAGCTCCTCCCCGCGCCCCATCGTCCGCCCCAGCAGGATGCCGGAGACCGACAGCGACTCCTCGACCAAGGACGACATGTCGGCCACGCGCCCCTGGCGCGCCGCGGTGATCTTGCGCCGCTCGCCGCCGACGCGCCGCGTCATCCACACGAAGAACGGCAGGATGATCAGCGAGAACGCGGCCAGCCGCCAGTCGAGCGCGAACAGGCCGACGATCGTCGCCACGACCGTCGTGACGTTGGAGACGATCGACGTCGCCGTCGAGGTCACGACGCTCTGGATCCCGCCGATGTCCGACGCGATCCGCGACTGCACCTCGCCGGTCCGCGTGCGTGTGAAGAACGCCAGCGACAGCCTCTGCAGGTGGCGGTACACGGCGGCGCGGAGGTCGTGCATGACCTCCTGGCCGACGATGTTGGACAGGTAGGTCTGCGCGACGCCGAGCGCACCGGTCGAGATCGCCACCGCGATCATCCCGGCCACGAGCCACGTCAGCAGGACCGTGTCGCCCTCGGGGATCGCCGTGTCGAGGATCTCGCGCAGCAGGAACGGCGAGGCGATCGAGATCGTCGCGCTCAGCGCGATCAGCGCCAGGACCGCGCTCAGCCGCACGCGGTAGGGCGTGAACAACCTCCCGATGCGGTGCAGCTCGGCGCGCCGCGTGGCCTGCGTCGGCTCAGCTTCGGTCACGCGGTCGGGGTCCTCGCGGTGAACCGCGGCTCGTCGGCGTCCGCGTCCTCCTCGGCGACCGTGTCGAAGACGGTCGCGAGGTCGGCGGCCAGCGCGGGCCAGGAGAAGCGCTCGTGGGAGTCGCGCCAGGCGCGGCGGCCGCGGCGGCGGCGCTCGACCGGGTCGGCCAGCGCCTGCGCGAGCGCGGCGGCCAGCGCGCGCTCGTCGTCGGGCTCGACGAGCCAGCCGGTCGCGCCGTCGTGGACGATGTCGGCCGGCCCGAAGCGGTCGACGGCGATCGGCGGCAGGCCGCAGGCCATCGCCTCGACCAGCACCGAGCCGAACTGCTCGCGCACCGAGGCGAGCGCGAAGACGTCGGCCGCCGACAGGAACGCGGGCAGCGCATCGTGGTCGCGCCAGCCGCCGAGGAAGACGTTCCGGGCGCCGCTGGAGGCGATCGCGTCGGCCGGGTGCTCGCCCTCCCACTCGCCGGGGTAGCCGCCGAGCAGGACCAGCGACGCGTCGTCGGGAAGCGTTCCGGACGCCTGAGCGCTCGCCCACGCGCGGATCATCAGCCCGATCCGCTTGACGGCCGTGAAGCGCGAGACCGACATCGCCACCGGCCCGCCGTGCGTCAGCGGTGCGATCTCGTTCAAGGTGTAGGCCATGCTGCCCTCGTCCTGACCGGGGAGCCAGCCGCGCGGGTGGTCGACGAGGTGCTCGCGCCAGAGCGCGCCGCGGTCGACCTCCAGGCGGTCGAAGACCTCCGGGTCGAAGCCGTTGGGCGCGAGCACGCAGCGGTCCGGCTCGACGCCGAGCAGCTCCACCGCGCGCGGGATCTGCGAGGGCGACAGCACCAGCAGCCGCTCCGAGCGCCGCGCCCAGGCGCGCATGCGCCTGGCCCACGCGGCGGCGTGCGGCCACGGCGCGCCGTCGGCGATCTCCTCGAGCATCAGCAGCTCGGTCCCGTGCAGGTGCGTGACGATCGGGACGTCCGGCGCCACGCGCCCGGCCGCCTCGTGCAGCGGCGTGAGGTGGTGCAGGTGCAGGACGTCGCACTCGGCCGCGCCGGCGCGATCGAACGCCCGCGCCCAGGCACTGACGTGCGTCTCGAACGCCGCGTCGTCGAGCGACGCGAAGACGCGGTCGTGCGCGCCCGGGCGGTCCTCGTAGGACGGGTGCAGCGGCGCGTTGCCGGCGTCGAAGTCGACCGGCCGGACGTCGAGCCCGGCGAAGAAGCGGGACGCGTCGCCGTGGCCGCCGTCGCCGCGCGAGCCGGCCACGATCGTGACGTCCCACCCGTGCTCGGGCAGCGCGGCCGCCAGCGCCCGCGTGACGTGCGCGCTGCCACCGCGTGGGAAGAACATGAGACCGGAGAGGGCGCGCACGCCTCTGTTATATGAAACTCCGGAACGCTGACTATCGGCGGCGGAACACGAGCGCCGTCGCGACCGCGCGCCCGCCGGGCAGCGTGATCCCGTGCGACTCGCGCGGCTCGTTGCGCAGCCGGCCGCCGCAGACCAGCGACGTCGAGCCGCCGCCGTCGAGGTTCATCGCCTGGACCGCGCCGAGCGCGGCCATCGCCTCGGCGAGCTCGTCGATCAGCAGCCCCGCCTCGTCGTCGGCGCGCCCGTCGCAGGTGACCGCGAGCAGCTCGCCGCGGCGCGTGATCCCGATCGCCGCGCGCGGGTGGCGCTCGGCGGTGATGTCGGAGTCGAACTGGTGCGAGCCCGCGCTGAAGCCCTCGTCGTCGCCCCGGACCACGGCGCCGCCGCGGACCAGCAGCGGCCCGGCCTGCATCAAGTCGCCGCGCGGCGCGTCCGGCAGCTCGTCGCGGCGGGCGATCGTCACGTTGGTGCCGTCGATGGCGATCGCGGCGCGGATCGCGCCGAACGGCTCGGCGAACGGGACGTGGCGGCGCACGACGCCGCCGGTGCGCAGCTCGCCGAGCGGGATCAGGTCCGGGCGCTCGTAGAAGCCGCCGACGAGCGCCTCGTCGAAGCCGTTGGCGCGGCAGAACGCCTCCAACGGCGCGGGCTGCGGGAGCCGGACGACGCGCGCCTCGAAGCGCCGCAGGTCGTAGCGGGCGACGTACAGCGTGGTCCTGGCGCCGTCGGGCAGGCGCAGACGTTCCCGGCGGAGATGCCGGAGCTTGGGCTGCGCGGCGTCGCGCAGCGGCGTCAAGCGTTGGCGGGTGGCCATGGCGCGGGTCACAGGATGCGTGTGTCGGGCGTCGGAGGCGTGAAGCTCTCGTTACGAGGGTCGGCAGTCCGACCTTGGAGGATGAGTTCGCCGCCCAGGCGGCGCGCCCTTCAGAAGGCTAGAGAACGCGGAAGCGGATCAGCGTCGCCCGCTCGGCGCGGGCGTCGACTTCGAGGCGCTCCAAGCGCACGTCGGCGCCGCCGGGGCGCTCGAACAGGCGGGTGCCGTCGCCGAGCAGGACGGGCGCGATGAAGACCAGCAGCTCGTCGAGGCGGCCCGCGTCGAGGCAGGCGCGGGCGGTCTGCGCGCCGAGGACGTTGACGACCCTGCCGTCGCCGGCCGCGTGCTGCGCGCGGTCGATCGCGTCGTCGAGGTCGCTGACGAACACGACGTCCGGGATCGGCTCCGCGTGCTGCTCCGGGTGGTGGGTGAGCACGACCTGCAGGCCCTCCCAGCCGCCGCCGAACGGCTTGCCCGCGCGCTCGGCGTCGCTCTTGTGCGGGTCGTCGCCCAGGAACGTCCGGTGGCCGACCAGCAGCGCGCCGACCTGCGCGATGAACTCCGGCACCGCGGGGTTGGGCCCGATGTGCGGGGTCAACCACCCCATGTCGCCACCCGGCCCGGCGATGAAGCCGTCGAGCGACATCGTCACGCCATAGACCAGCTTCGCGCTCATGCCACCTCCTGTGCCCCGCGGCGGCGCGCGCGGAACTCGCGGCCCTTGACGCGGTTGCCGCAGATCTCCATCGAGCACCACTGGCGCGAGCGGTTGCGCGACGCGTCGTAGAACAGCCAGCCGCAGTGCGGGCCGGGGCACGCCTTGACGCGCGACCAGCGCCCGTCCGCCTGCGCCTCGGCGACGACGCCGAGGACCAGCGCCAGCGCGGCGTCCGGGCCGTCGCCGGAGGGGACGTGGATCGCGGAGCCGTCGGGCTCGAAGCGCAGCGCCAACGGGGCGCTCCGGGCGGCGGTGTTCAACACCACCATGTCGCTCGCCTCCGGAGCGACACCATCATGATGGCCCAGCGCGATCCGCCGCAGCGCCTCACGCAGCTCGATCGCCCGCACTCGGTCGTCCTCCGACACGCGCTCGCCGCCCCCGAACCCGCGCGCCGCCAGCCAGCGCCCGTAGCCGGCGGCGTCCGCCCACTCGTCGGCGCCCCCGCCGTCCAGGTCCCAGAACGAGTTCGCGAACGCCTGGACCAGCCCGAGCCGGCCGGGCGCGGGCGTGCGTCCGGAGGGCTGGCGGCCGGGGTCGAAGCGCTCCACGCACGACATGGTTGCGCACAACCACCCAACGTGTCTACGCTGGTTAGCGTCGTGAGCGACGACGATGACCTCCCTCCCCTCCGGACCTGCCCGCGCTGCGGCCGCGAGGGCCGGACGCGGTACGAGCGCTGCCCGCACTGCCAGGCCTCGTACTTCGCCCGCTCCCGCGCCCAGCAGCGCAGGCGGATCGCCGTCGGCGCCGGCGTCCTGGCGGTCGTCGCCGCCGGGCTCGTCGTCGCCTCCGTGTTCGCGTTCTCGGACCGCGACTCGCGCGAGAGGACCGAGAACGCGCGCAGCGCGAGGGTCATCAGGGACCTGCGCGCCAAGATGGTCCGCGAGCAGGCGCCCCACCACGACGCCGCGCCGCAGCTGAGGCCGCCGGCCGGCGCGACCGCAGCCCAGCAGCTCGCGGCACGCCACCGCCTGCTGCTCGCCGTCGACGACCGGATCACCGCCGACGCGCGGGCGCGCGTGAAGGCCGGAGAGCTCGACGGTCCCGTCCTCTCCACGTTCTGCGGCCCGATCCTCAAGGCCAGGGACGCCGTGCCCGACGACCGCGTCCTGACGAAGTCGATCGGCCGCTACGACTGCGTCGCGATCAAGGACCACGTGATCGGCGCGGACAACAAGAAGGTCGCCGAGCTGGGCAACCCGTTCGTCGCCGCGCTCAACTTCAAGACCTACACCTACACCTGGTGCCGCAACACGCCCGCCCAGGGCGAGGCCGGCGTCGCGCTCGTCTTCGTCCGCCTGGACCGCGCCTGCCTCGCGGCCCACGGCCGCGCCCTCGGCTCCGGCTACGCCGAGGCGCCCGGCGAGCAGAACCTGACCGAGTCCGAGCTCGCCGCCCAGCAGGTGACGACCACGACCTCGGCCGCCAAGAACTAGCGGTTGCGCTTGCGCGCCGCGCGGGCGCGCTTGCTGGCGTCGCGCGACTTGGCCTTGCGGCGCTTGATGTCGTCCTCCTTGCGCAGCTTGGCCGCGTGCTGGACCTCGGTCTCGTCCTCGACCGGCGCGTGGCTGCGCGCGTCGGACAGGATCGCCCAGCCGATGCCCGCGATCAGGACGCCGCCGCCGAGGAAGATCAGGACCTGCTGCCACGCCGCCAGCCCGCCGTTGTCGTCGGACGACGTCGACGTCGTGGTGGTCGAGTCGTCCGGCGTCGTCGTCGCCTGCGGCAGCGGCGCGAACGGCGACGAGGTCTGCGCATAGGCGATCCCGGCGGCGGGCGCGGAGAACGCGATGAGCAGGCAGAACAGGAGCACGAGACGACGAGGCATCGCGCGCATCCTGCCAGGTGACGGGCGCTCCGTGGAAGGTCGCCGCTGCCAGTAGGCTGCAAGGTGACATGCCGCCCAAGCAGCGCCAGATCCGGATGCAGCAGCAAGGCGGGCTCGCCGCCATGCAGCAGCTCGAGAACCGCTCCGACGAAGAGCTCGAGCGCGAGCAGAAGTTCAAGGCCGCCGCGCAGGCGATCCTGGGCGCCCGAGCCGCCGAGCGCTACGACGCGAAGACGTCGCGCGAGCACTTCCGCAAGGCGCTCGCTGCCGCGCGCCCGCAGGAGCGGATGGCGCTGCGCCGCATGGCCGACGCGTCGCTGGCGCTCGCCGAGCGCCGCCCGGACGACCTCAAGGCCGCGGTCGAGCGCCTCGGCCAGGCGCCGCCGTCCTCGCGCCAGCTGCTGCTGCTGCGCTTCATGGGCATCGTCGCCCCGCCCGCCAGCGCCGGGACGTTCGCGCGCGTGCGCGGCATCGCGATCATCGTGGCGCTGGTCGTCGCGCTGATCGCCGTCGGCACCGGGATCGCGAAGCTGATCGCCTGGCCGCTGGGCGGCGTCAGCACGCTGGTCGCGGTCTGGCTCGGGCTCCTGATCGTCATCGTCGCGATCGTCGTCCTGGCGCTCCTCGGCCGGCGGCGCCAGGCCAGGGCCAAAGCGGCGGCCAAGACCGGCTGACATGTGCGGGCGGTACTCGCTCGCGACGCCGGCCCAGAACGACCTGCGCGGCCGCTTCGGCCTGAGCGAGTCGCTCGAGGTCCGGCAGCGCTTCAACGTCGCGCCCGGTGACGACGTCGTCGCGGTCACGACCTCCAAGGAGGGCGAGCCGCGCGGCGAGCTGCTGCGCTGGGGCCTGGTCCCGTTCTGGGCCAGGGACGTCAAGGTCGGCTACAAGATGATCAACGCGCGGTCCGAGACCGTCGCGGAGAAGCCGGCGTTCCGCGACGCGCTGAAGACGCGCCGCTGCCTGATCGTCGCCGACGGCTTCTACGAGTGGCAGCCGCGGCCGGACCGCGCGTCGCGCAAGAAGCAGCCGTTCCACATCACGCGCGCCGACGGCGCGCCGTTCGCGTTCGCGGGCCTGTGGGCGTCCTGGCACGGCGACGGCGCGCCCGAGGACGGGCTGCGGACGTGCACGATCATCACGACGGCGGCCAACGCCAAGCTCACCGACATCCACGACCGGATGCCGGTGATCCTCCCCGACCAGGCGGCCGAGGAGGCGTGGCTGGACCACGCGACGCCCGCGCCGCTGCTCCCGGAGCTGCTGGTGGCCCTGCCGGACGACCTGACCGCCCGCCGCGCCGTCGGCCCCGCGGTCAGCGACGCGCGCCACGACGCGCCGGACTGCCTCGACGACGCGCCGCCCGAGGACGACCCGGCGGGCGGCGGCGACGCAGCCCTCAGCCTGTTCTGAGCGGCCCGCTGCCGCCCGTCGGCTAGGGTCGATCGTGTGGATCTGACGACCCCTCGACTGCGCCTTCGCCCACTCGCGCCGGACGAGATGCGCGAGCTGCTCGAGGGCCGGCCGCTGCCGGGCCAGACATGGGCCGAGGGCTACCCGCTCGACGGGACGCTCGTGGCGGTCGCGATGCAGCAGGAGCTGGTCGACGCCGACATCGACCGCGGCGGCTTCTGCCACTACCAGGTGATGCTGGCCGACGAGGACGTCGTGATCGGCGACGTCGGCTTCCACGCGCCGCCCGACGAGCTGGGCGAGGTCAGCGTCGGCTTCGGGATCGTGCCGGTCGCGCGCCGGCGCGGCTACGCGGTCGAGGCGCTGCAGGCCGTGCTGGCCTGGGCGCTGGCCAGGTCGGAGGTCCGGTCGGTGCACGCCGACACCGACCTCGTGAACCTGGCCTCGCAGCGGGTCCTGCTCGGCGCCGGGATGCAGGTGGTCGCCGACGAGGGCGACCGCAAGGTGTATGAGATCTCGCGGCGACCGTGAGCGACCACCCTGACTTGTCTCCGCTGCTGGCGGAGTACGCCTACGTGTTGCTCGACCTCGACGGCTGCGTCTACGTCGGCGAGGACGCGGTGCCCGGCTCGGCCGAGGCGGTCGCCGCGCTGCGCGCCGGAGGGATCGGCGTCGCGTTCGTGACCAACGACGCGCGCCGCTCGGGCGAGGAGTACGTCCGCAAGCTCTGGGGCCTCGGGCTGCAGGCGTCGCTGGAGGAGGTCGTGACGGTCGGCGGCGCGATCCAGCACGTCCTGGCCGAGACCGAGCGCTGGCGGTCGGCCTACGTGGTCGGCGCGCCGGTCATCCACCGCCACGTCCAGGACGCGGGGCTGCGCGTCGTCAACGGCCTCGACGTGCCCGCGCCCGACGTCGTGGTCGTCGCCGCCCACGACCACTTCTCCTACGACGAGCTGCGCGGCGCGACCCAGGCGGTCCTGGCCGGCGCCGAGCTGGTGACCGCCGGGCGCGACCCGGTCTTCCCGACGGCGGACGGGCTGTGGCCCGGGACCGGCGCGGTCGTCGCCGCGGTCGAGGCGGCGACGGGTGCCGTCGCGATCAACTGCGGCAAGCCCGCCGCCCAGCCGTTCCTGACCGCGATGGAGCGCCTCGGCGGTCCGCTCGGCAGCGCCCCGCGCCAATCGGCGGCCGAGCGCCTCGCCGCCGCTCCGGGGTCGGCGCCGCCCGCGCCGCCCAAGGCGCTGGTCGTCGGCGACCGCCTCGACTCCGACCTCGCGGGCGCCCACGCCGCGGGCCTGGACGCCGCGATCGTCCTGACCGGCGCGACGAACGAGGCCGAGGCCCGCGCGGCCACCGATCCGGCGCCGGTCGCGATCGCCGCCTCGCTGGCCGAGCTGGTCCTGGGCTGAGCTCGAACCCGGCTCCTCCCCGCGCGGGCGGGCTGTTTCGTGGCGCTTTGCGGCAGGATGGACGCGGATGCCGCGCCCCCTCGCCCTGCTCGTGAACCCCTCGGCCGGAGGTGGACGCGCGCTCAAGGCACTCCCGGCCGTCGAGGCCGAGCTGCAGCGGCTCGGGCTGACCTACCGCGTCGTGCAGACCGAGTCGGTCCGCCACGCCAAGGAGCTGGCGGTCGCGGCTGCTGCGGCCGGCGAGACGGTCGTCCCGCTGTCCGGCGACGGCCTCGTCGGCGCGGTCGCGGCGGCGCTGCGCCACCACGACGGCGCGCTGATGGGCGTCCTGCCCGGCGGCCGCGGCAACGACTTCTGCCGGACCGTCGGGATCCCGCGCGACCCGGTCGCGGCGTGCGCGGTCCTGGCCGGCGGCGTGCCGACGCCGGTCGACCTCGGCGAGGTCGTCTCCGGCTCGCACGACCCGCAGACGTTCATCGGGATCGCCTCGCTGGGCTTCGACTCCGAGGCCAACCGCGTCGCCAACGCCGCCCCCGCCGCGCTCGGCCCGTTGGTGTACGCCTACGGCGCGCTGCGGGCGCTGGCGACCTTCCGCCCCGCCACGTTCGACGTCGCCGTCGACCGCGAGCGGCGGACGTTCAGCGGCTGGTCGGTCGGGGCGTGCAACACGAGGTTCTACGGTGGAGGCATGAAGGCCGCACCGGACGCCCGCCTCGACGACGGGCAGCTCGACGTCATGATGGCGTCGCCGCGCTCGCGCACCGAGTTCCTGACCAAGATCCTGCCGGGCGTCTTCAAGGGCACGCACACGCAGCTGAAGTCGATCACGATGATGCGCGGCGCCGAGGTCCGGATCGCCGCCGATCGCCCGTTCACGGTCTACGCCGACGGTGACCCGATCGGCGAGCTGCCCGCGACGATCAGGGCGGTGCCGGGCGCGATCCAGGTGCTGCTGCCCGCGGCATGAGCCTGCTGTCCGTCAAGCTCGCGGCGGCGCGCGCGGCGGGCGCGGTGTCACGGCGCGCGGGCCGCGGCGGCACGTCGCTGCCGGGCAAGCTGCTGCTGCGCCTGGAGCCGGGCGCGGTCGGGTCGCTGGCCGCGCGCCTGTCCAACGGCAGCGCGGTGATCTCCGCGACCAACGGCAAGACGACGACGGCCGCGATGGTCGCCTCGATCCTGGAGCGCGGCGGGCACACGCTCGTCCACAACCGCGCGGGCGCCAACATGGCCGGCGGGATCGCCGGCACGCTGCTGGAGGCCGCGGGCCCGCGCGCGACGCTGCGCGGCGACACCGGCCTGTTCGAGATCGACGAGTTCTGGCTCGACCGGCTCGTCCCCCAGATCAGGCCGCGGGCGCTGCTGCTGGCCAACCTCTTCCGCGACCAGCTCGACCGCTACGGCGAGCTGGACACGATCGCCGACCGCTGGGCGGCCGTCGTCGCCACCGGCGACGCGCAGACGCTGGTGCTGAACGCCGACGACCCGCTCGTCGCCGACCTCGGCCGCGACCGGGACGGCGTCGTCTACTTCGGCGTCGAGGACCCGTCGGTCGCGCTGGAGGGCATGGCGCACGCCGCGGACTCCAAGCACTGCCGCCGCTGCGGCGCGCCCTACACGTATGACTTCGTGTTCTTGGGGCACTTGGGCCACTACCACTGCGACGCCTGCGGCGCGACGCGGCCGGCGCCGTCGGTCGCCGCCGAGCGCGTGGTCCTCGACGGGCTGCGCGGCGCGCGCGTGACGCTGCGCCTGCCGAGCACGACCGTCGAGGTCGCGCTGCCGCTGCCCGGCCTCTACAACGTGTACAACGCGCTGGCCGCCGCGGCGCTCAGCACCGCTCTGGGTGCCTCACCGGACGAGATCGTCGCGGGGCTGGAGGCGACCGCCGCGGCCTTCGGGCGCGCCGAGACCGTGTCGCTCGGCGGGCGCGACCTGCTGCTGTTGTTGGTGAAGAACCCGGCGGGCGCCAACGAGGTGCTGCGGACGCTCGCGCTGGAGGACGGCGAGCACGACGTCCTCGCGGTGCTGAACGACCACGTCGCCGACGGCCGCGACGTCTCGTGGGTCTGGGACGCGGACTTCGAGCTGCTCGCCGGCCGCCTGGCGCGCGTCGTCTGCTCGGGCACGCGCGCGGCCGAGCTGGCGCTGCGCTTCAAGTACGCCGGGGTGCCGGAGGAGCGGCTGGTCGTCGAGCCGTCGCTGCCCGCCGCGCTGGACCGCGCGGTCGCCGGCGGGTCCGGGCGGCTCGTGGCGATCCCGACCTACACGGCGATGCTCGCGCTGCGCCAGGAGCTGGTCGCGCGCGGCGCGGCGCGGGGGTCGTTCGGATGAGCCGCCCGGTGCCGCTCGGCGTGATCTGGCACGACATCGAGTGCGGCAACTACCTCGAGGACCTGCCGCTGTGGCGCGACCTCGCGGCCGAGGCCGACGGGCCGGTCCTCGACGTCGGCGCGGGCGCCGGGCGCGTCGCGCTCGACCTCGCGGTGCGCGGCTTCGACGTCGTCGGGCTCGACATCGACGCCGAGCTGCTGGAGGCGCTGAGCGCACGTGCGAAGCAGTTCGACGTGACGATCGAGACCGTCGTCGCCGACGCGCGCACGTTCGATCTCGGCACCGACCGCTTCGGCCTCGTCGCGGTGCCGATGCAGACGCTCCAGCTGCTCCCCGACGCCGCGGCGCGCGCGGAGTTCTTCGTCGCCGCGCGCCGCGCGCTGAGGCCCGGCGGCCATGTCGCGATCGCGCTGGCCGACGCGCTCGACAGCTTCGACGGCGAGACCGACGGCCTGCCGGAGCCCGACGTCGGCGAGATCGCCGGCGTGCAGTACGCGTCGCTGCCGCTGGCCGTCGTCGACGAGGGCGACTACGCGGCGATCCACCGCCTGCGGAAAGTCATAGGGGATGACTCGGTGCCCGAGGAGCACGACGTGATCCGCCTGGCGCGGGTCGATCCGGTCGGCCTGGCCGACGAGGCCGAGGCCGCCGCGGGGTTCGAGGCGGCCGAGCTGCGCCGGATCCCGGCGACCGACGTCTACGTGGGCTCGACGGTGGTGGTCCTGCGTGGCTGACCGGACCCTGCGCGTCTGCGCGCTCTACCCCGACCTGATGAACATCTACGCCGACCGCGGCAACATGTTGATGTTG
Source organism: Conexibacter woesei Iso977N (assembly GCF_000424625.1). Classification (GTDB taxonomy): domain Bacteria; phylum Actinomycetota; class Thermoleophilia; order Solirubrobacterales; family Solirubrobacteraceae; genus Baekduia; species Baekduia woesei_A. The sequence goes on from NZ_AUKG01000002.1 coordinate 1,629,087, forward strand.
GAGCGGCGGTGCGGGTGGCGCGGGATCGGCTTCGAGCTGACCGCGGCGAGCCTCGGCGACGCCGTCGACCCCGGCGCGCACGACCTCTTCTACCTCGGCGGCGGCCAGGACCGCGACCAGCAGCTCTGCGCCCAGGACCTCTACGACACCAAGCGCGACGCGCTGCACGCGGCGGCCGCCCGCGGCGCCGTCGTGCTCGGCATCTGCGGCGGGATCCAGCTGCTCGGCGACCACTACGAGCTGGGCGACGAGACCGTGCCCGGGATCGGGCTGGTCGACCTCGTCACCAAGCGCGCGATCGACGGCTCGCGGCTGATCGGCAACGTCGCGATCGAGGTGGAGCTCGAGGGCCTCGACGGCCCGCGCGTCCTGGCGGGCTTCGAGAACCACGGCGGCCGCACGATGCTCGGCGCCGGCGAGCGGCCGCTGGGCAAGGTGCTCAAGGGCCACGGCAACGACGGCCGCTCCGGCTTCGAGGGCGTCATCAAGGGCAACGTGATCGGCACCTACCTGCACGGGCCGCTGCTGCCCAAGAACGCGTGGTTCGCCGACTGGCTGCTGGCGACGTCGCTGGGCCTCGCGCCGGGCGACCTGGCGCCGCTCGACGACGCGCTGGAAGACGCGGCGCACGCCTCGGCGCGCCGCGCGGCCGGGCTCTAGCTCGGCGAGGCGTAGCGCGGCAGGCCGTCGTCGGGGATCGCCTCCCAGACCGCGGCGGTCTCGACGCGCTGGTGCTTCTCGGGCCGGATCCCGGGATCGCCGTCGACCGTCCCGAGGCGGATCGCCCTGACCGACGGGTCGGCCGGGTCCTCGGAGTACAGCGCGCTGCCGCAGCCGACGCAGAAGAGCTTCAGGAACCCGCCGTCGCCCGGGTCATAGGCCTTGATCAGCTCCTCCCCCGCGACGACGCGGAACGACCCGGGCCGCATGCGCGCGTTGGCCGACGCGGCCGTGCCGGTCCGCCGCTGGCAGCGCGTGCAGTGGCAGTAGTTGGCGTCGGCCAGCGGCTCGGTGACCTCGTAGCGCACGCCGCCGCAGAGGCATGCCCCGGTGAGATGCGTCGTCATGGTGCTGATCCTGCCAGCCTTGCGGGATGCGGACCGCGCTGCTGAGCGCAGCGACCCTCGTCCTCGCCGCGCTGCTCGGCGGCTGCGGCGGCTCCACGCCCGCCGCGCAGATGCCGGCGCGCACGCCCGCGCCGACGGCCTCGGCGCCCGCCGCCGCGGGGCCGCAGGCCGGCCCGGCGGTCTCGCCGCCGCTGGCGCGCAGGCCCGCGGGCCGCGTCGTCTCCGTCGGCGCGCGCCCGGACGCCGTCGGCGCCGACGTGCTCGGCCGCCAGTTCGCGGTCGCCGTCCACGACCCGGCGCGCCTGGTCCTGGTCGGCTCGCGCACTGGGCGCGTGTCCCAGCGCGTCGCGGTGCCCGGCGCGGTCCCCCGCCCCGGCGACCCGACGCCCGCGGTCTTCCTGCTCCAGGGCCAGCTGGGCCGCGACGCCGTCGCCGTGTCGTCCGCGGCGCGGCCCGCGTCGGCCGCCGTCGCCCTCGGCAGGACGTTCGTGACCGTCGGCGGCGAGGTCGACGTGCTCGGCCGCGACGGCCCCGTCGCCCACTTCTCCACCGCGACGACCGCGATCGCGGCCGCCGACGCCGCGACGCACCTCGCGGTCCTCTCCGGCCCACGCCGCGTCCTGGAGCTCTACGACCCCAGGACGCTGCGCCGGATCGCGTCGGTCGCCGCGCCCGCCGGCGCGACGCACCTCGCGACGCTCGACGACCGCGTGTACGTCACCGACACCACGGGGAACGCCGTCCTGACCTACGCGACCCAGCCGCGCCTGCACCGCGTCGCGCACTGCGCGCTGGCGGGCGCGCCCTACGCGATCGCCGTCGACCCGATCCGCCGGATCCTCGCTGTAACGCTGACGGCCGCCAACGGACTGACGTTGATCCCGCTCACGGCTCCCACCGCCACCACGACGCTCCCCACCGTCCGCCAACCCAACGCGCTCGCCATCGACGCCTCGACCTCCACGATCGCCGTCGCCTCCCCGGCGTCGGGCACCCTGCAATTGATCAGCCGCCATCGGTGAGCGATGCCACAGACCGCACACAAAGCTGTGCTTGACTCCGCATCCATGCAGTCCCCATCCGAGTTCCTGGAGCAACTGGCGACCGCGAAGCACGAGTCGCAGATCGTCATCGCGATCAACGTCGACATCCGCGGTTTCTCCCGCTTCAGCCTCGAGGTCGAGTCGGTCGAAGCGTCGATCTTCATCAAGAAGTTCTACGACCAGCTCTTGCGCACCTACTTCACGGATCCGGCCTTCTTCAAGCCGACCGGCGACGGCATGTTGATGATCTTCCCCGTTGAGGAGGACGAGCTGAAAGAGCGCACCAACGGCCTAATCCAGCAGTCGCTGAGGTTGTTGGAGGACTTCCCGAGGATGTTCGACGAGATCCCCATCATCAACTTCTCGGTCCCGACCGGCGTCGGCATAGGCATGGCCCGCGGCGCCGCTTCCCGCCTCGTCGCCGGCGACACCGTCCTCGACTACTCCGGCAAGGTCCTCAACCTGGCGTCCCGCCTAATGGACATGGCCCACCCCGCCGGCCTCATCCTTGACGCGAGCATCGGCTTCCGGTTGCTGGCCGAAGATCTCCGCGAGCACTTCGAGCCCGACAAGATCTACGTCAAGAGCGTCGCCGAGCAACAGCCGATCGCGGTTCACTTCACGGCAAGGATCACCCAGATCCCTGCTTCCGCCCGGCGCCCCATCGATGAAGTTGAATGGCACCGCGAAGTGAAAACACGCGATTGCAGGACAATTCTCGCGAACACGACGCTTCCGTTCTTGTTTGGGTTGACCCGTGAGACGACCAACCCAGACGCCATCGAAGTTGGCGTGCGGTTCAGCATTGGGGACCCGGACGAGCATCTGAGTCGGTGGTTCAAGCCGCCGTTCAACTTCACAACGCGAGCCGGAAAGCAAAGCGTCTGGCTGGACAGCCAGATCGTCGCGACACGCCTGGAGGAATCCGGCGTTGACCCCGAAACGATGGTTCACATCGAAATCGCCTACCCGGTGGCGCCGACCGGAGAGCGGCCTGACGCCGAACCGGCTTCACACGCCCGGAGCGGTGGCTAGGATCGGCGGTTCCGCCGGTCGCGGACCTCTTCTATGACTCCCCGAAACTCCGCCCAAGCCGAGGGGCCGTCGGGCTACCCGGACCGCTCAATTCCCAGTAGGTTGGTGCACAAGTGAGCACGTCTGGCGCAGCAACGGTCGAGTTCGACCACGCCCGGAAGGTCTACGACGATGCCGAGCACCCGGCGATCACGGACTTCTCGCTGGAAGTGCCGGCCGGCGAGCTGACGATCTTCATCGGCCCGTCGGGCTCCGGCAAGACGACCGCGATGCGGCTCGTCAACCGCATGATCGAGCTGACCTCGGGCGACGTCAGGGTCGACGGCGTCTCGGTCACCGACCGCCCGGCCGCCGAGCTGCGGCGCGGCATCGGCTACGCGATCCAGCAGATCGGCCTGTTCCCGCACCTGACGGTCGCCGAGAACATCGGGACGGTCCCGAAGCTGCTGGGCTGGGACGACAAGAAGATCGCCAAGCGCTCCGAGGAGCTGCTGGAGCTCGTCTCGCTCGAGCCCGCGATGGCCAGGCGCTACCCCGCGCAGCTCTCCGGCGGCCAGCGCCAGCGCGTCGGCGTCGCCCGCGCCCTGGCGGCCGACCCGCCGCTGCTGCTGATGGACGAGCCGTTCGGCGCGATCGACCCGATCAACCGCAACAGGTTGCAGGAGGAGTTCCGCAAGCTCCAGGCCGACCTCGGCAAGACCGTCATCTTCGTCACCCACGACATCGACGAGGCGCTCAAGCTCGGCCACCACATCGCGGTCATCCGCCCCGGCGGCGTGCTGGCGCAGTTCGCGACGCCCGAGGAGCTGGTCGCCGCGCCCGCCGACGACTTCGTCAAGGAGTTCGTCGGCGTCGACCGCATGGTCGCCCGCCTGGAGTGGCTCCAAGAGGTTCGCGAGGCGCGCCGCGCGTGATCGCCCAGGTCGTCCTCCACCAGCGCGACTCCAGGCACCTGGACTGCGTCCAGAACAACGGCGTCTGCCCGTCGTGGATCGTCCACCACTTCCACCAGTACCTCTCACCCCTCTGGCGCCACCTGGAGCTGACGCTCACCAGCGTCGTCCTGGGGTTCATCATCGCCTTCGCACTCGCGCTGCTGGCCCACGAGAAGCGCTGGCTGACCGGCCCGATCATCGGCGTCACCGGGATCCTCTACACGATCCCGTCGCTGGCGCTGTTCGCGATCCTGATCCCGCTGACCGGCTTCGGCTTCACGACCGCGCTGATCCCGCTGACGACCTACACGTTGCTGATCCTGTTCCGCAACATCGTCGCCGGCCTGGACAACGTCCCGGCCGACGCCAAGGACGCGGCGATCGGGATGGGCCTGACCGACCGCCAGCTGCTGTGGAAGGTCGAGCTGCCGTTGGCGCTGCCCGAGATCATCGCGGGCCTGCGCGTGGCGACCACCACCAATGTGGGTCTCGCAGCGCTCGCGTTCTACGCGGGCGCCGGCGGGCTCGGCCAGCAGATCCTGACCGACATCACGTTCAAGTCCAACATCTTGACCGCCGGGATCCTCTGCGTCCTGCTCGCCTTCGTGCTCGACCTCGCGCTGGTCCTGGCCCAGCGCCTGCTGCTGCCCTGGCAGCGCGTGAAGGGGGCGACCGCGTGAGGGACGCGATCGACTACCTGCTGCACTCGCGCGAGTCGGTCGGCGGCGGTGTCCAGGTCGGCGGCAGCCACCTCTGGCCGCTGCTGTGGACGCACCTGCGCGTGACGTTCGAGGCGATGGTCGTCTCGATCGCGCTGACGCTGCCGATCGCGCTGTGGCTCGGCCACAAGGGCAAGGGCCAGCTCGCGGCCTCGACCGCGGCCAACGTCGGCCGCGCGGTCCCGAGCTTCGCGGTGCTCGTCTTCGCCTCGACCTACCTCGGCCTCAACGCCGGCAACCTCGTCTTCGCGATGGTCCTGCTGGCGATCCCGCCGATCTTCACCAACACCTACGTCGGGATCCGCCAGGTCGATCGCGACGTGGTCGACGCCGCTCGCGGCATGGGCCTCTCCGAGCGCCAGCTCGCCACCCGCGTGGAGCTGCCGCTGGCGCTGCCGCTGATCTTCGGCGGCATCCGGACGTCGGTCGTCAACGTGCTGGCGACCGCCACGCTCGGCCCCTACGTCGGCGTCAACACGCTCGGCGTCCCGATCATCAACGCCAACGTCCACGGCGACGCCGGCCGCCTCGGCACCGCGCTCCTGATCGCGCTGCTGGCGATCGGCGCCGAGCTCATCTTCTCCGCGCTGCAGCGTGCCGTCACGCCGCGCGGCCTCAAGCTCACCCAAGAGAACCACACCCCCAGGAGGATCCGACGCATGCGCTCTCGCAGCGTCGTCGCCCTGCTCGTCTTGGTCTTGGCCTCCTTCGGCCTGGCCGCGTGCGGCAGCGATGACAACAACAGCAACACCACGTCCAGCAACAGCGCCGCCGCCACGACGGCGACGAACGCGCAGGACGCCAGCCTGATCACCAAGAACCCTGACAACGCCTCGAAGCCGCAGGTCACCATCGGCTCGAAGAACTTCACCGAGCAGTTCATCCTCGGCGAGATCTACGCGCAGGCGCTGCAGGCGGCGGGCTACAAGGTCAAGAAGCAGCTCAACCTCGGCTCCGAGCAGATCGCCCTCAGGGCGCTCGACTCGGGCCGCGTCGGCGCGTACCCGGAGTACACGGGCACGATCCTGACGTCGTTCTGCAGGATCAAGGACGCCGACGTCAGCCACGACGCCGACCAGGCCTACACCCAGGCCAAGGAGTGCATGGCCAAGAGGAACATCACGGCCTACAAGCAGTCGCCGTTCACGGACTCCAACGGCTTCGCCGTGACCCAGCAGACCGCCCAGAGGCTCGGCAACATCACCAAGTTGTCGCAGTTGAAGGACAAGGCCCCCACGTTGAAGGTCTCCGGCCCGCCGGAGTGCCAGCAGCGCGTGGACTGCCTGCTCGGCCTGGAGAGGACCTACGGGTTGCACTTCAAGAAGTTCGTGTCGATCGACATCGCCAAGCGTCACGAGGTCATCAAGAACGGCCAGACGGACGTCGGCGAGGTCTTCACGACCGACGGCCAGATCAAGGCGCAGAACGAGGTGCTGCTGCAGGACGACAAGCAGCTGTTCCCGCCCTACAACGCGGTGCTGCTCGCCACGACCAAGGTCGCGGACGCGGCCGGCCCGGACTTCGCGACGACCATCGACAAGGTCACCGCCGGGCTCACGCTGCCGGTCATGCAGGAGCTCAACTCCCGCGTCGACCTCGACAAGCAGACCCCGGCCGCGGTGGCCAGGGAGTACCTGACGGAGTCGCACTTCATCAAGTAGCGAACCCGTCGCGACGTCACGCGCTCCGGGCGCGCGCTGGTCCTAGCGCGCCCGGACCGTGATGTTGCCGACGTCGGTCGTGGCGTCGATCGCCTGCGGCGCGAGGTCGTCGCGGATGACGCCGTCGACCTTGACGTTGCCGCCGCCGTCGGCGTTGGCGTCCACGCGGTACATCCCGTAGGGCACGGTCACCTGGACGTCGCCCGCGTCGGACCTGGCCTCGGTGCGCGTCGGCGAGCCGAAGAGGTCGAGCGACACGTCGCCCGCGTCGGTCGTCGCCTTGACGGTGACGGGCTCAAGGCGGTGGGTGTCGATGTTGCCCGAGTCGGTCTCGATGTCGGCCCGGCCCTGCAGGCCGCGCAGGCTGACGTCGCCGGACTTCGTCCTGATCGCGACGTCGACCTCGGGCGGCGCGTCGATGCTGAGGTTCGAGCGGCAGCGCAGCACGGCCTTGAGGTGGCCGCAGTTGGTGTCGATCTCCAGCACGCCGTCGTGGTAGCGCTCGCGCACGTCGGGGCGGTCGACGAGCCACGCGTCGTGGCGGTGGATGACGACGTCGCCGGTCAGGCCGGCGCTGACGTTGACGTCCCCGTTGTCGGAGTCGATGACGATCCGGTGGACGGGCGAGACGACCGTCGCGAGCGACGTCCGGTCGCGGTGCAGCGCCTCCGAGGCCGCGAACGCGAGCCCGGACAGGACGAGCAGGCCCAGCGCGGCGAAGAGGACGATCCGGATCGTGGACAACGTGGGCGAGAAGGTAGACCGGCCGCGAGGGTCCGGTGGTACGGGTGGCCCCCCTTCTCACATCCCCACTGCAAGGATCCCCCGACGGGGGGATCCCCTGGAAATGGACGCCTTGTGGTGTTCGGCTCGGGCGTCCAGGCGGGCTAGCGCCCGGAGGATCCGAAGCCGTCGGCGCCGCGGTCGTCGGGCGACGGCGGCAGCTCGTCGACGACCTCCAGGCGCGGCGCCCAGAACGGGACCAGCAGCAGCTGGGCGATCCGGTCGCCGACGCCGATCTCCATGTGCGTGTCGGACGCGTTGTGCAGCGCGACCTTGATCTCCCCGCGGTAGTTGGGGTCGATCAGGCCCGGCGAGTTGAGCGGGTGGATCCCGTGGTTGGCGGCCAGGCCGGAGCGCGGCGTGACGAGGCCCGCCACGTGCGGCGGGATCGCGACCGCGACGCCGGTCGCCGTCAGGCGCCGCTCGCCCGGGCCGAGCGTGAACGCCTCGACCGACGACAGGTCGTAGCCGGCGTCGTTGGGTCGCCCGCGCGCGGGCAGCTTGGCGTCGGGGTGCAGCAGGCGGACGTCGAGCGTCTCGGTCGTCGTGATCGCGGCGGTCACGCGATTCATCATCGCGTGCGGTCCCGCCCCGCGCGGGCGCGATTCACGCTCAGACCGCGAAACGCTGATAGCGCTCGGCGATCGCGGCGGGCAGGCGCGCGACGACGTGCACGCCCTCGGGCGTGTCGTCGCGATGCAGGTCGCCGGCCACGTCGTGCAGCTCGGCCAGCCGGCCGCCCTCGGAGTACGGCAGCAGCAGCTCGACCGACTGCAGCGTCCGGGCGAAGGCGGCCTCGATCGCCTCCATGAGGTCCTCCAGGCCGTCGCCGGTCAGCGCGCTCACCTGGACGCCGTCCGGATGGCGGTGGCGCAGCTCGGTGCGCTGCTCGGCGTCGAGCTGGTCGACCTTGTTGACCACCAACAACCGCGGGCGGTCGCCGGCGCCGATCTCCTCCAGCGTGTCCTCGACCGAGCGCAGCATCTCCATGCGGTCGTCCTCCTCGGCGGAGCCGTCGACGACGTGCAGGACGAGGTCGGCGCGGCGCGTCTCCTCCAGCGTCGACTCGAACGCGTCGACCAGCTGGTGGGGCAGCTTGCGGATGAAGCCGACGGTGTCGGTCAGCAGGTACGGGCGCCCGTCGATCGCCAGCTGGCGCGTCGTCGGGTCCAAGGTGTGGAACAACCGGTTGCGGACGCCGACCTCGCTGCCGGTCAGGGCGTTCAACAACGTGGACTTGCCGGCGTTCGTGTAGCCGGCCAGCGCGATCTGCGGCAGGTGCGCGCGCTCGCGCTCGGCGCGCTGGGTCTCGCGCGTCGCCTTGACCTGGTCGAGGCGGCGGCGCAGCGCGGCGATCCGGTCGCGCGCCAGGCGGCGGTCGGTCTCGATCTGCGATTCGCCGGGACCACGGGTCGCGAAGCCGCCGGACGAGACGCCGCCGAGGCGCTCCAGGTGGGTCCAGAGCCCACGCATGCGCGCGAGGTTGTACTCCAGCTGGGCCAGCTCGACCTGCAGCTTGCCCTCGGCCGTGTTGGCGTGCGAGGCGAAGATGTCGAGGATCGTCGCGGTCCGGTCGACGACGGAGATCCCCAGCTCCTTCTCCAGGTTGCGCTCCTGGCGCGGGGACAGCTCGTCGTCGCAGACGACGACGTTGGCGTCGGCGGCCTTGGCGGCGTCCTTGACCTCGAGCAGCTTGCCGGGGCCGAGGTAGGTGTTCGGATGCGGCCTGTCGCGGTGCTGGACGGCCTGGCCGACGACGGCGACGCCCGCGGTGCGCAGCAGCTCGCGCAGCTCGCCGAGGTCGTCGCCGGTCTCCAGCGCGGCGATCAGGTAGGCGCGCTGCTTCGCGCGGCCTTGGGTTGGCGCCGCGCCGTTCCGGGTTGGGGTGTTGCGTCCGTTGCGACCGCGATCCATGTGCCCATTGAGTCTAGGCCCCGCGGCGCTCCGGTTGGGACCTAGTCAGAAGTGGGCTCGAACCTGGACGGGTGTACGACCCTGCCCGGCTGGCCGCGGAGTAGCGTCAGCATTCGAACAGGGAAAGAGGTGGTGGCTGGTGTCGGAACTGCCGGGACGGCCAGAGGACTGGATCCGCATCGGTGCCGCGGCCGCGGCGCTGGGGGTGAGCGTCGACACCTTGCGCCGCTGGGAGCGGGACGGGCGGATCGTGTTCGAGCGCCGGGGCCAGCAGCGCTACCTGCGCGCCGAGGAGCTGGCCGCGCTGCTGCGCGAGCGCGCGCGGGAGGGGCGGTCGTCGGCCCGGAACCGGCTCCAGGGCATCGTCCTGGGCGTGCGCCGCGACGGCGTGATGGCGCAGATCGACATGGCCTGCGGGCCGTACCGGATCGTCTCGCTGATGTCGCGCGAGGCGGCCGACGACCTCGGGATCAAGCCCGGCGATCAGGCCGTCGCGCTGATCAAGTCGACGACGGTCGTGGTGGAGAAGCGCTGACGAGCCGTGCGCGGGCCGGTTGCGGCGGCCTGACGTAGCGGTCCTGCAGGCGCGGGACGGGGACGACGATCACGCCCTCGCGCGGGTCCCCCACCCAGCCGCCCTGCCCGGTGGCGAGCGTGTACGCGGCGTAGGCCGCGGCGGTGGCGTCGAGCTCGTCGACCGTGCGCTGCCAGAGGCCGCCGGCGTCGTCGACGACGCGGCTCTCCTTCAGGATCATGATCCGTTGTTGTAGGCCATGAGGCGTCCGCTTGGGCGGCGGGCGATGGCCGAGCAGCGCGCAGAAGACGGCGTCCGGGTAGGTCTCGGCGACGCGGCCGAGCCGGAGCGCGCCGTCGTGGATCGGGCCTTCGTATTGGCCTTGCGCGGTGGCGGCGTCGGGCGTGAAGCGCTGCAGCGGCTCGAGCGCCGCGAAGAGGTCGAAGCCCTGTTGCATCCAGCCTTGGGCCTGCGTGAGCGCGGCGCCGGAGGCGGGCACCGGGTAGAGCGGCAGGCGCCGGCGGAACAGCACCGTGTCGCAGACGCGCATCGTCTCGTAGCGGCCCTCGGGAAGTTGAAGGACATCCCGCAGCGGCTTGCCCTTCGTCAGCAGGTCCAGCCGCGGCGCGGACGGCGCGTCGATCGCGACGACCGCCTCACCGCCGAACGCCAGGATCGTCTGCGCGACGTCGGCCACCGTCCCGGGCTCGTAGAACGTGGCGACCAGCTCACGCCCGTCGGCGCCACGGCGCTCGTGCAGGGTGACGAGCTGCTGGTTGCCGGGCTTCGCGCTGATGTCCACGCCGCAATACCGCATGATCGCGATGGTCTCCTCCGGAGCTGGCCCGCGCTGTAGCGGGCCGCAGTACCGCATGACCGCCGGGACGGTAGCGTCCCGGCCATGACGGGGGATCGCCTCGCGGCGCGCTTGCTGGAGATCGTCGACATCGCCTCGGAGTCGCGGGACGAGGCGGCGCTGGCGGCGCATGTGCTGGAACAACTCCCGGACGCGCGGGACGCGGGCGACACATGCGTCCTGGCGGGCGTGACGGAGCGGCGGGAGCGGCCGCTGGTGCTGTTCGCGGGGCACCTCGACACGGTGCCGGCGCAGGGCAACTTCCCGGGGCGGCTGGAGGATGGTGTCGTCCACGGGCTCGGCGCGGCGGACATGAAGGCCGGTGTCGCGGTGATGATGGAGCTGGCCCTCGCGGTCGGTTCGCTCGACGCTTCGGTCGACGTCGGGTTCGTCTTCTTCGGGCGCGAGGAACTGCCGTTCGGGGATTCCTCTCTGACGCCGTTGCTGGAGCGCGAGCCGGGGCTGCGCAGCGCGGACCTGGCGATCGTGATGGAGCCGACCGACAACGAGCTGCACGCGGGCTGCGTCGGGAACATCAACGCCACCTGGACGTTCCGGGGCGTCGCGGGTCACAGCGCGCGGCCGTGGCTGGCCGACAACGCGATCCACCGCGCGGGGCGCGGGATCGCGGCGCTCGCGGAGGTCGAGGTGGTCGATCACGTCTTCGCGGGCCTGACGTTCCGCGAGGTCGTCAGCGCCGTGACCGTTCATGGTGGTGTTGCCCGCAACGTCGTCCCGGACGAGTGCGTCGTCGAGGTCAACATGCGCTACGCGCCCGGCACCTCCGCGGCCGACGCCGAGGCCAAGCTGCACGCGCTCTGCGACCCGCACGGCGAGCTGGTCATCGACGGCAACGCGCCGTCCGGGCTGGTCTCGACGGGGCCGCTCGTCGACCGGCTGGTCGCCGCGGGCGACGGGCTGACGCTGGCGCCCAAGCAGGCGTGGACGCCGGTGGCCGAGCTGACCGGCGCGGGCGTCGACGCCATCAACTTCGGTCCGGGCAGGCCGCTGTACGCGCACCGGCGCGACGAGCAGGTCGAGGTGGAGGCCTTGGTCAAGTCCTACAACACGCTGGAGCGGTTCCTGTGCGCCTGAACCCGGTCCTGGAGTCGCTGGGCACCTACCCGTTCGTCAGGCTCGACGACGCGAAGGCGGCGGCGGTCGCGCGCGGCATCGAGCTGATCGACTTCGGGATCGGCGAGCCGCGGGAGGAGACGCCCGAGTTCATCCGGCGCGCGCTGGTCGAGGCGATCGAGCCGGTGTCGACGTACCCGAAGGCCGTGGGGCTGCCGGTGCTGCGCGAGGCCGTCGCGGCGTGGATCGGGCGGCGCTACGGCGTGACGGTCGATCCGGATACGCAGGTCCTCCCCACGCTCGGGTCCAAGGAGGTGATCTTCTCGATGTCCGAGGTGGTCGACGGCGCGGTCGGCGTCACGTCCCCGGGCTATCCGGTGGCGGCGCGGTCGGCGCTGTTCGCGGGGCGCGAGGTCGTGGAGTTCCCGTTGGACGCCGCCTCCGGCTTCCTGCCCGACCTCGACGCGGTCGGGGCCGACGTGTGGGCGCGCCTCGGCGTGCTGTGGCTCAACTACCCCAACAACCCGACGGGCGCGGTCGCGCCGCCGGCGTTCCTGGAGCGCGCGGCGGCGCTGGCGCGCGAGCACGACTTCCTGCTCGCCTGCGACGAGGCCTACAGCGAGCTGTGGTTCCGCGGCGACGCGCCGGCGTCCGGGCTCCAGGTCGGCGACCTGACCAACGTGGTGGTGTTGAACACGCTGTCGAAGCGCTCGTCGATGCCGGGGTATCGGTCCGGGTTCGTCGCGGGCGACGCGCGGCTGATCGCGGCGCTGAAGCAGTACCGGCCCAACGTCGGCGTCGCGCCGCAGGAGCCGATCCAGCTCGCGGCGGTCGCGGCCTGGAACGACGAAGCGCACGTGGTCGAGGTCCGCGACCGCTACCGGCGCAAGCGCGACCTGCTCTGGCCCGCGCTACAGGACGCGGGCTTCCGCGACGCGGGCGGGCCGGCGACGTTCTTCCTGTGGTTGGAGACGCCCGGCGGCGAGGACGCCGAGGCGTGCGCGGTCCGGCTGCTGGAGCACGGGATCGTCTGCGCGCCCGGGTCGTTCTTCGGCCCCGGGGGCGCGGGGCACGTCCGGTTCGCGCTGGCGCCGACGCCGGAGGCCTGCGCGGCCGCGGCGCACCGCCTGAAGGGCTAGACCTCCCGGAACCCCTACGCGTTGCTGTGGAGAGCGGCGTTGAGGCCGGTCCAGGCGGAGTCCGAGCGGGCGAGCACTTGGACGGCGCCTGACTCGGAGTTGCGGCGGAACAGGAGGCTCGGCTTCCCGGAGAGCTCGCGGGCCTTGATCACTTCGCCTTCCGGCGTGGTGACGCGGGTTCCGGCGGTCAGGTAGAGGCCGGCTTCGACGATGCAGTCGTCGCCGAGCGAGATCCCGAGGCCGGCGTTGGCGCCGATCAGGGAGCCGGTCCCGACCGAGATGACGTCCCTGCCGCCGCCGCTGAGCGTGCCCATGATCGAGGCGCCGCCGCCGATGTCGCTGCCGTCGCCGACGACGACGCCCTGGCTGATGCGGCCCTCGACCATCGAGTGGCCGAGCGTCCCGGCGTTGAAGTTCACGAAGCCCTCGTGCATGACCGTCGTGCCCTCGGCGAGGTGCGCGCCGAGGCGGACGCGGCGGGCGTCGGCGATCCGGACCCCGGCAGGCGCGACGTAGTCGGTCATCTGCGGGAACTTGTCGACGGAGACGACCGTCAGCTGACGGTCCAGCGCGCGGGCGCGAAGGCGGGCGGAGTCGAGGTCGGCGGGATCGACCGGGCCGCGGTTGGTCCAGGCGACGTTCGGCAGGACGCCGAAGATCCCGTCCAGGTTGATGGTGTTGGGCTGGACGAGCCGGTGGCTCAGCAGGTGCAGGCGCAGGTACGCCTCGTGCGTGTCCTGGGGCGGGCTGGCGAGGTCCTCGATGACCGTCAGGACCGGCACGACCGTGACGTTGCGCAGCTCGTCCGCCCCGACCGCGCCAGCGAACGCGCCGCCGCCGAGATCGGTCGCCTCGGCGGTCCGGAGCGTCCGCGTCCCACCCGGCGCCGGCCGCTTCTCGGGCGCGCCGTCGAGGCCGAGCTGCGGCCGCAGGTAGAGCGTGTCCAGGACCTTCGGCTCATCGCCCGTCGTGATCGTGGCGAGACCAACGGCCCACGCGGGCCCGGAGATGCGCTGCGGCTGCTGAGTCATCGCCCGGGACGATAGTCGCCGAGGCCGGAGCAGCGCACCCTCGCGGGCGCGCGGCCCCTCCGGCCGCGCCGCGGTCAGTCCAGCTCGGCGAGGTCGGCGAGCAGTGCGTCGCTTGCGGTTCCGGCGTAGACCGGCACGGCCCAGCCGGTCAGCGTGAAGAGCAGCGCCTCGTCGACGTCGACGGTCAGCTCGCCGCCGTCCAGGACCACCGTCACCGGGGAATCCCCACCGTTGAGGACATGGGCGATCGCCGCGCCCGAGGCGCCGGTGCCAGACGCAGATGTCTCCCCCACGCCGCGCTCGAAGATCCGGGCGCGGATGCGGTCCGGGGCGAGCGGCCGGTAGAACGACACGTTGGTCCGGTTCGGGAACGCGGCGTGCGTCTCGATGCCGGGCCCGATCTCCCGGAGCTGCAGCTCCTCGAGCTCGTCGAGGTCCGGGATCGCGATCGCCGCCTGCGGGTTACCGACCTGCAGGTGCTGGAAGTTCCAGACGTGGCCGTCGGCCGTGGTGACCTGGCCGCGGCCGTCGGCGGCGCCGTCGGGGTAGTCGCCGGAGGTCAGGCGCGCGCGGCCCATCGCGAGCGTGCAGGTCCGGTCGTCGTGGATCGTCGGGCGGATCTCGCCGGCGCGGGTCTGGATGCTGAACTCGCGCTGGTCGGTCCAGCCGCGGTGGAAGAGGTACATGACGGCCTCGCGCGCGCCGTTGCCGCTCAGCTCGGCCTCGCTGCCGTCGGGGTTGAAGATCCGCAGGCGGGCGACGAACCCGGGCTCGTCGGGCGGCGACAGCTCCAGGATGCCGTCGCCGCCGATCCCGAAGTGGTAGTCGCAGATGCGCTGCACGCGCGCGGGCGTGAGCGCCCACGGGAGCGCGTCGCGCTCGATGATGATGTAGTCGTTGCCCAGCGCCTGCCACTTCTCGAATCGCATGGTGGGCGCGGACGCTACCGGCTAGGTGCCGCCGACGATCTCCGCGGCGGCCTCCGCGGCGGTGCGGCCGGTGAGGTCGACGTGCTCGACGCCCGGGAGCTTGCGCAGCCACGTCAGCTGGCGGCGGGCGTACTGGCGGGTGCGGGTCTTCATCGTGTCGACCTCGCCGGCGAGCAGCTCCTGGTAGCCGACGGCCTTGCGGGCGGTGGCCGAGGCGCCGAGCTGCTCGGCGTGGAGGACCTGCGCGCGGGCGCCGGCGGCGACCATCGCGTCGACGCGCGCGTCGATGCGGGACTTGAGGAGGTCGCGGTCCATGGTCAGCGCGATCAGGCGCGTGGGGAGCCGCGTGTCCTGGGTCCAGAGCTGGTTGTTGGTGGTGTTGCCGTCCGTGAGCGCGCCCTGGGCGGCGAGCTCCAGCGCCCGGACGATCCGGTGGCGGTCGTTGGGGTCGATCGCCGCGGCCGTCGCGGGCGCCGCGCGTGCCAGCTCATCATGGAGCTGTTGGGCGCCTTGTTGATGGAGTCGCTCCATCAGCGCCTCCCGGACACCGGGCTCGGGCGGTGGCTTGAGGTCGAGCTGCGCGAGCGCGGCCCGCAGGTACAGCCCGGTCCCGCCGACGACGATCGGGACGCCGCCGTCGTTGATGATGTCGTCGATCTCGGCGTGGGCGCGGCGGGCGTACTCGGCGACGCTGAACGTCTCGGTGACGGGGATGACCGAGACCATCCGGTGCTCGAGCCGGCGCTGCTCTTCGGGCGACGCGGCGCCGGTGAGGATCTCGAGGCCCTCGTAGACCTGCAGCGCGTCGGCGCTGACGGCGACCGGGCGCCGGCCCCGCGCGCGCAGGATCTCCGCGACCTCGATCGCCACCTCCGTCTTGCCGACCCCGGTGGGACCGAACAGCGCGAGAACCGTCACGCCCCACAGTCTGCCGCGCGGCGCGGCCCGACCACCCGGCCAGGTGGTGCGGCGCCGTGCCGTACGCCACCGCTCGCCGGCCGGGCATGCAAGAGTGCGCGGCATGGAACTCCGAGGCACTTCGGTTCTGCTCACCGGCGCGACGGGTGGCATCGGCCACGCGATCGCCCGCGCGCTGCACGGACAGGGCGCGTCGCTGCTGCTCTCCGGGCGGCGGACGGACGTCCTCGAGCCGCTCGCCGCGGAGGTCGGTGGCCGGGCGACGGCGGTCGACCTCTCCGATCGCGCGGCGGTCGAGCGCCTGCTGGACGAGGCTGCGGACGTCGACATCCTCGTCGCCAACGCGGCGCTGCCCGCCTCGGGCGACGTGCTCGACTTCAGCGTCGACCAGATCGACCGCGCGCTGGAGGTCAACCTGCGTGCGCCGATCATCATGTCGCGCGTGCTCGGCGAGCGGATGGCGGCGCGGCGCAGCGGCCACATCGTCCTGATCTCGTCGCTGAGCGGGAAGTCCGGCCAGGCGGCGAGCTCGATCTACAGCGCCACGAAGTTCGGCCTGCGTGGGTTCGGCCAGGGCCTGCGCGGCGACCTCGCCCCGCGTGGTGTCGGCGTGAGCGTCGTGTTCCCTGGCTTCATCCGCGACGCCGGCATGTTCCACGAGTCGGGCGCGAAGCTGCCGAAGGGTGTCGGCACCTCGACCCCCGAGCAGGTCGCCGCCGCCGTCCTGCGGGCGATCACCGCCGATAAGGGCGAGCTCGACGTCGCCCCCGTCGGCATGCGCGCCGGCACCGCCTTCGCCCAGATCGCCCCGGAGATCTCCGCGAAGGTCGCCAAGCGCCTGGGCGGCGACAAGGTCGCAGCCCAGCTGGCGAGCGGCCAGGCGGACAAGCGCTGACCGCGTAGCGACCGCGCGGGGCGGGCGGCGCGGAGTCATCGCAGAGCGACCGCTCGCGAGGCCGAGCGGTCGCGGCGAGGCGGCGCGACCGGCGAGCGGCGCTAGGCCGCCTCTGCGCGCCGCGTCTCGTTTGCCAGCGCGTGCAGGACCTCGGAGGACAGGCGGGCGCCTTCCAGTGGGTCCTCGGGGGAGACGCCGATGCGGACGACGGTCTCGTCGCCGTCGATCTCCTCGAGGGCGACGCGGGGCTTGTCGCGCATGGGTGTGTCGATGGTCTGCTCCAGCAGCGTCTGGATGTCGACCGGTGTCACGCCCGGGCGCAGACGGGCGCGGAGGTCGACGCCTGCGGGCTCGTGGAGTGGGATCACCGCTACCGAGAGGACGACGTTGTTGGGGACCATGATCTGGTTCTCGCCATCGGAGAAGGTGGTGTACAAGAGCCCGAGCGAGCTGACGACGCCGACGATCTGGCCGGCGAGGCCGCCGCCCTGCAGCCGGACGCGATCGCCGACGCGGAACGGCCGCGCGCTCAGCAGGACCAGCCCGGCGAACAGGTTGCCGAACGTCTGCTGTGCGGCGAGACCGAGGATGACCGCGGTGAACGCACCGCCGACGGCCAGCGTCCGCGGGTCCAGGCCCGCGACCCGGAGCGCCACCAGCACCGACGCGATGATCGTGAAGAAGCGCACCAGGAACCCGACGGTGCCCGCGGTCCCGGGATCCAGCCGCCGGAACAGCGTCGGCCCGGCAGCGCGCCCGAGGTCACGCGCGAACTGCCAGCCGAGCGCCACCAGCGCGATCACCGTCGCGATCCGGATCGGGTCGTCGACCCCGAACAGCTTCTCGCGGTAGGAGTACAGGACCAACACGCCGGCGATCATCGGCAGCAGCAGCAGGGTCTGGATCCGCGCGCGCTTCACGGCGCGGGAGCTGAGCTGACGGGCCAGGCCGGCCTCTCGCCAGGAATGACTGCGGGTTTCCATCAGGCGCTTCATGGGCTCCTTCGGGACAGCGAAGTTGGCACGTTCTCTCTAGGCCCTTCCACCTTCGGGCAGACCCTGAACCCCTGTGTGATGCCCCTCACACGATGAAGAAAACGGCTGCGTGCGGACATGTTCGGCAAGGCACCGGGTTTCGTCAGAACAGCGCCTCCTGGATCCCACCGGACGGCTGCCGTGGCAAGCGCCGGTCGTCCGGCGCGGCAGCGCCGCGCGGCCGGTCGACCCGGTCACGCGGTCCCATCTGCCGCCGGAACGTGCGCTCGAACGGCCGGTCGTCGGCCGGGTCGCGGCGGAACGGCAGCCGCTCCGGCGCACCGGCGTCGCGCAGCAGCCGGGCGACGCGGTCCTGCTCGGCCTGCGGCAGGTACGCGCCGCGCGAGTACAGCGCCTCGTAGTGCTCTTCGAGGTCCGGCCGGTAGGCGCGCAGCCACTCCATGAACACCCCACGGACCTCGCCGCGTAGGTGCAGGCCGATCCCGCCGATCGACGTCGCCCCCGCGTCGATCGCCGTCTGGATGATCTCCTCCACCTGCTTCGGGTCGTCGTTGATCCCCGGCATCAGCGGGGCGACCAGGATGCCCGTCGGGATCCCCGCGCGGTTGAGCTCCGCCACCGCCTCCAGCCGCGCTCGCGGGTTCGGCGTGTGCGGCTCGGTCGCGCGCCACGCCTTCTCGTCGATCGTCGGGATCGACAGGTTCGCGCTGACCTCCGTCACCGCCGCGATCTCCTTCAACAACGGCAGGTCGCGCAGCACGAGCGGCGACTTCGTCAGGACCGAGCAAGGGTTGCGGAAGTCGCGCAGCGCCTCCCAGATCCCCTGCATCAGCCTGTAGCGGCCTTCGACCCACTGGTACGGGTCGGTGTTCGTCCCCATCGCGATGTGCTCGCCCTTCCACGACGGCCGCCTCAGCTCCGCACGCAGCACCTCGGGCACGTTGACCTTCACGACGATCTCGCGCTCGAAGTCGCGCCCGGCGTCGAAGTCGAGGTACTTGTGCGTCGGCCGCGCGAAGCAGTTGTGCGACACCACGCCGTTGGCGATGAAGTCGCCGGTCCCCGTCGTGATGTCATACAACTCGATCGGCTCGGCCGACACCGGCTCGATCGCCTCCACCCGCAGCGGCGCGTTCGTCTTGATCGAGCGCCCCGCAAGGCTCCACTTCGCGGTCGCCGCCGGCCACGTCAGGTGCGAGAACCGCAGCTGCTCGCGCACCCCGCCCTGCACGCGCAGCGTGCGCACGCCGAGCGGGTCGGGAGGCAGCAGCGGCGCGGTGAAGCCGAACGACGCCAGCGACGCGTCGACCCACGACAGGACCGTCGCGTCGGCGCCGGCGATCCGCAGCTCCTCCCCGTCCACGACGCCCTCGGCGTCGAACACGCCGGCCAGGAAGCCCTTGCGCCAGTCGATGCCCGCTTCGAACGGCCACACGATCAGCGACTCCACGCGGTCGGCGCGCGCGATCGTCGCGAGGCTGTGCGGCCGGTCGCCCGGATCCTCGATCCCGTAGTGCGCGAGGTAGGCCGCGACCCGCCCGCGCGCCTCGGGCTCCTGCGCGTCGCACCGGATCGCCCCGCAGAGGTATCCGCGCCGGTACTGGTCGGTCTCGGCCGGCCGGTCCGTGAACCTCCCGGGCCCGAGCAGCGACACCGCGCGCGTGAGGAACGGTCGCGGCGGCCCCTCGCCGCGCTCGACGTGCTTCCACCCGCGGTCGGTCAGGAACCGGTGGTCGCCGCTGGCGATCAGCTCGGTCCCGTCCGCGAGCACCACGCGCAGCGCCGGCTTCGCGGTCGTCCAGTGCGCGCGCACGCGCGTCTCGACGTAGCGCCGCGGCCCGCCGTTCTCCTGCTCGGTCCCGTAGATCGCGTCGCCGACGCGCACGTCGCGCAGCGGCATGTGGCGCCCGTCGGCCATCAGGATCGGCGTGTCGCCCTCGAGGCAGTACACGCACGCGTGCGAGCACCCGCGGTACGGGTTGATCGTCCACCGGAACGGCATCCGCGACGCCTCCGGCACCCGGTTCAGCGCGCTCTTGGCATGGATCTCGTAGAAGCGCGTGTCGAGCGCCTCGGGCGCGTCGAAGCGCCGCACGGTCGCCGCGTCGCGATACCCGGGGAGCCGCGTCCCCTCCTCCGCCTCGATCTTCAGGTTGTCCCACCGCATGCGAACTCATGTTCGCACATCCCAAGGCGGAAGGCGAACGCGTGTTCGCGCAGGGGCGCGCGGCTACGCGAGCGCGCGGGCGAGCAGGGACATCTCGCCCGCCAGCGTCTGGGAGGTCGCGGAGGTGATCTCGACCGGGACGATCTCGCCCGGCTGGGCGAGGCCGGTGAAGTTGACGACCTTGCCGTGCGCGGAGCGGCCGCGTAGGCGTGATGGGTCGGTGCGCGAGTAGCCCTCGACCAGGACGTCGAGCGTGCGCCCGATGAACCGCTGGGCGCGCTCGCCGGCGCGGCGCTGGACGACCTCGACCAACCGCTCCATGCGGTCGACGGCGACCTCGTGCGAGACGAAGCGGTCGGTGAACTCGGCGGCCTCGGTCTCCCGCCGCGGCGAGTAGATGAAGGTGAACGCGCCGTCGAAGCCGACCTCCTCGCAGACCTCGAGGGTCTCCTGGAAGTCCGCCTCGGTCTCTCCCGGGAAGCCGACGATGATGTCGGTCGTCAGCGCGATGTCGGGGTTGTGCTCGCGGATCAGCGCGACACGATCGAGGAAGCGCTCGCGCGAGTAGGTCCGGCGCATCTCCTTCAGGACGCGCGAGGACCCGGCCTGGAGCGGCAGGTGCATGTGCGGGCAGACGCTGTCCAGCTGCGCGTGCGCGAGGACGACGTCCTCCTTCATGTCCTGCGGGTGCGGCGAGGTGTAGCGGATGCGCCGCAGCCCGTCGATCGCGTCGAGTTCGGCCAGCAGCGCCGCGAACGACGAGCGCTCGCCGCCGCGGACCGCGCGCCCGTAGGCGTTGACGTTCTGGCCCAGCAGCGTGACCTCGATCACGCCGCCGTCGACCATCGTGCGGACCTCGGCGACCAGCTCGTCGAGCGGGCGGTCGACCTGGCGGCCGCGGGTCGCGGGCACGATGCAGTACGAGCACTTCATGTTGCAGCCGGCGCTGATCTGGACCCAGCCCTGGAACTCGCGCTCGCGCTTCATCGGCAGGTGGCCGGTGAAGCCCTCGAACTCGAAGAAGCCCTGAGCGGTCAAGGAGTCGGAGTTCAGGAACTCCGCCAGCTTGTGGACCTGGCCCGGGCCGAACGCGACGTCCACGTACGGGAACTGCCGGAAGACGTCCTCCTTGACCGACTGCGCCCAGCAGCCGCCGACGCCGATGACGGTCCCCGGGTTGCGCCGCTTCAGCGCCGCCGCCTGCTGCAGGTAGGCGATGAACTTCGAGTCCGCCTTCTCGCGGATCGAGCACGTGTTGAACAGGATCAGGTCCGCGCCGTCCTGCGCGCCGGCCTCCGCGTAGCCGAGCGACTCGAGCATGCCCTTCATGCGCTCCGAGTCGTGCTCGTTCATCTGGCACCCGAAGGTGGTGACGTGGAAGGTCTTGCTGGCGTTCACGGCGGTGCGGAGGGTAGCTCGCGGGACCTACTTCGCGTAGTCCACGGCGCGCGACTCGCGGATCACCGTGACCTTGATCTGGCCCGGGTACTCGAGCTCCTGCTCGATCTCGCGCGCGATCGTCCGCGACAGCGTGATCGCCTTGTCGTCGGAGATGACCTGCGGCTCGACGATCACGCGGATCTCGCGGCCCGCCTGCATGGCGTACACCTTGTCGACGCCGTCGTGGCGGGTCGCCAGCTTCTCCAGGTCGCGGAGGCGCCTGACGTACTGCTCCAGCGACTCGCCGCGCGCGCCGGGCCGGGCGCCGCTGAGCGCGTCGGCCGCCTGGACGATCACGGCCTCGACCGTCTGCGGCTCGACCTCGTTGTGGTGGGCCTCCATCGCGTGGGCGACCGCCTCGCTCTCGCCGTGGCGGCGTGCGAGGTCGCCGCCGACGAGCGCGTGCGGGCCCTCGACCTCGTGCGAGACCGCCTTGCCGATGTCGTGCAGGAGCGCGGCGCGCCGGGCGGTCTTGGTCGACGCGCCGAGCTCGGAGGCCATCAGCGCCGCGAGGTGCGCGCACTCGACGCTGTGGGCCAGGACGTTCTGGCCGTAGGACGTGCGGAACTTCAGGCGGCCGAGGATCTTGACCAGCTCGGGGTCGAGCCCCTGGACGCCGGCGTCGAAGACGGCCTGCTCGCCGGCCTCGACCATGTGCGACTCCAGCTCGGACTTCGCCTGGTAGTAGGTCTCCTCGATCCGCGCCGGGTGGATGCGGCCGTCCTGCAGGAGCTTCTCGAGCGTCATGCGCGCGATCTCGCGGCGGACGCCGTCGAAGGCGCTGAGCACGACCGCGTTGGGCGTGTCGTCGATGATGAAGTCGACGCCCGTGAGGTTCTCCAGCGCGCGGATGTTGCGCCCCTCGCGGCCGATGATCCGGCCCTTCATGTCGTCGCTGGGCAGCTGGACGACGCTCACGGTGGTCTCGGCGGCGTGCGACGCGGCCAGGCGCTGCATCGCGACCGACAGGATCGAGCGGACGCGGCGCTCGGCGTCGCGCTTGGTCTCCTCCTCGACCTGGCGCAGGACGCGGACGGCGTCGTGGCGGGCGGAGTCCTCGACGTCCTTGAGCAGCGCCTGCTTGGCCTGCCCGGCCGAGAGGCCGGCGACCCGCTCGAGCGCGTCCTCGCGGGTGGCGCGGAGCTGCTCGACCTCGACGGAGTGCGCGCGCAGGTGCTGGTCGCGGCGCTCGAGCTCCGCCTCGCGGCGGTCGAGGTCGGCGCCGCGGCGATCGAGCGCGGCCTCCAGCGCGGCGGCCCGGGCGGCGGAGCGCTCCAGCTCGGCGGCGCGCCTCGTCAGCTCGGCGTCGGCAGGCGTGGGCGCGACGACGGCGACCGCGGTGCCCGCGGCGGGCTGCTGCGGTGCGAGCGCGCCGGCGACGGGGGCCATGGCCGGACTGCGGCGTCCGTACACGAGGGCCGCGACGACGATGGCGACTCCGATGAGCGCCGCGCCGATCAGGGTTTCCATTGGGTGTCCTCTCCCCAACGCCCGATGGAGGGCGGGCGCTGGTCTCCGATGCTGCGATCAGGGAGCGAGGTTCCGGGCCGCCGCCTCGGCGATGGGTGGACGGGCGGTTTCAGGTGCTGCGTGGTGCGGCGCGCCCGGACGGAACGGTGGGCGCGGCGCAACCGGTGTCAGGTGCGGAAAGTGCTGGAAATCTGGGGTTCGTTCGCCGTGTGGGGCCGGTCTTCGCTGGCGGGGATCGTAGTACTGCGGGCGTTGCGCGTGCAATCAGGCTGACCGGCGGGTCAGGCGGGTCAGCCGACGCTGCGTGCGCCGAGGTAGTGCGCGCCCCAGTAGGAGTCGAAGATCGCGTGCTGCATGACGCCGTGCGTGGTGGCCGAGACGGCGGTGGTCGCGGAGGTCGCGATGCCCACGTGCGAGGCGCCCGCGCCGTCGGTGCTGAAGAACACGAGGTCGCCGGCCTGGATGTTGCCCTTGGAGACCGCGGTGCCCGTCCCGTACTGGGCGAACGAGGTCCGCGGGATCGAGATCCCGGCCTGGCGCATCGCCCACTGGGTCAGGCCCGAGCAGTCGAACGACGACGGCCCGGTGGCGCCGGAGCTGTAGGGCGCGCCGACCTTGGACAGCGCGGCGGAGACCGCGGCCTGGGCGCCGGAGCCGGCGGTGCTGGCGGCCTGCGGGGTGCTGTCGGCGGCCGCGTCGGCGGTGGCGCTGACGGTCCGGGTCGAGGCGGTGGTGGCGCTGCTGGCGCCGGAGAGGCCGAGCGAGCCGAGCGTCTGGGGCCCGACGACGCCGTCGACGGTCAGCCCGTGGGCGCGCTGGTAGGCGCGGACGGCGGTGCGGGTCTGCGGGCCGAAGACGCCGTCGGCGGAGAGGCCGAGCTTCTGCTGGACCGCACGGGTGGTCGCCGCCGGGAGCGAGGAGGCGGTCGTGTCGTCGGTCGTCGCGCTGTCGGCGGCCGTGTTCACGGCGCTGGTGACGGCGCGAGGGGTCGCGCTGCGCTCGAGCGTCGGGCCGGCGGCGAGGCCCAGGGCCGCGCGCGTCTGCGGGCCGACGCGGCCGTCGGCGGTCAGCCCGTGCGCGCGCTGGAAGGCCCGGACCGCCTTGCGGGTCTGCGGGCCGAAGACGCCGTCGGCCGCGATGCCGAGCGCGCGCTGCGCGGCGGCGACGCCGGCGCCCTTCGCGCCATGGCCGAGCGTCGTGGTGTGGGTCGCCGCCGACGCCGCGCCGATCAGCGGGCCCGTCTGGCCGACGAGGCCGGCGGCCAGCAGCGCGGCCGAGATCCGGGCGGTCATCGTCCTCGGCAGCGCGACGATCCGTGCTGCGGCCGCCGCGCGGCGGCGCTGTGAGCGGGCGAGCGAGTTCTCCCATGCGTCCGGCTGTGCGAGGTCGCGGATCCCGGGCGGGTCGGCGAAGATCGCGAAGCGGTCGTCCGTGCGGGCGTAGGCGGCGTCCATCTGGGTGCTCCTGTTGGGTGGCGGCCTACGAGGTGAGCTGACGGGCTCGCGCCGAACCGGCGCTACACCGCATGGACTGCGGCGATTCGCCCCGGGCCCGGCACATCCTGTGCCGGACCGATTGGGTCCCCCGCTCCCGCGCTCCTGAGAGCACGGAACTCGGCCTGGTCGATCTGGTTCGGTCGATGGAACACCACCGGCCGGACGACAGTTGCGGTCGTCGTTATGGAACTTATCGGCCCAGCGCGTAGACGACGTGCGGCAGCCCGGCGTGGATCGCGTCGCCGGTGTGCGTCATGCCGAGCTTCTCCATGACCGACCGCGAGGCGCGGTTGACCTCGACGGTTTGCGCCATCAGCTCGTCGAGCTCCAGCACCTCGAACGCGACCCGGACCGCCTCCCGCCCCATCTCGGTCGCGTAGCCCTGCCCCCAGTGGTCGGGATCCAAGAACCACAACAACTCGACGACCGGCCGCCCGTCGACCTCCGCATAACGGATCCCGTCGTAGCCGATCGGGACGCCGTCGCGCAGCACCGTCCACGGCCCGAACCCCCACCGCTCCCAGTGCGCGATCGACGCCTTCAGGTTGCTCTCCGCCAGATCCGCCGTGCGCAGGTGCTCGGGCCACACGTCCTCGGAGACTCTCGGATCGGTGAACATCCTCACGTATGCTCCGAGATCCCCCGGCTCGGGCCGCCGCCCGGTCAGTCGCGCGGTGCTGACCCGATCGATCCCGAAGTCGATCGGCACCGGGAACGGGGCTAGTCGCGCCCGTAGGCGCGGATGGCGTCGTAGGCGGTGTCGAGCTCGTAGCCCTTGCGGACGAGGAAGCCGAGGGCGCGGTTGCGGTCCTTCTCGGTCTCGGGCGGCGTCCGGAAGCGGTGGCGGAGCGTGGCGAGGGCGGCTTCGAACTGGGATGCGGGCTCGGAGCCGGACTCGGTCTCGCCGTGGAGGGCGGCGGAGATGAGCTCGGCCGCGACGCCGGCGGCCTGGAGCCTGCGCTCGATGCGCTCGTTGCCCCACTGGTCGAGCGTGCGACGGTCCTCGGTGAAGCGGCGGGCGAAGCGAGCGTCGTCGAGGTAGTCCTGGGCCTGGAGCTCGGCGACCGTCTGGTCGATCGTGTCGGGCTCGACGCGCTTGCTCTCCAGATGCCGCCGCACCTCGACGACCGTCCGGTCGCGAAAGCCGAGGTAGCGGTAGCTGAGATCCAGCGCGTGCTGCAGCCGCGCCTCGGGATCGATGGCCCGCTCGGCGGTCGTCATCGGTGCGAGGTGCGGCGGCCCGTGTGGGCCGCCGCAGTCGCTGAGGTTGCGCCGGTGGGCACCGTCACCGTCAGGCGGTGGTGGTTGCTCGTTCGGCCTTGATCTCGCCGGTGGCGGGATCGACGTTGTCGGGGATCTCGTCGCGGTCGATCTCGACGACGAGGTCGCGGTTGAAGCCGAGGGCGTCGTAGACCTTGGCCTCGATCTCACGGGCGATCTCGGGGTGCTCGTCGAGGAACTTCTTGACGTTGTTGCGCCCCTGGCCGAGACGGTCCTCGCCGTAGGAGAAGAACGACCCGGACTTCGACACGATGTTGTGCTCGATCCCGAGATCCAGGATGCAGCCCGAGGACGAGATGCCGGTGCCGAACTCGATGTCGAACTCGGCCTGGCGGAACGGCGCGGCCACCTTGTTCTTGACGACCTTGACGCGGACGCGGTTGCCGACGGCCTCGGTGCCGTCCTTCAGCGTCTCGATGCGGCGGATGTCCAGGCGCTGCGACGAGTAGAACTTCAGCGCGCGACCGCCCGGCTGCGTCTCCGGCGAGCCGAACATGACGCCGACCTTCTCGCGGATCTGGTTCGTGAACAGGCAGAGCGTCTGCGTGCGGTTCAGGTTGCCCGCGAGCTTGCGCATCGCCTGGCTCATCATGCGCGCCTGCAGGCCGACCGTCTGGTCGCCCATCTGGCCCTCGAGCTCCGCACGCGGCGTCAGGGCCGCGACGGAGTCCACCGCGACGAGGTCGACGGCGCCGGAGCGGATCAGCATGTCCGCGATCTCGAGCGCCTGCTCGCCGTAGTCGGGCTGGGAGACGAGCAGCGAGTCGATGTCCACGCCGATCTTCTGGGCGTAGAGCGGGTCCATCGCGTGCTCGGCGTCGATGAACGCGCACACGCCGCCGAGGCGCTGGGCCTCCGCGAGCACGTGGTAGACGAGCGTCGTCTTACCGGAGGACTCCGGGCCGAAGACCTCGACGATGCGCCCGCGCGGCATGCCGCCGATCCCGAGCGCGAGGTCGAGCGACAGCGCGCCCGTCGGGATCGCGTTGACCTTGACCTGGGCGCCCTCGTCGCCCATGCGCATGACGGAGCCCTTCCCGAACTGGCGCTCGATCTGGGTCAGGGCCCCTGCAAGGGCGGTGTCGCGGGCCTTGATGGCCTTCTCATCGGTGGCGGGCATGTGAAGTCTGTACCTCTCTCGGCAGCGGTTCTGGATGGCAGTGTGCAGTGACCATCGGACGGAACCGAACCGTACGCACGTTCGTGTGGCGTTTCGGGCGCGAATTGTTACGACATCGCGGCGAGATCGCCGCGAGAGAGCGGCTCGTAGCGGGCTGGGCCGCCTCCGAGCCACGAGCGCATCAGGGTCACGCCGCGGACGTCGAGGTCGAGATCGGGCGTCGGCGGGAGCGCGCCGCCGGGCGCCGTCCAGCCGTGCCGGACCCGCGCGACCGTGAGGTGCGGGCGGAAGCGGCGGTGGTCGCGGGTGTGGCCCATGTCCTCCAGCTCGCGCCAGAGGTCGGCGTGGAGGTCGTCGAGGACGCCGTCGTCGTGGTGGACCTCGACGGTCAGGACGTGCGGCCTGCGCGGCGACAGCCAGAGCGCGCTGCCGGTCGACAGCCGCGGCGCGGGCCGGCCGGAGAAGGACTCGACGAGGTCCGAGAGCGGGCCGATCTCGTCGGGCGAGCGGTGGCCGAGGAAGGCGAGCGTGAGGTGGACGTTCTCCGCCGCGACGACGCGCATCCCGCGGTCCGGGCCGACCGCCTCGCGCGCCCACTGGACCAGGAGGCGGCGCTGTTCGTCGGCGAGCTCCAGGGCGATGAAGAGACGCGCGCTCATCGTCGCCCGGAGGGTACGCCGCGGCGCGGGGCGGCGCGTGAGGCGGGGCGCTGCCGCGCTAGGCGGCGTCGCCGACCAGGGTGCGGCGGATGAGGTGCATGGCGACGGTGGTCGAGCGGTCGCGGATGTCGAAGCGGGAACCGGGCAGCAGCAGGCGGCGCGTGATCTGGGGACCGGCCTCGGTGGCGACGGAGAAGCAGACGGTGCCGACGGGCTTGTCGTCGGTGCCGCCGCCCGGGCCGGCGATGCCGGTGATGCCGACGCCGACCGAGGCGCCGAGGGCCTTCACCGCGCCGACGGCAAGCGCTTCGGCGACCTCGTTCGACACGGCGCCGTGCTGGGCGATGAGGTCCGGAGAGACGCCCGCCAGCGCGGTCTTCGCCTCGTTGGAGTAGACGACCAGGCCGCCGAGGACGTAGGCCGAGGAGCCGGCCAGGTCGGTCAGGCGGCCGGCCAGGAGCCCGCCGGTGCAGGACTCGGCGGTGGCGATCGTGCGCCTCGACGACGTCAGGAGCTCTGCCACCTGCTGGTCGACGGAGGCGCCGTCGGTCGAGAACAGCTCGCGCGGATGGCGGTCGGCGATCAGCGCGGCGAAGGCGTCGTAGACCGGCTGCTGGGGCGGCTCGAAGCGGGTCACGACCTCGACCTCGCCGCGGCGCAGGCAGGTGGTGATCTCCAGCGCGTCGAGGTCGATGCCGGCCTCGCGGGCCTTCAGCATGGTGTTGGCGATCTCCGACTCCGGGATCCCGAAGAGGCGGAGCATGTCCTGGCGGTACTCGACGGCCCCCGCGATCGCTGCCCGGAACGGCTCGGTCTCGACGGCCACCGACCACATCGGCTGCAGCTCGCGCGGCGGGCCGGGCAGGACGACGATCGTCGGCCCGGACGTCCCGGCGGCCGGAGGCACGACCAACCCCGGCGCGGTGCCCACAGGCTCCAGCACCGTCGCGCCCTCGGGCACCATCGCCTGCTTCTCGTTCGAGCGCCGGATCGCGTCCTGGTCCAGGTCGGGCCAGCGCGCCATCAGCCGCTCCAGGATCGCCCAGATGCGGCCTTCCAACTCCACGTCCAAAGACGACTCACGGCCCTGGAACTCCCCCACCACCGCGGCGGTCAGGTCGTCCTCGGTCGGCCCCAGGCCACCGCTCGTGATGATCAGGTCCATCCCCGCCGACGCGAGCCACGAGAGCGCGTCCATCAGATCCGCAGGCCGGTCCCCCACCACGATGTTGTGGGCGATGTCCACGCCCAGCTCGCGCAGCCGCTCCGCCAGCCACGGCCCGTTGCGGTCCGTGACGCGGCCCGTCAGGACCTCGGTCCCCGTCACCACGATGCCGGCACGTGCGCTCATGAGCAGTCAGGGACCTTCCTCACATCGACCCGCTTGACCGTCCCCTTGGTGATCGTGAACGCGATCGGCGACGCGTCCGGGACGTCGTGGTTCCTGCCGTTGACGCGCAGCCGCGCGTTGCCGTTGCCCAGCCGGAGCCGGAACGAGCGTGACCGGTAGACCGGCGTCGTCACGCCCTGGTTCAGCGTCGCGCCGTTGATCCGGCGGTTGCCGCCCGCGTCGACCAGGCACGCGAACACCTGCCCGCTCGTCGCGGTGATCGCGACGGTCGCCAGCGAGGACACCGCGACGCCGTTCCTGGTGGTCCTGGTCCTCCTCGACGTCGAGGACGACCTCCTCCTCGAGGTCCTCGTCCTCGGGACCGCCGTCGTCGTGGTCTGCCCGACCGTCGCGCCCGACGTCCCGGAGTCGCCGTTGTCGTCGCTCCTGTTCAGCTTCCCCAGCCCGTACAGCGCGCCGACCAGCAGCACGATGATCACGCCGACGATGAGCCCGACCGGGATCCCGCGCGGCTGTCGCGGCCCACCGCGACCGCCGCCACGCCCGCCACGCCCGCCACGCCCGCTGCCACCGCCGCGCCGCGGCGCGCCGATCGGCATCAGGTCGTGGTCGCTCGGCCGCTCGTGCCGGAGCTTGTACTCCTCCAGCAGCAGCTTGGCGTCCAGCCCCAGCGCCTCGGCGTAGGTGCGCAGGAACGACCGGACGTATGCCGGCCCGGGCAGCAGCCCCCACTCCTCGTTCTCCAACGCGCGCAGGTACTTCGCACGGATCTTCGTCTCGGCTTCGATCTCCGAGATGTCGATGCGTGCGCGCATGCGCGCTTCGCGGAGTGTTGCCCCGATCTCCGGCATCTGCTCGCGCCGCAGTCTATGGAGCGATCACGCGATGTCGTCGGGACCCGGCTCGGCGTCGCCGATGGGCGGCGCCGAAGCGGTCGGCTCCGGGGCCACCGGAGCGTCGGGCGTGGGCGCGATGTCGCCCTTCTCGGTCAGCGCGGCGAGCACGCGCGGAAGGTCCTGCCCGGTGATCAGCACCTGGCGCGGCTTGGAGCCCTCGTAGCCCGAGATCACGTTGCGCCGCTCCAGCATGTCCATCATCCGCCCGGCGCGCGTGTAGCCCAGCCGCATCCGCCGCTGCAGCATCGACGTCGACGCCGTGCCCATCTCGACGACCAGCTCGATCGCCTCGGCCAGCAACGGATCCTCGTCCGGGTCCTCGCCGTCGCGCGCGTCCTTCTCGGCGGCGGCGCCCTCGGCCTCGACCTCCTCCAGGAGGTCCGCCCGCAGCTCCGGCTCGCCCTGGCGTGCCCAGAACTCGGTGATCTGCGCGATCTGCGCCTCGTCGATGAACGCGCCCTGGATGCGCTGCAGCTTCGACGACCCGACCGGCGAGAACAACATGTCGCCCATGCCCAGCAGCGACTCGGCGCCGTTCTGGTCGAGGATGACGCGCGAGTCGGTCTGCGAGGACACCGCGAACGCGATCCGCGACGGCACGTTGGCCTTGATCATGCCCGTGATGACGTCCACGCGCGGCGACTGCGTCGCGAGCACGAGGTGGATGCCCACCGCTCGCGCCTTCTGAGCGATCCGGATGATCGAGTCCTCGACGTCGCCCGGCGCGACCATCATCAGGTCAGCGAGCTCGTCGATCACGCACAGGATGTACGGGAGGCGCTTCTCGCCCTCCTCCTCGCGCACCTTGTTGAGCTCGTTCAGCGAGCGCGTGCGCTTCATCGCCATGATCCCGTAGCGCCACTCCATCTCGCGCACCAGGTTCTGCAGCGCGTTGGCCGCCTGGCGCGGGGACGTGATCACCGGCGTCAGCAGGTGCGGCACGTCCTCGTAGTGGTTGAGCTCGACCTGCTTGGGGTCGACCAGGACCAGCCGCGCCTCGTCCGGCGTGGCGTTGAGCAAGATGGAGGACAACATCCCGTTGATGCACGCCGACTTGCCGGCGCCGGTCGTGCCGGCGACCAGGATGTGCGGCATCTTCGCGAGGTCCGCGCCGATCGCCTTGCCGCTGACGTCCTTGCCCAGCCAGACCGTGAGCGGCGAGTAGCCCTCGGGCCGCGGCCGGAAGACGTCGCCGAGGTGGACCGTGCGGCGGTCGCGGTTCGGGACCTCGATGCCGACCGCCTGCTTGCCCGGGATCGGCGCCAGGATCCGGATCTCGGTCGCGGCCAACGCGTAGGCCAGGTCGTCCTTGAGCTGGGCGACCTTCGACATCTTCACGCCCGGCGCCAGCCGCAGCTCGTAGCGCGTGATGTGCGGGCCGGACACCGTGCCGACGACGCGCGACTCGACGTTGAAGTGGCTGAGCGCCTCGACCAGCGACGCCGCGACCTTCTCGTTCTGCGACGTGTCCGGGCGCACCTGCTCGCTCGTGGAGCGCTTGAGCACCCGCGCGTCCGGGACGATGTAGTCGATCTCGACGTCCTCGCCCTCGGCCTCACCACGCGCGGCCGGAAGCTCCAGCTGGGTCGGCTCGCCGGGCGGCAGCGCGCCCTCGTCCTCGAAGTTCTGCTCGATCTCCGGCAGGTCGTCGGTCGCCATGACCGCGTCGGCGACCTCGGCGTCCATCGCGTCCTCGGCCGCCGACTGCGGCGCGGCGAGGTCGGCGTCGTCGTCGAGCGATGGGACCGCGGGCTCCGGCGCGTCGTCCCTCTTCCTCTTGCCGCGCGCGCGGGTGACCCTGGGCTCGGCGTCGATCGGCGCCGGGGCGTCGTCCTCGTCACCGAAGAGATCCGGGTAGCGCTCGACGCCATCGAGCGATGGCGCCTCGACGTGCGTGGACTTGACGACCACGTCGCCGTCGGGTTCCGGGACCTGGACGCGCGGGCGCCTCGTCGTCGCGCCGCTCCTGGTCCTAGTCGCCTTCGGCTCCGGCTCGCGCTCCTCGCGCGGCGGGCGCGCGGTCCGGATCGCGCGCGTCGACTCGGCCACGGTCCCGCCCGTGGCCTTCAGGATCCCCGCCAGCGACGCGCCCGTGAGCAGCAGCAGCCCCGCCAGGAACAGGAACAGCGCCAGGATGTGGGTCCCGATCGACCCGATCAGGTGGTGCGACGCGTAGAACAGCGACTCGCCCAGGTAGCCGCCGCGGTCGCGCATGAAGTCGTGGTTCCAGTAGCCGTCGCGGACCGTGCTCGGCCCGAGGCCGAGCGTCCCCGCGGCGAACATCAGCGCCAGCGCGAGCGTGAAGCAGATCCCGCCGGTCCGGAACGGCCGCACCGACGGCAGCACCGGCCCGAGCACCGTCACGACGCCCGCGAAGATGATCCCCAGCGGCGCGATGTAGCGCAGGTCGCCGACCAGCAGCGCCAGCGCGTTGACGACGCCGTCGCCCGCCTGGCCGCCGTCCCATCCGAGGTAGAGCGGGAACGACAGGAACACGCCGACCGCGATCAGCGCCAGCCCCATCAGGTCCAGATGGCGCTGCTCGATGACCGGGACGCGCGGCGCCCAGGTCGCCGACGAGCGCTTGGCGCGCGTCCGCGTGCCGCCCGCGCTGCCGCGGGCCGCCGGCCTGCGCTTGCGCGCCGCCGCGGCGGAGGTCGTGGTCTTCGACTTCGGGGCAGGCTTGCGCTTGCGCGGAGGTGAGGTGCGGGCGGTGGGCATAACTCGGATCCCAACCTTCGACGCGCCGTCGCGCGTCCCTCCCGCGAACGTCGTCGCTTACGCGTGCGCGCGCGTCACGGCAGCGGCGGGCGCCTCCGCGTCCGGGCGCAGCATGGCGCGGATCGCCTCTGCGGGCATCGGCCGCGCGAAGTGCCAGCCCTGGGCGTTGGAGCAGCCCATCGCGCTCAGCGCCTCGGCCTGCTCGGCGGTCTCGACGCCCTCGGCGATGCAGTCCAGGCCCAAACCCTCGGCCAGCCGCACGACCGCCGAGATGATCGCCGCGTCCTCGCGGTCCTCCGCGAGCCCGTCGACGAACGACTTGTCGATCTTCAGCACGTCGACCGGCAGCAGCTGGCGCAGGTGGCGCAGCGACGCGTGGCCGACGCCGAAGTCGTCGACCGCCAGCAGGACGCCCAGCTCCCGCAGCCGCGCGAGCATCGCGTGCGCGGCCTCGACGTCGGCCAGCAGCGCGGTCTCGGTGACCTCGAGGCAGAGCCGGTGCGCGTCCAGCCCGGACCTGGCGAGCGCGTCGCGGACGATGTCGGCGAACTCCGGCGTCGACAGCTGACGGGGCGAGACGTTGACGGCGATCTCGAGGTCGTCGCGGCCCCAGGCGACCGCCTCGGCGCACGCGGTCCGCACGACCCACGCGCCGATCTCCTCGATCACGCCGAGGCGCTCGGCCATCGGGATGAACTCGGCCGGCGAGACCGCGCCGAGGTCGGGGTGCTGCCAGCGGATCAGCGCCTCGGCGCCGGTGATCAGGCCGTCCGGCAGGCGGACCTGCGGCTGGTAGTGCAGCGTCAGCTCGTCGTGGGCCAGCGCCTCGCGCAGCCCGGACTCCAGCGCCAGGCGGCGGATCGCGTCGGCGCGCAGGGAGTCGTCGAAGGTGTCGCAGCGCGCCTTGCCGTTGGCCTTCGCGCGGTACATCGCGGCGTCGGCGTCCTGCAGGAGCTGGTCGGCGTCGCCATAGCCGTCGCCACCGATCGCCAGCCCCACCGACGCGGTGACGAAGCGCGACTCGCCGTCGAGGTCGATCGGCGGCACGAGCGCCGCTGCCAGCCGCTCCGCGACGCGGCGCGCGTCTGCTTCGTCGATGACGTCGGCGACCAGGACCGTGAACTCGTCGCCGCCGAAGCGGGCGACCACGTCCTGCGGGCGCAGCGCTTCGGTCAGCCGCTGCGCGACCGCCTCCAGGAGCCGGTCCCCCGCGCCGTGGCCGAGCGAGTCGTTGACGAGCTTGAAGTCGTCGATGTCGACGAACATGACCGCGACGCGGCCCTGCGCGTGGGCGTCGTCGCGGCGCCGGTCCAGCGCGCGCTCGACCTGGCCGACGAACGCCGGGCGGTTGGGCAGACCGGTCAGCGGGTCGTGCGTCGCACGGTGGGCGAGCGCCCTGCGCGCGGCGGTCTGGCCGATCCGGGCCTTCTCGTTCGAGCGCCAGGACACGATGTTGACGATCGCCAGCGCGCCGATGAAGCCGGCGTGGATCCCGGCCCAGCGCCACGGGTGGGCCTGCGCGCTGGGGTTGTCGCCGAAGACCGACCTCGGGTCGATCGCGCCCATGACCCCGTGGTGGACCAGCACGTAGGCGATCGCCAGGCCCCACGGGACCCAGTCCTCGTAGAGCGACAGCAGCGCGACGACGACGAAGAAGTGGAAGTGCGCCTCGGTGACGCCGCCCCAGAGGTGGGTGAAGATCGCCGAGCACGTGACGAGCCCGAGCGCGCCGATCGACGCGCGGCCGCGGCGGTTGAAGCGGCGCGACATCGCCGCGATCGCGCACACGAGGATCGGCGACGTGTCGAGCAGCCCGTGGTACCACGGGTAGCCGCGCGCGATCGCGAACAGCGGCAGGCCGAGGACGTGGATCCACAGCAGGATGACGACCGTCCGGTGCCGCGTCTCGAACGCGGCAGCCGGAAGCGTGCCGCCCGTGGGCAGCCAATCGCGCGTCCGGCCCGTGCCGCGGCCGTCCGGTGGAACCAGCACACCCTTTCCATCGGCCGCACTGAAAGGAACTTCACCGTGCCGGTTGGCGGGGGCGCGCCAGGCTCATGTTGAGCTGGGGTTGATCAACGCCCTTACCATGTTCTTGTGATCGACGGCCACGAGCGGCAAGCACGCGTCCTGATCGTGGAGGACGACGACGACATCGCCCAGGTCCTGCAGCGCTCGCTGCGGCTGGAGGGCTACGAGACGCGCATCGCCGCCGACGGCGAGGCGGCGCTCGGCGCTGCCAACGACTTCGTCCCGGATCTCGTCGTCCTCGACCTCGGGCTCCCCAAGCTTGACGGCATGGAGGTCGCCAAGCGCCTGCGCTCGGCCGACGACGTCCCGATCCTGATGCTGACCGCGCGCGACGCGCTGGAGTCGCGCGTCGAGGGCCTGGACGCCGGCGCCGACGACTACCTCGTCAAGCCGTTCGAGCGCCAGGAGCTGCTCGCCCGGTTGCGCGCGCTGCTGCGCCGCCGGCCGCCACGCGGGAGCGCCTCGCTGGTCGTCGCCGACCTGTCGCTGAACCCGGACACGCACGAGGTCCGCCGCGGCGACCGCGTCGTCGAGCTGACCCAGCGCGAGTTCGAGCTGCTGGAGTACCTGATGCGCAACGAGCGGATCGTCGTCCCGCGCCAGCGGCTGCTGGAGGACGTCTGGGGCTACGACCCGTTCGCGACGACGAACACGATCGAGGTGTTCGTGTCGAACCTGCGGCGCAAGCTCGAGGGCGGCGGTGAGCCGCGCCTTCTCCATACGATCCGCGGCGCGGGCTACGTCCTCCGGGCATGACGTCACTGCTCCACTCGATCACCCTGCGCTGGCGGCTCGCGCTGCTGTCGGCGGGACTGACGTTCCTCGTGCTGTGCGTGTTCGCCCTCTTCATCGGGCAGTCGACCGCGTCCCGGATCCGGAGCGACTTCCGCAACGAGATGAACACGGCGATGCACAACCTGCTCGCCAGCAGCAACCTGACGTTCACGCTCCAGAACAACCGCTTCACGATCGACAAGTCGACGGTCCGGACCTACGGCGCGTCCAACGACGCGGCGATCCGGATCCTCGACGCGCACGGCAACGTGATCGGGGACACCGAGAACGCGCCGGACTTCACCAAGCTCGGCCTCAAGCTGGGCGACAGCGGGCAGGTCGGCGGCTATCGCGTGCTGACGCGCAACGCGTCGGTGTCCATCAACAACTCGATCTTCGGCGCGGTCGCGTACGTCCAGTACGCGCGCAAGAACGGGTCGGTCGAGGCGTCGGTGCACCGCGTCCGCGTGTTCCTGATCTTCGGCGTGCTCGTCGGCGCGGGCCTGGCGTTGTTGTTGGCCTTGGCCCTGGCGCGGCGCGCGCTGGCACCGATCACGCGGCTGACGTCGACCGCCCGCGACATCGCGCGCGACCGCGACCCGTCGCGGCGCGTGCCGATCCCGGACACCGACGACGAGGTCGCCGAGCTGGCGACGACGCTGGACGAGATGCTCCAGTCGCTGGAGGGGGCGCGCGAGGAGCGCGAGGCGGTGCTCGCCCGCCAGCGCCAGTTCGTCGCCGACGCGTCGCACGAGCTACGCACGCCGCTGACGAGTGTGCTGGCGAACCTGGAGCTGCTGGAGGAGGTGCTCGACGGCGAGCCGCGCGAGGCCGCGCAGTCGGCGCTGCGCTCGACGCAGCGGATGCGGCGGCTGGTCGCCGACCTGCTGCTGCTCGCGCGCGCCGACGCCAAGCGCGAGGTGCCGCACGAGCCGACCGACCTCGGGCGCGTCCTGATCGACGTCGCCTCCGAGCTGGGACCGGTCGCCGACGACCACGACCTGTCGGTCGACGCGCGGCGCGGGATCGTCGAGGGCGCGAGGGACGAGCTGCACCGGCTCGCGCTCAACCTGGTCGGCAACGCGATCGCGCACACGCCGCCGGGGACGCACGTCGAGGCGCGGATCGAGACGGCGGGCGACGTCGTCCGGCTCGTGGTCAGCGACGACGGGCCGGGCGTGCCGGAGGACCTGCGCGACAAGGTCTTCGACCGCTTCGTGCGCGCCGAGGGCGACAGCGGCGGCTCGGTCGGGCTCGGGCTATCGATCGTGCGGGCGGTCGCGCGCACGCACGGCGGCGACGTCGTGCTCGAGTCGCCGCCGGAAGGCGGCGCGCGCTTCGTGGTGACGCTTCCGGCGGCGCCGCAGAACGTCGCGCCGCCGGAGGCGCCGGACCTCACCGCGTCAGCCGCACCGGCTTCGGCCGGCTGACGCGCTGTAGGCCTTCGGTTTCGGTCCCCTAGACCTCGACCACGACCGGCAGCACCATCGGGCGCCGGCGGAGGCGGTCGTAGACGAACGTCGCGAGGTCGTCGTGCAGCGTCTGCTGGAGCAGGTCGATCTCGCGGATCTCGTCCTTGGCGGCGCGCTCCAGCGAGGTGTTGACCGTCTCGCGGATGTCACCGAGCAGCGACTCGGCGTCCTCCGGGTACGGCACGCCGCGGAAGATGATCTCCGGGTCGGCGACCGACGATCCGTCCTGCTCGCTGATCGTCGCCACGACCACGAAGATGCCGTCAGCGCTCAGCATCCGCCGGTCGCGCAGCGCGACGTCGGTCGGATCGCCGATGTCGACGCCGTCGACGTAGATCATCCCGGCGCGCTCGGGCCTGCCGAACGCCGCGCCGTCCCTGTCGAGCTCCAGCGGCAGGCCGTTCTCGCCCTTGAAGATGTTCTCGGGCGGCACGCCCACGGCCTCGGCCAGCTGGCCGTGCAGGTGGATGCGCTTGTGGTCGCCGTGGAACGGCATCACGTACCTGGGCCTGGTCAGGTTGAGCATCAACTTGATCTCCTCCTGGTAGCCGTGACCGGAGGCGTGGATCGGCTCGTCCCTGGCCGTGATCACGTCGCAGCCGATGTGGTAGAGCCGGTCGATCGTCTCGTTGACCGCGCGCTCGTTGCCCGGGATCGGCGAGGCCGCGAAGACGATCGTGTCGCCCTTGTGCAGCTCGACCTGCGGATGGTCCCTGTGGGCCATGCGGCGCAGCGCGCTGAGCGGCTCGCCCTGGGACCCCGTCGACACGATCACGAGCTTGTGGTCCGGGAAGTCCTGGGCCTCGCGCGGCTGCACGAACGTCCCGTCCGGGACGTCGATGTGGCCGAGCATCCTGCCGATGTTGATGTTCTTGCGCATCGACCGGCCGACCAGGACGACCTTGCGCCCGTGGACGGTCGCCGCGTCGACGACCTGCTGGACGCGGTGGATGTTCGACGCGAAGCACGTCACGACGATCCGGCCCTCGCAGCGCCCGAACAGCGCCTCCAGGTTCGGGCCGGCGACCGACTCGCTGGGCGAGAAGCCCGGGCGGTCGGCGTTGGTCGAGTCGCCGCACAGCAGCAGCAGGCCCTCGCGGCCCAGCTCGGCCAGGCGCGACACGTCGGCCGGCTTGCCGTCGACCGGCGTCTGGTCGAACTTGTAGTCGCCGGTGATCAGCATCGTCCCGAGGTCCGTCGTGATCGCGACGCCCATCATGTCGGGGATCGAGTGCGTGAGGTGGACCAGCTCGATGTCGAACGGGCCGAGCTCGAGCGTCTCCCCCGGCCTGACGTCGGTCAGGTCGGTCTCCTTGAGACGGTGCTCGTCGAGCTTGGAGCGGGCCATCGCCATCGTCAGCGGGCCGCCGAAGACCGGGATGTCGGTCCCCAGCTCGCGCAGGATCCACGGCAGCGCGCCGAGGTGGTCCTCGTGGCCGTGGGTGATGACGATGCCCTCGATGTCATCCGCGCGCTCGCGCAGGTACGTGAAGTCGGGCAGGACCAGGTCGATGCCGACCTGCTCCGCCGTCGGGAAGCGCAGTCCGACATCGACGACGAGGATCGATCCGTCGTACTCGACGACGGTCATGTTCTTGCCGATCTCGCCGAGCCCACCGAGGGGCAGGACGCGCAGCTTGCTTTGAGGCATGTTCTCCTTCTAGGAGGTCCCGGCGGAGGCGAGCAGCCCGTGGCGCTCGAGGACGGCGGCGATCTGCGCGCGCTCGTCCTCGTCGGCCTCGACGAGCGGCAGGCGCAAGGCGCCGACCGGATGGCCGGCCAGCTCGAGCGCGGCCTTCACCGGGATCGGATTCGTGGTGACGCCCATCGCGGCGTAGACGTCGCGCAGCGACGCGTCGATCTCGGCCCGGTTGTCGGGCTCGTCGACCATGCGGCGCATCTCCTCGCCGACCAGGTGGCTGGCGACGGAGATGACCCCTTGGCCGCCGAGCTCCAGCGTGGGCAGGAAGATCTCGTCGTTGCCGGCGTACAACCCGAGGCCGTCGACCTGGGCCAAGTTGTCGTTGTTGGCCTGCTTGACGTACTCGATGTGGTCGATCTGCGCCAGCTCGGCGAGCAGGTCGTTCGGCACGTCGATGACCACGCGCGACGGGATGTTGTACAGGATGATCGGCTTGTCGGTGGCCTTGGCCACCTCGGTGTAGTGCGCGATGATCCCGCGGCGGTTGGGCTTGTTGTAGTACGGGGTGACCGAGAGGAGCGCGTCGACGCCGAGCGCGGTCGCGCGCTCGGTCAGGTGCACGGCGTGCCTGGTGTCGTTGACCCCGACGCCGGCCGTGATCGACGTGCCCTCGGGGCGGTTCTGCACCGCCAGCTCGATGACGCGCATCTGCTCGTCGTCGGAGAGCGTCGAGGACTCGCCGGTCGTGCCACAGACGACGAAGCCGTCCGAGCCGTGCGCGGCGAGGTGGTGCATGAGGTCGACGAACGCCTGCTCGTCGACGTTCAGGTCGTCGTCGAACGGCGTGACGATCGCAGTGAGGATGGCTCCCAGCCCGGCCACGTGACTCATTCTCCCAGCTTCAGCCCGCGAGCGGGTCGCCGCTGGTCATCGACGGCGCGGCCTCGCCGCTGCGGTCGACCTGCGCGGCGCCCGACGGGGGCGCGGTCGGGGTGGACGGAGCGGCGGGCGCGGCGGCTTCCGCGACGGTCTCGGCGGCCGCCGCGGTGGCGGCCGGGTCCGGGGCCGGGGCGTCCTCGGCGGCGGGCGTGTCCGGGATCGACGCGGCGGCCTCGGCGGCCTCGGAGGCGCCCGCGGGCGCGTTCCCGCTCTTCTGGGAGTCGTTGAACTGCGTCTGGACCTCGTCGAGCTTGGCCTGCGCCTGGTCGGCGAGCGCCCTGGCCCGGTCCTTCAGCGTGCCGTCCCTGGCCTCCTGCTGCGCCTGCTCGGCGAACTTCTTGGCCTTGTCCATGAAGCCCATGTCGCTCGTGCGTCTCCTCGGGGGTCGATCGGCCTCACAGCGTACCCTCGATGCGTGCCGGAACCATCGTCCCTCGCCGCCGAGATCGTCGCGGTCCGCTGGCGCACGGACGACGGGGGCTTCGCCGTGATGGTCGCCAAGGCCGGCGACGGCGACGAGCACGTCCTGACCGGGCCGATCGCGCACCTGCACGAGGGCGACTCGGTCGAGGTCGAGGGCCAGTGGCGCGAGCACCCGAAGTTCGGCCGCCAGCTGCACGTCCAGCAGGTCCGGGTCGGCGCGCCCGCGTCGGGCGACGCGGTCCTGGCGCTGCTGGAGTCCGTCAAGCACGTCGGGCCCAGGGGCGCCGAGTTCCTGCTCGACCGCCATGGCGACCAGGTGCTGGAGATCGTCGACCGCGACCCGGGCGCGCGCCTGCGCGAGGTGCCGGGGATCGGGAAGGCGAAGCTGGCGGCGGCGGTCGCGTCGTGGCAGCGCCAGGCGGGCGGCCGCGCCCTGCGGATGCTGCTGGCCGAGCACGACGTCCCGGCGGCGGTCGCCGCGCGCGTCCAGAAGGCGCTGGGCGGCGGCGCGCTGCAGCTGCTGCAGCAGGATCCCTACGCGCTGATGAAGGTCGACGGGATCGCGTTCGCGACCGCCGACGTCGTGGCGCGCGCGATGGGTACGCCGGCCGACGCGCCGGAGCGGATCCACGCCGCGCTGCACCACGTGCTGAGGGCGAGCGAGCAGGACGGGCACTGCTTCCTGCCGCGCAGCGAGCTGGTCCCGCGCGCCGCGCGGCTGCTGGAGCTGCCGATGGAGGTCGTCGCGTCGCACATCGAGGACGCCGAGCTGGTGCTGGATGGCAGCGAGCGCGTCCTGGAGCCGCGGATGAACCAGACCGAGCACCGGCTGGCCGAGCGCGTGATGGAGCTGGCGGCCGCGCCGCCGACGCTCGACGTGGACGTCCCGGCCGATCCGCCTTCGGAGGGCGAGCACCCGCCGACGCCCGCGCAGTGGGCGGCGGTGCACGCGGCGGCCGAGCACCGCTTGTCGATCCTCACCGGTCTGCCGGGCACCGGCAAGACCGCGACGATGCGCGCGCTGGTCGACCTGCTGAGGGACCAGAGGCGCACGGTCCGGCTGTGCGCGCCGACCGGCAAGGCGGCCAAGCGGCTGTCGGAGGCGACCGGCGCCGAGGCGACGACGATCCACCGGCTGCTCGAGTGGGTGCCGGGCGAGGGCTTCGCGCGCGACGCCGACGACCCGCTGACCGGCGTCGACCTGCTGGTGGTCGACGAGGCCTCGATGTTGGACGTGCGGCTGGCGGGCGCGCTGGTCGAGGCGGTCGGGCCGCGCACGCACGTCCTGCTCGTGGGCGACGTCGACCAGCTGGCGCCGGTCGGCCCGGGGCGCGTGCTGGAGGACCTGATCGCGTCCGGGCTGGTGCCGTCGACCAAGTTGGTGGAGGTGTTCCGGCAGGCCGCGCGCTCGCTGATCATCCGCGCCGCCCACGCGATCGACCGCGGCGAGGCGCCGCCGACGCAGGCCGGTCCCGACGACATCCGCGACTTCTTCTACATCGAGCGCCCGAGTGCCGAGCACGTGTTCGCGGAGATCATCTCGCTGGCGACGAGGCGGCTGCCCAAGCACTATGGGTTGGACCCGGTCCAGGACCTGCAGGTGCTGGTGCCGATGCACCGCGGCCCGGCCGGGATCGACGCGTTCAACGAGACGCTGCGCGCCGAGCTGAACCCGGATGGCGCCGCCGTCAAGGGCACGCCGTTCCGGCTGGGCGACCGGATCATGCAGACGCGCAACAACCACGAGCGCAACTTCTACAACGGCGAGATCGGCGTGGTCGTGGCCAACGACCCGGCGCGCGGGACGCTGACGATCGTCGGCGACGACACCCGCCGGATCACGTTGGACCTCAACGAGACCAACACCTTGCGGTTGGCCTACGCCTGCTCCGTCCACAAGATGCAGGGCTCCCAAGCCCCGGCGATCGTCATCGCCCTGGCCCGCGGCCACGCCCCGATGCTGACCCGCAACCTCGTCTACACCGCCGTGACCCGCGCCCAAGCCACCTGCGTCGTCGTCGCCGAACGCGGCGCGCTGAGCACCGCACTCTCCCGCGTCGACGCCTCCCGCCGCAACACACGCCTGGTCGAGCTGGTCTCCTGAGGTGCGCCATCGCCGATCGCAGGCCATGAGCATCGTCGCGCCGATCGCCGCCGCCTTGGCGACGGCGGCGATCGCGAGCGTGGTGGCGGCTCCGGGAGCGCGGGCCGCGACGGACTGCCGCACGGTCGGCAGGACGGTCGTCGCTGACAGCAGGGCGCGCGTGTATGCCTACAGGCACATCGTCCTCAACGCGTGCGTCTATGGGCAGAGGAACAACCTCGGGTTCTTCGGCGAGCTCAACACCAGGATCGGAGTCAGCGGGATCCAGCTCGCCGGCACGCGTCTTGGCTACGTCGCGCGCGGTCCCGACGTGCATGGCGGCGACCAGCCGGATGTCGTCCGGGTCGTCGACCTGCGCCGCCCTTCGGCTACGCCGGCGCAGGCGATCGCCACGTCGTTCGTGCTCGCGAGCGATGGTGCGTTCGCCGCGTTGACACAGCCCGACGTCAACGGGGCGATCCGGGTGTTGACGGTCGCCGCGGGCCACAGGACGACCGTGATCGCCTCGGGTGCGGTCGTGCCCGGCTCGCTGGCGCTCACGGGCCGGACGTTCTACTGGACGCAGGACGGCGCTCCCCGCAGCGCCGTGCTGCCGCCGACAGGCGGCTAGGCGTGGACGTGGGCGTGGGCCCCCGTGCTGACCGGCGCGCACTCGATGTGCGTCACCGGCGCGTCAACGGCCCGCGTGATCCGGCGGGGTAGGTCGATGCGCAGCCAGCGGGAGGTGGCGGAGGGCAGCGTCGAGACGACGACCTCGTCCCAGCGCCGCGGGTCCCAGACCTCGATGACCGCGCAGCACGGGTCGACGTCGCCGAGCATCGCCTCGGCGTCGATGCCGGCGGCGTGCAGGTGGATCAGGGCCCTGTTCACCCGGCTGCCGAGCCCGTCGTGCTGATCCTGCGGAACGAGCAGCGTCACGGCCAGCGGACCGTGTCCCGCGCGTTCGAAAAGGGCGTCGTAGAGCTCGTCGGAGTCGACCGTCTGGTTGGCCACGACGAGGAGCTTCTGGCGGTACATCGTGCTGCTCCTCTTCGGGTGAACGTCTCCCCATCTGTTCTACGCCCACCGACGCCGGAAGGCAACGCCCAACCCCTGCCGGATGGTCCAGAAACCCCTGTGTTCCCGGAACTGCTGAGTACCGCTGCGTGGCCGCCGCGCGCCGCTAGGTGGCGTCGTCGCGCCGGCGCTCGTCGTCGCGCTTGAGCGCATCGGTGAAGCGGCGCGGGACGCGCGGCGGGGTGACGCCGCCCTCCTGCTCCCAGAGCGTCACGACGACCAGCTCGCCCGCGCCCTCGCGGCGGCAGACGTAGACCACGGAGCGGTCGGCGCCGTCGCGCACGTACAGCGATCCGCGGGCGGCGGTCGCGCCCGGCGGCGGCTCCTCGCTCACGCGCCCGGCCTCCCAGGCGCGCGCCACGCGTGAGGCGATCTCGGTCTTCGCGTCCAGCGTGCCGGCGACGCGCTGGCGGAAGCGCTC
This sequence comes from Conexibacter woesei Iso977N, assembly GCF_000424625.1. Taxonomy (GTDB): domain Bacteria; phylum Actinomycetota; class Thermoleophilia; order Solirubrobacterales; family Solirubrobacteraceae; genus Baekduia; species Baekduia woesei_A. Next base: position 1,672,058 of record NZ_AUKG01000002.1, read on the forward strand.
GGCCGCGTGGTCGGTGACCGCGACCAGCATCTACAACTCGCGCCGGTAGCGCACCTCGACGACGCCGGGCAGCGTCTCCTGCTCCGCGCCGTCGGGCGTCCAGCCGTGGCGCGCGTAGAGCGCGCGGTTGTGGTGGTTCTCGCGGAACGTCCACAGCAGGATCGAGGAGTGCCCCGCGTCACGCAGCGCGTTCTCGGCGTGCTCCAGCAGCAGCCCGTCGACGTCGGACCCGTCCGGGCCGTCCTCGTCGAGCAGGTCCGGATCGACGTGCAGCACGCCGACCTCGCCGTCATGCACCCCGACGACGCCGACGATCCTGCCGTGGGCGTCTTCGCTCAGCCACGCCTCCCCCGGCCGCACGCCGTTCCACAGCGCGATCCGGTCCTCCAGCGTCGGCATCTGCGCCTCGACCACGAAGCCGTCGTGCTCGTGGCGCCAGGCGCGCACCTGCAGCTCGGCGATCGCGTGGACGTCGCGCGGCGTGACCGGGCGGATCGACGGCGGCGTCATCGCCCCAGCTCCTTGCGGTAGCGGACCTCGGGTGCCTCGGCGGCGGTGCTCATCTCGCCGTCCACTGCCCACCCGCGGCGTTCGTAGAACCCTCGCGCGTGGCCGTTGGCCTCGAACACCCACAGCGTGGCATCGTCGACCCCGCGCCGGCGCAGCTCCTCCAGCGCGTGGTCGTGCAGCTCGGCGCCGAGCCCCGCGCCCTGCGCGGCCGGCTCGACGTAGAGCCCGCGCAACTGCCCTTCATCATCAACTTGCACAACTCCGACAACTCGCCCGTCGACCTCGGCCACGAAGGCTCCGTCCACGCCGCGCTCCGACCAGCGCTCCACGCGATCGGCGATCGTGATCATGTCCTCCTCGGCGACGAAGTCGACGTAGGCCCAGCGCCACGCGCGGACCTCGAGCTCCGCCAGCGCGCGGGCGTCGTCGGCGGTCGCCGGCCGGATCAAGCGCTCGGGAAGAGCAGGTTGTCCAGCCCCACGACCAGCGGCGCGCCCTGGTCGGCGACGCGGCGCACGGCCAGCAGGACGCCCGGGACGAACGACGTCCGGTCCATGGAGTCGTGGCGGATCGTCAGCGTCTGGCCGACGTCGCCCAGGATGACCTCCTGGTGGGCGACCAGGCCGGGCAGCCGGACCGAGTGGATCGGCACGTCGCCCTCCATCAGCTCGGCCGTGTGCTTGGCGGTGCCCGACGGCTTGTCGAGCTTGCCGTCGCGGTGCAGCTCGATGATCTCGGCCGACTGCATGTACTTGGACGCCTCGACGGCGAACTTCATCATCAGCACGGCGCCGATCGCGAAGTTCGGGGCCAGGAACGCGTTGCCGTCGCCCTGGCGCTCCGCCAGCGGCGCCGGATCGAAGCCGGTCGTCCCGATCACCACGTGCACGCCCGCGCGCACGCAGGCCAGCGCGTTCTCCAGCGCCGTGTCGGGGCGCGTGAAGTCGACGACGACGTCGCAGTCGCCGAGGATCGACGCCAGCGGCGTGTCGAGCGCCGGGTCGGCGCGGCCCGCCAGCTCCAGGTCGTCCGCGGCGTCGACGCCGTCGCAGATCGCCCGGCCGACGCGACCCGCCGCACCCGCCACTCCGACACGCAGACTGCTCACGCAGCCTCCGCCAACGTCGGCGACACGGCTTCCAGCGCCGTGCGGTAGACCGTCTCGTCGCCGCCGATCCCGGCGGCGCTGAGCCGCTCGGGCGCGTACAGCTCGCGCGCCAGAGCAGCGACGTCGTCGAGCGTGACCGCGTCGATCCGCTCGACCACGTCGTCGACCGTCAGGATCGGCATGTCGGCCAGGACCGACGAGCCGAGCCGGTTCATCCGCGCGGTCGTGGACTCCAGCGCCAGCACGACGCGGCCCTTCACGTTCTCCTTGGAGCGGTCCAGCTCCTCGGCCGTGATGCCGTCGGCGAGCAACTTGTCCAACTCGGTGCCGACGACCTGCAGCGCCGTCTTGACGTTGTCGGGCCGCGTGCCGAGGTACAGGCCGACCTGGCCCGTCCCCGCGTAGGACCCGGTGAACGAGTAGACGCTGTAGGCCAGCCCGCGCTGCTCGCGCACCTCCTGGAACAGGCGCGACGACGAGGTGCCGCCGAGCACGTTGTCCAGGACGCGCAGCGCGAAGCGCCGCTCGTCGTCGCGGGCGATGCCGGGCGCGCCGAGCGCGACGTGGTACTGCTCGGTCTCCTTGGCCAGGAAGCGCCGGCGCGCGACCGCGCCGCCCGGGACGGCCAGCGGCTCCAGCGCGCCGCCGGGGCGCACGGTGTCGCCCAGCGTCTGCTGGACCAGCTCGACGATCCGGTCGTGGTCGATGCTGCCGGCGGCGGCCACGACGACGTTGCCCGTCGTGTAGCGCGCCGCGTGGAAGTCGCGGATCTCGGCCGCGGGCGTGCCCGCGACGACCTCGCGCGTGCCGATGATCGCCCGTCCCAGCGGGTGGTCGCCGAACGTCGCCTCGCCGAGCACGTCGAAGACGCGGTCCTGCGGGTCGTCCTCGTACATCGCGATCTCCTCGAGGACGATCTCCCGCTCCTGCGAGAGGTCCTCGTCGGCGATCTTGGGCCGCCAGACCATGTCGGCCATGACGTCGAACGCCCGCTCCAGATGCACGTCGAGGACGCGCGAGTAGACCGACGTGGTCTCCTTGCCCGTCCCCGCGTTGATCTCGGCGCCCATGCCGTCGAAGATCTGGTCGATCTCCAGCGACTCGTAGCGGGCCGTCCCCCGGAAGAGCATGTGCTCCAACAGGTGCGACAGGCCCGCCCGGTCGGCGTCCTCGAAGCCCGAGCCCGTCCCGATCCAGAACCCCAGCGCCGCGGATCGCACGGAGTCCATGGACTCCGTGACGACCCGGACGCCCGAGCTCAGCTCGGTCAGGCGGTGTTCCTCGCGCAGGGTGCTTAGTCCCGCTCGGGATCGCGGTCGCTGCGATGCCGCGGGCGGCCGGAGCCGCGCGGGCGGTCGCCGCCGGCGTCGCCGCCACGGTCGCCGCCGCGGTCACGGTCACGTCCGCCGCCACGCGGGCCACGGTCGCCGCCGCCGTTGCGGTCACGGCGCGGGCCGCGATCGCCGCCGCCCCCACCGCCCGGGCCGCCGGCGCCGACGGAGGCGAGCTCCTCGACCGACTTGCCCTCGATCTCGGGGTCGGCGGCGAGGCGCAGGCCGATGCGGCCACGCTCACGGTCGACCTCGACGACGCGGACGTCGATCTCGTCGCCCTTGTTCAGGACCTCCTCGACGGTGCCGACGCGCTCGCCGGGCTTGACGTTGCTGATGTGCAGCAGGCCGTCGGTGCCCTTGGCCAGCTCGACGAAGGCGCCGAACGTGGTCGTCTTGACGACCTTGCCGGAGAACGAGTCACCGACCTCGACCTCCTTGGTCATCGTCCGGATGCGCTCGGCCAGCTTCTCGCCGAGCTCGCCGTTGGCCGAGTAGACCAGGACCTGGCCGTCGTCGTTGACGTCGATCTGCGACTCGAACTCCTCGGACAGGCCGCGGATGGTCTCGCCGCCCTTGCCGATCAGCAGGCCGATCTTCGACGGGTCGATCTGGACCGTGATGATGCGCGGCGCGAACTGCGACAGCTGCTCGCGCGGCGTGGCGATGACCCTCGCCATCTGCCCGAGGATGTCCAGCCGCGCGTCGCGGGCCTGGGCCAGCGCGTCGCGGAGGATGTCGAACGTGACGCCGGTGATCTTGATGTCCATCTGCAGGGCGGTGATGCCCTCCGACGTGCCGGCGACCTTGAAGTCCATGTCGCCGAGGTGGTCCTCGACGCCGGCGATGTCGGTGAGGACGGTGTAGTCGTCGCCCTCCTTGATCAGGCCCATCGCGATGCCCGCGACGGGAGCCTTGATCGGCACGCCCGCGTCCATCAGCGACAGCGAGCTGCCGCAGACCGAGGCCATCGACGACGAGCCGTTGGACTCGAAGATGTCGGAGACGACACGCACGGTGTACGGGAAGTCGTCGATGTGCGGGACGACCGGCACCAGGGCGCGCTCGGCCAGGGCGCCGTGACCGATGTCACGCCGCTTGGGGCCGCGCATGAAGCCCGTCTCGCCGACCGAGAAGGCCGGGAAGTTGTAGTGGTGCCAGTAGAACTTCCTGGTCTCGAGGCCGAGGGTGTCGAGGCGCATCTCCTCCTTCAGCGTGCCGAGGGCGGCGACGCTGAAGGCCTGGGTCTGGCCGCGGGTGAACAGCGCGGAGCCGTGCGTGCGCGGGGCGACGCCGACCTCGATGCTGATCGGGCGGATCTCGGTCTCGTGGCGGCCGTCGGGACGCTTCTTGTCCTTGGCGATCCGCTCGCGGATGATCTGCTTCTCGATCTTGGCGAAGGCCGCCTTGGCGTTGGCCTTGTACTCGCCGTAGGTCTCGGCGTCGGGATCGCCGGCGTACTTCTCGACGACGGACGTCTCGACGGCCTTGGTCGCGTCCTGGCGGTCGAGCTTGTCGAAGACCTGGGTCGCGGCGTCGAGGTCCGAGCCGTGGCTGGCGCGGATCTCATCGACGAGCTGGGAGGAGATCTCCTTGACCTCGAACTCCAGCTTGTCCTTGCCGACCTTCTCGCGCAGCTCGCGCTGGGCGCCGCACAGCTTCTTGATCGCGTCGTGGGCGATGTCGAGCGCGTCGAGGATCTCGGCCTCGGAGACGACGTTCGCGCCGGCCTCGACCATCAGGATGGCCTCTTCGGTGCCGGCCACGATCAGGTCGAGGTCGGTGTTCTCGAGGAGGTCCTCCTCGTCGGGGTTGACGACGAAGTTGCCGTCGATCTTGCCGATGCGCACCGCGCCGACCGGGTTGGGCAGCGGGACGGGCGAGATCATCAGCGCCGCGGAGGCGCCGTTCATCGCGAGGATGTCGTACGGGTGGACGTGGTCGATCGACAGCGGGATCGCCACGATCTGCGTCTCGTAGCGCCAGCCCTTGGGGAAGAGCGGGCGGATCGGGCGGTCGATCATGCGGGCGGTGAGCGTGCCCTTCTCGCCCGACCGGCCCTCGCGCTTGAAGAAGGAGCCGGGGATCTTGCCCGCGGCGTACATGCGCTCCTCGACATCCACGCTCAGCGGCAGGAAGTCGATGTCGCGAAGGTTTCCGATGGTGGCGGTGTTCAACACCATCGTGTCGCCCTGTCGGACGACGACGGCGCCAGAGGCCTGCTTGGCCATCTTGCCCGTCTCAAAGGAGATCTCCTTGCCGGCGATCTCGACGGTGACCGTGGTCACGGCGTCATTGGACATATATGTCATTCCTCCATTGGCCCACGCGTCGGACTCGGCGGGCCGGCTTCTTTGTTCTCGTCTCGGATCCGAACTCGGGGTCAGTCTACCGAGGGACGGAGCAGCGCAGGGGTATTGGCGACGCCTGCACGCATGCCGTCACGCAGGTCCCTCGCTACCCGCTGGGCCACCGCTTCGGACCGCCGGTCGGTCTCGAAGCGTCCGACGTCGAGCCCGAGCCGCTCACAACGATCCCACAGGTGCGGGTCGTCGATGCGGCCCTGGTCCGCGAACAGGCTGTCGTGGAAGGGCCAGAAGGCGCCCTGGAGCGCCGCCGCCTCGGCGGCATGCGCGAGCGGGACGGCGCGCGGATGGCGGGCCTTGAGGGCGAAGTGCCGGAAGACGACGGTCGCGTCCTCGTCCCGGAGCCGGATCGCGGCGACCGCGCAGCGCGGGCAGCTGAAGTCGGCGTACATGACGACCAGCTCCGGGTCCTGCGCGTCGCCCCGGACATGGTCGCTGTCCGTGACCGGCGGAACCGGAGCGCTGGTGAGATCGCCCATGCGGGGTCAGACCGTACTGGAGTAGATGAAGGTCTACGAGCTGCGGCGCGAGCAGGTGCTACCCGGGACGCCGGAGGAGGTGTTCCCGTTCTTCGGCGAGGCCCGGAACCTCGAGGCGATCACGCCGGAGTGGCTCGGGTTCGAGGTGGTGACGCCCGAGCCGGTGCAGATGCGGGTCGGGACGCTGATCCAGTACCGGCTCAAGCTGCACGGGATCGGCGTGGACTGGCTGACGTCGATCCAGGCGTGGGAGCCCGGGGTGCGGTTCGTCGACACGCAGGTGCGAGGGCCGTACCGGCTGTGGCACCACACGCACGACTTCGCGCCGGGCGAGCGACCGGGGACGACCGTGATGCGCGACACGGTGAAGTACGCGATCGGCTGGGGCTTCGGCGGCGAGGTCGCCGCGCGGGCCTTCGTCGTCCGGGATGTGGAAGCGATCTTCGAGCACCGCGCGCAGGCGGTGCCGGCGCTGCTGGCTACGCGCTGACGGCCTGGAGGCCGTCGAAGATCAGGTTGACGCCCGGCAGGTCGCCGGGTGAGTCGGCGAGGTGGCTCCAGGCGACGGTGCCGTCCGGGCCGACGATGATCAGCGCGCGGTTGGTCATCCCGGCCGGCTCGAAGTAGGCGCCGAGCGCCTTGGACGTCGCGCCCTTGGGCTCGAAGTCGGAGAGCTGCTCGATCGTGATGCCGAGCTTCTCCTTGAAGGCCGTCTGCGAGTAGCTCGCGTCGGTCGAGACGCCGTACATCACGGCACCCTGCTCGGCGAGCTCGGGCAGCGCCTCTTCGTAGACCTGCAGCTGGTCGGTGCAGACCGGGCTGAAGGCGAAGGGGTAGAAGACCAGGATGGTGGTCCTGCCCTTCAGGTCGTCCTGGGTGAAGTCCTCGCCGTCGGCGGTCTTCAGGACGAACTCCGGGACCGGAGTGCCCGGAGCGATGATCGCCATGGCTTAGCGGCGGAGGCCGAGCTCGGCGATGAGGGCGCGGTAGCCCTCGAGGTCGTTCTTGCTCAGGTAGTTGAGCAGACGACGGCGCTGGCCGACCAGCATCAGCAGGCCACGACGCGAGTGGTGGTCCTTCTTGTGCTCGCGAAGGTGCTCGGTGAGATCGTTGATCCGCGCGGTCAGCAGGGCGACCTGGACCCGGGTGCTCCCGGTGTCCTGGGCGTTCTCCCCGAACTTGGCGACGATCTCCTGCTTGCGGTCAGCGGTCAGCGTGCTCATGTGCGGCGCGGAAGGTTAGCAGCCGTCAGCCGGCGACGATCGCTCGCGCCTCGTCGACGTCGGCATGCATCTGCTCGACGAGCGCATCAACGGATTCGAATCTGCGTTCTCCCCGCAAACGGCGCAGGAACTCGACCCGGATCTTCTGACCGTAGAGGTCGCCGGACCAGTCGATCAGGAACGCCTCGATCAGCTCGCCGCGGCCGGTGACGAACTGCGGGCGCACGCCGACGTTGGTCGCGGCCGGGACGACGGTGCCGTCCGGGAGCTTCGCGCGGCACGCGTAGACGCCGTGGCCCGGGGTCACGTAGCCGGGGCGCGGGACGAGGTTCGCGGTCGGGAAGCCGAGCGTGCGGCCGCGCTTGTCGCCGTGCTGGACCTCGCCGTCGACCGCGAACGGCGCGCCGAGCAACGCGTCGGCGTAGTGCACCGCGCCGCCGGAGACCAGCCCGCGGATGTGCGAGGAGGAGACGACCTCGCCGTCGACCTCCAGCAAGGGCACCACACGCGTCTCGAAGCGTGGGTCGTCGCGCAGCATCTGCGCGTCGCCCTGGGCCTTGTGGCCGAAGCGGAAGTTCTCCCCCACGCTCACGTGCGTCGCGGCGACGCGTTCCACCAGCACATGCTCGACGAAGTCCCTGGCGTCCTGGGCGGCGAACGCGCCGTCGAACGGGATCACCACCAGCTCCTCGACGCCGAGCGAGGCGACCAACTCCGCCTTGCGATCGAGCGTCGTCAGCAGCTTGGGCTCCGAGCCCGGAGCGACCACCGACTGCGGGTGCGGATCGAACGTCACGACGGTCTCCGCACCCGCGATCACCTCCCGGTGACCGAGGTGCACACCATCGAACGTCCCGATCGCGACCTTGCGCGGCCGCGGCTCCACGTCGGGGAGGTACGTGAGCTTCACGCCCGGAAGCCTACGCGGGGCTTGGCGCGGGCGGCGGTGACGTCGGACACGCAGACCGGATCGCCGGCCGGATCGAGGAGCAGGAGGCGGCCGTCGGGGGTGCCGGAGGGCAGGTCGACGACCTGGCCGTGGCCCGCGCGGCGGGCGGTGTCGTCGTCGAGGGTGATCGTCGGCAGGACCTGGGAGAGCGCGGTGCCCAGCGGGACGATCGTGGGTTCCCACGGCTCCGTGTCCGCGCGGTCCGGTGGCGGCGCTGCGTCCTCGACGCGATACGGGCCGATCGCGGTGCGGCGCAGCTCGACGCAGTAGGCGTCGTGGAGGTCGGCGATCAGGGAGCGGACGTAGGTGCCCGACGAGCAGGCGATCGCGTAGGCCGCGCGGCCCGCGTCGTCGTCGCGCCAGAGCTGGTCGAAGCGGGTCACGGTGACCGTGCGCTCGGGCACCTCGACCTCCACCCCGGAGCGGGCCAGCGCGTAGGCGCGGCGGCCGTCGATGCGGATCGCGCTGTAGGCCGGAGGCCGCTGCGTGACGGCGCCGGTCGGGAGCACGGCGTCGCGCGAAGGGATCCGGCCGGTCTCCACCAGCTCGCCCTCGGGATCGCCGGTCGTCGACGTCCACCCCAGCCGCGCGACCGTCTCGTACTCCTTGCCCAGCTCCATCAGCCACTGCTGGATCCGCGTCGCGCGCCCGAGCAACACCAACAACAACCCGGTCGCGAACGGGTCGAGCGTCCCCGCGTGGCCGACCTTCACCCCGCGCGGCAGCGCACGCCGGACCCGCGACACGACGTCATGCGACGTCGGCCCCGCCGGCTTGTCGACGAGGACCACCCCGTCCAAAACGGCGGCGTCTCCCCTAGCGCGACGACAGCGCCAGCTGCGCCGCGATCTGCTCGCGCAGGAACGCGACCAGCTCGTCGTCGCCCAGCTCGGTCGTGAAGCCCGCGGCCTGGCGGTGCCCGCCGCCGCCACCGGCGCGGGCGATCGCGCTCACGTCGACCTCGCCGTCGGTGGAGCGCAGCGACACCTTCTTGCGGATCCCGCCGGACTCGACCTCGCGGGCCAGCGCGGCGACCTTGGTGCCCTCGACCGACCGCAGGTGGTCGATGATGCCCTCGGTGTAGGAGTCCTCGGCGCCGACCGCGTCGAAGTCCTCGCGGGTCACCCGCGCGACGGTCAGGCCGCCGTCGTCGAAGCGCTCGACGCGCGCCAGGGCACGCCCCAGCAGCTCCAGCTTCGCGTACGGCATGTCCTCGTACAGGCGCCGGTAGATCGCGTGCGAGTCGACGCCGGCCTCGATCAGCTCGGCAGCCATGACGTGCGCGCGCGGCCCGGTGTTCTCGTACATGAACCGGCCCGTATCGGTGACCAGTCCGACGTACAGCGCATCCGCGATGTCCTGGTCGGGCTCGACGCCGAGCGCCCTCATCAGGTCCCAGACGATCTCGGTCGTGCAGGCCGCGTCGGCGTCCACCAGGTTGACCGTGCCGAAGCGCGTGTTGTCGTGGTGGTGGTCGACGTTGAGGATGTGGACGTCGTCGCCCTTGACGATCCCCAGCGGGTTGCGGTCGATGTTCCCGCAGTCCAGGTAGATGATCGTGCGCTCGGGCAGATCGACGGGCGGCACCGTCGACAGCCCGGCGAGGTCGAAGAACCGGTACTCGTAGGGCAGCGGGAACTCGTCGGCGGCCATCAGCATCACGCTGTCCTTGCCGAGCGCCGTGAGGATCCGGTGCATCGCGACCAGCGAGCCGAGCGCGTCGCCGTCGGGATGCTCGTGGGTCACGAGGCAGAACCCATGCCCGGTCCGGATCTCCTGAAGCACGCGCTCGCGCGCGGCCGCTGCCCCGTTGCGGTTCATGAGTCCTCGTCCTCCGTGACGACCGTGACGTCCTCGATCAGCGCCTCGAGCCGCGCGGCGCGGACCGCGGTGTCGTCCAGCTCGAACTCCAGGGTCGGCGTGCGCTTCATCCGCAGCTCGCGGGCCAGGCGAGCCTGGAGGATGCCGTGCGCTGACGCCAGCCCCTCCAGGGTCGCGGCCTGCTCGGCCTCGGTCCCGAAGACGCTGACGAACACCCGCGCATGACGCAGGTCAGCACTCGTCCGCACATCGGTAACTGTCACGAATCCGACCCGTGGGTCCTTGAGAGATTGATTCACGGCATCGCCGAGCACTTCGCGGACGGCCTCGTCCACGCGGCGCATGCGCGCTCCTCCAGGGCTCATCCTATATCCCAGACTACGACGGCTGGAGCTGTCGCTCCACCTGCCGCGTCTCGTACACCTCCAGGACATCGCCTTCGCGGATGTTCTGGAAGTTGTTGAGCACGATGCCGCACTCGTAGCCGGCGGCGACCTCGCGGGCGTCGTCGTTGAAGCGGCGCAGGGTGTCGACCGTCGTCTCCCCGATGACCGTGGCATCGCGGATGACCCGGACCTTCGACCCGCGGCGCACGACGCCGTCGGTGACGTAGGAGCCGGCGATGATGCCGATCTTGGAGGCGCGGAACGTCTGGCGGATCTCCACGGTGCCGATCGTGTCCTCCACGATCTCCGGCGCCAGGAGGCCGGTCATGGCCGCCCTGAGGTCGTCGAGCGCCGCGTAGATCACCGAGTAGTTGCGGATCTCCACGCCCTGGCGGTCGGCCAGCGCGGCCGCGTCACCCACCGGCCGCACGTTGAAGCCGATGATGACGGCCTCCGATGCGGCGGCGAGCATGACGTCGGACTCGTTGATCCCGCCGACGCCGCTGTGCAGCACGTCGACACGGACCTCGTCCTGCGGCAGGCGGGCGATCTCGTCCTCGAGCGCCTCGACCGAACCGGCGACGTCGCCCTTGATGACGAGCGGCAGCTCGGCGGCCTCTTCCTGACGGGCACGGCGGAAGACGTCCTCGAAGGAGACCTTGCGGCCCGAGCGGCGTGCGATGGCCTCGGCCTTCTCACGCGTCTCGCGCTCGGCGGCGATGCGACGCGCCTCCTTGTCGCTCTCGGCCACGCGGACGACCTCGCCCGCGGCGGGGACGCCGTCGAAGCCCAGGATCTCCACCGGATCGCCCGGGACCGCTTCGGTCACGCGCTCACCGCGGTAGTCGATCATCGCGCGGACGCGGCCCGGCTCGGGGCCGGCCACGATCGACTCGCCGACGCGCAGCGTGCCGCGCTGGATCAGGACCGTCACGACCGGGCCGCGGCCCGGGTCGAGCTTGGACTCGATGACGACGCCCGACGCCTCGGCGGTCGGGTTGGCCTCGAGCTCCTCGAGCTCGGCGACCACGAGGATCGTGTCGAGCAGGTCCTCGAGGTTGGTCCCGGCCTTGGCCGAGACGTCGACGTACTCGGTCTCGCCACCCCACTCCGACGGCTGGAGGCCGCGCTGCGTGAGCTCGGTGCGCACCCGGGTGGGGTCCGCGCCCTCCTTGTCGATCTTGTTGACCGCCACGATGATCGGGACGTCGGCCGCGTTCGCGTGGTCGATCGCCTCGTCGGTCTGCGGGCGCGCGCCGTCGTCGGCGGCGACCACGATGATCGCGATGTCGGTCACGCGGGCGCCACGGGCACGCATGGCGGTGAACGCCTGGTGGCCCGGGGTGTCCAGGAACGTGATGGTCTTGCCGTTGTGGTGGACCTGGTAGGCGCCGATGTGCTGGGTGATGCCACCGGCCTCGCCGGCGGCGACGTCGGTCCTGCGCATCGCGTCCAGCAGCGACGTCTTGCCGTGGTCGACGTGACCCATGATGGTCACGACCGGCGGGCGCTCGACGAGATCCTCGTCGGCGTCGTCGTACTCGATCTCGTCGTCGGCCTCGTCGGACAGGGAGACGATCTCGATCTCCTTGCCGAGCGCGTCGGCGACCAGCTGGATCTCCTCGTCGCCCAGCGTCTTGGTCACCATCGCCAGCACGCCCATCGACATGAGCTGCTTGATGACGTCCGGGATCGGCACGCCGAGGTACTCGGCGACGTCCTTGACGGTGGAGCCGGAGTTGATGCGGACCGTGTCGATCCGCGTCATCTGGTCGACGGCCAAGACGTCCGGCGTCTCGGGCATCGGCGTGCGACGACGGCGACGACGGCGACGCGGCGGACGCTGCGGCGCGGGGCCGGGCCCACCGCCGGGGCCGCCACCCGGACCGCGGCGTGCGGCCTGGGAGTCGATCACGACGCGGCGCTTGCCGGCGCCCGGACCGCCCTCGGAGCGCATGCCGCCACGCGTCGGACGGCCGCCCGCGCTCGCGGGCACGGACTGCGTCTCGTCGCGCTTGGGGCGCCTCGGGGGCTCCGGGACGGAGATGATGCGCGGGCCGGCGCCCTTCTTGGGCGGCTCGACGTGCGGGACGATCCTCGGGCCCGTGTCCTCCTTGCCCTTGGCGCCGGGCTTGCCCTTGGCGCCCGGGGTCGCCGGCTTGGCCTCGGCGGCGGCGGGCTGCTCGGCAGGCGCCTCGGCGGCGGGCTGCTCGGGCTGCGGCGCGACGACGCGCACCGGCTCACGGCGCAGCGACTTCTTGCCGGCGCGCGGGACGCTGCCCTTCTCGGGCGCGCCGGAGCGCGCCGGGGCGGGCCTGGCGGGACGTGCGGGCTCGGCCGGGGCGGCGGGCGCCCTCGGCGCCTTGGCCTTCGGCTGCCTGGGCGCGGCGGGCTGCTCGGCGGGCGCGGCGGCCGGAGCCTCCGGCGCCTTGGCGGCGGGCTGCTTGGGCGCGGCCTTCGGGGCCTGCGTCTCGGCGGTCGGCTGCTGGGCCGCGGCGGGCGCGGTCGGCTGCGGCGTCTCGACGGGCGCCGTCGGCTGCTCGGCGGCCGGGGCCGCGGGCTGGTCGGTCGGCGCGGTGCGCGCCTGGCCGGGGCCGGAACGGCCCATCTGGCGGCGCGGGTCGACCGGCAGGTCGTCGAGGACGGGACGGCGCGGGACGGGGCGCGCGGGCTGCGGCGAGCCGCCGCGGGCACCCTGGCCGCCACCCTGCGCGCCACGCGCCGGGGCCTGGCCCGGACGCACGGGAGCGCCACGGCCGGCGGGAGCGTTGCCGCGCACGGGCGCGCCGCGCCCGGCGGGGGCGCCGCTCTGGCCCGGACGGACCGGCTGGCCGCGACCGGCCGGCGGGCGCACGGGCGCGCCGCGGCCCTCAGGCGGGCGCACGGGTGCGCCTCGGCCTTCGGCGGAGCGCGCCGGCTGGCGCCGGCCCTCGGGCGGCGTGTCGCCGCTCTCGGCCTTCTCGGAAGTCTTTGGTGCCGGGGCGCCGTTCCCAGCTGCGGAAGGGCTGCCGATCGCGCGCAGCGCGTCGGCCTCCTCTACCGAGGAGGCAGCGGCCTTCACATCGAGGCCGGCAGCCTGGAGCTTGTCGAGGAGGTCCTTGCTCGGGATCCCCTGCTCCTTGGCGATCTCATGGATTCGCTTCTTTGCCATGCAGTCTGATCGATTCTACGAAGTCTTCGGAAATGTCAGCACGTCCCCGCAGGGCACGGCCGATCGCGCGCCGCTCGATCGCGCGCTGGGCACACCCGGGGCCGCACACATATGCGCCACGCCCGGGCAATGTCGCTGCCGGATCCGCCACGACCCGACCCGCCACCGCAACAAGGCGCAGCAGCTCGGCTTTGGGACGGATCGTCCCGCAGCCGATGCAGCGCCGGTGCGGAGTAGAGCTTACGACGCCGGCTCCTCGGCCTCGTCGACGACGTCCGACTCCTCGGCTTCGACCGCGACCTCTTCGGCCTCGACCTCCGCTTCGGCGTCTTCGCCTTCGACCTCGGCCTCGGGGTCCTCGGAGTCGAGCTCGGCCTCCGCCTCGACCTCCGCTTCGGCGTCCTCGGAGTCGAGCTCGCCGTCGGGCTCGGCGGCCTCGGGCGCGGGCTCGAGGCCGTCGTCGTCGGCGTACTCGCCGTCGTCGTCGCCCTCCTCGACGACCAGCTCCTCCTGGTCGCCGTAGAGCTCCTCGGCGCGGGTCACGATGTCGACGACGTCGTCCCAGGTCTTGTCGGGATCCGACAGGTCGCCGATCTCCTCGTCGGAGAGCGGCTCCAGGATCGCGACGGCCGCGGTCGTGAAGCGCGACAGCGCCTGGTGCTTGGGCAGGCCGCAGAACGGCGAGCCCGGCAGCGCCTCGTTCGGGCAGCGACGGCCGCGGACGGAGAGCGCCTGGCAGCGGCCACCGACCTCCTCGGCACCCTCTCCGCCGTAGTCGTCGGTCGACTGCGCGGTCTGCGCGAAGTCGGTCTCGGACTTGATGTCGATCCGCCAGCCCGTCAGGCGCGCGGCCAGGCGGGCGTTCTGGCCCTCGCGGCCGATCGCCAGCGAGAGCTGGTCGTCGGGGACGATGACCGTCGCCTGCTTGGACTCGTCGTCGACGAGCACCTCGCGGACGCGGGCGGGCGACAGCGCCTTGGCGACGAACCGGGCGGGCTCGTCGTTGTAGGGGATGATGTCGATCTTCTCGCCGCGCAGCTCGGAGACGACCATCCGGACGCGCGAGCCGCGCGGGCCGACGCAGGCGCCGACCGGGTCGACGCCGTCGGCGTGCGAGACGACCGCGATCTTCGAGCGGTAGCCGGGCTCGCGGGCGACGTTGGCGATCTCCACCAGACCGTCGGCGATCTCCGGCACTTCCAGCTCGAACAGCTTCTTGATCAGCTCGCCGTCGCGGCGGCTGACGATGATCGACGGGCCCTTCGTGGAGGGTGAGACCTCCTTGATGACCGCCTTGACGCGCTGGCCGTGGTCGTAGCGCTCGCCGTCGACCTGCTCGCCCTTGGGCAGCAGCGCCTCGACGCGGTCGCGCAGCTGGACCAGCGTGTAGCGGGAGTCGGACTGCTGGACGATGCCGGTGATCAGCTCGCCCACGCGGTCGCGGAACTCCTCGAACATCATGTCGCGCTCGGCTTCGCGGATGCGCTGCAGGATCACCTGCTTGGCGGTCTGCGCGGCGATGCGGCCGAAGTCGTCCGGGGTGTCGTCGATCTCCTCGATCCGGTCCCGGTACTGCTCGAACTTCGCCGGGTCGATCTCGGGATCCTGCGGCTCGACCTTCTCACCGGTCTCGGGGTCGTAGTACGACTCCTCCTCGATGGTCTCACCGATCAGCTCCGCTTCCAGATCCTTCGGGATCCGGTAGCGGATGACGACGAAGTCGCCGGTCTCCTGATCGACCTCGACGCGCGCGTAGCGGGCCGCGCCGGGCAGCTTCTTGTAGGCCGAGAGGAGCGCGTCCTCCAGCGCGGCCAAGAGCTTCTCGGGGGAGATGCCCTTCTCGCGCGCCAGCGCGGTCATGGCTTCCAGGATGTCGCGGGACATTGGTGCTCCTGCTCCTAGGACTCGACGAGGTTGGATCGGGAGATCGCGTCGTACGGGATCGACACGACGCCGGTGCCTGCTGCGACCGTCACCTCGGTGTCGGACGCTCCCACCAACTCACCGGTGAACGACTTGTGGCCGTCGTGCGCCTCACGCGTTCGCACGCGCGCACGCCGACCGATGAACCGCCGGTAGTGATCCGGCTTGCTGAGAGGACGCTCCGGGCCGGGCGAGGAGACGGTCAGGCCGTACTCCTCCAACAACTCCGGCAGGGCGTTCGTGACGCGCTCGCACAGGTCGAGCGTCACGCCTTCGGGATGGTCGATGTAGAGCTCCACGTTGCCGTCCTGGAGCTCCGCGAGCAGCACCTCGACCTCGGGCTCGCGCTCGGCGAGCTTGCTCTCGATCTCAGCCTGGATGGTGTTGCTCATCAACCCTCCCCTCTCAAAATGAAAGAGCGGGCTATCGCCCGCTCCCTGTACATCACCGGCGACGAGGCGCCGGCACGGAAGTTGTCCTCGCAGAATAGCAGCGTCAGGCCGCTTTGCGCCGTGCCTGGTCGCGGTATTTCCTGTAGTCCGCCCGCTGGGGCTGGAGGGTCGCGGCGAGCGCCAGCGGCTTCAGCGCCTCGGCGTCGCGGCCCAGCTGCTGGTAGGCGCGGCCGAGGCAGAACAAGGCGTAGTCGTTGGTCGGCGCGTGCTCGACGACGGCCTCGAACTCGGCGACGGCCTCCGAGTAGCGCTGGGCCAGGAACAGCGCGCGGCCATAGGCCTCGCGGACCGAGTCCTTGTCCGGTGCCAGCTCGCGGGCGCGCCCGAGCGGGACGGTCGCCGCGTGGTGGTCGCCGGACTCCAGGAGCTCGGTGCCTTGCCGGAACAGCTCGTAGGCGCCTGGATCCTCACTCGTCATGGTCAGCCAGTGTATGCGCGGCGGCGGCGCGGTCTCAACGCGTCCCACACCTCCGCGGACCGCGGCGGCAGCGCCCACAGCGCGCGCAGCCGGCCGCGCAGCCCGAGGCCCGCGGCCAGCTCGCGGCGCAGCGCGCGGCGCTGTGCGGGAGTCGTCGGGACGGCGCCGCGGCCGTAGCGCGCGACGCGCAGCGTCCGGACGTAGGCCAGCGCGCCGTCGCTGCCCGCCAGCAGCGTCTCGACGCGTGCCAGCGTCAGGTCGGGCGCCGTGTCGCGGCCGGACCGGACGAGCGCCATCCGCAGCTCCTCGAGCTCCGGATCGCCGGAGCGCGCGAGCATCCGCCGGCGCCGGACCGAGGCCACCAACAACGCGATGAAGGCCACCAAGATGATCACGGCCAGGACGCCCAGCGCGGTCCAGCTGGTCCCGCCACTGCTCCTCTGCGCCGACGTGCCGCCCGACGTCGGGTCGCTCGTGCGGTCGCTGCTGGGTGCCGCGGCGCCCTTGCTCACCGGCGTCGTCGCCCTGACCGCCAGCGTGTCGGTCGTCTGGCCGCGCGCGGGCGAGTCGCCCGGCGTCGGGTCGAACGTCACCCAGCCGATGCGCGGGAAGTAGACCTCGACCCAGGAGTGCGCGTCGTAGTCGCGCAGCACGTGGTCCCTGCCGTCGTGCGAGCCGGGCGAGAAGCCCGCGACCACGCGCGCGGGCGCGCCGGCCATCCGCAGCAGCAGCGCGGTCGCGCCCGCGAAGTGCTGGCAGTAGCCCGCGTGGTCGCGGAACAGGAACGCGTCGAGCGGCGCGAGCCTGCCGGGCGGAGGCGGCGTCTCGGTGTAGCGCGCGCCGCGGTTGACGCGGGCCATCACGTTCTGGACCAAGTCGTAGGGGTCGGTCGACGCGGCGGCCAGCTGCTGGGCCAGGCGGAACTCGCGCGCGTAGGACGAGGCGCCCATGACGTCGTCGGCGTTCATCTGCTGGAACCCGTAGCGCCCCTGAGCGAGGTTCGAGGTGCCCGAGCCGTAGGGCGCGAACTGGACCCTGAGGTCGTCGCCGTAGCCGGGCGTCGGCGGGACCGACACCGTCAGCTGGCGGAAGACCCACGGCGGGTAGCGCGTCCCGGCGCCGTGCAGCTCGACGGTCCCGGGCGTCGGGTAGTAGACGGTGGCGTCGTAGCCGTCGCCGCGCTTGAGCGGCCTGCCGTCGGAGACCCACGTGCCCGGCGTCGCCTCGACCGGGTGCTTGCTGGCGTGGTCGATCGCCAGCGTCGTGCCCGCGCCGACGAACGGCAGCGACTTCAGCGCCTTGATCTCGACGTGGAACGTCTGCGTCCAGCCGGGATGGCCCGCGGAGATCTCGGTGTCGTCGGAGTCGCCGAGCACGCCCCTGGCCTGGACCCACTCGCGCCCGTCGAAGTCCTCCAGGTTCTCGGTCTTCATGTACAGCTCGCCCCTGACGCCCTGCACCCGCGCCATCTCGGTGCCGTCGCGCGGCCAGGTCAGCGGCGCGTAGCTGTGGTTCCAGGAGAAGGTGGTGGTCTTGCCCGCCTGCAACGACTCGGCGAGCGCCTCGTAGTCGACCCACGGCCGGTCGGAGGCCAGATGCGGCGCCAGCAGCGCCGAGGCGAGGATCGCGGTCAGGCCGAGGCCGATCGCCGCGGTCGCCTCGCGGCCCTGGAGGCGGTCGGCCCACAGGAACGCGGCGAGCAGGACGGCGAAGACGAGCCCGTCGAAGTACGGGTGGCCGGGCCGGTGCTCGATGATCGCGATCGCGTAGGTGGCGGTCAGCAGCGCGGCGGCGCCGAAGCGCCGCGGGTTCGGCTTGAGCGCGAGGACCGCGGCGGCCAGCAGCAGCACGCCGCCGCCGGCGATCAGGACGACCAACACCCACATGTCGGACCCGCGGTAGGGCATCCGCAGCGCGGGCAGCGTCCCGATGCCGTCGCCGATCCCGCTCGCCAGCGCGTCCCAGTGCCAGGGCTTCAGGTACCAGCCGGGCACGCCGGCCAGCGCGAGGATCACGACCAAGGACACCAACAACGCCGCGGCGGCGGCGGGCAGCCGCCAGCGCCGGCGCGCGCCGTCGAGCTCGAGCGCGGCGGCGGTGGCCAGGCCGCCGATCACCGCGACGACGAACAGCGCGACCAGCTTGCCGCCCGACGACGGGCGCGTGATCGCCGCCCAGTGCGTCGCGCCGAACAGGGCCAGCGCGCAGAAGGCGACGAAGCGGACGGTCCAGGCGTCGGCGCGCAGCGCGACGCCCGTCCCCGCCCCGCTGCGCAGCGGTGCCGGAACCGCGCTCACGCGACCGCTCCCCCGGTCGCGGCGGGCTCGGGACCGCGGCGGGCCTCGCTCAGCTCGTAGCCGAGGCAGCCCGCGACGCTGAACGCCGCGCGCCGGCCGGCCAGCTCGCCGGGGATGACGAGCACGCGGCCGCCGCCGGGCGCGTGGGCCAGCGCGCGCGGCGGGCGCGACAGGCGCCGCGCGGCGACGTAGACGATCGGCCCGCGCCGCGCCGCCAGGCCCGACAGCGGCGGCGGCGAGCCGCCCTCGACGAGCGCCAGGCGCGCGTGAAGGTGAGCCCATCCCACCAGTCCGGGATCCATCGCGGCCGGGCGGCGGTCGCCGGGGATCATCAGCGCGCAGCCGCCGGCACGCGCGAGGTGGACGGCCAGCGACGCGGTGGCGCGGACCGCGGCGTCGAGGTCGTCCTCGCTCGCGGCCCCGCGCGGGTCCAGGACGACGAGCGGGCGCGTGTCGCTGTCGGCGCGCAGGCGCCGCTCCAGCAGCTCGCCGCGCTTGGCCAGCGACGGCCAGTACATGCGCGAGGCCGGCGTGCCCTCACGCGCTTGGCGCAGGCCGTCGAGCTCGATCTCGGCCGCGACCGAGGAGCGGCGCCCGAGCTGCAGCGAGCCGGACCCGTCGCCGCCGCCCGACGGCGACAGCACCGGCTCGATCCGCGGCAGGATCAGCACCTCGTCGGCCGCGACGTCGGTCCCGCGCGCGACGCGCACCATCAGGCCGAACGGGTCGCGCACCGCGACGCGCGGCGAGGTCAGCACCTTGCGCCCGCGCCTGGCGAAGCGCACGTCGATGTGCACGCGGGTCAGGCGCCGCCCGGTCGCCAGCGGCGCGGGCGCGGGCAGCAGCGGGTCGAGCAGCGCGCCGGTCGGCAGCGGGCGCGTGCCGGTCACGCGCAGCACGACCGGGACCGGCTCCTCCTCCATCGCGCGCGTCACGCCGACCGTGCGCGAGACCGCGATCCCGCGCGCGCCGCCGACCACCCACAGCAGGCAGCCCAAGGCCACCAACACGAACGCCGCGCCGGCGACGTAGAGCGGTTGCGCGTCGAGCGTGCCCGCGACGACGATCAGCAGGACGCCGAGTGCCGCGGTCCGGAGGAGCGGGCGGGCGGTCTCCTCCATGGCCGATGAACCCGCTCCTACAGCGCCGGCGTCGCGGCGAGCGCGTCGGCGACGACCTGCTCGGGCGTCGCGTCCAGCGCCTCCGGCGCCAGGACGATCCGGTGCGACAGCACCTGGCGCGCGAGCGCCTGGACGTCGTCGGGCAGCGCGTGGTCGCGCCCCTGCAGGAGCGCGCGCGCCTTGGCGGCGCGCAGCAGCATCAGCCCCGCGCGCGGCGAGGCGCCCAGCTCGGTCCGCGCGTCCTCGCGCGTGCGCTGGAGCAGGGCGACGATGTAGGCCCGCAGGCGGTCGGAGGCGTTGACGCGCGTGGCGATGTCGATCGCCTCCAGGACGTCGGCGGCCGACGCGACCGGCTCCATCTTCTCGACACGGTCGCCGGCCTCGTGGGCGCGCAGCATGTCGACCTCGGCGGCCGGCGTCGGGTAGCCGAGCGACAGCCGCGCCATGAAGCGGTCGACCTGCGCCTCGGGCAGCGGGTAGGTGCCCTCGAACTCGACCGGGTTCTGCGTGGCGAGCACGACGAACGGGCGCGCCAGCTCGTGCGAGTGCACGTCGACCGTGACGCGCCGCTCCTGCATGCACTCCAGCAACCCGGACTGTGTCTTGGGCGACGCGCGGTTGATCTCGTCGACGAGCACGACGTTGGCGAAGATCGGGCCGGGCCGGAACTCGAAGCGGTCCTCGCGCTGGTTGAAGATGTTCGTGCCGACGACGTCGGCGGGCAGCAGGTCGGCCGTGCACTGCACGCGCTGGAACCCGAGGTCGGTGACGCGCGCGAAGGCACGGGCGAGCGTGGTCTTGCCGACGCCGGGCAGGTCCTCGATCAGCACGTGGCCCTCGGCGAGGATGCAGACGAGCAGGTCCTCGAGGATGCTCTGCTTGACCTCGACCGCGTCGTGGACGGCCTCGGCGATCCGGCGCGCGAGCAGCCCGGCCCGCGCGACCTCGGAGCCGTCGAGCGAGCCCTCGGTGCTCATCGCTGCGCTCCCGCTCCGGCGCGGAGGCGGTCGACGGTGGCGAGGATCGCGCGCGCGACCTCGGCCTTCGTGCCGCGCGGGACGGCCTCGTCGCCGGCGGCGGTGACGATCGTCACCTCGTTGTCGGTGGCATCGAACCCGATGCCCGGCTGCGAGACGTCGTTGACCACCACCGCATCCAACCCCTTCCGCTGCAGCTTGTCGCGCCCGTACTCGACCGCGCCCGCGCCATGTTCCGCGGCGAAGCCGACGAGCGTCTGCTCCGGGCGGCGGGTGGCGGCGAGACCGGTCAACACGTCCTCTGTACGTTCGAGCACCAGCGCCAGCTCATCGCGATCGGTCTTCTTCAGCTTGCCTTCGTGCGCGCTCGCGGGCCGGAAGTCGGCGACCGCCGCGCTCATCACCAAGACGTCGCAGCTCGCAAAAGCTTCCTTCGACGCCGCGCCGAGCTGCGCCGCGGTCTCGACGTCGACGTAGGTCACGCGCGGGTGGCGCGACAGCGTGACGTTCGCCGCGATCACCGTGACCTCGGCGCCGAGCGCCGCGGCCTCCTCGGCGACCGCGAAGCCCATCCGGCCCGACGAGCGGTTGCCGACGTAGCGGACCGCGTCGATCGGCTCGCGCGTCCCGCCCGCGGTGATCAGGACGCGCAGGCCGTCCCACGGGCGGGCGCCCGCGGGGACCACGGCCTCGAAGGCGGCGACGAGGTCGGCGACGTCGGCCAGCCGGCCGGTCCCCCACTCGTTCCTGGTGGCCAGCGCGCCGGTGGTCGGCGCGACGATCGTCACGCCGCGCGCCTGCAACAGCGACAGGTTGCTCTGCGTCGCCGGGTGCTCCCACATGTGGTGGTTCATCGCGGGCGCGA
Source organism: Conexibacter woesei Iso977N (assembly GCF_000424625.1). Classification (GTDB taxonomy): domain Bacteria; phylum Actinomycetota; class Thermoleophilia; order Solirubrobacterales; family Solirubrobacteraceae; genus Baekduia; species Baekduia woesei_A. The sequence continues at coordinate 1,693,435 of NZ_AUKG01000002.1, forward strand.
CGAGCACCGGGCAGGACGCGGCCAGCGCCGCGGAGGTCAGCAGGTTGTCGGCCAGCCCGTGCGCGAGCTTGGCGATCGTGTTGGCCGACGCGGGCGCGATCAGGTAGGCGTCGGCGTTGCGGACCAGCTCCAGGTGCGAGGCCGGATCGTGGTCCGGCGGCTGCTGGTCGGGGAACGCGCCCCGGGCGGGGTCGCGTTCGAACTCGTCGGTCAGGACCGGGGCGCCGGTCAGCGCCGCGAACGAGGCGGCGCCGACGAACTTCTGGGCGGTCGGGGTCTGGATGACCCGGACCGCGTGCCCGGCCTTCGTGGCCAGGCGCACGACCTCGAGCGCCTTGTAGGCGGCGATGCCCCCGCTGACCCCGAGGAGCAGGCGCGCCATGGTGACCAGCCGCTCCTAGCGGTACTGGTACTTGATCTTGCCCGCGGCGACTTCCTCGAGGGCGATCGTCAAGTAGTTCTTCGAGATGGTCTCGACCATCGGCGGCGGGAACTCGTCGAACGTCCCCTCACCCAAGTTGTGGTAGTACGAGTTGATCTGGCGCGCGCGCTTGGCGGCGACGAGGACCGAGGCGTAGTTGGAGTCGACGTGGTCGAGCAGCTTGTCGATGCGGGGACTGATCACGCGGTCATTGTACCCCGGACGATGGACTCCAGCTGCTCGGCGGCGTCGTGGAGCCGGTCGTTGACGACGACGTGCTCGAACTCGCCCGCGGCGGCCAGCTCCTCCTCGGCGACCTTGAGCCGCCGCTCGACCTGCTCGGGGTCGTCGGTGCCGCGCCCGATCAGGCGCTCGCGCAGCGTCGCCTCGTCGGGCGGCTCGATGAAGATCTGGGTCGCGCTCGGCAGCGTCTCGCGCACCTGGCGCGCGCCCTGGACCTCGATCTCCAGGACGACCGGATGGCCGCCGGAGGTGTGGCGGTCCAGCTCCTCGCGCAGCGTCCCGTAGCGGCGGCCGCTGTACTCGGCCCACTCGACGAACTCGCCCGCATCGACCCTCCGCGCGAACTCCTCGTCGGAGATGAAGTGGTAGTCGACGCCCTGCGTCTCTCCCGGTCGCGGCCGGCGCGTCGTCGCCGACACGCTCATCGCGAGCTCGGGGACACGCTCGCGCAGCAGGCGGATGAGCGTGCCCTTGCCGACCCCGGAGGGTCCGGTGATGACAAATACGCCGGGCAGAGCCGGGAGGCTACTTGCGGAGCATGCTGATGAGCTCAGCACGCTGGCGATCCGAGAGGCCGCCGATGGTCTTCGAGGGCGAGATCCGGCAGGTCTGCAGGATCTTGTTCGCCTTCACCCGCCCGTACTTCGGGACGGCCAGGAGCATGTCGAAGACCTTGGCGGTCTCGAGGAACTCGGGCGGGTCGAGAAGCAGTTGGTGGATCGACACTCGACCGGCCTTCAGGTCGCGCTTGAGCTGCGCGCGACGGGTGCGGATGACGTTCGCCTTCTGGAGGGCGTCCATCCGCTGGTTGAGGCTGCGTTCGGGTGCCGCCGTGTGCTTGGTGGGCGAGTTGGCGGCCGGCGACATCGGGGCGCCGATACTACACGCCTCGGACCCCTCGGCAAGCGCCGATGGCTCAATTCGGCTGGACCTCGACCTGAGGTCGACCCTTGTTCAGGTTGGTTGACGGTCGCGCCGGGTTTTGCAGGCACTTTGCGGGGCCTCTGCGACCATCCGCAAAGCGGTCCCTCGGACCGCCGGCCGCTGTTTGCGACGTTCCGGGCGGGCGTATGTGCGTAGTCCACACCTACCCGTCCGGACGGCCGGGCGTCCTTGTTCATACAAGCGTCTCAGGAGTGCCGAAGCGGCCAGTTCGAACCTGCCGCGCGTGCCCGTCCGGCGAGCCCGCGCACCACCCGGCGCGGCCACAGCGGACCGCCGTAGATGAAGGCGGTGTAGGCCTGGACGAGCGTCGCTCCGTCCTGCAGTCGCGCCCACGCGTCGTCGGCGTTCTCCACCCCACCCACCGAGATGATGGTGAAGTCGGCGCCGAGGCGCTCCCGCAGCCGCCGCAGCACCTGCGTCGAACGTTCGGCCACGGGCGGGCCGGAGAGGCCGCCGGCGCCCGCGGCCTCGACCTCGGCCCGAGGGGTCGCGAGACCGTCGCGCGAGATGGTGGTGTTGGTCGCGATCAGCCCGTCGAGGCCGACCCGGAGCGCGAACGCGGCGACCGCGTCGACGTCGTCGTCGGCGAGGTCGGGCGCGATCTTGACGAGCAGCGGGACGGCGTTGGCGCCCATCCCCTCCCGCACCGCCGCGACGAGCGGCTCGAGCTGCTCGACGGCCTGGAGGTCGCGCAGCCCGGGGGTGTTCGGTGACGACACGTTGATGACGAGGTAGTCGGCCAGCGGCGCCAGCGCGGCGGCGCTCGCGCGGTAGTCGGCGGCCGCGTCGTCGGCGAGCTTCGTCTTGCCGATGTTCACGCCGACGACGAGACCCGGGTCGCGGCGCTTGGCGAGCCGGACCACGGCCGCCGTGGCGCCACCGTTGTTGAAGCCCATGCGGTTGACCAGCGCGCGGTCGGCCGGCAGCCGGAACAGCCGCGGCCGCGGGTTGCCCGGCTGGGGCTGCGCGGTGATCGTCCCGACCTCGACGAACCCGAAGCCGAGCGCGGCGAGCTCGTTCAGATGCGCGGCGTCCTTGTCGAAGCCCGCGGCGAGGCCGAGCGGCGACGGGAACGTCAGCCCCATCGCCTCGACGCGCAGCGCGCCGTCCCGGACGCCGCACGCGCGCGCGACCGCGCGCCGCAGCGGCCGCGGCGCCAGCGTCAACGCCAGCGCGCGCGTGCCGAGCCGGTGCGCGGTCTCGGCGTCGACCCGCCGCAGGACGAGCGTGAAGAACGCGCGCCAGATCAGGAGGCGGACCCCAGGCGCGCCGTGTGCAGCTCCTGCAGCGACAGCACGGTCATGTCCCCCGCCCGCGCCGCGCTGATCGCGCGCGCCGCGCTCAGGCCCGCGCTGAGCGTCGTCAGGCACGGGATCCCGGCCGCGACCGCGGCCCGCCGGATCTCCCAGCCGTCGGTGCGCGCGCCCGAGCCGGTCGGCGTGTTGACCACCAGGTCGACCTTGCCGTCCTCGATCCACGTGACGACGTTGTTCTCCGGGCCTTCGGAGATCTTGTTGATGACCTCGGCCGGGACGCCCCAGCGCCGGATCGCCTCGGCGGTCCCGAGCGTGGCGACGATCTTGAAGCCGAGGTCGTGCAGCAGCTGCGCGACGGCGACCGCGCCCGGCTTGTCGGCGTCGGTGACCGTGATGAACACGGTGCCCTCGCTGGGCAGCGACGCGCCCGCCGCGGCCTGGGCCTTGGCGAACGCCGTCGGGAAGTCGCGGGCGACGCCCATGACCTCGCCGGTCGAGCGCATCTCCGGGCCGAGCACGGCGTCGGAGCCCTCGAAGCGGTCGAACGGCAGGACCGCCTCCTTGACGCTCACGTGGTCCAGCGGCGCGTCCTCGGCGGGCAGGTTCAGGTCGACCAGCTTCTCGCCGAGCATCAGGCGGCAGGCCATCTTGGCCAGCGGCACGCCGATCGCCTTGGAGACGAACGGGACCGTCCGCGACGCGCGCGGGTTGGCCTCGATCACGTACAGCTGCCCGCTGTGGACGGCGTACTGCACGTTCATGAGCCCCACCACTCCGAGCCCCAGCGCGATCCCGCGCGTGGCCGCGCGGATCTGGTCGAGCATCTCCGGCCCGAGCGAGTGCGGCGGCAGCACGCAGGCCGAGTCGCCGGAGTGGATCCCGGCCTCCTCGACGTGCTGCATGATCCCGCCGACCCAGACCTCGTCGCCGTCGCAGAGCGCGTCGACGTCGACCTCGATCGCGTTCTCCAGGAAGCGGTCGAGGAAGATGTCGCGCCCGTCGCGGGCGTGGCGCGTGAGGTAGTCGGCGAGGCCGTCGCGCGAGTAGACGATCTCCATCGCGCGGCCGCCGAGCACGTAGGACGGGCGCACGAGCAGCGGGTAGCCGACGTCCTCGCCAGCGTCCAGCGCGCCCTCGATCGTCGCGGCCGCCGCCCACGGCGGCGCCTTGTAGCCGAGCCGCTCCAGCAGGTCGCCGAAGCGCCCGCGCTCCTCAGCCAGGTCGATCGAGTCAACGCTCGTGCCGAGGATCTTCACGCCCGCCTGCTCCAGGCCGTGGGCGAGCTTCAGCGGCGTCTGGCCGCCGAACTGCACGATCACGCCCTCGGGCCTCTCGACCTCGATGACGCCGAGCACGTCCTCCAGCGTCAGCGGCTCGAAGTACAGCCGGTCCGACGTGTCGTAGTCGGTGGAGACCGTCTCCGGGTTGCAGTTGATCATCACCGCGTCGCGCCCGGACTCACGGACGGTCATCGCGGCGTGCACGCAGCAGTAGTCGAACTCGATGCCCTGGCCGATGCGGTTCGGGCCCGCGCCGAGGATCACGACCGACGCGTTGTCGCCGCGCCTGACCTCGTGCGTCGCCTTGCGCTCCCAGCCGCTGTAGAAGTACGGCGTCTCGGCCGCGAACTCGGCGGCGCAGGTGTCGACGGCCTTGAACGAGCGCTCGCCGGCGAACGGCGCCTCGGGGTCCAGCGCGACGTCCTGCAGCTCGTGCAGGTACCAGCGGTCGATCGACGTCGGCGCGTGGATCTGCTCGATCGTCGCGCCCTTGCGGAACGCCTCCAGGATCACGTCGTAGCGGTCCGACGCCGGGCGCTCCAGCATCGTCAGCAGCTCCGGGACGTCGAGCGCGTCGAGCTTCGGCGGGGCGTCCAGCTCGCGCGAGCGCATCGCCTTCAGGAACGCCTGGCCGAACGTGCGGCCGATCGCCATCGCCTCGCCGACCGACTTCATGTGCGTGGACAGCTCGGCATTGGCGCCGCTGAACTTCTCGAACGCGAACCGCGGCCACTTGACGACCACGTAGTCGATCGCCGGCTCGAAGGAGGCCGGCGTGACCTTGGTGATGTCGTTGGGGATCTCCTCCAGCGAGTAGCCGACGGCCAGCCGCGCGGCGATCTTGGCGATCGGGAAGCCGGTGGCCTTCGACGCCAGCGCCGACGAGCGCGACACGCGCGGGTTCATCTCGATGACGAGGATCTCCTCGGTCGCCGGGTTGACCGCGAACTGCACGTTCGACCCGCCGGTCTCGACGCCCACCGCGCGGATGCAGGCCATCGCCTGGTCGCGCAGCTTGTTGTAGAGGCGGTCGGTCAGCGTCTGCTGCGGGGCGACCGTGACGGAGTCGCCGGTGTGGACGCCCATCGGGTCGATGTTCTCGATCGAGCACACGATCACGACGTTGTCGTTGTGGTCGCGCATGACCTCCAGCTCGTACTCGCCCCAGCCCAGGACCGACTGGTCGACGAGCACCTGGCCGATCGGCGACGCCTGCAGCCCGCGCGTCACGATCTTCGTGAACTCCTCCTCGGTGCGGGCGATGCCGCCGCCGCGGCCGCCCAGCGTGAAGGCCGGGCGGATGATCGCGGGCAGGCCGACGGCGACCAGTGCGCTCGGGATCTGCTCGGTCGACTCGACGATCGTGTTGGCCGGCATCGCCAGCCCCGCCTTGGCCATCGCGACCTGGAACAGCTCGCGGTCCTCGGCGGTGTTGATCGCGTCGTAGTTCGCACCGATCAGCTCGACTCCGTGCCTCTCGAGCGTGCCGTCCTCGTGCAGCGCCTTGGCGAGGTTCAGCGCGGTCTGGCCGCCGAGCGTCGGCAGCAGCGCGTCGGGCCTCTCCTTGGCGATGACCTGCGCGACCGGGCCGGGCAGCAGCGGCTCGACGTAGGTCGCGTCGGCGAACTCCGGGTCGGTCATGATCGTCGCCGGGTTGGAGTTCACCAGGACGATCTCGTAGCCCTCCTCGCGCAGCACCTTGCAGGCCTGCACGCCGGAGTAGTCGAACTCGGCCGCCTGGCCGATGACGATCGGGCCGGAGCCCAGGATCAGGATCTTGTGGAGGTCGTTACGGCGCGGCATCAGGCAGGGCTCCCGCTCTTGATCGCCTCGAGGAAGCGGTCGAATTGGTAGAGCGCGTCGTTGGGACCGGGCCCGGCCTCCGGGTGGTACTGGACGGTCGCGGTGTTGTGCTCGAGCAGCTCGAGCCCCTCGACCGTGCGGTCGTAGAGGTTCACGTGCGTGAGCGCGGCCTCGCCGAAGTCGGTCTGCCAGCGCACGGGCTCGTCGGCCTCGACGCGGCCGGTGCCGTCCGGCGCCTTGACCGCGAAGCCGTGGTTCTGGGCGGTGATCTCGATCTTCCCGGTCCGGAGGTCCTTCACGGGGTGGTTGCCGCCGCGGTGGCCGAAGGGCAACTTGTAGGTCTCGAGGCCGACGGCCTGGCAGAGCAGCTGATGGCCGAGGCAGATCCCCCACGTCGGGCGCTGGCCGACGAGGTCGCGGATCGTGTCGACGATGTAGCCGAGCGCCGCGGGGTCGCCCGGGCCGTTGGCCAGGAAGAACGCGTCGGCGTCGGTGGCGAGCAGCTCGGCGCTGGTCACCGTGCACGGGTGCAGCGTGACCTCCGCCCCGCGCTCGACGAGGTTGCGGACGATCGACGACTTGATCCCGGTGTCGATCGCGTGGATCTTCACGGCGCCGCCGTAGCCGACCGTGTGCGCCTGCTGCGGCGTGACGACCTTCGCGAAGTCCGCGCCGGTCATCGACGGCTCGTTGTTGATGATGTCGCGGGCCTCGGCCTCGGAGATCTCGCCGCTGAAGATGCCGCCGCGCATCGCGCCGGCGTCGCGGATGTGGCGCACGAGCGCGCGCGTGTCGACCTCGGAGATCGCCGGGATCCCGCAGTCGATCAGCCAGTCGAGCCAGCCGCGCTCGGCCTCCGGCGCGTCCTCGCGGTTGACCGAGGCGCGCATGATCGCGGCGCGCGCCCAGACGCGGTCGGACTCCATCGCGCGCTCGCTGGCGCCGTAGTTGCCGATGTGCGGGTAGGTGAAGGTGATCAGCTGCCCGGCGAAGCTCGGGTCGGTCATCGACTCCTGGTAGCCGGACATGCCGGTCGTGAAGACGACCTCGCCGACGGCGTGGCCTTCCGCGCCGACGGAGATCCCGTCGAAGCGCGTGCCGTCCTCGAGCAGGACGTAGGCATTGGGTTGAACGGGGGTCATCGCACCACTTCCAGCTGGCGGGCGCGGAACGCGAGCGTCCCGGCCGCGATGGTCAAGAGCACCTTGCCGCGCAAGGTGTTGCCGTCGAAGCAGCAGTTCGCCGAGCGCGACTCATAGCCGCCGTCGCCGACGACCCACTCGCGGTCGAGGTCGACGAGCGTGAGGTTGGCGGGCGCGCCGGGCGTGATCCCGGGCGTCGGCAGGTCGAACAGCGCGGCGCCGTCGCTCAGCCGCTGCACGAGCAGCTCGAGCGTGAGGACGCCGGGCAGGACCAAGTTGGTGTAGATCGCCGCGAACGACGTCTCCAGGCCGGTCGTGCCCATCGGCGCCTGCTCGAAGGGCACTTCCTTCTCGTCGCGCGCGTGGGGCGCGTGGTCGGTCGCGATGCAGTCGATCACACCGGACTTCAGGCCCTCGATCAGCGCCTGGCGGTCGTCCTCGGTGCGCAGCGGCGGGTTCATCTTGCAGCGCGTGTCGAGCGTCCGGACCGCCTCGTCGGTGAGGCAGAGGTGGTGCGGCGAGGCTTCGCCGGTGATCCTGACCCCGCGCTGCTTGGCATCCGCCAGCGCCTCGATCGACTCGCGCGCGCTGAGGTGCTGGATGTGGATCTTGCCGTCCTCGTAGCCGGCGATCAGCGCGTCGCGGGCGACCATCGTGGCCTCCGAGATCGACGGGATCCCGGTGATCCCGAGCTGGGCGGAGACCTCGCCCTCGTGCATCGCGCCCTTGCCGCTCAGCGACGGGTCCTCCTCATGCAGCGCGATCACGCCGCCGCAGAGGCGCTGGTACTGCAGCGCCTTGCGCAGCATGCCGGCGGAGACCACCGGCTTGCCGTCGTCGGTGAAGCCGGCGGCGCCCTCCTCGCGCAGCGCGGCCATCTCGGTCAGCTCGTCGCCGGCCATCCCGCGGGTGACGCAGGGGACGAAGCCGACGGGGATCCGGGCGTCGCGCGCGGCGGCGTCGCGGACGGAGCGCAGCAGCGGCGCGGAGTCCAGCGGCGGGTCGGTGTTGGGCATCGCCAGGACGGCGCAGAACCCGCCGGCGGCCGCGGCGCGGGTGCCGGTCTCGAGGTCCTCCTTGTGCTCCTGGCCGGGCGTGCGGAAGTGCACGTGCGGGTCGACGAAGGCGGGGAACAGCGCGCGGCCCTGGGCGTTGAGCGTCTCGGCGCCGTCGGGCGCGGTCAGGCTGCCGGCCGCGCCGATCTCGGCGATCTCGCCGTCGCGGACGAGGACGTCGCGTTGTTCGTCGAGTTGGGCGCGCGGGTCGAAGACGCGGGCCTCGCGGATCAAGATGTCCGTCTTGGGCAGGGCGCTCTGGACGAGCAGCGGCTCGGGCATTTAGGCGGGCACTCCTTCGGGCGTGCGGGCTTCGGTCGGGACGTGCGCGAGGACCTCGTAGAGGACGGCCATCCGGACGACGACGCCGGCGGCGACCTGCGCGGTGATGACGGCCTGGGGCGAGTCGACGACCTCGGCGCTGAGCTCGACGCCGCGGTTGACGGGGCCGGGGTGCATCAGCACCTGCTTGGCGCCGAGGCGGCGGCCGTTGATCTGGTACCAGGCGGCGTACTCGCGCAGCGAGGGGACCCAGGATTCGGTCATGCGCTCGTGCTGCATGCGCAGGGCGTAGACGACGTCGGCCTGGCCGAGGTCGTCGAGCGTGTAGCGGATCTCGCAGCCGAGGGCCTCGATCCCGCGCGGGATCAGCGTCGGCGGGCCGGCGAGCGTGACCCTGGCCCCCATCTTCTGGAAGGCCATGATGTTGCTGCGCGCGACGCGGCTGTGCAGGACGTCGCCGACGATCCAGATGTTGAGGCCGTCGAGGCCGCCGAGGCGCTGGCGCAGCGTGTGGACGTCGAGCAGCGCCTGGGTCGGGTGCTCGTGCTTGCCGTCGCCGGCGTTGACGACCGCGGCGGGCGTCCAGCCGGACACCAGCTCGGCGGCGCCGGCCCAGGGGGTCCGGATGACGATCGCGTCGGGCTTGTGGGCGCCGAGAGTCAAGATGGTGTCCTTGAGGGACTCGCCCTTCTCGACGCTGCTGCCGGACGCGGAGAAGTTCACGACGTCGGCGGAGAGGCGCTTGGCGGCCAGCTCGAAGCTGCTGCGTGTGCGCGTGCTCGCCTCGTAGAAGAGGTTGAGGACCGTGCGGCCGCGGAGCGCGGGCACCTTCTTGATCTCGCGATCGGCGACCTCGGCGAACGACGCCGCCCGGTCGCAGATGCGCTCGATGTCGGCGCGCTCGAGCTGCTCGACGGATACCAGGTGCTTCATGCCGTCACCTCGCTCAGTTCCGTGATGCGTACTTCATCAACTTGGTCGAGTTCTTCCACATGGACGTTGACGCGCTCGGAGCGCGAGGTCGGCAGGTTCTTGCCGACGTAGTCCGGGCGGATCGGCAGCTCGCGGTGGCCGCGGTCGGCGAGGACCGCGAGCTGGACCTTGGCGGGGCGGCCGTAGGAGAACAGCGCCTCGATCGCGCTGCGGACCGTGCGGCCGGTGAAGAGGACGTCGTCGACGAGGACGATCGTGCGGCCGTCGAGCTCGAAGTCGACGTGGCTGGCGTGGATCGTCGGCTGCTCGGCGCGGCGGCCGACGTCGTCGCGGTAGAACGAGATGTCGAGGTCGCCGATCGGGACCTCGCGCTCCAGCAGGTCGATCAGCAGCGCGTGGATGCGGCGGGCGAGGATCGCCCCGCGGCGGTGGATGCCGACGATCGCCAAGCGGTCCGGCTCGTCGTTGCGCTCGACGATCTCGTGCGCGATGCGCACGAGGGTGCGGCGCATGTCGTCCTCGTCGAGGACGACCTTCTCGTGATCCATGGTGTTCCGTCCTTCCTGGCCTCACGGGACCGGGTTAAAGGGTCGGTGCTGGGTTCAACCTAGCAGCGCGCGCGGGCGTAGAGTCGCTCCATGAGCGACCAGGAGCGTGCGCGTGCGACGTGGGCCGCCGGGGACTTCCCGGAGGTGGCCCGGACGACGATCCCGAGCGTCGGGCCGGCGCTCGTCGCGGCGGCGGGAATCCGGACCGGCGACCGCGTGCTGGACGTCGGCGCGGGGTCGGGCGCGACGTCGATCCCGGCGGCGCTGGCGGGTGGTGACGTGGTCGCTTCGGACCTCACGCCGGAGCTGCTCGCGGCGGGGCGGTCGGCGGCGGTCGCGGCGGGCGTCGCGCTGGAGTGGGTCGAGGCCGACGCGCAGGCGCTGCCGTTCGACGACGGGGCGTTCGATGTGGTGCTGTCGTCGTTCGGGGCGATGTTCGCGCCGGATCATGCGCGGGTGGCGTCCGAGTTGGTGCGGGTCGCGCGGCCGGGCGCGACGATCGCGATGGCCAACTGGCGGCCGGGCGGATGGGTGGCGGAGATGTTCGGGACGCAGGCGTCGTTCCTGCCTGCTCCGCCGGCCGGGTTCCAGCCGCCGATCCTGTGGGGCGACGAGGCGCACGTGCGGGAGCTGTTCGGGGATCGGGTCGCGTCGCTGAGCTTCACGCCGGCGGTCCAGGTGCTCGACGCGTTCGCCGGTCCGCGGGAGCTGGTCGAGTTCTACAAGTTGAACTTCGGGCCGACGATCATGGCGTTCCGGGCGCTGGCGGGCGAGCCGGAGCGCGCGGCAGAGCTGGACGCGGCGCTGCTGGCGTTCGCGGAGCGGACGAACCGCGCGGCGCCGGGCGACGCGGGCGGCGCGCGCTACGAGTTGGAGTACGTCTTGGTGGTCGGCACGCGGTCCTGACGGTCCGGGCGCTCCGGGCGGTGGTGCTCGGGCGGGCCCTTCTCGGGGAACGGGACGTCGATCCAGTCGCCGTCGTGCGGGACGACGGTGTTGGCGAACGTCGCCTGCGCCTCCTCGCGGATCTGGCGTCCGGCGTAGCGGGTCGAGATGTGGGTCAGCGCGAGCTGCCGGACACCCGCGTCCTGCGCGAGCTCGGCGGCCTGGCGGGCGGTCGAGTGGCCGGTCTCGTGCGCGCGCTCGCGGTCCTCGTCGAGGAACGTGGCCTCGTGGACGAGGACGTCGGCGTTGGCGGCCGTCTCCCGGATCATGTCGCAGGGCGAGGTGTCGCCGGTGAAGATCAGGCGGCGGCCGCGGCGGGTCTCCCCCATGACCTGCTCGGGTGCGACGCCGTTGACGGTCTCGCCCTTCTGCAGGCGGCCGAAGTCAGGGCCGAACTCGACGCCCAGCTTCCTGGCCAGCTCGGCGTCGAAGCGTCCGGGGCGGTCGTGCTCGAACAGCGCGTACCCGTACGCCTCGCCCCGGTGGCGCACGCGCAGCACGTGGATCTCGTAGCCGTCGAAGTCGACGATCGCGTCGCCCTCGAGGTCGGTGACGTTGAGGCGGTACTTCAGGCGGCCGAAGACTGTGCGCTGGAGGTCGGCGAGCAGGCGCTCGGTGCCGGGCGGGCCGAAGACGGTCAGCGGCGTGGTGCGGTCCCGGAGGTCGAAGGACTTCAACATGCCCGGGAGCCCGAGCCAGTGGTCGAGGTGGAGATGCGTGAGGAAGACCTCGGTGATCTCCGGCAGCCCGCCCTGGCGGATGAGCTGGCGCTGGGTGCCCTCGCCGCAGTCGATCAGGAGCTTGTCGGAGCCGTGGCGCAGCAGCGTGGCCGGGAGGCCGCGGGCGGCGGAGGGAACGGAGCCGGCGGTGCCGGCGAAGTGGATCGAGAGGTCCATCGGGCGCCGCTGAGGCTATCTGGCGCTGCGGTTAGGGTCCTGCGTCATGTTGAAGGAGTTCCGTACGTTCCTGTTGCGCGGCAACCTCGTCGACCTCGCCATCGCGGTGGTCATCGGCGCGGCGTTCGGCGCGGTCGTGACCGCGTTGGTGAGGGACCTGGTCACCCCGCTGATCGCCGCGATCGGCGGCCAGCCCGACTTCAGCGACCTCTCGTTCACGATCAACTCCTCGAAGTTCCTCTACGGCGAGTTCCTGAACGCCCTGCTCTCCTTCGTGATCATCGCGGCGGTGGTGTTCTTCTTCGTCGTCAAGCCCGTCGGAGCGCTCCTCGATCGTGTCCAGACCGGCGAAGCCGTCGACGAACCGACCCGCGAATGCCCCGCCTGCCTGAGCCAGATCCCCTTCGCCGCCCGCCGCTGCGCCTTCTGCACCGAAGAAGTCGGCCCGGCCACCCCACCGGCAGCAGCAGCGACCCCCGCCTAACCCGATACGCTGCCCCTGCGCACCCGCGCCCGTAGCTCAGTGGATAGAGCGCTCGCCTCCGGAGCGAGAGGTCGCTGGTTCGAATCCAGCCGGGCGCGCTGACCGGAAGCCCCGCCGCTGCGGGGCTTCCGTCGTTCTGGGACCGCGAGATCGGGCCGTCATCGTGACTCACCCGCCTCGCGCCGACGGATCGTCTCGATCTTGACCGCCGGTCCGAAGCGGCATCTACGGTCCGTCATGTACCCGGTCCCCTTTCGAAAGACTGAGGTGGCGACCCAGACACCCAGGGCGCACCTTGCCAGGTGGCAGGGTTCCGGGACCCCCATCCGGCGGGCTCGTTTGGCATGAGCAGTGCTTAACGCGTAATGTTGCTGACTGTTCGCTCACGATCAAAGCTCAAGCGATCATGACATAGAGCGTTTACAAAGCGGCCACCCGGTCCCGCACTCGGATGAGACGGGGTCGGCCAGCTTCGCTCGCGGATGCATGCAGAGGCCAGCCGTGGGGGCTGCCCTCTTCCGACGAGCCGAGGCCCTGGAGACCGAGCCTCGGCCAACACCATCTACGGGAGGTCAGATGAGGTTCGATATCAAGCCGCGCCGGCTCATTTTGGGTCTTTGCGCGGTGGCGCTGTTCGTTTTTCCGGCTGCGGCCATGGCGACGTTCGTCAACTTCCATGACGTCGGCGGTTTCGCCCACGGCCTGGCCGATGGCGACAACAACAACGGCTACGTCCGCGATTACGTCCACGCCGACAACGGAACCAACAGGTGGTTGGTGACCCAACGCTGGCAGGACACCAACAACCTTGGCTTCGACCAGTGCGGCGCCTGCCCAACGATCGATCGCGGCATTTCGCCGACGCTCAACGAGTGCCACGAGTCGGTTGACACCCAGGCCGCAGACGTGAACGGGTTCTCGCAGATGTCGAACCACCGTCACTACCACGCCAACTACTGCGGCTCGTAAGGCGACCACAATGCATTTGAATATGATTAGCGGTATGCGTCTCAACAAGAAGCACGTGCGCTACGCGGTGGCCCTCGCTGTCTGCGGAGCGTGCACCGGAGGTGCGGCGGCGTCGATCGCTTCTTCGATCGGCGGGGACGACGTCAACGCGCCGGTCGACAAGCCCACGACCAAGATCCAGGCGCTCGATGCGCCGGCGGCCAAGACGCTGCCGGAGTACAAGGTGGCCGCCTTCGGGTCCGGGAGCTTGATCTGCTTGGCAGTTTCTGGTCTGGACGGCCAGGCGAGCGTGACGCGGATGTGTTTCAACCCCGACCAGCCGCCCTACAGCAACGGTGGTGTCGGCACGTTCAAGTTTGCCACCGCCAGCGGCTCCCTCAACATCGGCGTGGTGCCCGGTAACGCCACCAGCGCAGTAGCGGACGCCGGCAACGGCGCGGCGCGTTACCCGGTGCAGGCCATCGACAGCGAGGTGGCCGGCGGCAAGTCGTTCGGGTACTTCGAGACGACCGGCGACTCCACCGACCAGATCGAGTCGGCCCAAGCGCAGGATGCCGACAAGGCGGTCGTGGCGAACTACAAGGCCGTTCCCGCGCGCTAGCCGATCGAGCTGGAGCAACTCCGCATTGCCGAAGCCCCTGGCTGCCGCTCCTACCGGCGCCGGGGGCTTTGTCGTTCATGATGGAGTGGGAGCGACGTCCACCGTGACGGTTTTGTCGGCGATGACGAGTCGCGGGCCGGCACGCCTGGACGTGGACGCCGCGGCACGCATCGTGTTGACGTCCAACTTGCTTGAGGAGTGCCGAGGGGCGTGCAACCCTCAGAGGCATGGAGCATGATGCCGCGATGAGTGAGGATCCGTTGGCCCGGTTGGCGGCGGAGTTGGAGCGGTTGTCGGCGGCGCATTTGAAGTTGGGTGAGGCGACTGCTGCGTTGATCCCGCAGGCGGCTCCGGAGGAGCGGCGGATCTTGGGTCAGGCGGCGAAGGCCGCTCGGGCCGCTGCTCGCAGCGCCTCCGAGGCGAGTGCGAAGGCGCTCACCTCGACGTCGCCCTCGCCCGAGCGTTAGCGGCGCGGTAGCGCTGGTCGCCCCAGGCCACCAGCGACTGCAGGGTCGTCAGCCCGCGCTCGGCGTCGGTGCGCATCTCCTCGAAGGCCGAGCAGGCGAGGTCGACCTCCTCGAGGGTGACGTCGGGCTGCTCGGCGCAGAAGCGGCCGATCCAGCGGACCGCGGCGGCGTCGTAGCGCTCGGGTTCGCGGTCGCGCAGCAGCACGCAGACGTGCAGCGCGTCGTCGAGGTTGATCTGCGGCAGCTCGGCGGCGGCGGCGCGGATGATGAGGAGGTTCTTCGTCGCAAGTGCGCGACGGAAGCGGGCGTGGGGTGAACCGGCATCTGACACGAACAGATGTTCGCATGGCCGTCCAGCACTTTTGATGTGTCAGGAGGTGCCGAGCGGGAGCTCCTGGACGACCGTCAGCGCGTCGGCGAAGAGGTCGCCCTGGTCGCGCACGCGGGCGAGCATGCCCGCCATGTCGTGCACCAACGACGACGCGTCGCCCGCAGCCACCGCGGCCCGGACCTCGTCCCACGACAGCGGCGTCGACACCGTCGGCCGCTCACGCGCGCGCGGCGAGTAGGGCGCGACCGTCGTCTTGTTGACGTCGTTCTGCGACCAGTCGACCAGCACCTTGCCGCCACGCAGCGCCTTCGTCTGGCGCGCCACGACCAGGTCCCCCGCCTCGGCCTCCAGCAGCTCGGCGACCGCCTTCGCGAAGCCCTTCGTCTGCGCGTAGGTCACGCCCGGGACGTTCAACGGCACGTAGACCTGCATGCCCTTCGACCCCGACGTCTTCGGGACCGCCCTCAACCCCAAGTGCTGGAACATGCCCTCCAGCACCTGCGCGACCGCGCAGCACTCCAGCAGCCCCGCGGGCTCGCCCGGGTCGAGGTCGAACGCGACCATCGTCGGCGCCCCCACCCCGCCCTCGGACCCCGGGTCGGCACGATGCATCGGCGTGTGCAGCTCCAGGTCGGCGAGGTTGCCCAGCCACGCCAGCGTCGCCACGTCCTCGGCCAACACGTAGTTGATGGTCTTGCCCTTCTCCAGCCTCACCGGCGCCGTCGCGATCCAGTCCGGCCGGTGCCTCGGCGCCTGCTTCTCGTAGAAGTACTCGCCCTCGGACCCGTGCGGGTAGCGCTTCAGCGTCAGCGGTCGCCCATGCAGGTGCGACAACAACACCGGCGCCAGCTCGACGTAGTAGTTGATGAGGTCGCCCTTGGTCTCCCCGCTCGGCCACAGCGGCTTGTCCAGGTTCGTCAGCCGCAGCTCGCGCCCGTCGACCTCGGCCCGGACCGCGGAGCCCCTCGAGCCCCTGGACGGCGCCACCGGCTCGCGCACGACCAGCGCCGCCGGCTTGTCCTCCCGCAGCCCCTTGTAGGACGGCGCGCGCAGCACGCCCTCGCGCGTCCACTCCACGAACTCGACCTCGGCGACCAGCGCCGGCTCCACCCACACCGCCTCGCGCGGGATCCTCACACCGGACGGCACCACGTCGAACGGCGACGTCTCCCGGACCAACTCCCCCAACAACCCCGCGAGCCGGTCCAGCTCCCTCTCCGTGAACCCCGTCCCGACCCGCCCCGCGAACCGCAGCGCGCCGTCCTCCTGGACCCCCACCAGCAGCGCCCCGATCCGCGACTGGCGCCGCCCCTCCCCCGGCAGCCACCCACCGATCACGAGCTCCTGGCGGTTGGTGTTCTTGATCTTCCGCCACGCGCCCCCGCGCCGCCCGGTCTCGTACACCGAGTCGACCCGCTTGGCGACGATCCCCTCCAGCCCCTGCTCGCGCGTCGCCGCCAGCAGCCCCGCACCACCACCGACGACATGGTCCGGGACCTGCCAGCGCTCGCCGTCGGCCAGCAGCGCCCGCAGCACCTCCCGGCGTTCCAGATAGGGCCGACCAGCCAGCGACACCCCGTCCAACCACACCAGGTCGAACGCCATGTACGTGACCGGGTTCTCCTTGGCCAGCCGCCGGACCGCGCTCTCCTTCGCCAGGTGCATCCGCCCCTGCAGCGCGCCGAACGACGGCCGCCCCTGATCGTCGAACGCCACCACCTCGCCGTCCAGCACCACGCGGTGCATCGACAGCGCCCGGTTCATCCGCGCCAGCTCCGGATAGCGCGCCGTGACGTCGTTGCCGTTGCGCGTGACGAACCGCATCCGCCCCGGCTCGCTGAAGCACACCGCGCGCACGCCGTCCCACTTGATCTCGTAGGCCCACGACGCGTCGTCCCTGGCCGGCGGCACCGGCCCCGCCTTGGCCAGCATCGGGACCAGCGCGGTCGGCATCTCCTCGCCGCCGAGCACCCACCCGCCGGGCGTGTCCCCTGCCGGCGCGCCCATGCGGTGGATCATCCAGTCCTTCTCGTCCGGCCCGATCGGGAACAGCGCGAACTCACCGGTCACCCGCTCGCCGTGCAGCCGGACCTCGACCTTCCTGGCATCCCACTTCAGGACCTCGTACGTCCCCCGGTCCCAGATCGTCATCGTCCCCGCGCCGTACGAGCCCTTCGGGATCGACCCGTGGAACTCCAGGTACTCCAGCGGATGGTCCTCGGTGTGGACCGCCAGCCGGTTGTCCCTCAGCGCCCACGGCAGCCCGTTCGGGATCGCCCACGACGCCAGCGCGCCGTCGTGCTCCAGCCGCAGGTCCCAGTGCAGCCGCGTCGCCGAGTGCTCCTGGATCACGAACCGCAGCGCGCCGTCGTCCGACGATGACGACGAAGCGCCGCCCGCCGGCTCCGGCGTCGCGCCGAAGTCGCGCTTGCGCGCGTACTCCGCGAGGTCCGGGCCGTCGTCGGTCACGAGCGCGCGGCCGTCAGGTCGTCGCGACCCGCAGCACCGTCGCGCGCAGCTCGTCGATCGACGCGTCCTTCTCGACGTACGCCGCCGCGCCGGCGCGCTTGCGCTCGCCGTACTCGCGCGGGTGCCCGGACAGCACCACGACCCGGACGTCCGGCGCCACACCCTGCAGCTCTCCGACCGCGTCGCGGTCGACGTCGAGCAGGTCGAGCAGCACGACATCGGGCCGGACCTCGCCGGCCACGCGGAGCGCGCCGTCGACGTCGGGCGCCTCGCCGACGATCTCGATGTCCGCGTCGTCCTCCAGCTCCGCCCGGATCAACGCGCGGTACGCGGTGGAGTCGTCGCAGTGCAGGACGCGGATCATGCCGCGCTCAGGGTACCCGCCGTGTCCGACACATGCGGGCGGACGCCTGCGACAGCGTCCGCCCACCTGTCACGCGCTCGGCGGCGCCTAGTGCGCGTACACCTCCAGCTCGTACAGCGAGTAGCCGTACGACGTCGCGCGCTGCACACCGGTCAGCCGGACGTAGCGGGCCGGGACCGCCGCGCCGAACGCGTCGTCGTCGGTCCCGCCGTCGCCGGCGGTCGTCGCGTAGGCCTGCCTCCAGGACGTCCCGTCGGTGGACGTCTCGATCTTGTAGGCCTTGCCGTACGCGCTCTCCCAGCGCAGGATCGTCCGCGCGACGGTCCTGACCGAGCCGAGGTCGACGGTGATCGACTCGCCGTCCCTCCACGCCGACGCCCAGCGCGTCGACAGGTTCCCGTCGACCGCGTTGCTCGCCGGCAGCGTCGGCTGGAACAGCCCGTGCTGGTAGCTCGTCGCGCTCACCGGACGCCCGAGCGCCAGGTTGCTCACGTCATCCCCGCGCCCCGCCGGGAACGACACGACCTGCTGGTAGGTCGGCCGGTTCTGCCACGCGATCGCGTCGTCGGTCACGCCGCCCAGCGGCGACTGGACGATCGTGTCGGCGCACCACTGGTCGCCCGCCGAGCACGACCTGTCACCCGGGTACGTGGTCGCCGCCGGCTCGCCGACCGCCGCCGCCAAGGACGACAACAACGTCGCGCGGCACTGCGACAGGTCGCCGCCGCCGCAGTACCTCACCGGCAGCCCGTTCTGGACCGGCTGCCCGAGCAGCGACCGCAGGTCCTTGTCGACGTAGCCCCACCAGCCGAACTGGAACGACGAGCCCTTGTGCGACTGCGCCTGGTTCGTCGAGACCGCGCCACCGGACACGTCGCCGTTCTGCCCGCCCGACGGCGACTCGTTGATCTGCAGCGCCCGGACCGTCTTGGCGTACAGGTCGTCGCCCATGCCCGGCCGGAACTCGGCGCTCACGAGCTTCGGCCACCACGCGTCGAACACCCGGATCGCGTCGGCGTCGACGTACCTCCTGTCGCCCTGCGCGGCCTCCACGCGCCGCGCGCCGTGGTCGAGCCACGTCCGCAACGCGCTCACCGCCGACGCCGTCGCCGGGTCGCTCGGCACGCCCCCGCTGTCGATCACCCTCAACAACGTCGGCAGCACGCGCGAGCCGCGCAGATCGGTCGTCGCCGCGTTCTCCATGATCTTGGTCAGCCCCGCGCGGTCGAGCTTCTGCCCCTGCGCCAGCGCCGTCTTGACGCCGCGGTCGAGCAGGTCGACGCGCTGCACCGACCCGTAGGAGAAGTTGCCGTCCGCCGCGCTGTAGCCCGGCGCCTGCTTGTTGTTCCAGGACACGAAGTAGTCCTGGTTGACGGCCTGCGGATGCTGGGCCGGCGGCGTGACGTCCTCCGTGTTGGTCGCCGGGTTCCAGTTGCGCCACTCGTACTGCGGCTCGGCCTTGACCGGCAGGTTCGGGTCGGCGCCCGCCGCCCGGACCGGGTTGCGGCCCGAGTCGTAGAAGGCGCTCTGGTGGTCGTTGACGTAGAACCAGTTGAACGCGAAGTCGATGTTGGAGGCGGCCGACTTGAAGCCGTCCGCGTCCTTCATGACGTCGGGGTCGTTGAGCATCTGGAAGCCGAGCGCCGAGTCGGCCTCGTGCAGGTAGGTCGAGCGCAGCGCCGTGTAGGCCACCGGCCTGCCGGCGCGCGTCGCGGTCCCGGTCACCAGGCCGTACTTGGTGCGATAGGTGACCAGGTTGTAGGACCCGCTCGCGGTGCCGTCGGCCAGCGTCGGCGACCAGGAGTCGGAGCGCTGCAGCTTCTCCATCGGCGTGCACGTCCCGTGGAACATGTAGGACTTGCTACTACGCGACGGCGTGCTGCCATCGGGCTCGCACAGCGTCACCGCGTAGGTGTCGGTGATGTCCTGCTCGGCCGACGTCGGCGACCACGCGTAGTCCGGGCCGCGTCCGATCTCCACGTAGAAGTTCAACCCCGAGAACGAGACGCCGCGGGCGCTGATGCCCGGGCCCTGCAGCTCCTCCTGCATCAGCAGCTGCGGCGCGAAGTAGCCGGTCTGCGGGCCGAAGACCGCGACCGGGTTGCCGCTCTTGGTGTTGGCGCCGGAGACGACCAGCGCGTTGGACATGCCCTGGTGGTGGCCGCCGAGCTTGAGCCCCGGCATCGCGCCGCCGGAGAACATCCCGGCGAGCTTCTTGTACTTCTTGGGCACGCCCTTGACGCGCAGCGAGCGCGCCTTCGCCGACGCCGCGGCCGCGCTGGCGCTCGCCGCGCTGCCCGTCGGGTCCTGGACGACGTCGCTGTCCTGCAGCGTCCCCGCGTCCGGCATCGCGACGCCGCTCGTGTCGCCCGGCGCGCTGCCGTACGGGAACCTCGTCCCGTCGTGGACGGTCGTCGTCGCCTCCGGGTCGTCCTGGTCGCGCAGCGCGGCCCAGACCCTGTCGCCCTGCGCGACGCCGTACTTGGCCTCCGCGGCCTGCTTGACGAGCGCCGAGTTCAGCTCCTCCCCGCCGCCGTTGCCGAACAGCCCGCCGATGACCGCGGCGATCGCGATCAGGTCGGTGCGCGTGAACGGCTCCGGGCCGCCGGCGTTGGTGATCGCGTCGGCGTGGCCGGTGACGACGTACTCGCCCGGGAACGTCCGGTCGCCGTGCGACTTCGAGATGTAGGCGTTGACGCCGTCGAGGTAGTCGTCGATGTCGCTCAGCAGCTGCGCGCCGCGCGGGCCGGAGTCCGCCAGCCGCTGGACCTGGGCCTGCAGGTCGTCCTCGGTGTAGGGCGCGGCGCGCCAGAGGTTCTGCTCCAGCACGCGGTTGCCGGGCGCGCCGCCCGCGAACGAGGTCAGCTCGCCGCGGCCGACGTGGCGCATCAGGTCCATCACGAACAGCCGGTCCTCGGCGCCCGCGTAGCCCGCGCCGAACTCGGTCCCGGCGCGCGTGGTGCCGGTGATGTGCGGGATGCCCCTGTCGTCACGGACGATCGTGACGTCGGCGCGCGGGCTGTAGGTCCTCTCGGCGCTCGTCGACGGGACCCCGAGCGACGCGTCGTTGAAGAAGTTGTTCAGGTTGCTGTCGGTCAGCGTGTTGGCGCCCTGGGTCAGCGCGGCGTACGGGCCGAGCTGGTCGTCGGTGTGCGCGGGCCGGACGCCGAGCGCCTTGTTGGCCAGGATCTCGGCCAGCGTCGCATGGCCGTTGGCGCCGGGCGGCAGGATGTCGGAGCACTGCCCGAGGCAGTAGTCGGGCGGTGCGGCCGCCGAGGCGAGCGTGGGTGTGAGCGCCAGGGCCGTGACGGCGGCGAGCGCGAGCACGACGCGGACGGTGCGTCGGATCATGGGACCGGTTCCTCCTCCGGGAATGGGATGGACACGCCCCAGATGCCCGTCGTTCGTTCGAGCGAACTAGGAGGAACCGCGACGTTCCGCACTGCCTGGTTGTAGGTTCCCTCCAATGGAGGCGGGAGGAGCGTCGGCGTCAGGACACGCCGCCCGGATCGGCGACGTCGACCTCGCCGCGCTGCTCGCCGTCCACGTCGAGGAGCTGGCCGACGACGTGCTCGAGCGCTTCGCCGCCGGAGCCGGGCCGGACGGCGCGCCGGACGCCGCGACGCTGCGCAACCTGCGCCTCGGCGCCCGCGCCGCGGTCGAGCGCTTCCTCGCGCGCCTGCGCGGCGACGCGCTCCCGGACGAGGGCGTCGCGCTGTTCGTCGCGCACGGGCGCGCGCAGCAGGCCGCGGGCCGGACGCTCACCGAGTTGTTGTCGTTCTACCGCCTCGGCGGGCTGGCGATGTGGGAGCGCTCGACCGCGCTGCTGCCCCAGGACGCGTCGCTGCCCGCGGCCGAGACGTTCGCGTTCGGCCGCGCGGTGCTGGAGCTTGTTGATGAACTCAGCGTCGCCGCCGCCGCGGGCTTCAGCGCCCAGGAGGCCGAGGCGCGGCGCCGCGACCGCGCGCTGCGCGAGCGGCTCGTCTCGCTGCTGCTCTCCAACCCGCCGGTCGGCGACGACGTCCTGCGCAGCGCGGCCGCCGCGGCCGGCTGGACGCTGCCCAACGACGTCCGCGTCGCGGTCGCCGCGCTGCCGGCCGACCCGCTCGCGGTGCCCGCCGGTCCCGGCCCGGACCGCGTCCTGACCGCGACGGTCCCGGACGGGCGCCTCGCGCTCGTGGTCGCCGACGACGCCGAGGCCGAGCGCTGGCTCGCGCGCGCGATGACCGCTCTGGGCCTGGAGGCGCCGCTGGCGATCGGGCCCGCCGTGCAGGCGCCGCACGCCGCGCGCTCGGTCGCCCGCGCGGTCGCGCTGCTGGACCACGTGCGCGCGGGGACGCTGCGCCCCTCCGACGATCCCGACGGCATCGTCCGCGCCGACGACCACGAGCTCGCGCTGCTGCTCGGCGCCGCGCCGGACCTGGCCCGCGAGGTCGCCGCGCGCCGGCTGGCGCCGCTCGACACGCTCGACGCCGCGGCGCGCGAGCGGCTCACCGCAACCCTCGCCGCCTGGCTCGCCGACCCCGGCCGGCCGCAGGCGATGGCCGACCGCCTCGGCCTCCACGTCCAGACCGTCCGCTACCGGTTGAGGGCCCTGCGCGAGCTGTTCGGCCCCGCGCTCGAGGACCCCGACGCGCGCTTCGAGCTGGCGCTCGCGCTGCGCGTCGGAGCGGGCGATCAGCCCTCCAGGTCGAGCACCGCGTCGTAGACCTCGGCGCTCAGCTCCGCGATCCGCGCGGCGAGGCCGTCAACGTCGCGGGCCGCGTTGACGAGCACGAAGATCCGGCCGTCGCGCGCGACGTTCATGCCCTCCGCCGCGCACAGCCGCTCGGCGACCGCGTGCCACCCGCGCGGCTTGCCGGCCAGCGCGATCGCGCGGCCCTCGTCGCCGATGTCACGCCGTACGCCGCGCTCCCGGACCACCACCGTGACCGGCTCGCCCGGCAGGTACTCCAGCGCGGAGGTCAGCAGCTCGCCGTGCATGGGAGCGAGCGTAACCGTCCGCCGCCGAACGGTCCACCTCACGGACCCGGAGTCGGGAGCGTCATGAAACCGACACCGCCGATGTGGTTCGATTCCCATCGAATCTTCGCTATGATGGTTCGACGTCTTTCGAACTACCCTCGCAGGACGACCCCCATGACCGCCATTCCCTCTCCCCGCACCCTGTCTCACCGCATGCCCACGCTCTCGCGCGGAGCCTCCTTCTGGATGCTCGTCGCGACGCTCGGCTTCCTGCTCTTCGCCTCCAGCGCGCCGTCGCCGTTGTACATCGTCTACCAGGCGAAGTGGCACTTCTCCCCGATCACGCTGACCAGCGTGTTCGCCGTCTACGCCGTCGCGTTGTTGCTGGCGTTGATCTTCGCCGGGTCGCTGAGCGACCGCGTCGGCCGCCGGCCGGTGCTGCTCGGCGCGCTCGCGGTGCAGCTCGTCGCGATGGTCCTGTTCGGCCTCGCGCACGGCGTCGGCGCGCTGTTCGCGGCCCGGATCGTCCAGGGCGTCGCGACCGGCGTCGGCATGGGCGCGATCTCCGCGGCGCTGATCGACCTCGCGCCGAAGCACCGCCCGCACCTCGGCGCGGTCCTGTCGGCCGCCGCGCCGCCGTTCGGCCTGGCGCTCGGCGCGCTCGGCTCCGGGCTGCTCGTCGAGTACGCGCCGGACCCGCTGCGCCTCGTCTACTGGCTGCTGACCGGCGTGTTCGTGCTGGCGATCGCCGGGACCCTGGCGATGCCGGAGACCGTGCAGCGCTCGGCCGGCGCCTCGCTGCGCTCGACGTTCTCGCCGTCGATCGGGATCCCGCCCCAGGCGCGCGCCTCGTTCCTGGCCGGCGCGCCGGTCCTGCTGGCGACGTGGGCGCTCGGCGGCCTGTACCTGTCGCTCGGCCCGTCGCTGGTCGCGGGCGTGCTGGGCAACTCCAGCCACGTGATCGGCGCGCTGGTCGTCGTGGCCGTCGCCGGGACCGGCTCGATCGCGAGCCTGCTCGTCGCCAACCGGCACCCGTCGCACGTCCTGATCGGCGGCGCGCTGGCGCTGGCGCTCGGCATCGGGATCACGTTGTTGGGGTTGAACGACGGGATCACGTCGCTGTTCTTCATCGGCAGCGTCATCGCGGGCGTCGGCTTCGGCGCCGGGTTCAGCGGTGGCTTCAAGTCCACCGTGTCGCTCGCGCCGCCGACCGAGCGCGCGTCGCTGGTCGCCGCGGTCTACGTGCTCTGCTACGGCGGGTTCTCGATCCCGGCGGTCGCCGCCGGCGTCGCGGTCTCGCACGCGGGGCTGCTCGCCACGACCAACGTGTACGGGTCGGTCCTCGTGGTGCTGGCCCTCGGGGCGGCCGCCGCGACGCTGGCGCGCCACCGCCGCGCGACGGCGACGGCCGCCGTGGCCGCCTAGAGCGCGCCCGGATCCCCGAGGCGGTTGGACGCCTGCTGCTTGGCCGCGCACGTCCTGTACGCGCGCGACCAGCGCAGCGCCCGGCCGCCGCGCAGCGTCGCCCGGACCGTGAAGCGATAGGTCGCCCGCGGCGCGCCGCGCAGGTCGACGGTCGCCACCCAGCGGCCGTCGGCGCGCCTGCGGACCGCGATCCGGCGCCCCTGCACCGTGACGCTTGCGCGGACGATCGTGCGCCCGCGCCGCTCGCGCAGGCGGATGACGAAGCGCCGCTTGGAGGTACAGGACGCCGCGACGGTCAGCGGCGGCGACCCCTGGCCGCCGACGCTCGGCGGCGAGGCCGGGACGGCCGGCGTCTCGCCCGGCGCGGGCGCGGCGGGCGCCTCGGCAGGCGGCGGCGCAGCGGCGCACGCGTCGCCGCACGGCGCGACCGCCACGTCGGCCTCGGCCTCCGGCGCGTCCGCACTGTCGTCGCTCGTCGCGGTCGCGCGGTTGACGACCGTCGTCCCCGCGGCGGCCGTCGTGACCGTCACGGGGATCGCGAACGCGCGCTCCGCGCCCGCCGCGATCGCGGCGGCGCGGCACGTCACGGTCCCGGCGTCGGCGGCGCAGCCGTCCGGCAGACCGCCCGCGACCGCCAGGCCCGCGGGCAGCGGGTCGGTCACGACGACGCCTTGCGTGTCGGCGTCGCCCGTGTCGCGCGCGGTCAAGGTGTAGGTGATGGTGTCGCCGACCGCTGCGGTGGGCGTGTCCACCGACTTGCTCAGCACCAGCGCGCTCGTTCCGGGCGTGAACGTGACCGCCGCCAGGTTGTTGGAGAAGTCCTCCTCGGCCGCCTGGCCGGCGACCGCCGCCGTGTTGGTCACCGGCGTCCCGGCACTCCCGGCCGCCAGCCGCCCGGTGATCCGGAACACGCGCTCGCCGCCGACCTCCAGCTGCGGGATCGCGCACTGCGGCAGGTCGCGCGGCGCCCCGGGGAACGGGCCGACCTGGCAGTCGCCGGTCGCGCCACCGCCGGCCTCGGCCCTCACGTCCTGCAGCGCGTCCGGGATCAGGTCCGCGACGGCGACATCGGTCACCTGCGGGCCGTTGTTGCGCACGGTCACCGTGTAGGTCACGAGCCCGCCCGCGGCCGGGTGCGCGGGTGTGAACGACTTCGTGATCGAGAGGTCGGTGACCGGGACCGTGTCGAACGTCGAGGACGCCTTGTCGTTGCTCGGGTCGGTGTCGGTCGCCGACCCGGCGCTGACCGTCGCGGTGTTGGTCACCGTCTGGCCGGGCGGGTACGGCGGGATCGTCGTGGCCAGCGTGCCACGGACGGTGACCGTGACGCTCTCGCCGGCGGCCAGCGGCCCGGCGTCGCAGCGGACGGTCTGCGCGTCGGGCGTGTCGCAGGGCCCGCGCGGCGAGACGCCCGAGCCGCCGAGCAGCGCGGCGGGCAGGTGGTCGACGACCGTCGCCTCCGGCGCGGTGTCGGGGCCGTGGTTGGTGACCACGAGCGTGAAGACGACGTCCTCGCCGGGGACGTACCGGTCCGCGGTGGTCGCCGGGGCGCTCGAGGTCGTCTTGGTCAGCGCGAGGTCGACGTCCGGCGTCGAGACCGCGCCCGCGTCGATGGCCGTGTCGTCGCTCGCGTCGCCGTCGGGCGCCGCGCTCACCGTCGCGGCGTTGGAGATCTCGCCGGCCGGCGCGCCGGCCGCGACGCGCACGGGGATCCGGATCGGCGGGTAGTCGGCGCCGGGCGCCAGCGCGTCGGCGCGCGTGCATGCGATCGCGCGCGTGCCGGTGCAGGTCCAGCCCGCGCCGGTCGCGGGGCCGGTGGCGGTGAGGGCGGCGTCGAGCGTGTCGGTCACGCGCACGGTCCCGCTCGACGCGGCGTCGCCCGCGTTGGTGACGTCGAGCGTGTAGGTCGAGGTGCCGCCGCTGACCAGCGCGGGGCTGTGGGACTTGCCGATCGCGAGGTCCGGGACCGCGATGGCGGTCCGCGCGGGCGCGGTGGTCACGCGGTCGCGGGTGCCGAGGTCCTCGGCGGTGAAGGCGACGTCGGCCGCGTTGTCGATCACCGTGCCGGTCGTCAACCCGCCGGTGGCGACGCGCACGCTGAGACCGACGACGCGGGTCGCACCCGGAGCGAGCGTGCCGAGCGCGAGCGCGGCCGGGTCGGCACCGGGCACGGCGGTGCCGTCGACCGTGACCGAGCCGGGGACGAGCGTGACGCCGGCCGGGAGGTCGTCGGCGAACACGACGCCGGTCGCCGCGTCCTCGCCGCTGTTGCGGATCGTGGTCGTGTAGGTCAGCACGTCGCCGAGCCCGGCGGCGGACCTGTCCACCGTCTTGGTCGCGGTGATGCGCGGCGCGTGCAGGTCGGTGGCGATCGTCACCACGCCGGGCTGGTAGGCGTCGCCCCTCGTGCTGAGCTTGACCGCTGTGGAGGTCTGCCCGTTGCCGAGCAGGTTGGTGGTGTCGAGCTGGTGGACGTCGAAGCCGAGCTGGTTGTCGTAGGCCGGGTCGCGCAGGCGGTCGTCGGCGCCGTCGATGGTGATCGCCGAGCGGAACGCGTTGTTGGACGGCGCGCCCTGGGGCAGGCCGACGTCGCCGGCCGGGCTCTGAAGCGTCACGGCGTCGCCGGTCGTGTTGCGGTCGCCCTCGTAGGCGACGATGCCGGCGCGCGAGCGGACGGTGCCGGTCGTCGGCGTCCGGAACCCCGACAGCGCGATGGTGACCGGGGCGGTCAGCGTCGTGCTGACGTTCTGGAGGCCGTCGAAGACCGCCAGGCTGCGCGGCGGCGCGGCCTGGTCGCCGTAGGCGACGACCAGCGACCAGCCGGCGAGCTGGGCGTCGTTGCGCCCGGTGCCGGCCTGCAGGTCGGCGACCGTGTACTCGCCGCCGCCCGCGTCGCGGACCGCGCCGGTGACGTCGGCGAAGCCCTGGTAGATGTCGCCCGCCTCGTCGACCTGGGACGCGGTGACCGAGTTGTAGGTGTCGCTCCCGGGTGCGCGCAGCAGGACGCGGCCGCGGGCGGACGCGTCGGGCGCAGCGGCGCCGCCGATCCCGGCCTTCGTGCGCGCGCCCCAGTAGAGGCCGGCGAACAGGACGTGGGCGGTGGTCGGGAGCGTGAGCGTCGCGGCGCTGGAGTCGAACGTGGCGGGGTCGCTGTCGACGTCGACGTAGGACATCAACGTGGTGTTGTTGTTCAACGTGTTGCCGGGCGCGGTGCCGTCGCGGATCGCGGCGCAGCTGACGTCGACCGTGATGCAGCTCAGCGCGGTGTTGGCGGCGATCGCGACGTCGCCCTGCGCGTTGGCGGTGAAGCGCGGTGCGAAGGCGCGCTCGGCCTGCGCGGAGGCGGCGGCCAGCAGCATCAAGACCACCAACCACCCTGCTGCGACCCCTGCCCGAGCACGCATGCCGCGGCCGACGGTAGGGCCCGCGAGCGGTCACGGCAACCGACCTGACGCCGTTGCGCTCGGCCACCGGAAACCGGCGGTTTGCGGGGAGATCGCCCGCCGACCTCACGGAATCGCGGGGTGGCGCGTTGGAGGGCTCGATGAGACTCCACACCTACGCCGCCTCGTGCAACGCCTACAAGGTCCGCCTGCTGCTCGCGCAGCTCGGCCGCGGCGACGTCGAGCAGATCGAGCACGACATCTTCGCCGGTGCGACGCTGACCGACGAGTTCGCGCGGCTCAACCCGGCGCGCACCGTGCCGGTGCTGGAGCTCGACGACGGCTGGGCGCTGCCGGAGTCCGGCGCGATCCTGTGGTTCCTGGCCGAGGGGACGCCGCTGCTGCCGGACTCGCCGCTGGCGCGCGCCGAGGTACTGCGCTGGCTGCTGTGGGAGCAGGCCGACCTGCTCCCGGCGACCGGCGGGCTGCGCTTCCGGCTGATCACGGGGCGCTGGTCGGCGGGCGACGCCGCGGCGCGGGCGCGGCACGCTGCGGGTCTGGAAGCACTGGGGCTCCTTGACTCGCACCTGCGCGCGTCGCGGTCCGGGTGGGTCGTGGGCAACGCCTACACCATCGCGGACATCGCGCTGTACGGCTACACGCACGTGGCCGGCCAGGCCGGATTGCCGCTGGAGGACTTCCCGGCCGTCGTCGAATGGCTGACGCGCGTGGCGTGCACGCCGGGCTACATGAACGACGTGCAGCCGTACGGGGCCAACGCGCGGCGGCTGGAAGGCCGGTCGATCTACGGATAGCCTCTGGTCCCGATGCCACCCGTCCACGCAGGCGAGCCGACGATCGAGCGGGAGCTGGAGACCCACCGCAGGGCGCTGACCGGCTACTGCTACCGGATGCTCGGCTCGGGCTCGGAGGCCGAGGACGCGGTGCAGGAGACGATGGTGCGCGCGTGGCGCAACGCCGACGCGCTCCAGGAGCCGGCCGCGCTGAAGGCGTGGCTGTACCGGATCGCGTCGAACGTGTGCTTCGACATGCTGCAGACGCCGCAGCGGCGGGCGACGCCGATGGACATGGGACCGGCGTCCGCCGCCGATGCCTCCCTGGGCGACGCGCTGGACTCGTGGGTGCAGCCGATCGCCGACGCGCGCGTGCTCCCGGCCGACGGCGCCGCGGGCGGCGACCCGGCGGCGATCGCCGCGGGGCGCGAGACGCTGCGGCTGGCGTTCGTCGCCGCCCTGCAGCACCTGCCGCCCAAACAGCGCGCGGTGCTGATCCTGCGCGAGGTGCTGCGCTGGCAGGCGAGCGAGGTCGCCGAGCTGCTGGACACCTCGGTCGCGTCGGTCAACTCCGCGCTGCAGCGCGCGCGGGCGACGCTCGAAGAGCTCGACCTCGACGCCGCGGGCGGCGTCAGCTCGGTGGTCGACGGCGACGCCGAGCAGCAGAACCTCCTGGCGCGCTACGTCGACGCGTTCGAGCGCTATGACATGACCGAGTTGGTGGCCTTGCTCCAGCGCGACGCGGCGTTCTCGATGCCGCCGTTCCCGCTCTGGGTCCAGGGCCACGACGACATCGTCACGTTCATGACGACGACCGGCGCCAAGTGCGAGGGGTCGAAGCTCGTGCCGACGTCAGCCAACGGCGGGCCGGCGGTCGGGATCTACAACCCGCGCGAAGACGGCACGTTCGCGCCGTGGGCGATCGTGGTGGTCGAGACCTCAGGGGGGAAGATCTCGGGGCTGCACCACTTCATCTACCCCGAGCTGTTCCCGTACTTCGGGCTGCCCGAGCGGCTCGAGGCCGATCTGGCCTGACAGGCCACACAGCTCCAGCAGCCCGCCGAGGTTCGGGTGCGGGTCGCGGACCACGAGCCGCATCCCGGCCCGCCGCGCCGCGAGCTGGAGCCTGGCGAGCCGGTCGACGCAGGCGAGGTCCGGCCGTTGCGTCATCTCCCCGACGCACAGCTCCGTCCCATCCTCGGCGACGACGACGAGCGTCGCGATCGGCTCCATGCCACCTCAGACGCCACGAGCCACCGAAACTCACCGGTGACCGGACAGGCCACCGATGATTCTGCGCGCGGCGTGCCGTCTGTGAGGGCATGACCCCTTCCCCCTCCGCGTTCGTCCTCGTCCCCGGAGCCGGCGGCGACGGCTGGTACTGGTCGCGCGTCGTGCCGTTGCTGCGCGCGGCCGGGCGCGATGCCGTCGCCGTCGACCTCCCCGCCGGGGACGAGGACGCCGGGCTGGACGACTACGCCGACGCGATCCTCGAGGCGATCGGCGACCGCCGCGACGTCGCGCTGGTCGCGCAGTCGATGGGTGCGTTCAGCGCGCCGGTGGCGGCCGCCCGGTCCGGCGGCGCGGTCGTCCGGCTGGACCTGACGTGCCCGATGATCCCCGCGCCGGGCGAGTCGGGGAGCGCCTGGTGGTCGGCGTCCGGGCACTCGGCGGCCTACGCCGCGGCCGAGCGCGCCGCCGGCCGCGACCCCGACGCGCCGTTCGACGAGCGCACCACGTTCTTCCACGACATCGCCGACGACGTCACGACCGAGGCCTACGAGCGCCCGCAGCAGGACGAGTCGGGCGCGTCGTTCTCGGAGCCGTTCCCGCTCGACGCGTGGCCGGAGGACATCCCGACCCGCGTCCTGCTCGGCCGCGGCGACCGCCTGTTCCCCTACACCTTCATGCAGGACCTGACGCGCACGCGGCTGGGCGTCGAGGCCGATGCCATCGACGCCGGCCATCTCGCCTCGCTCTCCAGGCCGCGCGACGTGGCGGCCTGGTTGTTGAAGGACTAGCCCCCGGCGACGGCCGGGAGGATCTGGACCTCGCCGCCGTCCTTGACGGCGGTGTCGAGGCCGTCGCCGAAGCGGACGTCCTCGCCGTCGACGTAGACGTTGACGAAGCGGCGCAGGCCGCCGTCGCCGTCGGAGATCGAGTCCTTCAACTCGGGGTGCGACGCGTACACGGACTGCAGGACGGCGCCGACGGTCGCGCCCTCGGCCTCCAGCCTGCCCGCGCCGCCGGCGGCGGCGCGCAGCTGGGTCGGGAGCTTGACGGTGACGGCCATCAGGCGCCGACCCCGCTCAGCACGGTGTTCTCGAAGTCGGAGAACTTCGGCTCGATCTCGTGGGCATGGAACGTGTCGCGGACCGCGTCGAGCGTCTTGAGGCCGTCGCCGGTGATGACGAGCACGACGCGCTCCTCCGGGTCGATGTCGCCGCGGTCGGCGAGCTTGGCGAGCGTCGCGGTGGTCACGCCGCCGGCGGTCTCGGTGAAGATGCCGGTCGTCTCGGCCAGCAGGCGGATGCCCGCCTTGATCTCCTCGTCGGTGACGCTGTCGACGCTGCCGCCGGTGTTGTTGGCCAGCTCGACCGCGTACGGGCCGTCGGCCGGGTTGCCGATCGCCAGCGACTTGGCGATCGTGTCCGGCTTGACCGGCTTGCAGACGTCGGTGCCCGCGGCGAACGCGGTGGCGACCGGCGAGCAGCCCAGGGCCTGGGCGCCGTTCATCGTCGGCGCGTCGCCCTCGATCAGGCCGAGGTCACGCCACTCGTCGAAGCCCTTGGCGATCTTGGTGTACAACGACCCGGACGCGATCGGCGCGACGACGCGGTCCGGCGTGCGGAACCCGAGCTGCTCGGCGATCTCGTAGGCCAGGGTCTTGGACCCCTCGGCGTAGTACGGGCGCATGTTGACGTTGACGAACGCCCACGACTCCTGCTCGCCGGAGATCTCGGTGCAGAGCCGGTTGACGTCGTCGTAGTTGCCCCTGATCTTCACCAGGTTGGTGCCGTAGACGCCGGTCGCGAGGATCTTCTGCTCCTCGAGGTTGCTCGGGATGAAGACGTAGGACGGCATCCCCAGCGCGGCGGCCGCGGCGGCCACGGCGTTGGCGAGGTTGCCGGTCGAGGCGCAGGCCAGCGTGTCGAAGCCGAGCTCACGCGCGCGGGCGGCGGCGACCGAGACCACGCGGTCCTTGAACGAGTGCGTGGGGTTGTGCGCGTCGTTCTTGACCCAGACCTCCTTGAGGCCCAGGCGCTCGGCGAGGCGGTCGGCGCGCACGAGCGGCGTGCAGCCGGCGGGCAGGCCGACGCGCGACAGGACCTTGGCGCTCGGGCCGGGCTGGCCGTCGACGAGCGGCAGGAAGTCGACGTAGCGCCAGATGTTCTGCGGGCCGGAGGTGATCCGGCGCTTCAGCGAGGCGACGTCGTCGGCCAGCGCGCTGTGGTCGTACTTGACCTCGAGCGGGCCGAAGCACTTCGAGCAGACGTACTGCGCGGTGAGCTCGTACTCGGTGCCGCACTCGCGACAGGCAAGGTTGGTGACAGCCATTGGGGAACCCCTGTTCTTCGTCGATGGTCCTTGTGTGACGAAGAAGTTGGCTTCCTACGCCACACGTCTCCAGGAATTGGCACCTTCCCGCACGAATGCGGGGGTTGCCGGGGTTTCATCGGGCCAGTCCCTCCACCCCTCTGGACGTGTACAGCTATGTGGTCGGAACGATAGCAAGCCAACTTGAGGCTGCAAATCCCCATGTCGCAGCGCGGTTCCGGCTGGTCGGACGGTAGACTAAGAGGCGTTGTGATCCCGACCGTCGACGAGCCCTTCAGTCCGTATGCCGAGGCTTCCCCGCCCGCCTCTGCGTCGTGCTGCCCGCTCTCGAACGGACGGGCTCACGCAGGTCGTAGAGCCTGAGACGCCGAACGTCGAGTCCGTCGAGGCCGACGGGCTGCGCTGGTTCAACATCGAGCGCCCGCGGCAGATCGACCGCGCCTGGCTGGAAGAGCACTTCGACTTCCACCCGCTGGACTACGAGGACGTCTTCTCGCGCAACCAGCGCCCGAAGGTCGACGAGTACGACGGCTACCTGTTCGTCGTCCTGCACTTCCCGGTCTACGACAAGCGCGTCAACCGGCTCAACGCGGCCGAGCTCGACATCTTCGTCGGGCCGGACTTCCTGATCACGCTGCCCAACGAGGCGCTTGCGCCGCTGCAGTACGTCTTCGACCGCTGCCAGAACAACGAGGACGTCCGCGAGGACATGTTCAGCAAGGGCGCCGGCTACTTGTTGTACAAGGTGGTCGACGCGTGCGTGGACGCCTCGTTCCCGATGCTGCGCAAGATGGGGCTCAAGCTCGAGCGGCTCGAACAGGCCATCTTCGACGAGGAGGCCAACCGCGAGATCGTGCGCGACCTCTCCAACGCGAAGCAGGAGATCATCAACTTCCGCAAGATCGTCCGGCCGCAGCGCGCGGCGCTCCGCGACCTCGAGCGCACCAAGCGCTACGTCACGGGCGAGCTGGACATCTACTTCGACGACATCAACGACGCGTCCGAACGCGTCTGGGACATGTTGGAGAACTACCGCGAGGTCATCGAGGGACTCGAGACCACGAACGAGTCGGTGCTCTCGCACCGCCTGAACGACTCGATCCGGGTGCTGACCGCGTTCAGCGTGATCATGCTGCCGCTGACGCTGATCGCGTCGGTGCTGGGCATGAACGTCGGCGTCCCGGGCCAGGGCTCGATCCACGCGTTCTGGATCACGATCGCGGTGATGCTCGGCGTGCTCGTCGGGATGATCTGGTGGTTCCGCGATCGGGGCTGGTTGTAGGACTTGCGGTCCGCGCTAGCGTCCGGAGGCATGGACGCTGGTGTTGCTTACTTCCCGACGCACGACGGGCTCCAGCCCGCCGAGATCGCGCGACTTGTAGAAGAACGTGGCCATCGGTGGCTGATGTGGGCCGAGCACACGCACATCCCGGCGTCGCGGCTGACGCCGTGGGGCGGGTTCGAGGGCGCGCCGCCGCTGCCGCGCAAGTACGTGCACACGTACGACCCGTTCGTGGCGTCGGCCTACGCGCTGGCGGCGACGACGTCGCTGCGCGTCGGGACCGGGATCGCCCTGGTCCCGCAGCGCGACCCGATCACGACCGCCAAGGAGGTCGCGTCGCTGGACCACCTGAGCGGTGGGCGCTTCGACTTCGGCGTCGGCGCCGGGTGGAACCGCGAGGAGATGGAGAACCACGGCGTCAACCCGAAGACGCGGATGCGGCGAATGCGCGAGCACATCCTGGCGATGAGGGCGATCTGGACGCAGCACGAGGCGTCGTTCGCGGGGGACTTCGTGAACTT
This sequence comes from Conexibacter woesei Iso977N, assembly GCF_000424625.1. GTDB lineage: Bacteria > Actinomycetota > Thermoleophilia > Solirubrobacterales > Solirubrobacteraceae > Baekduia > Baekduia woesei_A. The sequence continues at coordinate 1,726,797 of NZ_AUKG01000002.1, forward strand.
CGAGCGGATCTGGTCCGACCCCAAGCCGCTGCAGAAGCCGCACCCGCCGATCCTGGTCGGCGGCAACGGTCCGACGGTGCTCGATCGCGTCCTGGAGTACGGCGACGCGTGGATGCCCAACGCGTTCGACGTCGACACGCTGCTGCCGCGGATCGCCGAGCTGCGCTCGCGCGCCGATCGGCCGATCGAGGTCGTCGTGATGGGGCCGCCCGCGGAAGTTGGTGTCCTCGAGGCCTATGAGAACGGCGGCGTCGACCGCGTGCTGTTCTGGCTGCCCTCGGGGCGGCGGTCCGTGGTCGAGGCCGAGCTGGACCGCGTCGAGGCGGTCATGGCGGAGCTGCACGACCGCCCGGCGTGAGATGAGCGACGCGGCGGCGGCGGGCTGGGCGCTGCTGGAGCGCGCGCGGGTCGCGCGCCTGGCGACGCTTGCGGCCGCCGACGGCGCGCCGCACGTCGTCCCGATCACGTTCGCGTGCGATGCGGCGCGCGGGCTGATCGTCCACGCGGTCGACCACAAGCCGAAGGCGACGCGCGCGCTGGCGCGCCTCGCGAACGTGCGTGCCGACCCGCGGGCGTCGATCCTCGCCGATCACTACGAGGAGGACTGGTCGGCGCTGTGGTGGGTCCGGGCCGACGGCCGCGCGGAGATCCTGGAGGACGCGCCCGAGTTGGTGGACTTGCTCGTGGCCCGCTATCCGGAGCAGTACGGCGGCGAGGCGCGGCGTCCGGAGGGTCCGGTCGTCGCGCTGCACGTGGAGCGGCTGCGCTCCTGGTCGGCGTGAACGTCGTGCGCGCCGATCGCGCTCGCCCCAGAGCTTGCAGAGGGGCGAGCGCGACCGGCCGTTAGGGCACGGACTGGAAGCTGACGCCGGCCGTGCCGCTGGCAGGCGGCTGGGTCGTTGATACGGCGGCGTCGGCGGTCCCTGCGGCCACGAGTACGGAGCCCGTCACGAGGAGGAGTGCGACGAGCTCTCGGTGGGAGATCCGCAGGGAGGTCACACCCAGGATTCAACCGGCCGCGAGGGTCCTGGACAGTGGTGGTCGCCTGCGTCTGGGCGGTGCGGGTTCCCGAACCCGTAAGGGGTGTCACCCGACGGCGTTCGTGGTGTAGTCCAGGACGTGCCCGCCGCATCGTTGTCGTCGCTCGAAGCCCTCGGCGACCAGTTCGCGCTGAACGCTCCCACGGAGCGCAAGCGGATGCTGGTCATCGTCAACCCTTACGCCACAACGGTTTCGGACCGACTCCGGAACCTGGTGGTCTACGCGCTGCAGGGGCGCTACGACGTCGATGCGGTCGACACCGAGGCCCGTGACCACGCCACCGCGCTGACGCGCGAGGCGGCCGGCGAGGGCTACGACGTCGTCGTCGCGTTCGGCGGGGACGGGACGGTCAACGAGGCGGCGAACGGGCTCCGGGGCTCTTCGACGCCGCTGACCTGCCTGCCGGGCGGGTCGACCAACGTGTACGCGCGGATGCTCGGGATCCCGAACGACATCGTCGATGCGACCGAGCACCTGCTGCGGATCGCCGACGACTGGCAGCCGCGTGAGGTCCACATGGCGGTGGTCAACGAGCGGCGGTTCCTGTTCTCGTCGGGGCTCGGGCTGGATGCCTCGGTCGTCAAGCGGGTCGACTCGCACCCGCATCTGAAGGCGCGCTTCGGCCCGTACTACTTCGCGTGGTGCGGGTTCGGGGAGTTCCTGGGCAAGTACGTGGCGAAGCCGCCGCGGCTGGAGACCGTGACCGACGGCGGCGTGCCGGTCCCGGGCGTGACGGTGCTGGTCCAGAAGGGCGAGCCGTACACGTACTTCCGCAAGCTGCCGATCCACGCGGCGCACGGCGCGACGCTGACCGACCGGACGCTGGCGGGCGTCGTGCTGCGGTCGACGCGGCCGACGGTCATGCCGGGCGTGATGTTCCGGCTGTTCTCGGAGCGCGCGAAGCTGGAGCGCCACCGGCAGGTGGACGGGTTCGCGGGTGCGCACGAGGTCGTGGTGCGGTCGGTCGACGGGCGCGAGGTGCCGTTGCACGTCGATGGCGACTACATCGGCGATGTCGTCGAGGCGCGCTACGGCGTCGACGAGCTGCCGCTGCACGTGGTGTCGTAGGCTGGCAGTGTGACGTCCTCACCGTTCGATGACGCGCTGGAGTCGGTGGAGCAGCTCGGCGAGCTGTACGAGCCGGCGGCGCAGCGGGCGTGGGACAAGGACATCGGGCGGCTCGACGAGGTCGTCCGCGCGCTGATCGCCGCCTCTCCCCTGGTCGTCGTGTCGTCGCACGACGGTGCCGGCCACGCCGACGCCTCGCCCCGCGGCGGCCAGCCCGGCTTCGTGACCGTGCTCGACGACCACCACCTCGCGATCCCCGACGCGACCGGCAACAAGCGCCTCGACACCCTCAACAACATCATCTCGACCGGCCACGCCGGCCTGCTCTTCCTGATCCCCGGCCGCGACCAGACCTTGCGCGTGAACGGCGCGGCCTGCGTGACCTCATCGCCGTCGGTCCTGGAGCGCATCGAGTCGGTCGGGAAGCCACCCCGCACCGCGATCATCGTCCGCGCCGACGAGACCTACTCCCACTGCCCCAAGGCCTTCGTCCGCTCCAAGCTCTGGCAGCCCGACGCCTGGCCGCCGCTCGACGACGTCCCCACCGCCGCCGAGGTCATGCGCGCCCACCACCCCGATCCCTCCCGCACCCTGCAGGACGAGGTCACCTACCTCGAGACATCGCTGCGCGAACGCCTCGCTTGACCTCGCGCGCGCTCGAAGGCGTAGTTTCGGGCGACGATGAGCAAGGCGTACATCATCTCTGAGGTCGTGATCGAGGATCGCGAGCGGGGTGAGCGGTACCGGGAGCTGGCGGCGGCGTCGATCGCCGTGCATGGTGGGCGGTATGTGGTGCGGGGTGCGGAGGCCGAGGTGCTGGAGAGTGTGAGGGACCGGCGGCCGGAGGAGCGGGTGGTGGTCGTCGAGTTCAGCAGCGTCGAGGCGGCGCGGGAGTGGTACGGCTCGGAGGAGTACGCCGAGGCGCGCGCCATCGCCGATGGCGGCGCGTTGACGCGGCGGTTGACGCTTGTCGAGGGCTACGGGGTCAGGTCGTAGGGGTAGTCGGTCAGCGTCTCGCAGCCGTCCGAGGTGACCAGGAGCAGGTCTTCGAAGCGGACGCCGCCGATGTCGTTGGCCCAGAGGCCGGGCTCGATCGCGATGACGTCGCCGGTGACGAGCGGCGCGCGGCCGGACTGGCCGAGCGACGGGTCCTCGTGGACCTCGAGTCCGACACCATGGCCGAGTGAGAACTGGAAGCCGTCGTTGGGGTGCTCCGGGTCCGGGCCGGTGCGCTGCGTCTTGATGCCGGCGGCCTCGAAGACGTCGCAGGTGATCGCGTGCAGCTCGCGCCCGGTCACGCCCGGCCGGACGGCGTCGCGCGCGGAGAAGAACGCGTCGCGGACGAGCGCCTCCTGGGCGCGCGTGGCGTCATCGGCCTCCCCCACGACGAACGTCCGCGTCATGTCGGCCCAGCACCCGGACTCCTCGTCGCGCGGCCACAGGTCGATCTGGATCGGCAGGTTCGCCGGCAGCGGCCCGGACCCCGGCTCGTGGCCGAAGCCCTGCCACACGCTGGCGACGATGATGTCGCCCGGCGCCGGCGCGCCCGCCGCGGCGCAGGCCTCGCGCAGCGCGGCGCGGACCGCCTCGGCGGTCAGCACGCCGTCCTCGACGACCAGCCGGCCCTGCTCGTCGACCGCCGCCCGGCGCAGCAGCGCCGCGGCCGCCGCCATGCCCTGGTCGGCCGCACGCTGCGCGCGCCGGATCCCGGCCAGCTCGGCGCGGGACTTCGCCCGCCGCCGCGCGCTGAACGTCTCGTGGTCGGGCGTCAGCGCGATGCCGTCGGCGCGCAGCCGGTCGGCGACCGCGAGCGGGAAGTCCGGATCGACCCGCGCGTCCTTCAACCCCATCTTGGTCGCGGCGCGCGCGATCAGCTCCAGGACCACGTCCTCGCGTGTCCTGCCGCTCTCCAGCAGCTCATAGAACCCGACGTCGCCCCACTCGATCATCTCGGCATCCGGCCGCGCGGCGGAGATCCGGTCGGTCTCCAGCGACGACGCGAACACGAACACCCGCCCACCGACCTCGGCATAGCCGATCGGATCCCCTACACCCACCGGGATCTCATGCCGCATCGCGGCCGACCGCTCGGTATCGGCCCAGAGGAAGACGTCGTCGGACATGCCCGCGACCCTACCGGCGCAGCTCGTCGCGGTCGCCCCGGTGCGTCCGCGTCAGACCAAGCTGTAGTCGTTGCCCGCCGTGCTGTAGGTCGCCGTGTAGTCCGGGAACGCGTTGCACGCCCTGGCAGAGCCGGGCAGGATCTGCAGGCCGGTCCTGTTGTAGGTGACGGTCGCGGGCGTCGCCGCGGTGCCGTCGGCCCAGAGCCCCGCGAGCTGGAGGGCGCCGCCCGCGGCGCTGACCAGGCAGGTCGTCGCCCCGCACCTCACGGCGATCTGGTTGGTCCCGAAGTTGAGCTTGAACACCCCGCCGGTCGTCCACATCCTGGCGCCGACCGGCCACGGCAGCCCGGTGGTCGTCAGGGCGCACGCGCCAAGGATCGGGTTCGAGCAGCCGCCGAACACCCACGCGTTGACGTCGGCCTCGGCCGGGTTGCCCATGACGCCGTTGACCTGGACCCTGAGCGAGATGTTCGACGCCGTGCAGGTGATCGGGCCGGGCAGCAGGTTGTCGATCCTGACCAGCGGGGCGTTCAGCCCGACCGCCGCGCCGAACGGCACCGCCGCGCCCCTCAGCTCCAGCGTGTCGGCCTGGCCCGCAGCGGGCGCCGCGGCCGCCAGGCAGAGGGCCGAGAGGAACGACAGCATCAACTTGCGTACGGTCATGGCGTTCACGCCGACCGTAGGGCGCGCGCGGCCGGCGCGCCAGAGCCGACCGGCCTAGCCGGCGCCCGGGGTGATGCGGTAGGCGTCGAAGACGCCTTCGATGTTGCGGAGGCGCTGGACGGCCTGCTTGAGGCCCTGGGTGTCCGGGACCTCGACGACGAAGCGGTTCTGGACCATTGGTGAGGAGACGATGCAGCGGGCCTCGACGATGTTGAAGCCGGCCTCGGCGAACGTGCGGGACAAGTCCTCCAACAAGCGGTGGCGGTCCCAGGCGTCGACCTGCAGCTCGACGCGGAAGGCGGTCTGGTGGTCGCCCTCCCAGTGCACTCTCACGAAGCGCTCGGGGTCCTTGCGCAAGGCCACCGTGTTCGGGCAGTCGTCGCGGTGGATCGTGATGCCGCGCCCGAGCGACACGTAGCCGACGATCGGGTCGCCGGGGACCGGACGGCAGCACTTCGCCAGCCGGACCAGGACGTCCTCGACGCCGTCGACCCGGATGCCATAGCTCCCCGCCTTGCCCGTCGGCTGGCGCCGCGTGCGGCGGGTGCTGACCAGCTCCTGCGCGGGATCGTTGTCCTCCTCGGCCGCCTCGCCCTGCTTCAGGCGCTGCATGACCTTGTTGACGACGACCTTGGCGCTGATCTTCGCGCCGCCCAAGGCGATGTAGAAGTCGTCGGCCTTGCGGAAGCCCATCTCGCGGATGACGTCGGCCAGCAGCGGCGACGACACGATCTTCTGCGGCGGCAAACCCTGCTTCTTCAGTGCCTCCTGCAGGATCTCGCGGCCGGAGTGCTCGGTGTCCTCGCGTGACTCGGCCTTGAAGAACTGCTTGATCTTGTTGCGCGCGCGCGTCGTCTTGACCAGCGACAGCCAGTCCCGCGATGGCCCGCGGTCGCGCTTGGACGTCAGGATCTCGACGATGTCGCCCGAGTTCAGCGCGTAGTTCAGCGGCACGATCCTGCCGTTGACCTTCGCGCCCACGCAGCGGTGGCCGACCTCGGTGTGGACCTCGTAGGCGAAGTCCAGCGGCGTCGCGCCCTGGGCCAGCGACTTGACCTCGCCCTTGGGCGTGAAGACGAAGACCTCCTCGTCGAAGAGGTCGACCCGCAGCGTCTCCATGAACTCCTTGGGGTCATGGAGCTCCTGCTGCCAGTCGAGCATCGAGCGCAGCCACTTGAGCTTGTCGTCGCCCTCGGGGTTGCCGCCCGTCCTCTTGCCCGGGTCCTGCTTGTACATCCAATGCGCGGCGACGCCGAACTCGGCCATGTCGTGCATGTCGCGCGTGCGGATCTGGATCTCCAGCGGCAGGCCCTCCGGCCCGATGACCGTCGTGTGCAGCGACTGGTACATGTTGAACTTCGGCATCGCGACGAAGTCCTTGAAGCGGCCGGGCAGTGGCTTCCACAGCGAGTGGATCACGCCGACCGCGCCGTAGCAGTCCTTCACCGAGTCCACGACGACGCGCATGGCGGTCAGGTCGTAGATCTCGTTGAACTCCCTGCCCTTCTTGGTCATCTTGGAGTAGATGGAGTAGAAGTGCTTGGCGCGCCCCGAGATGGTGGCCTTGATGCCCAAGGCCTCCAACTCGCTCGACAGCTCGTCGCCCGCGGACTTGACGTAGTCCTCGCGCTCCTCGCGCTGCTGGTTGACCAGGCCCTTGATCTCCTGGTACTTGCGCGGGTGCAGCGCGGCGAAGGCGAGGTCCTCCAGCTCCCACTTGATCGCGTGGATGCCCAGCCGGTGCGCGATCGGCGCGTAGATCTCGAGGGTCTCCTTGGCCTTCTCGATCTGCTTCTGCTTGGGCATCGCGTCGATCGTCCGCATGTTGTGCAGGCGGTCGGCGAGCTTGATCAGAATGACCCGGATGTCCGAGGCCATCGCGACCATCATCTTGCGGTAGTTCTCGGCCTGGGCCTCGTCGCGCGAGGTGAAGGTGATGCCGGTGAGCTTGGTGACGCCGTCGACGAGCGCTGAGACCTCCTCACCGAAGCGCTCCTGGACCTCCTCCAGCGACGCGGAGGTGTCCTCGACGGTGTCGTGCAGGAGCGCGGCGACGAGCGTCTCGGTGTCGAGCCGCATCCCGGCGCAGATCTTGGCGACGCCGACCGGGTGGTGGATGAACTCCTCGCCGGACTTGCGGCGCTGGTCGGCGTGGTGCTCGCAGGCGAACACGAACGCCTCCTCGACCCGGACGCGGTCGATCGGCAGAGCGGCCTCTTCGGCGTGCTCCTCGACGATCGCGAAGAGGTCGGAGAGCAGGCGCCGCTCGGTGGCGGTGAGGTCGGCGCGCGAGACGGCGTCGTGGCCGTCCGGATGGGCGATCAGGTCGACGGGCGTCCGGTCGCTGGCCGCGCCGTCGTCCGCCATCGGGTTCATGCCGCCCGGGCTGGTGCCTCGGTGCTCGCGCTGGTCAGCCATGCCGTCCCCTCCGCGTGGCGGCGCGCCGCGGCGACGAAGGCCGGTGAGCGCTCCAGGTCCGTGTGCTGGGCCAGCGGGACCGAGACGGTCCCGCTGTCGTCGTCGACGTCCACGAGGCCGAGCTCGGCCAGGACGGCGAGCAGGCGCCCCGCGGCGTGCGCGGGCCGGTGGCCGAGCGCGTCGGGCAGCGATCCACCGTCGCGCAGCGCGCGATACGCGCCGACGAGGGCGGGGCGAAGCGCCGTATCTCGATCCAACACATCCCGCGAATAGCGTAGCTCAGGCTCACCCCAGGCCAGATGGGCCATCCGGGTGGGATCGCCGGCGGTCAGGACCGCCTGCTGGTCGGGGTGCAGCGGTGGGTCGAGGGCCACGACGTGGTGGTAGGTGTCGGCGATCGCGGGATCGCGTTCCAGCGCGTCCCACGACGTGATCGCGAAGCCGCCCAGCCGCCCGGTCAGCTGGTGCGCGCGGGCCGGCCCGTCGGCGGCGACGACGAGGACCGACTCGCCCGTGTGGACGAGCGCCGCGATCGTCCCGGCCAGCCCGGTCCCGCGCCGGTCCCGGACCGTGCGGCCGCCGCCGGAGGCGGACCGCGCGAGGGCGCGCGCCGCGGCTGCGGCGAGGGTCGACGGCTGGGCGGAGCCGCGCGCGTCGGGGCCGGCGGCGAGCGTGGCGGAGGTGCTGGCGGTCGTCGCGCCGACCGCGACGAGGCTGCGGGACTCGGCGGCGGCGAGGACCAGCTCGGTCCACTCGGCGCTCCCGACGTCGGGCTCGCCGACCAGCTCCGGCGCTTCGGCGGCGGCGGGCAGGAGCTTGCGCAGGACGAGCCGGGGCTCGACCGCGCCCTGCCACTCGTTGAGCTCGAGGGTGAACGTCGCGTGCAGCTTCCCGTCCGCGGCGCCCTCGGGCAGCGTGCCCATCCCGAAGGCCACGGCGCGCGCCCGGATCCCGCCGGCCTCGACCGTGAAGCGGACGTGCTTGCCCTCCGACATCGGCCTCGGGTCGACCAGCCGCGCGGCCGGGACCAGCAGCGACACCGACGGGTTGCCGATGCCGAACGGCGCCAGCCGCCCCAGCTCCTCGGCCAGGCCGGTGCCCAGCTCGTCGCCGCTCACGACCGCGTCGACGCGCTCGACCGGCAACAGGTCCTCGGGGTTCAGAACGGACGCGGCGTGCGCGCAGAACGCCGCCCGGAACGCCTCCAGCTCCGAGCGCGCGATCGTGCAGCCCGCGGCGGCGCGGTGACCGCCGTGCCGGAGCAGGTGCTGGGCCGAAGCATCAAGACCACCAAGAAGGTCGAACGCCGGGATCGAGCGCCCGGACCCGGTCCCCTCCGCCTCGCCCTCGCGCAGCGCGATCATCACGACCGGCCGGTGGTGGCGCTCGGCGATCCGCGACGCGACGATCCCGATCACGCCCGCGTGCCAGCCGTCGGCCCACAGCACGTACGCGGGCTGCTCGCCGAGCTCGGCGACCTGCGCCTCGGCCTCGAAGCGGATCCGCTCCTCGACGAAGCGCCGGTCCGCGTTGGCGCGGTCCAGCTCCTCGGCGATCTCGCGCGCGGCGTCCTCGTCCTGGCAGAGCAGCAGCTCCAGCGCCGCGTCGGCGCGGTGCAGCCGGCCGGCCGCGTTGATCCGCGGCCCGAGCTTGAAGCCGAGCGCGTGCGCGTCGACCCGCGTCGGGTCGGTGCGCGAGACGCGCATCAGCGCGCGCAGGCCGATCTTCTCGGTCCGCCCCATCACGGCCAGCCCGGACCGCACCAGCCGCCGGTTCTCGCCGACCAGCGGGACGCAGTCCGCCACCGTCGCCAGGGCGACCAGGTCGAGGTCGGCCAGCGCGATCGACGCGTCGTGCCCCGCGGCGGCCAGCAGCGCGCCCGCGACCTTGTGGGCGACGCCGCCGGCGCACAGGTCCGGGCACGGGTAGCCGCAGACCGCCGGGTGCACGATCGGCGCGTCGGGCAGCCTGCCGTCGGCGCGCGGCGCGTGGTGGTCGGTGACCACGACGTCGAGCCCCAACGACACCGCCAGGGCGACCTCGTCGACCGCGGTGATCCCGCAGTCGGTCGTCACCAGCAGCTTGGTCCCGCGCGCGGCGAGCTTCTCGACCGTCGCGGCGCTCAGCCCGTAGCCGTCCTCGGCGCGCGACGGCAGGTACCAGTCGACGTCGGCGCCGACCGCACGCAGCGTCCGCACGAGGATCGCCGTGGACGTCACGCCGTCCACGTCGTAGTCGCCGTGCACGGTGATCCGCGTCCCCGCAGCGGCGTGGCGCAGCATCGCCTCGACCGCGCGCTCCAGACCGGGCCCGAACGCCGACGCCGGATGCTCGTCGCTGGCCGCCAGCCAGTCGCGCGCGTCCTCGACGGTCTCGATCCCGCGCCGGACCATCACCTGCCCGACCGGGAAGCTCATCCCGAGATCGCGCGCCAGCGACAGCGCCGCGGCGCTGTCGCACGGCGGGACGTCGAGTCGGGGCGTGAGCATCCCACCGCACGATGGCAGCGCGACCGGACGCCAAGACCGAGCGTTCCCGCACGCTCCGGAGATTTCGCCTCCGGAGCGTGTTGTAGGACTAATCCAGCTGGAGCGCCGGGATCTTGCGGCGCACGCCCTCGGCGTACACCACGGCGATCCCGATCAGCGTGCCCGGGATCGCCTCGAGCGCCTGCAGGATGTGCGTGTCGGACTCACCCGGCACGGTGAAGCCGTTGACGACCAGGCCCGAGATCACGGCCCCGATGATCGCGCCCAGGAAGGCGCCCACGATGCCACCCCAGAACCGGTCCGGGATGAAGATCGTGAAGTGCCAGAGGGCCAGGCCCATCATGATCCACGCGAACATCGCCATGGCTAACGCGGTCTCCCGTGACGCTTGTTGCGCGAGCGCCTGGGCTTGTCGCGCTTGTCATCCTTCAAGTACAGCTCGTCGGGCGAGGCGTCGGCCGCCACGTCCGGCTCGGGCTCCGGCTCGGCGTCGCGCTCCTTCTGAGCGACGCGCGTCGGCGCCGTCTCGTGCGCGATGTCCTGCACCATCTGCTGGAACTCGTTCTGCGACACGCCGCGCTCCGGGTCGTCCGGGGACGTGATCCGGCGGCTCGGGCCCTTCGGCTCCTTCGGGTCGACCGTGAGGCCGTGGCCCGCGGTCGCGTAGGCCGGGACGTGCCCGCCGCTCTCGGCCGCGATGCGTGCGCGCCGGCGGCGGTAGAGCTCCTCGCGCTCCTTCCAGTGCGTGAGCACCGGCGAGGCGATGAAGATCGACGAGTAGGCACCCGAGACCACGCCGACGAGCAGCGCGAACGCGAAGTCCTTGAGCGTGTCGCCGCCGAAGAACAGCAGCGACAGGATCGGCAGCAGGGTGCAGAACGAGGTCGCCAGGGACCGCGTCAGCACCTCGCTCATCGAGCGGTTGACGATCTGGGAGAACGCGGCTCGCGGCATGCGCGGCACGTTCTCGCGGATGCGGTCGAACACGATGATCGTGTCGTACAGCGAGTAACCGAGGATGGTCAGCAGCGCCGCGACCGTCGACGTCGTCACCTCCCGGCCGGTGAGCGAGTACACGCCTGCCGTGATCAGCAGGTCGTGCATCAGCGCTATGAGGACTGGGACGGCGAACTTCCACTCGAAGCGCAGCGCGATGTAGGCGCTGATGACCAGCAGCGACGCGATGATCGCGATCACCGCCGACTTCGCCACGGTGTTGCCGAACGTCGGGCCGACCGATTGCGACTGATACGCCCTGGGCGCGCCGAACGCCCTGGTCAGCGCGGGCTGGACCTCGGAGATCTGCCTCGGGTCGGACTCACCCAGCGTGATCTGGATGCCGTCGCCCTTGAGCTCCTTGTCGCCCCTGACCTTCTGGACCTCGGGGTTCCTGAAGCCCGCCCTCTGCAGGACGTCGGAGACCTTGTTCTCCGTCGGCGTCTGCACGAACGCCGCCTTGACGCGGGTGCCCGACTGGAAGTCGATGCCGAAGTTCAGGCCCTTGCCGCCGATCGCCAGCGCGCCGATCAGCAGGATCACGCCGGAGAAGGAGAAGAACCACTTCGACGCGCCCATGAAGTCCTGGGTCCACCTGCGCCTCTGCTCGCCGGCGCCGAGCGCCGACGGGTGCGTGATGAAGCGCGAGCGCTGCATCTGGCCGAGGACCGCCTGGGTCGCGAGGACCGCGGTGAACAGCGAGGTCAGGGTGCCGATGCCGAGGGTGAACGCGAAGCCCTTGACCCCGGCCGTGGCCAGGATGAAGAGGATGAAGGCCACCATGAAGGTGACGACGTTCGCGTCGATGATCGCCGCGATGCCCTTCTTGTAGCCCTGGGCGATGCCCGCCGCGACGGATCGACCGCCGCGGATCTCCTCTTTGACGCGTTCGAAGATGACGATGTTCGCGTCTGCCGCGACGCCGATCGTGAGGATCAGGCCCGCGATGCCCGGCAGCGTCATCGTGATCGGGATCAGCTTGATCAGCGCGAACAGGTAGATCGCGTAGATGATCAGCGCGCCGACCGCGATGATGCCGAGCACGCGGTAGAAGAGCAGCAGGAACAGCGCGACGACGACGAAGCCGACGATGCCGGCGACCAGGCCCTGGTGCAGCGCCTGCTGGCCGAGGGTCGCGGACACCTGCGACTGCGAGATCAGCTCGAGGTGGATCGGCAGCGCGCCGGTCTTGAGCAGGTTCGCGAGGCTCTGGGCGGTCTTGATCGTGAAGCCGCCGGAGATCTCGGAGCCGTTGGAGCCGTCGATGCCGTCCGGGTTCTCGCGCGGATCGATGAACGGGACCGAGATGAGCTTGTTGTCGAGGACGATCGCGAAGTGGTTGGCGACCTGCTGGGGGTCGACGCCCGGCAGCAGGTTCGCGGTGCCGCGCTGGGCGATCTCGCGCGTCGTCTTCTGCCACTTCTTGCGGCCCGAGCTCGTGAAGTCGAACGTGACCGTCGGCGCGCCGGTGGTCGAGTTGGTGTTCTGCTCCGGGTTCTTGATGTCCGTGCCGCGCAGGGACGGGAGGTCCTGGAGGATGAAGTAGGAGTCGCTGGCCGCCGCGACCTGCCTGGGGTCGGTGGCGTCCGACTGGGACTGGACGACGACGTAGCCCTCGGGGACCTCGACGTAGGAGGTCGGCCTCTTGCTCGCGTTGGTGCACGCGTCCCGGGCGGCCTTCTCGGTGTTCTGCGGGCCGCAGAGGACCGTCCTGGCCTTGTCGTCGACGCCGTACCAGGTGCCGGACGTCGTGTTCAGCGGGTTGTCCTGCGGCTTGAGCCTGGACGCCTGCTTGACCGCGTCGTACTGGGACTGCGAGGCGCCGGAGCCGGGCGTGCCCGCGACCGAGCCGCCGGTGACGTTCGCGTCGGCCGGGGCGGTCTTGCCGTCCGGGCCGACGACGTTCTTCTCCCAGTCGTAGAACGCCAGCTGGGCGGTCGTGCCCACCTGCGACTGCGCGTCGTCGGCGTTCTTGACGTCCGGGAGCGAGACCTCGATCTGGTTGTTGCCCGACCGCTGGATCTCCGGCTCGGCGACGCCGAGGTTGTCGATCCGGTCCCGCATGATGTCCATGGTCCGCTGGATCGAGTCCGTGGTGACCTTGGAGTACTTGGTCGGCTGGGCCTCGTAGACGAGCGACACCCCGCCCTTGAGGTCGAGGCCCTGGCGCGTCGGCTTGGACAGCGGCGACCCGGGGATGATGACCGCGAGCGCGGCCACCAGGAGGGCGGCCACGATGGCGAGGATGATGAGATTGCGGCGGCGATCAGTCATGCGAAGCGGACGGCAGCGTACTGCTCGGAGAGGGACATGGCGTGTAGGGACCTAGCCGGACTGTCAGCAGCCCGGCGTCTACTTGTCCGGCGTGAGGACGAGCAGCATGCCCCCGTCGTCATCGTACGCCGGGAAGAGGTCAGCGGTCGCCTGGGCGGGTAGGTCGCCCTCGGCGTTGACCTGGACGGGTTGCTTGAGCTTGCGCACACCCCACTCCAGGACGGTGCCGACGGGGTCGTCCCCGTTGGCGAAGTCGAGGCCGAGGACGTCGTTGACCGGACGGCCGATGACCTTCTCGTCGTCCAGGCCGGTCAGCTCGAAGGACCCGCGACCGCATGCGATCACGTTGCCCTGCTGGTCGCACGCGAAGAACGCGGCGTCCGGCGCGGGGTAGTAGTCGTCGAGCAACTCGAACAGGAACCCGAAGCCGCACTTGGCGCAGCCACGGGCCTCGCGGCGGAAGCCGGCGTTGCGTTCGGTCTCGGTCGTGCGGTTGCCGCAGTTGGGGCAGATGAAGAGATGAGCCATCGTTTCGGTCAGCAAGGGTATCCGGACGGCCTTTCGGGCACGTGAAGGCGCGGTTCGAGTCCGCGACGGGTGGACGTTCGGCGTGCTCGTTGCAGTGTTGGACCGCCCGGTCTGGTAAACCGCCGGGCCGATGGAAGGCGCGCGCCCACCACATGACCCCGAGGTGCCGCTGGGCGACGCCGCGATCGCGACGGAGATCGCGCAGGCGGCGGCCCGCGGGCGCGGCGCCGATCGCGCCCCGACGCTCGAGCAGCTGCTCGCCGCGTTCGGCGAGAGCGCGCCGACCGACGCCGCGCGGCGCCGTGTCAGCGCTGCGCTGCGCGTGGCCGGGATGGGCGTCCGCCCGGACGTGCTGACGGCCGACCCGGGCCAGCGGCTGCTGCTGCTGCCGCCGGGCACGTCGGCCGGGAGGTCGCGCGGGCGCGGGCTGCTGGGGCTCGTGGGCGTCGCGGCGGTGCTGATCGCCGCGGCGGCGGGCGCGTCGCTGCTGGACAGGGGCGGCAAGCCGCAGACGGCGGACTCGCTGCCGGAGGGCACGACGCCGTCGTCGGTCGTCCCGCCGAGCACGTCGGCGCCGGCGACGACGCCGGCGGTGACGGACACGACGCCTGCCGAGACGGATACGACGGCGACCGACACCACCGCCACGTCGACCACGCCGTCGGACGCCGACGCGGAGGCCGCTGCGGCGGCGAGGGCGAGGCGGCAGCGCGCCGCGCGGGCCAGGCGCAGGCGCGAGCAGGAGGCGGCGGCTGCGGCTGCGGCCAGGCAGCGCAGGGCCGCGGCGTCCAGGCAGGTGACGGTGCGCGTCGACGCGACCGGCCGGCCGACGTTCCTGTGCGTGGACGACGGCAAGGGCAACGACCTGTTCAGCGGGACGCTGTCGGGCAAGAAGGTCTTCCGCGGCAGGCGCATCCGCATGAACATCGGGCTGGCCTCGACGGTGATCACCGTCAACGGCAACCCGGTCCGGCTCAACGGCTCACCGGACGGCCTCGACATCACCCGCGCCGGCGGCGCCAAGACGCTGCCGCTCGGGCAACGCCCCTGCGGCTGAGGGCGGCGCGCGCTCATCGCGGCGCGACCGGGCGCAGCACGGCGCGGTGGCGCTGGCCGGCTGAAGTTGTAGGCATGGACTTGGTCGCCGCCACGGCGACGACCGCTGTGGCCGCACCGGCGCCCGCGGCGGTCGCGTAGGCGGCGGCGTGGTGGTGGTCGAGGGTCAGCGTCGCGCCGTCGGCCGAGGCCGCGTGCAGCGCGATCCCGGTCGGGACCAGCAGCGCCGCGATCACGGTCATCAGGCCGAAGCGGCGGCGTGTGCGTGACGCGTGGCGGCGGTGCTCGCGGCGCTCGGCGGCGTGCATCGCGGCGGCGACGTCCTCGGTCAGCTTGGCCAGCGCCGGGAAGTCCTCAGCGGGCATCGGGCACCTCCTCCATCACCTTGATCGCTTCTCCCAGCGCGCGCAGCCCACGGGACACGCGGGCCCGGGCGGTCTGCGCGCTGATGCCCAGGCGCGTGGCCAGCTCGTCGTACTCGAGCTCGTCGACCACACGGAGGCGGACGGCCTCCTGCTGGTCCTGCGGAAGTTGTTGTAGCTCTTGGGCGAGGACCGGGCGCAGCGCTTCGAGCCCCGCGAGGTCCTCGACGCGCCGCCGCTCGTCCTCCCCCATCACCGGCCGGTCGACGCCGAGCCGGTCCAACGCTCGGCGCTCGGCGCCACGGCGGCGGTAGGTGTGGTTCAGCTGCGTGCGGACGATCGCGAACAGCCAGGCGACGGCCTCGTCACGGGTGCCGCCGCGGAACCTGGAGCGCCGCTCGAACGCGACCGCGAACGCCTCGCCGACGACGTCGAGCGCCAGCTCGGCATCGAACGTGCGCCTGGTGGCGAACGCCAGCAACCGAGGCCCCTCGGCCTCGAACAGCTCTCCCAGCGCTGTGGCATCGAGCTTCATCCGTCTCCTGAGACCCACAACCCTCGCACCCTGTGACGAAGACCCGATTAAGGGATCCGCACCGGTGTCAGAAGAGGCCGGGTTCGGCGTCGGTGGGGAGTTCGAGGCCGAGGTGGGCGAAGGCGCGGGTGGTGGCGACGCGGCCGCGGGGTGTGCGCTTGAGGAAGCCGCATTGCAGGAGGTAGGGCTCGTAGACGTCTTCGATCGTGTCCTGCTCCTCGGACACGGTGATCGCGAGCGTGGAGAGGCCGACGGGGCCGCCGGAGAACTTGGTGCAGATGGCGTCGAGGATCTCGCGGTCGAGGCGATCGAGGCCGAGGTCGTCGATCTCCAGAAGCCTCAGCGCCGCGTTGGCGGACGCGGCGTCCACGACGCCGGCGCCGCGGACCTCGGCGAAGTCGCGGACGCGCTTGAGCAGCCGGTTGGCGACGCGCGGCGTGCCGCGGGAGCGGCGGGCGATCGCGGCCGCGCCGCCCTCGTCGATCGCGCAGCCGAGGATGTGCGCGCTGCGGTGGATGATCGCCGCCAGCTCGGGACCGGCGTAGGGCTCCAGGCGGTGCTGGATGCCGAACCGATCACGGAGCGGTGTGGTGAGCAACCCTGCGCGGGTCGTCGCGCCGACGAGCGTGAACGGCGGCAGCGGCACGTCCATGACGCGAGCACCGGCACCCTGACCGACGGTGATCGGGAGCTTGCGGTCCTCCATCGCGGGATAGAAGGTCTCCTCCAGCGCGCGGCTCAACCGGTGGATCTCGTCCACGAAGAAGATCGAGCGCGGCTCCAGGGCGCCGAGGAACGCGGCGATGTCGGCCTTGCGCTCCAGCGCCGGGCCAGCGGTCTGGACGAACGGGACCTCCAGCTCGGCCGCCAGGATCTGCGCCAGCGACGTCTTGCCGAGACCCGGAGGGCCGGCGAGCAGCACGTGGTCGAGCGCCTCGCCGCGCAGCCGCGCGGCCTCCAGCGACACCGCCAGCTGGTCCTTCAGCGGGTCCTGCCCGACGAAGTCGGCGAGCGTCCTGGGCCGCAGCGAGCGATCGAGGTCGTCCTCGAACACCTCGTCGGGCGTCTGGATCCGCAGGCCGCTCATGCGCGCGCCGCCCGCAGCGCCTGCTGCAGCAGGTCCTCAGGCGTGTCGCCGGACGTGTCGCGCAGCAGCGCCTCGGCCTCCTCGAGCGAGAAGCCGAGCTCGACGAGCCCGTCGCGCGCCAGCGTCCGCGGGTCGTCGGCGCGCGTGGCGGTGATCTCGCCGGACGCGTCGACCACGACGTCCGACGCCGTCCCGACCTTCTCGCGCAGCTCGACGATGATCCGCTCCGCCGTGCGCTTGCCGATCCCGGGGACGGCCGTCAGGCGCTTGACGTCGCCCGCCGCGACGCTGGCGATCAGCTCGCGCGGCGAGCCGCCGCTGAGCACCGCCTGCGCCATCTTCGGCCCGACGCTCTGCACGCCGATCAGCAGCAGGAACAGGTCCCGCTCCTCCTCGGTCGCGAAGCCGTACAGCGACAGCGCGTCCTCGCGCACGACGAGGTGCGTCAGCAGCGAGACCGACTCCCCCGCCGCCGGGACCTGGCGCAGCGTCTCGGCGGACACGGCGAGCCGGTACCCGACCCCGGACGCGGTCTCGATCACGACGTGATCCGGACGGCGGACGTAGACCTCACCGGCAACGAGCGCGATCATCGCGAAGCGGCCTCCTGCAGCACGGCCGCCAGCGGCGCGTGGTTGGCGTGGCAGACGCCGACGGCCAGCGCGTCGGTCGCGTGGTCGGGCAGCGACTGCCCTTCCGGAAGACGGAGCAGCGAGACCACCATGCGCGCGACCTGCTCCTTCTGCGCGCGGCCGGTCCCGCACACGGCCTGCTTGACCTGCTGCGGCGTGTAGGACGCGCACGGGATCCCGCGGCGCCCGGCGGCGAGCATCACGACCCCGCGCGCCTGGCCGACCGCGAACGCGCTCCTGGCGTTCTGGCCGAAGAAGAGGTCCTCCAAGGCGACCGCCTCGGGCCGCCACTGGTCCAGCAGCGCCTCGACCTCGGCGAAGATCGTCGCCAGCCGCGCCTCCAGCGCCACACCCGCGCGCGTCGTGACGACGCCGCCGTCCAGCGCCGCGAAGCGCATGCCGCGACGCTCCACCACGCCGTAGCCGGTGTTGGCCAAACCAGGATCGATGCCGAGGACGGGACTCACTGAGTCAGGCATTCTGCATGTCGGGTCGGATGTCCTGCGAACGCGCGTTCGGATCGGCACAACACGCGTCCACGTACGTGACGCACCGCACAACCACCCGCCCCGCCAAGCCGATCCCGGACGCAAGATGTTCAGCGAAAGCCGCCGCCTCCGTGACGAGCTGCGCACGACCCACGCACGCATCGCCGTGCTGGAGGCCGAGCGCAACGACTACCTGCGCAAGGACCGCCGTGCCGGCGTCCTGACGCTCGACGCCTTCCGGGAGGCGGCCGCCGCCGCCCTGCGCGGGACTCAGCGCCGTGGCGAGGCCGCCGCGCTCGTCCTGGTCGACATCGACGGCTTCCGCGCGCTCAACGGCCGCCGCGGCGCCGCCGCCGGCGACGAGGCGCTCGCCGCGGTCGCCCAGCGCCTGCGCGAGCTCGTGCGCGGCGGCGACGTCGTCGGCCGCACCGGCGCCGACGAGCTGGCGGTCGTCATGCCCGGCGCCAACCTCGCCGGCGCGCGCGGCGTCGCCGAGCGGCTCGTCGCGGTCCTGGAGCAGGTCGGCCCCGTGACGGTCAGCGCCGGCATCGCGGTCGACTCCGGCACCGGCCAGCTCGACGGCCTGATGGCCGACGCCTCGGCGATCCTGGAGCGCGCCCGGATCGCCGGCGGCAACCGCGTCGGCGCGCCCGGCCGCCAGCCCACCGTCGAGCCGAGCCGCGGCGCGATCGGCGCCCTGGCGCTGGCGCTGTCCGAGCGCGACCGCGGGACCGGCCAGCACGCGGAGCAGGTCGTCGCCCTTGCCGGCGCGGTCGCCCGCCGCCTCAACCTCGACGCCGAGGAGGTCGAGCGGATCGCCGCCGCCGCGCTCCTGCACGACATCGGCAAGGTCGCGGTCCCGGACTCGATCCTCTCCAAGCCCGGACCGCTCAACGACGAGGAGTGGTCGGTCATGCGCGGCCACTCGGCCGTCGGCGAGAAGATCCTGCGCGCGGTCCCCGGCCTCGGCCCGGTCGCCCGCATGGTCCGTCACGGCCACGAGAGCTGGGACGGCAGCGGCTACCCGGACGGCCTCAGCGGCCACGACATCCCGCTCGGCTCCCGGATCGTCCTGGCCTGCGACGCCTACGACGCGATGACCTCGACGCGCCCCTACCGCGACGCGATGTCCCACGAGGACGCGGTCGCCGAGCTGGCGGCCAAGTCCGGCACGCAGTTCGACCCGCAGGTCGTCGGCGCGCTGCTCGGCTACCTCGAGGACCGCCGCCCCGTGGACTACGCGGCGCGCCGCAGCGCCGCCGCCGCAGCAGCGGCGCGCTAGGCGCGCCTACGCCAGCCGGGCCATCCCGCCCCACACCACGTCCATCACGCGGTCCACGAGCACGGATCGCGGGACGTCGGTGTGGTCGGCCCACCAGTTCGCCAGCGCCTGGCAGGCGCCCGACGTCAGCTGCGCGTACATCTCGATCGCCTGGCGGTCATCGCCCTCGCCCGCCGGGACCAGCGCGACGATCGCGCCCGTCGCCTGCGCCTGGAGCCGGTCGATCAGCGGCGCCAGCTCCGGGTCGGCCGAGTCGCGGAACAGCGCTTGCCACGCCTCGCGGCGCTCCTCGACCCAGCCGAAGAAGACGTCCACGCCCGCGCGCAGCCGCGCCTCCCCCACCAACCCCGCCGCCGCGTTGACGGTGAAGCGCCGCGCCAGCTCCTCGGCGTGCTCCTGGATCAGCATCTCGTGCAGTTGCTGCTTGGACTCGAAGTGCTCGTAGATGAGCGCCTTCGAGGTCCCGGACGCCTTGGCGATGTCGTCCAGCGAGGACCCGTGGTAGCCCCGCTGCGCGAACACCTCCTGGGCGGCGGCGAGGATGCGCTCGCGCCGTTCGGCGGCGCTCAGACGACGGCGTGGCGGCTGGCGTTCGGAAGTCACGCCACGGAACACTAGGCTGCCCGGCGTGGACTTCGCGGCCGAGGGGTTCTTCGACGGGTTGCAGGGCGCGGCGCTCGAGGAGCGCCGGGCGTTGTTGGAGTGGTTGGTCGCCGAGGGCTTCGGCGACGACCAGCTGCGCCGCGCGCACCGCCGCGGGCTGCTCGTGTTCCTCGCCGCCGAGCGCGAGGTCGGCGGCGTCCCGAAGTACACGACGACCGAGGTCGCGCAGATGGCCAACGTCGACCCGGAGCTGCTGAAGGCGCTACGCCGCGCCCACGGGCTGCCGCTGCCGGAGGCCGACGCGGTCGAGTTCACCGACGTCGACCTCGCGTCCGCCGAGACCGCGCGGCAGTTCAGCGACCTCGGCCTCACGCAGGAGCAGATGGTCGCCACGACCCGCGTGCTCGGCCGCTCGCTCTCGACCGCCGCCGAGGCGATGCGCGCGGTGACGCTGGAGACCGTCCTGGAGCCCGGGACGACCGAGCTGGAGCTGGCCCAGCGCTACGCCGCGCAGGTCCACGCGATCCTGCCGCTCGCCGGCCCGATGATCCTGCAGATGCTCTCCCAGCACCTGCGCAACATGGTGCAGTCGGAGATGGTCGGCGCCGCCGAGCGCCTCACCGGCCAGCTGCCGGGCGCGCGCGACCAGGCGGTCGCGTTCGCCGACCTCGTCGGCTTCACCCGCCTCGGCGAGGAGATCGCGCCGGAGGACCTCGGCAGCGTCGCCGAGCGGCTGTTCTCGATCACGCGCGAGGTCGTCGAGCCGCCGGTCCGGCTGGTCAAGACGATCGGCGACGCCGTCCTGCTGACCGCTCCGGAACCCGACGCGCTCGTGCAGACCGCGCTGGCGCTGCTGGACGCCAGCGACGCCGAGTCCCAGCGCAGCGCGTTCCCGCAGGTCCGGGTCGGCCTCGCCTACGGGCCGACGGTCGCCCGCGGCGGCGACGTGTTCGGCCGCGCCGTGAACCTCGCCAGCCGCGTGACGACGATCGCCCGCGCCGGCTCCGTGCTCGCGACGCGCGACGTGCGCGACGCGGCGCGCGGCGACTACGCCTGGTCCTCGGCCGGCGCGCGCCGGATCAAGGGGCTGCCGGAGCCGGTGCCGCTGTACCGGGCACGACCGCTCCACGCGGAAGGTCTCTGACCGCTCGCACGCTGAGGCAGAGCGCCGCCGCGGCGATCCCGCAGACGCTCATCAGCGTCAGCGTCAGGTGGATCCCGATCGCGTCGGCGACCGGCGGCGCCAGCAGCATCCCGATCGGCATCATCCCCGCGCTGGCCGCGTAGTCGTAGGACGACACGCGCGAGAGCTTGCCCTCCGGGATGTGCTCCTGCAGCGACGTCTCCCAGAGCGTGAAGAACGTGCTGACGCCGATCGCGGCGAAGAACTCGACGCACGCGATCAGGACGATCGACAGGCCGGAGCCGATGATCACCGCCTGGCAGGAGGCGAGCGCCAGCGCCGCGGCGCCGGCGCGCAGCGCGTACTTCGGGTGCCACCTGAGCAGCAGGACGTCGGCGACGATCGAACCCGCGCCGAACGCCGCCGTGACGATCGCCCACGACGTCGCGCCGCTGTACTCGTCGCGCATCAGGACCGGGCCGAGCACGAAGATCGAGGGCAGCACGATCATGTGGTAGACGAGCACCGCCAGCAGGAACGTCCAGACCCACCTGCGCGCCCGCACCTCGGTCCAGCCGCCGCGCAGGTCGGCGCCGAACGGCTCCGGGTCGCCGCGCTCGACGGTCCGCGGCCTCAGGAACAGCAGGCACGCGACGGACACCCCGAACGTCCCGGCGTCGGCCAGCAGCGCGCCGCCCTCGCCGACTGTCGCGACCAGCGCGGCGCCGAGCGCCGGCCCGACGAGCGAGCCGGTCGAGAACGTCATCCCGCGCAGCGCGTTGGCCGGCTGGATGTAGTGCGGCTGGGTGATCGTCAGCGGCAGCAGCCCGCTGAAGGCGGGCGAGAAGAACGAGTCGGCCGCGCCGAACACGGCGGTCAGCGCCGCCAGGTGCCAGACCTGCGCGTGGCCGGAGACGAGCAGCAGCCCCGCCGTCAGCTGGACCAGGAGCCGTACGAGATCGGAAGCGATCAGGATCCGCTTGCGTTCGACGCGGTCGGCGAGCACCCCGCCGATCAGCCCGAGCAGGATGAACGGCACGGTCCCGGACGCGGCGACGATCCCGACGTCGGCGACGCTGCCGCCGATCGACAGCACCGCGAACGGCAGGACGATCTGCGTGATGCGGTCGCCGACGATCGACAGCGCCTGCCCGAGGAACAGCAGCCGGAACTGGCGCTCCTCGCGCAGAACCGCCGGGATCATGGAACCACCGGCGCCGCGGAGGCGCTACGAGGCCGCCATGAGGCGCTCCAGCACCTCGGCGTCGACGTCGAAGTTCGCGTGGACCGCGTCGACGTCGTCGTAGTCCTCGAGGTTGTCGATCAGCCGCAGCAGCCTCGCCGCGGTGTCCTCGTCGACCGGGACGAGCACCTTCGGCCGCTGGATGACCTCGGCGTTCTGGACCTCGATGCCGGCCTCGTCCAGCGCCGCACGCACCGCGGTCAGGTCCGACGGCTCGGTGACGATCTCGTAGACGTCGTCGTCGAGCGAGATGTCCTCGGCGCCGGCGTCGATCGCGACCATCAGGTCGTCCTCGGTGTACTTCTCGCCGTCGACCGCGATGACGCCCTTCTTGTCGAAGTTGTAGGCCACGCTCCCCGGCTCGCCCAGCGACCCGCCACCCTTGGACAGCGCGTGGCGGACGTCCGCGCCGGTCCGGTTGCGGTTGTCGGTGACGGCCTCGATCAGCAGCGCCACGCCGCCCGGGCCGTAGCCCTCGTACATGACGTTCTCGAGCGCCGCGGCGTCGGCGCCGGCGCCCGTGCCCTTGGCGATCGCCCGCTCGATGTTGTCCTTGGGCATCGAGGCGTCCTTGGCCTTCTGGACCGCGAGCGCCAGCGACGGGTTGCCGTCGATGTCGCCCCCGCCCTCCTTGGCCGCGACCGTCACCGCGCGCGCGAGCTTGGTGAAGAGCTTGCCGCGCTTGGAGTCGACGATCGCCTTCTTGTGCTTGATCGAGGCCCACTTGGAATGTCCGGACATACGCCCTGCATTCTAGGCAGTGCGTCCGTCCTGGCACGTTGGCAGTTGCAGAGCGACGCTCACCGGCCGACTACATGGTCAGGACTGGGGGTCGTACGCCCTCGTCCAGGGGATGAGAACCACTTTGGCCAGCTCGCGCGCCACACCGCCGTCGTCACGCCTCTCGGGCCGGAGCGCCCGCGTGTTCAACCTGCTGACCGGTGCCGCGATCGCGCTCGGCCTCGCCGATCTCGCGATCCTGGCGGGCGTCCGGCTGGCGTCGCCGGCGGTCGGGACGATCGCGCTGCCGTTGGCCACCGGCGCGATCGCCGGCGGCCTGGCCGCGATCCGCCTCGGCGCCTCGAGGGGGGACCGCAGGCTCTGGGTCCTGCTGTTCGCCGGGCTCGCGCTGTCGTTCGCGGGCGGTGTCGTGAGCGCCGCGACCGGCAACCACGTCGACCACACCGGCGTGGCGGACATCCTCTGGCTCGCCGCCTACCCGCCGTGGTACGCGGCGCTGATCGTGATCTCGCGCCACTACCTCGGCGGCGCGCACAGGTCGTTCTGGCTCGACGGGCTGCTGATCGGCCTTGCCTCGGCGACCTACGTCGCGGCGCTGTTCCTGAAGGACCTGGTCGGGCTCTCGCAGACGACGCTGATCGTCACCGTCGCCTACCCGGCGGCCGACCTCGCGCTGCTCGGGATCCTCTTCGGCACGCTGCTGATGATCGGCCGGCCCTCGCCCCAGGGCCTGGTCCTGGCCGGCGGCCTGCTGTTCACGCTGGCCTCCGACACGCTGCGGACCGTCGCGCTGAGCGGCGGGCACACGCACGCGACGGGCGCGATGTCGTGCGCCTGGGCGCTGGGGCTGCTGGGCCTGGCGAGCGCGTCGTGGGCGCGCCCCGCGCCGGGCCGCGTGCTGCCGGTCGGCGGCTGGTGGGAGCTGACGTCGCCTGCGTGCATCGCGTCGCTGGCGTGCGGGATCCTGGTCGCGGGCCACTGGGTCGTGCTGCCGGACGCCGCGGTCGTCCTGGCCGCCGCGACGTTCGCCTGCGCGCTGGCGCGGCTGGTCTGGACGCTGCGCGAGGTGCGCTCGCTGGCGCTGCACCGCCGCGAGGCGCTGACCGACGACCTCACCGGCCTGCCCAACCGCCGCGCGCTGTTCCGGGAGCTGGAGGTGCTGACCGCCGCGGGCGAGTCGTCCTCGCGCCACTTCGCGCTGCTGCAGCTGGACCTCGACGGCTTCAAGGAGCTCAACGACACTCTCGGCCACCACGCCGGCGACGACCTGCTGATCGCGGTCTCGCGGCGGCTGGAGGCCGTCTGCCCGGGCACGCTGGCGCGGCTCGGCGGCGACGAGTTCGCCGCGATCGTGCCGGACGGATCCGACGCGTCGGTGGTCGCCGCCGCCGTCGGCGAGGCGCTGCACACGCCGATCGACATCGAGGGCGTGGGCGTCGCGGTGAACGCGAGCGTCGGCATCGCGCACTTCCCGCAGGACGCGCACGACTCGCGCGAGCTGGCGCGGCGCGCCGACGTCGCGATGTACGACGCCAAGCGCCTGGGCACCGTCGTCGCGGGCTACACGGCCGAGCACGACGAGCACTCGCTGGATCGCCTGGCGCTGGCCGGCGACCTGCGCAACGCCTTCGACCGCGACGAGCTGTGGCTGGCCTTCCAGCCGCAGGTCGACATCGCGACCGGCCGGATCTCGGGCGCCGAGGCGCTGATCCGCTGGCGCCATCCGTCGCGCGGCGAGATCCCGCCGGGCGTGCTGCTGCCGATCGCCGAGCGCACCGGCCTGATGCCGCAGCTGACGCTGTGGGTCCTGGAGCGCGCGATCGCGCAGGCGGCGCAGTGGCGGCGGGCCGGGCTCGACATCCGCATCGGGGTGAACGTCAGCGCGATCGTGCTGGTCGACGCCACGCTGCCGGACCGGATCGCCTCGACGCTGGCGTCGCACGCGCTGACGCCGGAGAACCTGTGCGTCGAGGTCACCGAGGACGCGGTCATGGCCGACACGTCCCGGGCGATCGCGATCCTGGACCGGATCAAGAAGTCCGGCGTGGAGATCTCGGTCGACGACTTCGGGACCGGGCAGTCGTCCCTGGAGCAGCTCAAGAACGTGCCGGCCGACGAGCTGAAGCTGGATCGCTCGTTCGTGCTGGGGATGGTCGACGACCCGCAGGACGCGGCGATCGTCGGCTCGGTCGTGGGGCTGGGACGCGCCTTGGGGTTGCGGGTCGTCGCCGAGGGCGTCGAGACGCCCCAGGTCTGGCAGCGCCTGGCCGACCTCGGCTGCGACGTCGCCCAGGGCTTCGGCCTGGCCCGCCCGATGCCCGCCGCGCAGTTCGAGCGCTGGGCCCGCGAGCCGAGCGACCGCGCCCGCCTGCTCGTGCCGGATCTGCACACGTCGCGCTCGTCCTGGCGCCCGCGGGCGCGTTCGCGCGACCGCGTCGCCTAGGCGCGGCTACGAGTACACGGGCGCGCACGTAGGGCCCGGCGGGCCGATATTCGCCCCCCCTCGCGCTTGTTCAGGCGCGGCCGAGGGTCGCCGTTGCGCGGAGGCCGCCGAAGCGGTCGGAGTCGCTGAGCTTCAGCGTGCCGCCGTGGCGGTGGGCCTGGGCGGCGGCGATCGCGAGGCCGAGGCCGGAGCCGGGGCCGCGGGCCGAGCTGGCGCGGCCGAAGCGGGTCAGGGCGAGGTCGCGTTCGTGCGCGGGGATGCCGGGGCCGTCGTCCTCGACGTCGAGCCGGTGGTCTCCGACGGTGACGACGACGTGCGGGCCGCCGTGGCGGGCGGCGTTCTCGACCAGGTTGTCCAACAACGCGCGGAGGCCGTCGGGATCGCCGACGTAGGGCGCGGTGTGGCCGGGCGCGTCGAGGTCGATCGTCGTCTCCGGATGGCGGCGGCGGGCGGCGGTGACAGCGGCGTCGGCGAAGTCGACCAGGTCGAGTCCTTCGACCTGCTGCGGCGGGCCGCTGCTGCCGCGGGCGAGCGCCTGGAGCTGTTCGACGAGCGTCCCGATCCGCATCAGCTCGGCGTCGGCGGCGTCGAGCGCCTCGCGGTCCCCGGCGCGGGCCGCGGCGAGGTTGACCGACAGGCTCGTCAGCGGCGTGCGCAGCTCGTGCCCGGCGTCGGCGGCGAAGGCGCGCGCGGCCTCCAGCGCGGCGGCGCGGTCGGCGTGCGCGCGCTCCAGGCGGGCGAGCATCGCGTTGAGGTCGGCGCCGAGCTCGTCGACCTCGGCGACGCCCGCGTCGGCGGGCACGCGCGCCGTGGCGTCGCCGGTCCCGGTGCCGACCGTGCGCGCGGCGGTGCGCAGGCGGTCGAGGGGGCGCAGCGCTGCGCGGGTGAGCGTGCGGGCCAGGAGCGCCGAACCGGCGAGCGCGATCAAGGCCACCAGGAACACGATCCGGCCCAGGCGCGCCGCGCGGTCGCGCAGCGGTTGCAGCCGCGCGGCGGCCTGGAGCGTGCGGCCGCCCGCGATCGTGCGTGACACCACGCGCCAGTCCTGGCCGCCGGCGTGGACGGTCTCGGGGTGCTCCTGCGCGCCCGCGGCGTCCGGGAAGTCGTCCGGGACCGCGGCGCCGCCGTGCTGGACCGTGACGCCGTTGCCGGCGACGACGCGGACGAATCGGTCCTCGTCCGGGCCGACGGCCGCCCCCTGCGTCCCGCGGACGGCGAGCAGCGCGGGCTTGGCGCGGCGGTCGACGACGCGCTTGAGGTCGCCGTCGAGCGTCGTGCGGTCGGTCCTCGCGGCGATCACGACGACGGCCACGCCCGCGACCGCGAGGCAGATCGCGACCGCCGCGACGGCCGCCAGCGCGACGCGGGCGCTCAGGCTCGACGGTCTCACGGCTCGGCCCGCAGGACGAAGCCGACGCCGCGGACGGTCTGGATCAGCCGCGGCTCGCCCTCGGCCTCGAGCTTGCGGCGCAGGTAGCCGACGAACACGTCCACCACGTTGCCCTCGACGGCGAAGTCGTAGCCCCAGACCTGCTGGAGCAGCTGCTCGCGCGACAGGACGATCCCGGTGTGGCGGGCCAGCGCCTCCAGGAGGTCGAACTCGCGGCGGGTCAGGTCGATCGCCCGCGCGCCGCGCCGCGCCGTGCGGTCCGCGAGGACGACCGTGAGGTCGCCGGCGACGAGGTCGTCCGGGCACTCGGTGGCGGGCGTGGCCGCGGCCGCGTGCTCCTCGGCCGCCCGGCGCAGCAGCGCGCGCAGCCGCGCGACCAGCTCGGCGAACGCGAACGGCTTGACGAGGTAGTCGTCGGCGCCGGCCTGCAGGCCCGCGACGCGGTCGTCGACCTCGTCGCGCGCGCTGAGGATCAGGATCGGCACGCGGTCGCCGCCGGCGCGCAGGCGCGCGCAGACCGCGCGGCCGTTGAGGTCGGGCATCGCGACGTCGAGGACGATCGCGTCGGGCGCGAACGCCGCCGCCTCGCGCAGACCGGAGCGGCCGCCGTCGGCCGTGCGCACGGCGAAGCCCTCGCCGCGCAGCGCGCGGTCGAGGGCCTCGCGGATCGCGGCGTCGTCGTCGACGACGAGGACGCGCGGCGACGACGGGCTCATGGCCTCCAACCTACTTGTGATGGGCCTTGCGCTGGGCCTCCAGAGCGCTGAGCACCTTGGCGCGGTCGAGGTGCAGCTCGCCCGCCAGCGCGGTCGCGCGCTTGTTCATGCGCTTGGTCGCATTGGCCTTGGGGCGCTTGACCTTCTTGGCCGCGGCGCCCCGGCGCGCGGGCAGGTTGGTCCGGTCGCAGGTCAGCGGGGCGACACGGCAGGCCATGATCGCGGTGCGCTCGTCGGCGGTCAGCGTGCCCTTGCTGACGCGTTGATCCAGGCGGTCCTTCAGCAGCGCGCCCTGCGCCGCCTGGAGCTGGTTGTCGGACACTCCGAGGCGCTGGGCCAGCTCGGCGCGCCGAGCGTCGATCTTGGCGCGCTTCTGCCCCATCGTCTGCGGCGGCTTCCTGCTCGGCGTCGCCGCGGCAACGCCCGTGTAGGCAACGGCGCCGCCGGCAAGGAGCGCCGACGCGGTCGCGGTGGCCAGGGTCTTGGTGAACGGCATGCCTGTCAGGCTGCCCGCCCTTCTTGTGGCCTCTATGAGACCTGCCCAACTAGGATGGGCGGCGATGAGCGTCCCCGCCGAGATCTTCAAGGCCTATGACATCCGCGGCATCCACGGCGAGCAGCTGGGGCCGGATGATGCTGAGCAGATCGGTCGCGCGTTCGCGCGGGTGATCGCGGAGCTGGAGGGCAAGCCCGTCGGCGAGCTGCGGCTGGGCCTGGGTCGCGACATGCGGCTGACCGCACCCGAGATGGCCGCGCGCTACCGCGCCGGGATGGTCGCCGAGGGCGCGCACGTGATCGACGCGGGCCAGGTCGGGACCGAGATGTTGTACTTCCTGGTCGGCTCGCGTGAGCTCGACGGCGGGCTGATGTGCACCGCGTCGCACAACCCGAAGGCCTACACGGGCGCCAAGCTCGTCAAGAGGGGCGCGATCGCCTTGTCGGGCGACGAGGGGATCCAGGACATCCGCAGGCTCGTGGACGCCGGGCTCGGGGAGCCCGACGCCGCCGCGGCCGGGTCCGCCGAGGAGGTCGACATCTACGAGGAGTTCCAGGCCGCCGCGCTCGGGACGATCGACCCGGCCAACGTCAAGCCCCTGAAGGTCGTCGTCGACGGCGGCAACGGGATGGCGGGGCCGATGGCCGGCCCGGTCCTGCGCGGGCTCGGCCTCGAGCTGGTCGAGACGTACTTCACGCCCGACGGCAACTTCCCCGACCACGAGCCCAACCCGTTGTTGGAGGAGAACCGCAGGTTCATCGTGGACAAGGTCGTCGCCGAGGGCGCCGACCTCGGGATCGCCTGGGACGGCGACGCCGACCGCTGCTTCTTCATCGACGACACCGGCCGGTTCGTGGACGGCGACTTCCTGACGGCGATCCTCGCCGAGCACCTGCTGGCCAAGCCGGGCAACGCCGGCGCCGACATCCTCTACGACGCGCGCGCATCCCGGGCGGTCGCGGACACCGTCGAGGCCGCGGGCGGCAAGGCGCACATCAACCGCGTGGGCCACGCGTTCTTCAAGACGCGCATGCGCGACGAGGGCGCGATCTTCGGCGGCGAGGTGTCGGGCCACTACTACTTCCACGACTTCTACAACGCGGACTCGGGGACGCTGCCGGCGCTGCTGGTGCTGGAGAAGCTGAGCGTCGAGGGCAAGAGGATGTCCGAGCTGCTGGAGCCGTTCAAGGCCAAGTACTTCATCTCGGGCGAGATCAACTCCGAGGTCAGCGACGCGGCCGCGAAGATGACCGAGCTGGAGGAGCACTACGGCTCGCAGCCGGGCGCCGAGGTGACGCACGTCGACGGCGTGTCGGTCGACTTCGAGGACTGGCACTTCAACGTGCGCCCGTCGAACACCGAGCCGCTGCTGCGCCTGACGCTGGAGTCGCTGGTCTCCGAGGCCGACATGGTCGCCAAGCGCGACGAGGTCCTCGGCCGGATCCGCGCGTGAGCGCCGGGGTGGGCGGGCCCGGCATCATCGCGCTGCCGGTCCCGACGCCGTTCGCGGTCGGGCGGGTCAACTGCTACCTGATCGAGGACGACCCGCTGACGCTGGTCGACGCGGGCCCGAACTCCGGAACGTCCTTGACCGTTCTGGAAGCCGCGTTGCGTGCACACGGTCGCGCGGTCGAAGACCTGGAGCGGATCGTGCTGACCCATCAGCACATCGACCACATCGGGTTGGCGAAGATCCTGGCGGACCGGTCGGGTGCGGAGGTCGTCGCGCTTGACGTCCTGGCGCCGTGGCTGGCGTCGTACGGCAAGCAGATCGAGGCCGACGACGTCTTCGCCGAGGAGCTGATGCTGCGCAACGGGATCCCGCGGGAGATCGGGATCGCGCTACGCGCCGTGACCGCGTCGTTCCGGGGCTGGGGCTCAGCGGTCGACGTGACGCGGACGGTGAGCGAGGGCGACGTCCTGGAGTTCGCCGCGCGCTCCTGGCGCGTGCACCGCCGGCCGGGGCACTCGCCGAGCGACACGGTCTTCCACGACGAGGCCAGCGGCGAGCTGATGGGCGGCGATCACCTGATCAAGCACATCTCCTCGAACCCGCTGATCTCACGGTCGCTGCCGGGGGACGCGCCGAGCGACGGCGGGGCGCACCGCCCGCGGGCGCTGTTGATGTACATGGACTCGCTGCGCGCGACGCGCGCGATGGACCTCAGGATCGTCTACTCCGGCCACGGCGACCCGGTCGAGGATCACCGCGCGCTGATCGACGAGCGCTTCGAGGGCTACGAGCGCCGCGCGCACAAGATCGCCGGGATCATCGGCGACGGCGAGCCGAAGTCCGGCTTCGAGATCGCGCAGGCCATGTGGGGCAACGTCGCGGTGACGCAGGCGTTCCTGACGCTCAGCGAGGTGCTGGGGCACGTCGACCTCCTGCTGGAGCGCGGCGAGGTGGTCGAGGTCGAGTCCGACGGCGTCGTCCGCTTTGCGCCGAGCGCGTAGCGACGAGGCCGCGGCGGTCGCCGCGCTGGTCGAGGCAGCGTTCGCGCGCCATGTCGCGGCGGTCGGGCGGCGCCCGGCGCCGATGGACGACGACCACGCGGCGCGCATCACCGCCGGCGAGCAGTACGTCCGCGACGCCGAGGACGGCACGCCCGCGCTGGCGTCCTCGATCGTGTTGGTGGACAACGGCGACCACCTGGTCGTCAACAACGTCGCGGCCCGCCCGGACCTGCAAGGACAAGGCCTCGGCCGCGACCTCCTGGCCTTCGCCGAGGACGAGGCCCGCCGCCGCGGCTTCGCCGAGATCCGTCTGCACACCAACGCGGCCATGGCGGACAACATCCTGATGTACCCCAAGCTGGGCTACACCGAGACCGGCCGCGAGACCCGCTCCGGTTTCCACCGCGTCCTCTTCATCAAGCCGCTCACCTAGGCAACCTGGGCCTCCTGGCTCTAGCACCGCCGCGTAAGCTGCTCATAAGTCCTGAGCGCTCGCGACTTGCACGCACATCAACAACTCAGGAGGGAACATCATGCACCTGTTCACCAGGAGTGTTGGGCTGCTCTCGGTCGTCGTCGCGCTGGCCTTCGCCGGCGTCGGCACGGCTGCGGCGGCAACCGCCACGGTCACCCCCGGCGGGTCCACCAGGGGTGTCGGCACCACCGGCTGGGAGCTGACCGCGACGGGCGGGGCGAGGTTCAACTGCGCCACCGGCTCGTTCAGCGCCAACCTGTTCAGCGCCACCGGCTCGCTGCCGCTGACGATCTCGACCAGCTACCAGCAGGCCTTCAGCTCGTGCAGGACGGCCGGCTTGTCCTACACGTTCCAGTGCGCGGCCACCGCGCAGCTGAGCGTGACCGCGCTGACGAACACGAGCGGCGTCACGCCGGGCACCGTCAGCGGGCTCAACTGCGTGGCGAGGCTCTCGTCGGGCTGCTCGGCGCAGATCACCGGCTCGCTGCCGGTGTCGTTCAGCAACCCAGGCAGCACGCTCACCGTCCCGATCCCGGGCCAGGCGATCGTCGTGTCGGGCTCGACCTGCGGGTCGCTGTTCCCGAACGGCCCGGCGACGTTCGCGGCCACGGGCGGCGGAGCGTTCACCTACGTCGTCTCCCCCGCCACGACCATCACGGTGGTCTAGCGAGGCACATCCCCGCACCTGCGCCCCCGTCGCCGCGTTGCGGCGGGGGCGTGCGCGGCGGTCAGGCTCCGCCGATCGGGTCCTTCAGCGGGAGCATGTTGTACTTCAACAATCTGTGGAGGAGTGGCGCCACTGCTCGGCGAGCACACTGACGGCGATAACGCGGGTCATGGCGTTGCCTAGGCAACCTGAGCCTCCTGGCTCTGGCCCTCGCGGATAGACTGCTCTCAAGTCCTGAGCGCTCGCGACTTGCACGCACAACCTATCTAGGAGGAACCTCATGCACCTGTTCACCAGGAGCATCGGCCTGCTCACCGCAGCGCTTTTCGCCTCGTTCGTCTTCGCGGGCGCCGCGTCGGCCTTGACGGTGACGGTCACCCCGTCCCCCAGCGCCATCACCGGCACAGGGACCACCCCATGGCAGTTGACCATCCAACCCAGCGGTGGCGGGCCCACGGTGTTCACCTGCGTCAACGCCGGCTTCACGGCCACAGTCAGGAGCGCGACCGGCGCGGGACCGCTCGCGATCGCGACGAACTACCAGCAGACGTTCAGCAGCTGCAGGGTCGCGGGCATCTCGTACACCGACACCTGCTCGGGCACCGCGGTCCTCTCGGTCACCGGTGTGACGGTCTCGGGCGTCACACCGCTCACCCTCTCGTCGCTCTCGTGCACCGCCACGATCGGCGGCTGCGGGAGCGCGAGGATCACGGGAACGATCCCCGAGACGTACAACAACACCACGAGGCAGCTGACCGTGCTGACGACGGGACAGGCACTCACCGTGAGCGGCACCACGTGCTCGAGGATCCCAAACGGCGCGGCAACGTTCGCAGCGACCGGCGGGGGGAACTTCGTCTACGCCGTCTCTCCGGCGACGACGATCGTCGCGACCTGACGTGGCCAACGTCCCCGCTGCGCAAGCAGCGGGGACACGCCCCGCTCAGGCTCCGCCGATCGGGTCCTTCAGCGGGAGCATGTTGTACTCCAAGAGCTTGTGGAGGGAGGTGCGCCATTGCTCGGCCAGCTCGGGGACCGCGACCACGCGGGACAGGGCTTGGGGGTCGTGGCGGTCGCGGTAGGTGACGCGGAGGACCTCGGCGACGGTGATGGGGCTGGTGCGGTCGAGCAGCTCGAGGGTGTCGCCGGCGGCGACGGTCCCGGTCTCGATCACCCGGAAGTAGAAGCCGGCGATCATGTCGTAGGCCATCTCGCGGGTCACGCGCTTGGTGCCCCAGCGCGCGGCGAGCTTGAAGCAGGGGCCGCGGGGTTGGGAGACCTGGACGACCACGCCGTCGTCGCCCAACCTGTAGGTGTCGCCGATGTGCACGCCGGTCTCCAGCGCGCCGTGCAGCGTGAGGTTCTCCCCGAAGGCGCCGGGTGGCATCGGCTCGGAACGCTCCAGGAGCCTCACCCAGTAGGGGAAGTGCTCGGAGGCGTAGCAGCAGATCGCCTTGTCGGGACCGCCGTGGACGGTGAGGTCGGCCTGCTCGTCGTCGTCGAAGCCGGTCGGGCTCAACGCGATCCGCGCGCCGTCCAGCACGGGCTTCTTGACGATCGCGGTCGCGACCTCGCCGTCGCGCCACGGCAACGTGCCGGCGCGACCGACCTGCAGCGAGAGGACCCGAGCGTGCGTCATGCGAGAACGCGGGACATCGTCGCATCCACGGCGGCGGCCGTCGCCGCCCAGGTCAGCGGCGCCGCGCGCGGCGGGCCCGCGGCGCGCCAGGGCTCCGGGTCGTCCAGGACGCGCTCCAGCGCGCCCGCGACCGCCTCGGCGTCGAGCGGGTCGACCAGCAGCGCCGCGTCCCCGCACACCTCCGGCAGCGCGCCGCGGTCGGCGGCCACGACCGGGACGCCCGCCGCCAGCGCCTCCAGCGCCGTCAGCCCGAAGCCCTCGTACAGCGACGGCAGCACGAACGCCGCCGCGCCCGCGTACAGCCCGGGCAGGAGCGCGTCGTCGACGTGCCCGAGCGCGCGCACGCCCGCGCTGTCGTCCTCGGCCCGGAACTGCGGGCGGTCGCCGCCGGCGGCGACGAGGTCCACCCCGCGCTCGGCCAGGCGCCGCGCGGCGAGGTCGAGCACCCCGAGGTTCTTGCGCGCCGTGCGCGAGGCGACGGTCAACACGTAGGGCTTGCTCGTCAGGCCCAGCGCCGCGCGGGCCGCCGCGGCGTCGGCGTGCGGGGTGAAGCGCGGGTCGACGCCGCCCGGCACGACGTCCACGCGGGACTCCGGGACGCCGAGCAGCTCGACGACCTCGTTGCGGGAGAACGCCGAGGGCGTGACGATCCGCGCCGCATGGCGCGCGATCCGCGGCAGCACCGCGCGCTGCCAGCGCACGTAGAGCGACGAGTACCAGGCGGGTTCGCGCAGCGGCGCGACGTCGTGCAGGACCACCACCGTCCGGCGCGAGGCCAGCGGCGCGAGGTTCGCCGGGCAGAGGATCGCCTCCGCGCGCGCCGCGGCCGCCTGCGCCGGCAGGACGAACTGCTCCCACGCATGCCCCGCGCGGTGCGCGAGCGCCGGCGGCGGCTGTGCGACGACGTAGCGCTCCGGGTTCAGCGCCGGGAGCCGCGCCGTGAGCTCACGCGCCCACCGCTCGACCCCGCCCAGCTCCGGCCGCGCGGCCGCGCGGGCATCGATGACGACACGCCCCATGCCCGCCCGAGTATGACGGCGACCCCGGAGCCCCGGCGCTCCGGGAAGGCGTGGCGGCGGGCGGAGTCGTGGGCGCGAGCGTGCAGCGCAACCTCTGGGGTCCGGTGAGCGTTTCAATGGGCACATGCGTCGCTTCCTCCTCATCGCCCTCCTCACGCTCGTCGTGGTGCCCGCTGCGGGGGCGGCGACCTGGAGCGCGCCGCAGACGGTCTCGAAGGCCCACGAGTTCGTGGGGCCGGTGATCACGACGACGAGCTTCGACGGGTCGGCGGTCGCGGTCTGGCCGTGGCAGGACAACGTCGGCAACGACGCCGTCGGCGGCTGGGCCGAGGCGGCGCGGCCGTCGTCGCTGACCCCCGTGGGCTTCGGCGCCGAGCGCACCGCGCCGGACGGGACGGCGCAGATCGGCGCGTTCGCCAAATCGCAGGTGCTGGCGATCTCCGAGCAGGCCACCGGCCACCCCGGTCCGACCGGGGCGATCTTGTATGACATCGTCGCGTCGTTCGCCACCGTCGGCGGCGGCTTCAACAGCGCGCGGCGGCTGGCGACCGCGCCGGTGCTCGGCCAACCGCAGCTCGCGACCTCCGGCTCGACGGCGCTCGTCACGTGGGTCGAGGTCACGAGGACGTCGAGCGGCGGGATCCGGCGCGTCGTCCGCGCGATCGACCGCCGCAACGGCGCCTGGGGCAAGGCCTACACCTTGAGCGGCACCGGGCGGGCGAACACGCTGACCGCGGCGGCGTCCACCAACGGCGACCAGGTCGTCGCCTTCGACCGCGACGGCAAGGTCCTCGTGCGCGTGCGCCGCCACGGGCACTCGTGGGGCTCGATCACGACGCTCGCCACCCAGAACGGCAGCACGCAGTGGCAGCTGGCCGCCGCCATCGATGCGCGCGGCCAGGTCCGGGTCGTGTGGCGCCGCCACCAGCTGGGCCGCAGCGGCGTCCCGGGGATCCAGGCGATCGAGACCGCAGCGCGCCTCGTCGGGCGTACGACGTTCACGAAGGCGCAGACGATCGCGGCCAACGGCGCCTCGAGCTTCCGCCTGACGTCGATCCCCCAGGGCTGGGCCGTCGCCGACGTCGAGCACGACCAGCCGATCCTCCACCGCACCACCGGCGGGTCGCAGTTCATCGGCGGCCAGGCCGCCGCGCCCGCCCAGTCGGGGACCCGCGGCGCCGACGTCACCTGGTCCTCCGTCGGCGGGATCACCGTCGCGTGGGTCCAGCCGCTGAACAACCTGACCGACGGGATCGCCCGCTCCGCCAGCTACGAGAACGGCGCCTGGAGCACGGTCGAGGACGTCTCGCCCGCCGAGACCGTCCACGACGTCCGGCTCGTCACCGACGCACGCGCAGGCCAGCCCGTCGCCATCTGGACCGCCCGCCCCTCCGGGCAGCCGCCCTCCCTCGTGCGCTCCGCCACGCGCCGCCCGTGACAAACGTCACGTCCAACTGAGGAGCGACCGCACCTGGCGCTCCGCCGCCCCGAGGGGGACCATCCGTCCATGCTGTTCCCCTTCAACCGCCAGACTTCCAGTGTGAGCGCGCAGCAGTGCCCACCAGCGGAGCCGGGACTGATCGTCGTCCCCAGGCGTGGCCAGTGGGCCATGCTGGTCTCGCTCGTCTTCTTCGTCGGGCCGGTGCAGGGCGCCTTCGCCGGGCTGCCGACCGGGCGCCTGATCGCCACGCTCGTGCTCGCCGTCGCGTTCATCGCCGTCTACTGGCGGACGATGGTCGGCGGCTGGGTCATCCAGGACCGCCGCGCCGACGACGAGCTCAGCGCGCCGCTGCTGCTCGCCGGCCTCGGCGCGCTCGCGCTGGCCCTGAGCCTCGTCGGCGGCGCGGACTGGTGCGGCATCTGGTGCTTCGTCGGCGCCGCGCTCGGCCTGCGCATGCCCCGCCACCTCGCGATCCCGCTGCTGTTCGTCGCCGCCGCGCTGTCGGCCGCGACGGTCTCGCTCGGCGGCGTCGACGACGCCTCGGCGCCGATCTCGCTCTTCATCGTCACGATCGGCGTCGGGATGCTCACCGGCGGCTTCCGCCGCCTGCGCGTCGTCGGCAACGAGCTCAACCAGGCCCGCGACGAGATCGGCCGCCTCGCGGTCGCCGACGAGCGCCTGCGCTTCGCCCGCGACCTGCACGAC
Organism: Conexibacter woesei Iso977N; assembly: GCF_000424625.1. Lineage (GTDB taxonomy): Bacteria > Actinomycetota > Thermoleophilia > Solirubrobacterales > Solirubrobacteraceae > Baekduia > Baekduia woesei_A. The sequence continues at coordinate 1,762,994 of NZ_AUKG01000002.1, forward strand.
CTCCTGGGCCACTCGCTCAGCGTGATCGCGCTGAAGTCCGAGCTGGCCAACCGCCTGATCCAGGACCGCCCGGACCAGGCCGCCGAGCACATGCGCGACATCGAGGCCGTCACGCGCCGTGCGCTGTCGGAGGTCCGCGAGGCCGTCGCCGGCTACCGCAGGCCGCTGCTGCACGCCGAGCTGGCGGGCGCGCGCTCGACGCTGACCGCCGCCGGGATCGACGTCGACGCCGGCGCCCCGCCCGCCGTCGAGCTGCCGCCGGACGCCGAGGCCGTGCTGGCCTGGGCGGTCCGCGAGGGTGCGACGAACGTCCTGCGCCACTCCGAGGCCAGCAGGGTCCGGATCTCCTTCGACGTCACCCGCGACGACGCCACGCTCACGCTCACCGACGACGGCCGCGCGTGCCCGGACGCCCAGAGCGCGTCCGACGGCACCGGCCTCGCGGGCCTGGCCGAGCGCGTCGCCCGCGTCCGCGGCCGCCTCGACGCGGCACCGCGCGACGACGGCGACGGCTTCCGCCTGCACGTCACGGTCCCGCTGGAGGTCGCGTCGTGATCCGCGTGCTGATCGCCGAGGACCAGGCGATGGTGCGCGGCGCGCTCGCGTCGCTGCTGCAGCTCGAGGGCGACCTCGAGGTCGTCGCGGAGGTCGCGCGCGGCGACGAGGTGCTGACCGCGACGCGCGACGCCGCGCCCGACGTCGCCCTCCTGGACATCGAGATGCCCGGCGGCGACGGCCTGACCGCTGCCGGTCAGCTTGCCGACGCGCTGCCCGACGTGCGTGTCGTGATCCTGACGACCTTCGGCCGCCCGGGCTACCTGCGCCGGGCCATGGAGTCCGGCGCGCGCGGGTTCGTCCTCAAGGACGCGCCCGCATCCGAGCTGGCGACCGCGATCCGGCGCGTGATGGCCGGCGAGCGTGTGCTGGACCCGGCGCTGGCCGCGGCCGCCCTGGCGGAGGGCGAGAGCCCGCTGACGCCGAGGGAGACGCAGGTCCTGGGCGCGGCCCGCGGCGGCGCGCCCGTCGCGGATCTGGCCGGGCGCCTGCACCTGTCCGCAGGGACGGTGCGCAACTACCTGTCGAGTGCGATGCAGAAGCTCGGAGCCCATTCACGGGCCGAGGCTGTTCGAGTGGCGGAGGACAAGGGATGGCTGTAACCGACGGATTGGAATACGTGCCGCTGGATGGCCGACTAGGGTCCACGGCGATGGAAGGAAGCGGGAACGGGGGCGTGACGCCCGAGGGCGTGCGTGCGGGCGACCGCATGGCGCTGCAAGGGCTGGTCGATCGCCGCGGGCCGGCGGTGATCGCGTTCTGCACGCAGGTCTGCGGGCCGCAGAACGCCGATCGCGCGGCCGCCGAGGCGTTCGCGCGCTTCCGGGCCGCGGTGCGCGCCGCGCCGGACCTCGGGGCGCTCGACCCGGAGACGCTGCTGCGCGGGGCCACGCGCCATGCCGCGGCGTCGCTGGCGCGCCAGCCGTCGGGCCCACCGCCGCACGGCAGGCTGAGGTCGCGCGGGACCCAGACGTGCGAGCACGTCCCGACGATGCTCGCCGCGCGGGCCAACGGGGCGCTGGGCTCGGCCGACCTGGACCGGCTCGCACGCCACCTGGAGCGCTGCGAGCGCTGCGACGCGCTCGGAGAGATCTTCCGGCGCGCCGAGCTGGCCTACCAGGACCCGGTCGTCGACACGCTCGGGACCGACACGTCGTCGGTCCTGCTCGACGCGCTGCTCGCCGTTCCGGGCGATCCCTACGCGGTCGCCCCGGCGCCCGCCGCGGGCGCGGCCGCGCCGGCCGAGGTGCTGACCGGCGCGTTCCCGGCGCTGCCGGACCTGGACGACGAGGTGCCGGTGGAAGTGGCGCCGCCGGTCGTCGTCCCGGAGCCCGAGCCGGTCGCCGAGGTCGCGGAGGCCGAGCTGGAGCTGGTCCCCGCCGCCGAGCCCGAGCTCGCGGAGGTCGCTGAGCCCGAGGCCGAGGCCCCGGAGCTCGACGCCGCGCCGCTGGACGAGGCCGACGCCGACCTCGGCCTGACGATGGAGTGGGACAACGAGCTCCCGCCGCTCGAGCCCGAGGAGGAGTACCACGAGGCCGAGCCGGAGCCCGGATCGGTCCTGACCGGCGGGACGAAGGTCAGGCGCACGGCCCCGCGGCCGCTGGTGATCCTGCTGCCGCTGCTGCTGGTCGTGGCGATCGCCGCGGGCGCCGCCGCCGTGGCCGGCGTGTTCTCGGGCGACACCTCGACGCCCGCGATCTCCAAGCCGCCGGCGCCGCACGTCCAGGCCCCGGTCACGACGCCGCTGCCGATCAGGATCAGGCACAGGCCCGCGGCCTCGACCGCGACGCCGAGCACCACCGCCGCGACGGGCACGAGCACCGGCGCGACGAGCGGGACCGCGGCGAGCGACGGCACCGCGAGCACGACCGTTCCGTAGGACGTCCTGCAACATGAAGGCGTTGGTCGCGGGCCGCCCTGGAGGGCGGCCCGCGGTCGTTCCGGACTCGCGAGTCCGGTTCGCGGTACCGTTCCGGACCTCGAAGTCCACTTCCCCCATGTCGACCCAGACCCCCACGTCCCTCCCCGCCCTGCCCCGCCGTGCCGACGCGCGCCGCAACCGCGAGCGCGTGATCGCCGCCGCGGGCGCGGTCTTCGCCGAGCGCGGCATGGACGCCGGCGTCCCGGAGATCGCGCAGCGCGCCGGGGTCGGCAAGGCGACCGTCTACCGCTCGTTCCCGTCCAAGGAGCACCTCGTCGCCGCCGTGGCGTGCGAGCGCCTGGAGTGGATCACCGACGTCACGACCGCCGCGCTGCTGCGCGACGACGCGGGTGCCGCCTTCGGCGACGTCGTCGTCGCGATCGCCGAGCAGCAGGCCACCGACTGCGCCGTCGCCGGTGCTCTCGCCGCCGACATCGACCTGCCCGAGCTGCACGCCGCCCGCGCGACCACGCAGGCCGCGCTGGAGTCCCTCGTCGACCGCGGCCGCGCCACCGGCGAGCTCCGCGCCGACGCCACCGCCGAAGAGCTCCGCGTCCTCTTCACCGGCATGTCCCAGGTCCTCCGCGCCGACACCGTCCGCGACCCCACGACCTGGCGCCGCTACGGCCGCCTCGTCGCCGACGCGCTCCGCAACCCTCAGCGGTAGTCGCCAGGCTCCTTCGACGGCGGCCAGCCGGTCGCCCGGAAGCGCCCGGTCGGCGTCGCGCGCAACGGGTTGGGACCTTCCACCGCTGGGCTCTCAGGCGGCGGCCTCCGGAACGCGACAGCGGTCCACACCAGCCCGGCGACGATCCACATCCCCCACATCGACGGGTCGCCGCCGAGCGCGAGTCTCAGCGTGCCCAAGACGATGTAGAACAGCGCGAGCGCGAGCGTCCAGGGTCGATGCACCCTCATCGAGGGCATCAGCCTACTGGCGCGACGCCGCTACGTGCTCGCGCACCTGCGCGAGGAACTGCTCGTGCAGCCGGCGCTCGCCGGACAGCTCGGGGTGGAAGGCCACCACCGTGATGTTGCCTTCGCGGGCGGCGACACCGTGGCCGTCGACGTCGGCGAGGATCTCGACGCCGGCGCCGTGCTCGGCGATCCAGGGCGCGCGGATGAACACCGCGTGGACGGGCTCGTCGAGGTCCGGGAACTCCAGATCCGCCTCGAAGGACCGGATCTGGCGCCCGAACGCGTTGCGTGTCGCGACGATGTCCATCAGCCCGAGGTGCTCGCGGTCGAGCATGATCAGCCCGGCGCACGTCCCGAGCACGGGCACGCCGCGGTCGCGGATCAGCGCCGTGAGCGGCTCGGCGAGCCCCTCGCGTGCGATCCCCAGCGTCATCGTGGTGGACTCGCCGCCGGGCATGACCAATCCGTCCAACCCCTCGAGGTCGGCGACGGTCCGGACCTCGCGCGTCTCCGCGCCGAGGTCCCGGAGCATCCTGGCGTGCGCGTCGAACCCGCCCTGCAGGGCGAGCACGCCGACGAGCACGTCACCTTCCGTCAAGTGCGGTGCCTACCAGCCGCGGTTCGCGAGAACCTGCGACTCGTCCAGCTTGCGCGCCTCCAGCGAGGCCATCGCGGCACCCAGGCCGGTCGAAGCGGCCGCGACCCGCTCGGGGTCGTTGAAGTGCGTGGCGGCCTCGACGACCGCGCGGGCCATCTTCTCCGGGTTGGAGGACTTGAAGATCCCCGACCCGACGAACACCGACTCGGCGCCCAGCTGCATCATCAACGAGGCATCCGCAGGGGTCGCGATCCCGCCCGCGCTGAACAGCGGGACCGGCAGCCTGCCCGCCTGCGCGACGCCGCGCACGATGTCGTACGGCGCCTGCAGCTCCTTGGCGGCGACGAACAGCTCGTCCTCCTCCAGCACGCCCAGCCGGCGGATCTCCGCGCGGATCGAGCGCATGTGGCGCACGGCCTCGACGACGTCGCCGGTGCCGGCCTCGCCCTTGGAGCGGATCATCGCCGCGCCCTCGCCGATGCGCCGCAGCGCCTCGCCGAGGTTCGTCGCGCCGCACACGAACGGGATCCGGAACGCCCACTTGTCGATGTGGTTGGCCTCGTCGGCCGGCGTCAGGACCTCGGACTCGTCGATGTAGTCGACCTCGAGGGCCTCCAGCACCTGCGCCTCGGCGAAGTGGCCGATGCGGGCCTTGGCCATGACGGGGATCGTCACGGCCTCCTGGATGCCCTTGATCATCTGCGGGTCGCTCATGCGCGCGACCCCGCCGTCGCGGCGGATGTCGGACGGCACGCGCTCGAGCGCCATCACGGCAGCTGCGCCCGCGTCCTCAGCGATCTTCGCCTGCTCGGCGTCGACGACGTCCATGATGACGCCGCCCTTGAGCATCTCGGCCAGACCGGCCTTGACCCGGAACGTTGCTTCGTCTCGCATCGCGACCCATTGTAGGGGCGCGAAGCCCTCCACCTACTTCAGGCGGAAGGCTTTGATCCGATCGGCGTACTGGTCGGCATCCCGGCTGTACACACCGTACGCCAGCGCCTGCAGCGTGGAGAGCAGCGCGGTGTGCGAGCGCACGTAGGCCGGCGAGTTGCTCGAGTAGTACAGCTTGATCTGCGCGAGCTTGGCCACCTCGGACAGCGTCGCGTCGACCACGGCCAGCGTGCCGGCCCTGCGGTGGCGCGCGAGCTTCATCGCCCGGACGACGAGCGGGTGCGGGCGCCCGGCGCTCAGACCGACGACCAGCGTGCCCTCGTCGATGCGGCCCAGGCGCGACAGCGCCTCCTGCGACGGCGACGCGACGATCTCGGCGCGCAGGTCGAGCAGCATCAGCAGGTGGCGGAAGTAGGAGGCGAAGAACGCCATCTGGTCGGTGCCGCAGACCAGGACGCGGTCGGCCCTGGCGATCGCGCCGATCGCGGCCTCGACCTCGGAGCGCGACACGCGGCGCGCGGTCTCCTCGACGTTCTGGAAGTCGGCGGCGATCGCGGTCTCGAACTCGTTCTGGTCGAGCGAGAACAGCGGCTCGGCCGACGACGCGGCCTGCCCGCCGACCTGGCCGTTGGCGACCTTGCGGCGGTACTCCTCACGAGCGGAGTGCTGGAGCTCCGGGAAGCCCTCGAAGCCGAGCGCCTGCGAGAAGCGCACGACCGTCGACGACGACGTGTTCGCGCGGCGCGCGAGCTCCTCCGCGGTCTGGAACGCCACCTCGTCCAGGTGATCGACGATGTACTGCGCCACATCCTTCTGTGAACGCGAGAACTCGTCGAAGCGCGCCTGGATGTAGGCGGAGAGAGTCTGGTGTCCCCGCGCCTCGTGCGGCGGGGCGGTCATGGTCGCGGACGTCCTCTTCATGGGCGACCCGGGTTTTCGACAACCGCTCCGTGGAGTCCTCCAAATCGGGTCTCCGAAAGAGCGACGCGCCCGGTGTGGTGACCGGGCGCGTCGGGGAAGGGTGCGGGCCCACGCCGATTCCGCCGTGGAGGGCCCGCGAGAAGGACGGAGGCGGGGGGTATGGCGCCGAAGTCCGTCCTTCCGGTTGGTGTTGCTCAAGAGGCTCCCCTGGTCGGCGTGCGACAGAAACCGGTGCACGAGCGTCTGTGTCCGTGAGGGAACGGCACCCGCGGCGGGTACGGTGGCTGGCGTGAGCTCGCGCCCCACCGTGGAGGCCGCCGTCGAGCGCTCGCGCGACTCCGCCCGGGCGCGCTGGGCGCGGTGGCGGTCGCTCGCCCCCACCCTGCTGCTGACCGCCCTGGGCGCGGGCGCGGCGTGGATGATCGCCAAGGGGATCTTCGGGACCAGGGGCGCGTTCTTCGCTCCGGTCGCCGCGATCATCACGCTCGGGCTGACGGTCGGCGCGCGGCTGGAGCGGGCGATCGAGGTGTCGGTCGGCGTGCCGCTCGGGATCGCGCTCGCCGACGTGCTCGTGCTGGAGGTCGGGTCCGGGCCGATCCAGCTGGTGTGCATCGTGTTCATCGCGACGTCGGTCGCGATCCTGGTCGGCGGCGGGCCGCTGCTGACCTCGCAGGCCGCGGTCTCGGCCGTGCTCGTCGTGACGCTGCAGCCGCCGACGTCGGGGCTGACGTTCACCCGGGCCGCCGACGCGCTGATCGGCTGCGGCGTCGCGCTGCTCCTCAACTTCGTGATCGCGCCGATCGACCCCATGCGGTTGGTCCGGCGCGAGGCGGTCCCGGTCCTGGTCGAGCTGGCCGGCGTCCTCGACGACGTCGCCTCCGCCCTGGCCGACCGCGACCGCGCCGACGCGATCGCCGCGCTGCAGCGTGCGCGCGACATCGACGGGCGGACCGAGAGGTTCCTGGAGGCGTTGACGATCGGGCGCGAGACCGCGTTCGCGGCCCCCGCGCGCTTCTCGCAGCGCTCGTCGCTGGCCGTCTACTCGGAGGCCGGCGGCCAGCTCGACCTCGCGGTGCGCAACGTGCGCGTGCTGGCCCGCGGCGTCCTGCGCGCGGTCGAGACCGGCGACCACGTCCCGCCCCCGGTCCCGGACGCGATCCGCGAGCTGCGCTCGGCGGTGCTGGCCCTCGGCCCGTGGCTGGAGGACCCGAAGCAGGTCGATCAGGTGCGCAGGCCCGCGATCGCCGCAGCACGCGACGCGACGATGGTGTTGGACATGACGACCAACCTGTCGGTGTCGGTGATCGTCGCCCAGGTCCGCTCGGCGGCCGTCGACCTGCTGCGCGTGACCGGCGTCGATGGCGAGCGCGCGCGGGCGCTGATCCGCGGCGAAGATGTCGGGGCCGAGCGCTAGGCGCGCTCTAGGCGCGCTGCGGCGAGCTGAGGACCGCGCGGTCCTTGCCCTGCGCCTTAGCCGCCAGGAGGCACTCGTCGGCGGCCTTGAAGAGCGTGGCGACGGTGGCCGCGTCGGCCGGCGCGATCGCGACGCCCGCGGAGGCCGTGATCGGCCCCGGCGCGCCCCACTCCGCCGCGCGGACCGCGCCGACGAGCCGCTCGGCGGCCCGCTGGGCCTCGGCCTGGTCGGCGGCCGGCAGGATGACGGCGAACTCCTCGCCGCCAGTACGGCAGACGACGTCGCCGGCACGGACGTGGCCCTCCAGGACCTCGCCGAAGGCCATCAGGACCTGGTCGCCGACCGGGTGGCCGTGCACGTCGTTGACGCGCTTGAAGTCATCCACGTCGAGCAGCACCAACCCGACCGGCGCCTCGTCGCGCTGCGCGCGCGCCAGCTCGGCGGCCAGCCGCTCGTGGAAGTGGCGGCGGTTGAACAGGCCGGTCAGCTCGTCGGTCCGGGCCTGCTCGGAGAGCAGCTCGCGGCGGCGCGCGTTGTCATAGGCCAGCGCGGCCAGCGACGCGAAGCGCTTGATCAGCTGCGCCTCCTCGGGCGAGAAGGTCGGGACCGTGCCCTCCCACTGCGGCGCGGCGTCCTCGCGCCAGACGTTGAGCGTCCCGATCACGCGGTCGCCCACGATCAGCGGGCAGAAGACGATCGCCTCGAGGTCCTGCGGGGTGCCGTCGATGATGTAGCGGCCGAACCACGGGTGGCCCGGCTCCAGGTGCACGATCTGGCGCGAGCGTACGACCTTGCCGGTGATCGAGTTGTCGATCTTGGGCGCGTCGGCCATCGTCTCGTCGACCCACAGGCCCTCGGCGAAGACCGGCTGCATCACGTTGCGCTCATGGTCGACCTCGTACACGGCAAGGCTCGAGTACGGGACGATCCCGTGCAGGGCACGGGCCATCGACTGCAGCGTCGCGTCCAGGGACTGCTCGGCCAGGACGCCGGCGACCGCGTCGATGATCGACTCGAGCCCGCGGACCACGCGGGTGGCGGAGACGGTGTGCATCGTGGTTCCCCTATAGATCGGCCGCAAGGCTCCCGATGTTGAGCGTTGACGTCGTTATGGGAACGTTCGCTCGCCCTCGTCCAGCAGCGCGGCGAGCGCGTCGAAGGGCATCGGGCGCCCGAGCAGGTAGCCCTGGGCGAGGTCGCAGCCCAGCGCCTTGAGGAACGCGAGCTGCTCGCTGGACTCGATGCCCTCGGCGGTCACGCGGCGCCCGAGGGCGTGCGCCATGCCGACGACGGCGGCGACGATCGCGCCGCTCGACGCGTCCTCCGGGAGCCCGGCGACGAACGAGCGGTCGATCTTGATGCCGTCGATCGGCTGCTCCTTGAGCATCGACAGCGACGAGAAGCCGGTCCCGAAGTCGTCCAGCACGAGGTGCACGCCCTGGTCGCGCAGCGCACCGATCGCGTGCGACGTCGCGGGGTCGCTGCCCAGCAGCGCGGTCTCGGTGATCTCCACGACCAGCGAGTCCGGCGGCAGCTGCGAGGTGCTCAGCGCGCCCTCGACGGCGGCCAGGAACGCCGGGTGGCGCAGCTGGCGCGGCGAGACGTTGACCGCCAGCGTGACGTTCCTGCCGGTCGCGGCGCGCAGCGCCATCGTCTTCGCGCAGGACTCGCGCAGGACCCACGCGCCGAGCGCGTCGATCGTGCCGGTCTCCTCGGCGATCGGGATGAACTCGTCGGGGCCGACCGCGCCGAGCACCGGGTGCGTCCAGCGCAGCAGCGCCTCCAGGCCGCAGATCTCCCCCGTGCTGAACTCGGCGACCGGCTGGGCGACGAGGTGCAGCTCGCCGCGGTCCAGCGCGCCGCGCAGCGCGACCTCGATCTCCAGGCGCCGCCCGGCGCCGTCGCCGTGCGCGTGCCCGCGGCGGTGGCGGTTGCCGCCCTCGTCCTTGGCGGCGTACATCGCCTCGTCGGCGCGGCGGACCGCCTCGTGGGCGTCGGCCTCGCCGCCGGGGATCACGACGACGCCGACCGACGCGGTCGGGCGCAGGCCGTCGGCGCCGGTCGCGGCGGTCTCGCCGACCGCGCGGACGATCCGGTCGGCGATCACGCCCGCGGTGTCGGCGTCGACGTCCTCGGCGACGACGATGAACTCGTCGCCGCCGAAGCGCGCGACGGTGTCGCCGGGCCGGACGCAGCCGGCGACGCGCTCCGCGGCCTCGCGCAGGACCTGGTCGCCCACGTCGTGGCCGAGCGTGTCGTTGACGAGCTTGAGGCGGTCGAGGTCGGCGAACAGGACGGCCAGCGTCGTCCCGCTGCGCCGGGCGCGGGCCAGCGCCTGCGTGAGGCGGTCGAACAGCAGCGTGCGGTTGGGCAGCCCGGTCAGCGGGTCGTGCGTGGCGCGGTGGACGAGCTCGTCGGTCGCGCGCTGGCGCTCGATCGCGATGCCGGCGACGCGGGCGGCGTCGCGGATGAACTGGCGGTGGCGCTCGGTCGGCTCGCGCGGCTCGTCGGAGTAGAGGCCGAACGTCCCGAGCACGTCGCCGGCGCCGCCGAGGATCGGGAACGACCAGCACGACTTCAGGCCGTGCTCGCGGGTCATGTGGCGGAACGCGTCCCACTTCGGATCGGCCTCGATGTCCGGGCTCAGGATCTCGGTGCCGTAGTAGGCCGCGGTGCCGCAGGACCCGACCTCGGGGCCGATGACGAGGCCCTCCAGCTGGGCCGAGTAGGACGCGGGCAGCGACGGCGCGGCGCCGTTGTGGATCGTGCGCAGGATCGGGTCCAGCAGCAGCACCGAGCCGCGCAGCGTCGGGTCGAAGTCCTCGATCGACAGGACGACCTCGCGCAGGCTGTCGCCGAGCGGCGCGTCGGCGGCGATCAGCTCGTGGATGCGGTTGTGGGCGGCGACGACGCCGTTGGCGGCGCGCAGGTCGGCCGCGGCGACGCGCAGCGAGATCTCCGACGCGATCGCCTCGGCGACCGAGCCGAGCAGCTCGACGTCGTCCTCCGTCCAGCCGCGCACCTCACGCTCGCAGACACACAGTGATCCGACATCGTGACCATCGACGCGGATCGGCGTGCCGGCGTAGGAGACGAGCCCATGGCGCAGCGGCCCGGCGATCCTGGCCAGCTCGGGGTGCGCGCGGGTATCGGCGACGGCCAGCGCACGGCCTCCGGCGATCACGTACTGGCAGATCGCCAGCTCGGGCGGGGCGGTGACGCCGGCCACGCCCTCGAGGCCGATGACCGACTTGAGGTACTGGTGCTCGTCGTCGAAGAGCGTGACGAGCGCGACCGGCGTGCGCAGCGCGCGGGCGGCGAGCGCGGCCCAGCGGTCAAAGGCCTCTTCGGGCGCCGAGCCCATCAGGCCGGTGCGGCGCACGACGTCGAGGCGGGCCGGGTCCTTCAGGACGGCGGCAAGACGGTCAGGGTGGAAGCGTTCCGGTTCGTAAGGCACCGCTCCCTGGTTCATCGGCCGGTGCTACCCCGGGAGCGATCCCGCGATCGGGGGACGTCGGATCCCAGACCTGTGAGACACGCTACATAGGCAGCGGCGCTCACAGGCCTGGGAAACGGCGATGTTTTACGTCCAGGTTGCCTAGAGACGGAAGGCCGCGACGGCCTCGCGCAGCTCGGCGGCCGTGCGCGCCAGCTCCTGGGCCGACGCCGCGACCTGCTCGGTCGAGGCCGACGTCTGCTGCGTGGAGGCGGAGACCTGCTCGCTGGCGGCGCTGGAGTCCTCGGCGACGTCGGCGATCTCGGCGACCTCGTCCTGGACGCGGGCCAGCTCGCCGACGACGCGGTCGGCGGCGTCGGCGATCGCGCCGACCTGCTCGGTGACCTCGGCGACGGCGGAGCCGATCGCCGCGAACGCGGCGGCGGCCTGCTCGACGGTCGCGGTGCCCTCGCCCGTGCGCTCGGCGCCGTGCTCGACGGCGCGGACCGCGCGGCCCGTGCCCTCCTGCATCTCGGCGATCAGCGACGAGATCGACGACGCGGCCTGCGAGGACTCCTCGGCCAGCTTGCGGACCTCCTCGGCCACGACGGCGAAGCCGCGGCCCTGCTCGCCGGCGCGCGCTGCTTCGATCGCGGCGTTCAAGGCCAACAGGTTGGTCTGCTCGGCGATGCCGGAGATCGAGGCGACGATGCCGCCGATCTCCTCCGACTTGCCGGCCAGCTCGCGGATCGCGCCGGTGGCGTCGGTCGAGGCGTCGCGGACGGCGGCCATCGCGTCGGTCGCCGCGTGGGCGGCGGCGACGCCCTCGGAGACGACCTCGGCGGTGCGGTCGGCCGCGGCGGCCGTGGCCTGCGCGGTGGTCGCCGAGTCGCGGACGGCGTCGCCGACCGAGTCGGTGCGCTGGCGCGTGTTGGCCACCATCTTGACCTGGCGCTCGGCGCCGTGGGCGACGCCCTCGACGGCGGTGGCGATCTCCTGGACCGCGCGGCCGGTCTGCTCGGCGGTGTCGGACATCTCGCGCGACGCGGAGTTGAGCTGATCGGCGCTGCGGGCGACGCCGCCGATCATCTGCGCCAGCGCGCCGCGGGTGCGCTCGTAGGCGCGCAGCGACTCGCTCGTGCCCTCGATCGCGTCGTTGAGCGCGCGGCCGGCGCGGGCGATCTCGTCCTCGCCGCGAACCTCCAGCGGCTCGGTGGTCGGCTGGACCTCGCGGGTCAGGTCGCCCTGGGCCATCGCGCCCATGCCGTCGCTCAGCGCGGCGACGTCGACCGTCGAGAGCTGCTCGAGGCGCTCGACGAAGCCGCCGATCGGCTTGGTCAGGCGGCGGGCGAAGAACACGACCGCGGCGACGAGGAAGAGCAGGGCGATCAGCCCGACGACCAGCAGCTTGGTGCGCAGCGAGTGGACCGCGGCGTAGACCTCGCTCTTGGGCGCGACCGTGATGAAGCCCCAGCCGCCGGTCCTGACCGGCGCCCAGGAGATCAGGACGCGGCGGTCGTTGTGGAACGGGTCGTCGGCCTCGACCTGGCCGCCCCTGCCGGCCTTCACGCCCGCGGCGATCTTGGCCAGGACCGGCGCCTTCAGCGCCTTGGCCTCCTGGGTCAGCGTCTTGATCCCGACGAGCTTGGCGTTCGGCGCCGAGGCGAAGGTGCCGTTGTTGGACACCATCATCGCGTAGCCGGACTTCAACACGGTGATCCTGCGGACCGCCGCGTTCATCTTGTTCAGCGAGCGATCCAGACCCGCGACCCCGATGAACTTCCCATCGCGCAGGATCGGCGTCTGGTACGAGGTCATCAGCGTGCCCTCGTAGACGTAGGGCTGGACGACGAACGGCTTCTTGGTGGCCTTCGGGACGTCGTAGTAGGCGTTGCCGTCGATCGAGTCGACCGGCTCGTTCTGCACCGCGCCGTCGACGCGCGTCATGTACGGCGAGAAGCGGCCGGACCTCGTCTCGCCCCTGGTGCCGGCGAACTGCGCGTCGCGGCCGTCGAAGGCGTTGGGCTCGTAGCCGAGCCAGAAGCCGAGCAGGTTCGGGTGGGCCTGCGCGATGTCCCTCAACATGCGCTCGGCCTCGGCGCGGTTCGCCCCGGTGTAGCCCTTGAAGGTCGCGGCGAGGTTGCGGCTCGTGTCCTCCTGCTCGCGGAAGCCGGAGTCCTGGACGGCGGCGTTGTGCGCGGTCAGCTCGGTGAGGTGGGCGGACTCGGACCTGCGCTGGGCGTCGGAGGCCTTGTTGATGGCCAACAGAGTGAGCGTCGCGATTGCGACGACGGCGATCGGGACGATCGCCAGGACGAGCTTCAGGCGAAGCGAACGGAGCGGCGGCATGGTTCCCGGTGGTGTCGGCAGGCTGACGCGGCGGTTGAGCCGGTTGGCGTATCCGACGCGCCGACCGCCGTTCGGTCTGACGCGGGCGGGCGCGCGGCCGGGTGCTCAGACGACGTTGGGCAGCGCCCTGAGGTCCAGCAGCGGGACGAGGATCTCGTCGGCGCGGCCGGGGCGGGTCTCGAGGTCCAGCGCGGCGAAGGCGCGGACGCAGTCCGGGTCGAACTGGGTCCCGGCGTCTTGTTGTAGGCGTTGGATCGCCTCGCGGTGCGGGAGCGCCGGGCGGTAGGAGCGGTCCGAGGTCATCGCGTCGTAGGCGTCGGCGACCGCGAGGATCCGGGCGTCGAGCGGGATCGCCCTGCCGGCGAGGCCGTCGGGGTAGCCGCGGCCGTCGTAGCGCTCGTGGTGGTGGCGCGCGCCCGGGATGTAGGCGGCGAAGCGCTGCACCGCGCCGAGGATGTGGGCGCTCTGGGCCGGGTGCTCGCGGACCTGCTGCCATTCCTCGTCGGACAGCGCGCCGGGCTTGTGGAGGATCGAGCGCTCCAGCGCGACCTTGCCGACGTCGTGGAGCATCCCGGAGAGGTGGATCCGCTCGCAGTCGGCCGGCGGCAGGCCGAGCGCGCGGGCGAGGCGGACGGCGTAGGCCGCGACCTTCTCGGAGTGGCGCGCGGTGTAGGGGTCGCGGGCGTCGATCGCGCGGACGAACGCGAAGATCGTCTCCTCGTTGAGGCGCTCCAGCTCGCGCACGCGCTGGACCAGCGCGGTGGTCAGCGCGCCGGTGACGCCGCCGACCAGGACCATCGCGGCGCCGCGCAGGAGCCACGGGCCGTCGAGGTCGACGTGCTCGCCCAGGATCGTCAGCGCGCCGGGCTCGGCCAGCAGCGCCGCGGCGGCGCCGACGAGCATCCCGAGGCGCGGCCCGTAGAGCACGGCGGCCGCGATCAGGACGAAGTAGTAGAGGTGCGTGGTCGGCGTGGGCGGGCCGCCGACGGCGACGACGAGCGCGGTGCACGCGGCGAGGCCGATCAGGATCGCGGCCGCGGCCGCAGGCCGGCGTCGCCAACGCGTCAGCACGTCGGCGATCTGCACCTGTGACCCGGGGCGGCTCCTCGTCACTCCGTTGGTGATCGGCGGCCCACGACGGCAGCTTTACCGCGGTTTGGCGTCGCTCGGCGCGTTGGCGCTTTGCGCTCCTGTGCGGAGCTTTCGACACGCGGGCGAGTCGGTTCTGGCCCGAATGGAGGCAGACGCAGGCGTTTTGCCCTGCCACCATGGCGTTCCAAGTGACACAGGCCCCCGGCGTCGGCGCGCACGTTCCATCCGCTTCCGCGCCGGTGTTGCTCGCAGGCGACGACGGCGTTCCGCTGCGCGTCCGCGAGGAGCTCGCCGGCGCCGGGGTGCCAACCGTGTCCTTGTGCGCTTCGGGGGAGGCGTTGGCCGCGCGGGGTGCCGAGCGGCTCGTCGTCGGGGACTGGACGGCGCCCGAGGCCTGGCTGGAGGCGGGCGTCCGGTCCGCGACGGCGGTCGGCCTGCTGGGGCCGGACGACCTCGCGAACCTCAACGCGGCGCTGCTGGTGGCCGAGCTGAACGCCGAGTGCCGGATCGTGGTGCGGCTGTTCGCCGCCGACCTGGCGGGCGGCGTGGCGCGGATGCTCGGCGGCCGCGGCGTGGTGCTGAGCGACACCGAGGTGGCGGCGCCGGCGTTCCTGCAGGCGGCGCTGAGCGGCAACACCGGCCAGCGCGTGACGGTCGCGGGACGCGTCCTGGAGGTGGCGCAGGTCGACCGCGACGACCCGCGGCTGGTGGTCGCGCTGGCCGACGGCGACGCCGTCCTGCCGCCGCGCGCTGCGCTCGGCGAGCACGTGCTCGCGCTGATCGACCCCGACGGCGCGGTCGCGGGCGCGCGCGGGGCGCTGCCCTCGGCGGTGGCTGCGGCGCGAGGCGGCGGCGCGGCGGCGGCACCGCGGCGGCCGCGGCACTCGCTGCGGGCGCGGGCGCGCGCGGCGGCGCGGCTGGTGCCGCGGCGCGCCGAGTGGCTGGCGCTGGCGATCATCTTGGTGTTCTCGGTCAGCACCGCCGTGTTCGCGCTGTCGCGCCACCTCGACTTCGTCGACGCCATGTACTTCACGGCGACGACGATGGCGACCGTCGGCTACGGCGACGTCAACCTCGCGGGCGCGAGCGACTGGCTGAAGTTGTACGACATCGGGCTGATGGCGGTCTCGGCGATCCTGCTGGCGAGCGTGCTGGCGTTCGTCACGGATCTGCTGGTGCGATCGCGGATCGACCACGCGCTCGGGCGCTTCCCGCGGCCGCGCGAGGACCACGTGATCGTCTGCGGGCTCGGCAAGGCGGGCGCGGCGATCGTCGCGGGGCTGCACGCGCTGGGCGTGCCGTGCGTGGGGGTCGAGCACGACGACGGCGCGGTCGGGATCGCGGTCGCGCGGGCGCTGCGGATCCCGGTCGTCTTCGCCGACGCGCGGACGCCGGGCGTGCTCGCCGATGTGCACGTGGAACGCGCGCGGGCGGTGATGGCGGTCACCAACGACGACCTCGCCAACCTGCAGTGCGGGCTGGCGGCGCGGGAGCACTCGCCGGGGCTGCGGGTGGTCCTGCGGATCTTCGACCCGCACCTGGCCGAGCGGCTCGATCGCTCCGTCGAGCTGGACCTGACGCGTTCGGTGGCGGGGCTGGCGGCGCCCGCGTTCACCGCGGCGCTGCTGGGCCGGCGTGCGTCGTCGGGGGCGCTGCCGCTGGCCAACACGGCGCTGCGGGTGGTCGAGACGGCGGTCCCGGCGGGCAGCGCGGTCGCCGGTCGCTCGGTCGGCGCGCTGCACCACGAGCGGGCGCTGCGGGTCCTGGCGCTGGACGGGCGCTGGCGGCCGCGGGAGGACCTGGTGGTCGCGGCGGGTATGGCGATCGCGATCGTGGGAACGCGCGCGGCCTGCGACGATCTCCTGCATGCCGACGCAGGAGTGGGAGACGCGGTCCGCCGCGCTGTGGGATCGACTTGATGATGTCGAGGAGGCCGAGTTCCGGGCGCTGGTCGACGCGCTCGCGGGCGAGCTGGACGACGGCGATCCGGTCGCGGCGTTCGAGCGCGGCTGCGCGGCCGACTCGACCGGTCATCCGGACGAGGCGGTCGTGCTGTACGAAGCCGCTCTGGCCGCCGGCCTCGACGGGTACCGGCGCCGCCGTGCGCTGATCCAGCTGTCGTCTTCCCTCCGGAACCTCGGCCAGCCGGAGCGCGGAGTCGTCCTCCTCGAAGCCGAGCGCGCCGCGAGCCTCGCCGCCACCGCGCCTCCGGTCACCGCCGCGACTCCGGCCGGCGACGATCCTGCGACCCTCGACGACGCGCTCGTCTGCACGCTCGCGCTCTGCCTCGCCGACGCCGGGCGGGCGCGCGAGGGCGTCGGCCTGGTGGTCGCGGCGATGGCGCCGAAGCTCCCGCGCTACCAGCGCTCGATGGCCTTCTACGGCAAGGACATGGCCGGCCTGAGCCAGGACTAAGGGGTCGCCTTACGCAGCTAAGGGGTGGGCTGCGCCGATGCGCACCATCCTCCCGATGTGGGACGGGGGCCTCAGGGCCAAGATGATGTTCATGACCTCTCTCCTCTCCCAGCCGTTCACCACCGCCCAGTCCGACGTCGTCGTCAAGGCGAGCCTGCTGCGCCACCTGCGCGGCCGTTTCGCCCGTTAGCCTCGGCGGCGTGACCGCCGCGAACACGTCTCCTCGCCGCCCGCTGCGCATCGGCGTCCAGCTCCCCGAGGTCGAGCGGCCCGTCCGCTTCACCGAAGTGATGGCGATGGCCCAGGCGGCCGAGGAGTCGGGGTTCGCCTCGGTCTGGGTGGGCGACCACCTGCTGTACCGCGCGACCGCCGCCCGCTCCGAGCGCGGCCCCTACGAGGCGTGGACCATGTTGTCCGCCTTGGCCGCGGTCACCGAGCGCGTCGAGTTGGGGCCCTTGGTCGCCTGCGCCGCCTTCCACCCGCCGGCGGTGCTGGCCAAGATGGCCGCGACGATCGGCGAGATCAGCTCCGGCCGGTTCGTGCTCGGCATCGGCGCGGGCTGGAACACCGAGGAGTTCGACGCCTTCGGCCTCCCCCACGACAAGCTCGTCGGCCGCTTCGCCGAGGCGTTCCCGATCATCCGGGGGCTGCTCGCGGGCGAGCGCGTGAGCGCGTCGGGCCGCTACGCCTCCGTCGAGGACGCGGTCCTGCTGCCGGAGCCGCCGCGCGTCCCGATCATGATCGGGTCCAACGGGCCGCGGATGCTGTCGATCGCCCTGCCCCACGCCGACGCGTGGAACACGTGGTGGGACGACTACGGCAACACCGCCGAGGGCTTCGCGTCCCTGAACGCTCGGATCTCGGCGGCGGCGGTCGAAGCAGGTCGCGAGCCCGGCGACATCCTGCGCTCCGCGTGCGCGCTGGTGATGCTCGACGAGTCGGCGCCCGAGCGCCCGATCATCCCCGAGGCGCCGCCGATCACCGGGACGCCGACGCAGATCGCCGCGCGCCTCCGCGAGCTCCACGAGGCCGGCGCCGACGACATCATCCTGGTGGTGTCGCCGATCACCGAGGCCTCGATCCGGACGCTCGCGGAAGCGGTGGCGCTGGCTACCGCGTAGTCGTTACCAGCGGAAGTGGATGAAGTGATCCCAGTCCGCGTTCGGCGCGCGGCTGATCCAGCGGGTGCCATAGCCGTGCGGGGTGTCGTGGTTGTACTCCTCGACCATGAACTGGGTCTTGGTCACCTTCGAGACGATCGCGACGTGGCCCCAGGTGCCGCTGTCACGCACCATGACCGAGCCGACGGTCGGGTTGTTGTCCACCTTGAAGCCGAGCGCGCGGGCGTTGTCGTCCCAGTTGCCGGCGTCGCCGAAGTGGCCGCCGTCCATGCGGTTGCTGAACGTGAAGTGAACCATCCGGTTCAGGCGTGAGGCAACGAAGCTCGTGCACTCGCGGTAGTAGAACCCCCACTTGTCGGCGTCCTTGGGGTTCGCGTTCGGGAACGGGTAGTCGTTCTTGAGCGTGACGTCGCGCGGGAGGCCCCTCTTGGGCTGCCTGTCGGTCGGGTGCGACCTGGGCTGCGGGGCGGGAGGACCGCTGTCCTCGTTGCAGTCCGGGGCGACGCGGCCGTCGCTGCCGGTGAAGATGAAGGTGTCGCTGACGTAGCCGCCCTTGATCAGCTTGTCCCACAGCTTCGAGGTGCCGTAGGTGCCACTCGTGCTCTCGCCCTTGGTCTGGCAGACGATCGTGACCTTGGCGCCGTTCCTGAGCTTGCGGACCTTCGCCGCGGCGCTGTTGGGGGCGTTGCGAACCGTGAGCGTGTAGCCGGCGTTGACGTTGACCGTGCCGTCGGCGGTCCTGACGGCCGACGGGCACTGCGGGCTGCCGACGTCGCCACAGGCAGGCATCGCCTGCGCGGCCGGAACGGCCAGCGCCGCCGTGACCGCGACGCCCGCGGCCGAGAGACCAACTGCGCGACGTCGCGCAGTTGCGAAGAGATGGTTGAGCAAGGGGATTTCCTTCCCGCTGAGTTTGGACCTCCGACGCCCCTCCCGGACCGCCGGCACGACCTGCCCTCGCAGCAATGCCCAGCGTTCCGGAGTCCATGCACCGCTTCTCACGTTCCTCTCACGACCCACGTCCGCTGACTGACCCTCAGCGGTAGTCGTCCGGCTCCTTCGACGGCCACGCCGAGCCTTCGCGGTGCCAGCGCACGATGCTGATGGCGTAGCCGACCATCATCAGCACCCAGAGCGCGGCGAAGAGCGGCCACGGTGGGTCGGGGTCGAACAGCACCATGACCCAGAACGCCGTGGCAGCGGCGGCGCAGACCAGCTGGACCACCTTCAGGGCGCGGCTGCGCGACGGGCGATCGGTCTCCGTCATCGCCGGGCTTGCTACCCGTTCCCGAGCTTGTTCGCGCGGCGCCGATGGGGCAGCTGGGATTCGAACCCAGATCTGAGGGATTATGAGTCCCCGGCTCTGACCAGTTGAGCTACCGCCCCGGGTGCGCGATCTTAGGTCGTGTGGATGACGATGTGCGGGAGTTGTTGATGGCGACGGAGACGTGGGCGGTGGTGGGGTGCTCGCCGGATCCGGGGCGGGATTCGCACCGGATCGCCGCGCTGTTGCAGGCGCGGGGCAAGCGGGTCGTCCCGATCAACCCGCGCGCGGAGGAGATCCTGGGGGAGCGGTGCTACGGGTCGATCGCGGAGGTCCCCGACACCATCAGGATCGACGTGGTCGACGTCTTCCGGCGCTCGGATCAGGCCGGCGCCTACGTGGACGAGGCGATCGCCCGCGGTGCCTCAGGCGTCTGGCTGCAGCTCGGCGTGATCGACCACGATGCGGCCGACCGCGCGAAGAACGCCGGGCTCCGGGTCGTCATGGACCGCTGCCCGGCGATCGAGTGGCCGCGGCTGCGCGGCTAGCTCGCGCCGCCGTCGACCTTCGCGACCGCGCGCTCGAGCTCGTTGGCGCTGAACGCGCCCTCGAAGCGCGTCGAGATCACGCCGTTCTTGTCGATCACGAACGTCCAAGGCTCGGTCTGCAGCCTGTAGGTCACGAGCTGCGGCCGCAGGCCCTTGTTGATCTGGTTGTCCTGGTAGACCTCCTGGTGGATGAAGGACACCTTGTCCCCCACCTTGGCCTGGACCTCATCCACCACATCGACCACCGGACCGCACACGCGCGACTGGCACAGCTGCGGCGTCGCGAACGTGATGACGACCGGCTTCTTGCCCACCACGTCGGCGAAGTCGTCCCTCAACAACGAAGGCGCGGCGGGCACGCGCGTGTCGATCTTCCTGACGTCGCCCGCCACGTCGGCCGGCGTCAGCGTGTGGATCACCGGCGCCCTGTCGCCGACGTCCGGCGGCGTGACCTTGCGCCCACCGACCTGCACGCCGATCGGCGACGTCGCCACCAGCCGCCCGTCGAGCTGCGCGATCGCCAGGACCGCGTACTTGCCGTTCTTCCTGAACGGGACGTTCGCCACGTAGACCCCGCGCGCCGCGTTCGGGTCGGTCGCCGTCTGCTTGCTCTCGAACTGCGGCGAGACCTTCAGCGACTCCGCCCGCGCGACGTAGGGCCCGTGCGCGCTCGACCCATCGGTCGCGCCCACGTACAGGGCGACCCCGGCCCCGCTCAGCTGCTTGCCCGCGTTGTCGAACAGCGCGAACCCGATCCGGTTGGTCCCCGGCTTCAGGATCGACACGCTCGGTGCGAGGTTCGGACCCGCCGGCAGGTTGTTGATGACGTCGGGCAGCGTCCGCCCCGCAGCCTTCGGGAAGTCCTCCGCCTTGGCCGTCGGCTGGGGCTGCGCGGGCGGCGCGGCGTTGTCGCCGCTCCCGCTCGAACCGCACCCCGCAGCGGCCACGGCCACGGCGGCCAGCGCGATCAACATGGACGTGGTGGACCGTGTCAGGCGAGGCATGGGCAGCCGGGAAGGCTAGTGGCCTGATTGGATACCGCGCGCCGGTGTCGTGTTAAGCGCAGATGGAGGAGAACCAACGTGGCCGAGCAGCGCGCAGCGATCGTGACGGGAGCGTCGTCCGGGATCGGGCTGGCGATCGCCGACGTCCTCGGGCAGGAGGGCTACGGGCTGACCGTCGCCGCCCGCCGCCCCGAGAAGCTTCAGGAGGCTGCCGAGGGCCTCAAGCAGAAGGGCTACGCCGTCGAGGTGGTCGCCGGGCCGCTCGGCGACGAGGACGGCGTCAAGGCCGTCGTCGAGGCCCACCGCGCCCGCTTCGGCCGCCTGGACGTCCTGATCAACAACGCCGGCGTCGGCATCGGCCAGCCGGTCGCCGAGATCGACACCAAGAAGCTCGACATCCAGCTCGGCGTCAACCTGCGCTCGCTGATCCTCTTCTACCGCGAGGGGATCGACCTCCTGCGCGCCGCCGGCCAGGAGCACCGCAAGGCGCTGGTCGTCAACACCGCCTCGATCGCCGGCAAGCGCGGCGAGGGCTGGCTGTCGGTCTACTCGGCGACCAAGGGCGCGGTCGTGTCGTTCACCCAGGCCATGCACAAGGAGCTGAGCCCGGAGGGGATCAAGTCCACCGCCCTGTGCCCGGGCTTCGTCGACACGCCGATGACCGACTTCGTCAAGGGCGCGGTCGCGGCCGAGGACATGATCACGCCGCAGGACATCGCCGAGACGGTCCGGCTGTTGTTGAAGGTGTCGCCCGCGTGCATCATCCCCGAGGTGCAGTTCATCCGCCCCGGGGACTGACCGCGCCGCCGCGCGGCGGCGCGCTACTTCGGCAGCAGCTGCCGGCGCGTCTCGACCTGCGCGAGCGCGCCCTCGGCGTCGCGGGCGGCGCGGCGCTCGCCCAGCCAGCCGAACCCCGTCCGCCGGGCCTCGCGCGCCCGGCGGTCGCGGGCGATCCGCTGGTGGTCGGCGATCGCGCCGGCGAAGTCCGCCTCGGCCAGGATCGACGCCTCCAGCTGCGCGACCAGCACCCGCAGCTCACGCGTCGTCGCGCGCCGCGCCCGCTTGGCGCCCGCGAACCTGTCCCACGCGTGCGCGAAGGAGACGAACGACGTCCGGCCCCCGTGGCGATGGGCGGCGAGCATCGGGCACACGCCGCCGGAGCGGTCGGAGTAGGCGCCGACGATGATCTCGTTCGCGCGGACGCCGTCGAGCATCGCCTCCCGCGTGCGGAGCGGCAGGCAGTCGATGGCCAGGCGCAGGTCGTCGATCGGCGAGTGAGTGAGTGATCGCATAGTCTTCCGGCTCGCTGGAACGCGCGGGACGAGTCGGAGGCTACGCCCCTGATCACGCGACGCCAAGGCGATGTCCTCCTGGTGAAAGGGAAGTTGCGGATGAAGCTCGGTGTCCACATCGGCTACTGGGGCCTCGGCCTCACGAGCGCCGACCAACTCGCGATCGTCCAGGAGGCCGAGCGGCTCGGCTACGACAGCGTCTGGACCGCCGAGGCCTACGGGTCCGACGCGGCGACGATCCTGGCCTGGCTGGCCGGGCAGACGTCCAGGATCAAGCTCGGCTCCGGCATCTTCCAGATGCCCGGCCGCTCCGCCGCGATGACGGCGATGACCGCGGCGACGATCGACCAGCTCTCCGACGGCCGCATGCTGCTCGGGATCGGCTCGTCCGGCCCGCAGGTGAGCGAGGGCTGGCACGGCGTCCGCTTCGGCAGGCAGATCCAGCGCACGCGCGAGTACATCGAGGTGCTGCGGATCGCGCTGGCGCGCGAGCGGCTCGAGTACCACGGCGAGACGATCGACCTGCCGCTCCCGAACGGGCCGGGCAAGGCGCTGAAGCTGACGATCGCGCCGGTCCAGGAGCGGATGCCGATCTACCTCGCGGCGATCGGGCCGCGCAACACCGCGCTGGCGGGCGAGATGGCCGACGGCTGGATGCCGACGCTGCTGTCGCCCGAGCACCTGCCGATCCTGACCGAGTCGCTCCAGGAGGGCGCGGCGAAGGCCGGGCGCTCGCTGGACGGCTTCGACATCGCGCCGACCGTCAACGTCAACATCACCGAAGATGATGTGGAAGGCGCGCGCGACGCGATGCGGCCGTTCATGGCGCTCTACATCGGCGGCATGGGCTCGCGCGACAAGAACTTCTACAACATCCTCGTGCAGCGCTACGGGTTCGAGGACGCGGCCAGGAAGGTCCAGGACCTCTACCTCGACGGCAAGAAGGAGGAGGCCGCCGCGGCGCTCCCCGACGAGCTGATCGACCTGGTGTCCTTGGTCGGGCCGAGGGATCGCGTGCGCGAGCGGCTGCGGATCTACAAGGAGGCCGGGGTCGGGACGCTCGGCGTCTCCCCCATGGCCTGGACCAAGGACGACCGGATCAAGCAGCTGCGGCTGGTCGCCGAGTTGTTGGAGGACGTGGTCTGAAGGTCCTGCTGGGGGCGTTCGGGGACGCGGGCCACGCGTTCCCGATCATCGCCCTGGGCCGCGCGCTGCGTGCGCGCGGGCATGATGTGGTGGTTGAGACGTGGACGCGCTGGCGCGAGGACGTCGAGCGTGAGGGGATGCGGTTCGCGGCCGCGCCGGAGTACCACGTGTTCCCGACGCGGGAGCGGCCGCTCAAGCCCTACGAGGCGGTGCGGCGGGCGGCGACGACCACGCGCGAGCTTGTTGTCGCGGAACGCCCGGATGTTGTCGTCCATGACATCTTGACGCTGGCGCCGGCGCTGGCCGCCGAGCTGGAGGGCGTCCCGCGCGCGACGCTGATCCCGCACCTGGACCCGCGCGGCGCGCCGGGGTGGCCGCCGTACTCGATCGGCGCGCGGCTGCCGCGGACCGGCGTGGGCCGCGCGTTCTGGGGGCTGTTCGACCCGCTGCTGGAGCGAGGCCTACAACTCGGTCGGCGCGAGCTGAACGAGACGCGCTCGCGGTTGGGTCTGCCGCCGCAGGCCCACGTCCACGGCGGGATCTCGCGCGAGCTGGCGATCGTCGTGACGTTCCCGCAGCTGGAGTACCCACGGGCGGTGCCGGAGATCAACACGCACATCGTCGGGCCGCTGTCGTGGGAGCCGCCGTCGGAGCCGGTCGAGCTGCCATCCGGGACCGACCCCTTGGTGTTGGTCGCGCCGTCGACCGCGCAGGATCACGAGGGCGTGATGCTCCGCGCGGCGCTGGCGGCGATGGCCGATCTCCCGGTCCGCGTGATCGCCACGACCAACAAGCGCGGCGAGACCGGCGGCTACGACGTGCCCGCGAACGCGAAGCTCGTCGACTGGTTGTCCTACTCCCGCACCATGCCGCAGTGCGACCTCGTCGTCTGCCACGTCGGCCACGGCACCCTGATGCGAGCGCTCAGCAACGGCGTCCCCGTCGTCGCCTGCCCCGCAGCGGGCGACATGAACGAGAACGCAGCCCGCGTCGACTGGGCCGGCGTCGGCATCCGCCTCCCCCGCCGCCTGATCGGCCCCCGCGGCCTCAACCTCGCGATCCAGAAAGCACTCGCCGACCGCGACCGCCTCGCAGCGAACGCCGCCAAGCTCTCCCACTGGTCCGCAACCCACGACCCCGGAGCGACCGCCGCCCAACTCGTCGAAGACCTCGCAGCCCGCGCCACCTGAGGGCCGGGGGCTCCGGCGCCGTTCGGGCTCGGACCCAAGGGTCAACGGCAGTCCGGCGTCCCATACGAACACCAAGCTGCCGTTGACCCATCCGTTCGGACCGACGCCGCCGCCGGCCAGCGTCGCGCGCGGCTAGGCGAGGGCCAAGGCGGACAACATGCCGGGTGAGTCGGCGGCGACCGGAGCACGACGTAGACCTCCTGGTGCCCGCGCCCGCCACCGTCCGCCTGCTCCACACGCGGTCCCCGCGGTCGCCCGTGAACGCCGCGCAGCCGAACGCCCGGACGCCCAGCGCCGCGCGCAGCGGCCGCCAGGTCACGCCCGCGCTCGCCCATGGGATCGCCTCGGCGTCGTCGAGCCCGACAACTCGTATGCCCTCCATGGACCGGTACTATCCGCCAGGCCTGCGATCCGGGGTAGCTCAATGGCAGAGCATTCGACTGTTAATCGAAGGGTTGTGGGTTCGAGTCCCACCCCCGGAGCTGTGTGACCGAAGCCCGCGCCCGCGCGGGCTTCGCTCGTTCCGGAGCCGCTACGCCGCCTCTTCGAGCGACTGGGAGACGAGCTCCTCCCAGCGCTGCTTGGCCGCGTCGACCTTGACGCGCAGCCCGGCCGCGTTGCCGTCGCTCGCGGCGATCGCCGCCCTGTGGTCGCGCTCCAGGCGCTTGAGCTCCACCAGCGCCAGCTCGCGGCGCAGGACCGTCGGCGAGTTGGTCAGCCCCGCGGAGTCCGCGATCAGACCGGACACCGCGTTGCGCAGCAGGTCGTCGCCTTCGTCGATGTTGGCCGTCGGCTCCTCGAGGTTGCCCTCCAGATGCGTCGCCAGCCGCCCCATGAACTCGCTGCTGAACGTCGCCTTGTCGAGCTTGGGCAGCAGGTCGCGCGCCAGCGACGGCGTCACGACGCACTGCGCCAGGAACGCCCGCTCGGCCTGCGCGACCTGGCTGCCCTTGCGCCTGGCGGGCCCGACGTCGGGCTCGAAGCTCCGGCGCGGCTGCCAGCCTCCGCCGCCCCCGTTGCGGCCGCCACCGTAGGGCTGGCGCTGCGGCGGCGCGGACTGCTGCACCGCCGCGGGAGCAGCCGCCGGAGCGTCCTCCTCCTCGACCGGCATCGACAGCCACGACGACACCTTCGCCCGGTCCAGCGCGACACCCGCGGTGACGACGTCGACCAGCTCCTCGCGCAGCGCGCTCGGCGGCAGCGTCGCGAACACCGGCCGCAGCGCGGCGATCACCTTGTCCTTGCCCTCGGCGTCGGTCAAGTCCCCGCGCTCCAGCTCGCGGTCGACCTGGAAGCGCACGAACGGGACCGAGTGCTGGAAGAACTCCGCCGCCGCCTCGACCCCGCGTTGTTGGACGACGTCGGCCGGGTCCAACCCGACGGGCAGCGGCACGACGCGCAGCGCGAGCTTCGAACGCGCCGCCACCTTGGCCGCCTTGAGCATCGCCTCCTGCCCGGCGGAGTCGGCGTCCAGCGCCAACAACACCGTCTTGCCCAGCTTCGCCAGCTCGCCGACCTGGCGCTCGGTCAGCGACGTCCCCATGATGCACACCACGTTGACGATCCCGGCCTGGTGCAGGGCCAGCACGTCCATGTAGCCCTCGGTCGCGATCACCTCGTCGGCGCGCGCCGCGGCGCTTCGCGCCAGGTGCGCGCCGTAGACGATCTCGCCCTTGTGGAAGATCTCGCCGTCGTTCGAGTTGAGGTACTTGGGCTTCTGGTCCGCACCCAGCGCACGCGCGCCGAACCCGAGCACGCGGCCGCGCGCGTCGGCCAGCGGGAACATGATCCGCCGCCGGAAGCGGTCGTAGATCCGGCCCTGGCCCCTGTTGGACTTGACGGCCAGCCCGGCGTCGAAGATCTCCCTGTTGCCGTAGCCCCCGGCGCGGCCGGCCATCAGCAGCTTGTCCCACGCGCTCGGCGCGTAGCCGACCCGGAACGTGCGCAGCGTCTCCTCGGTGAACCCGCGGTCGACGAGGTACGCGCGCGCGGGCGCGGCCTCCTGCGACTCCCAGAGGTAGCGCTCGTAGAACCCGGTCGCGCGCTCCAGCAGCTCCAGCAGCCGCTCGCGCGCCTTGCGCTTCTCGGCCGCGCGCGGGTCCTCGTCCTCGACGGTCAGCTCGATCCCGACGCGCTGCGCCAGCGACTCCATCGCGCCGATGAAGTCCAGGCCCTCGGTCTCCTGCACGAACTTGAAGGCGTCGCCGCCGACCCCGCAACCGAAGCAGTGGTAGACGCCCTTGTGGGCGTCGACGCTGAACGACGGCGAGCGCTCCTCGTGGAACGGGCACAGGCCCTTGTACTGGCCCGGCCCGGAGCGGCGCAGCTCGGTGCGTTTCGAGATGAGGTCGACGATGTCGACCGCCTCGCGGAGCTTCTCCTTGTCGCTGTCGGCGTAACGGGGCATCGGGACGGACACCGCAGCATAGGCCGCGGCGGCCGCCCTCGGCGGGACGCTTTAAGCGCCCTGCTCCGTCAACGCCTCGAGGTCGCCCGCGAGCGACTGCAGGCGCCCCGCGACGTCCTCGGCGTGGGCCGCGACGCCGACCAGCTCGGCGGTCTGGTCGGCCGCGCTGCGGATCGCCGTGGCGACGTCCTCGATGCGCGTGCGCTGGTCGCCCGCGGCGTCGGCGATCTCCCCGACGCGCTGCGCCGCGCCCGCGGCGGCCTCGCTCAGGCGCGCGATGACGCCCTCGGTCTCGGCGGCCTGGCGCGTGCCCTGCTCGACGACGTCGGCGCCGCGCTGGGCGGCGACGACCGCGTCGCGCGTGGCGACGTCGATCTCCTTGAGGATCTCGTCGACCGCGGCGGTCGACTCGCGCGAGCGCTCGGCCAGCGCCCGGACCTCCTCGGCGACGACCGCGAAGCCGCGGCCGTGCTCGCCGGCGCGGGCTGCCTCGATCGACGCGTTCAAGGCCAACAACTTGCTCTGCTCAGAGAGGTCGTCGACCGCGGCGGTGATCTCGCCGATCGCGCGGACGCGGTCGCTCAGCGTCGCGACGCCGGTGGCGGTCGCGCCGACCTCGTCCTTGATCCGGCCCAGCGAGTTCAGGATCTCCTGCAGCGCGGCGGCGCCGGCCTCGGTGAGCGACAGCGACTCGCGCGCGGCGCCGGCGACGTCGGCCGCCTCGGCGGCGGTGCGCTCGGCGACCTCGCGCACGCTCTCCACCGCGCCCGACGCCTCCTCGATCGCGGCGGACTGCTGCGAGACCGCGGCGGTGTTGCGCGCGACGGTCTCGCGGATCTCCTCGGCGCTGCCCGCGACGGTCTTGGCGCTGACGCCGACCTCGCCGGTCAGCGCGGTCACGGTCTCCAGCGCCATGCGCGTGCGCAGGCCGGACTCCTCCAGCTGGGCGACGGTCGCGTCCAGCTCGCCCTGGCGGGCGTCGAGCTGCTGGTTGCGCTGGTCCAGGAGGTCGGACTGGTCCTCGGCGAGCTTCCAGGACGCGACCAGCGCGATCACCTCGGCGACGACGAACGCCGCGTGGACCGAGGTCATCTGCAGCGTCATGCCCATGTCCGGATGGCCCGGGAAGACCGCGCGCGGCGCGAGCAGGGCGAAGATCCCGTGGTGGACGACGATGTAGCCGACCGCGCAGAGGAACGGCTTCCACTGGCCGTAGAGGCCGATGACCGGGAGCACGACGAAGAAGTGGAAGTGCGCGGCGATCGCGCCGCCGGCGACGTGGACGACGATCGCCGAGCAGGTCACGAGCGCGATCGCGCCGACGCAGCTCTTGGCGGTCTGCGAGAACTGCTTGGCGTTGGCCAGCAGCGCGAGCGCGGCGATCGGGAACGCGTCGAGCGCGGCATGCCAGACCGGGAAGCCCTTGAGGACCGACCACAGGAAGATGACCGGGACGTGCGCCCAGACCAGCGCGAGGATCGCGCGGTGGCGGGGCGCCCAGACGTCCGCCGGGAGGCCGGGGAGCTTGGGCAGGCGGGACAGGAGAGCGTTCACGCCTCGTTCATCGGCCACCCGGACGGGTGGTTGATCACCCGGCGGCGGGAGAACGGTGTTCGGGCGCGTGCGCGGTCAGACCTTCCGGACGCGCACGGCGGTGCCGTAGGCGCAGATCTCGGTCCAGGTCGTGCCGAGCTCGGAGGTGTCGAAGCGGAACGCGAGGATCGCGTTGGCGCCCCTGGCCTCGGCGTTCTCGATCAGGCGCTCGGTCGCGTGGTCGCGGCCCTCGCCGAGCATCTTGGTCATGCCCTTCAGCTCGCCGCCGACGAGCGACTTCAGCGACGCGCCGATCTGCGAGCCGACGTTGCGCGAGCGGACCGTGAGGCCGAAGACCTCGCCGACGACCTCCTCGACCGTGTAGCCGGGGAGGTCGTTCATGGTGGAGATGATCATGCGGCGGACCCTAGTCGGCGAGCGCCTCCTGGAGCCGCGTCGCGGGCCGGCCGAGGACGCGCGGGACGCCGTCCGAGATGTAGGCGTCGTCGCCGCGGGCGATGCCGTCGAGCATCGCCATGCGCCAGGTGACGTAGCCCTCGGGCGTGCCGGCGGCGCGCAGCGCGGCGACGTGCTCGTCGCGCGACTGCGGGACGTAGGTGCCGCCGACGGCCTGCGCGGCCGCGGCGAACGGGATCGCCTCGGGGCCGGAGATGTCGATCACCTTGCCATCGAGCTCCTGCTGGGTGAGCGCCGCGGCGGCGACCTCGGCGATGTCCTGGACGTCGACGAACGGATGGCGCGCGTCGCCGACCGGGGCGCGGACCTCGCCGTTGGCGTCCGGGACGAACATTGCCTCGGTGAAGTTCTGGGCGAAGTGCGTCGGGCGCAGGATCGTCCACGCCAGCGGGCCGGTGCGCAGAGTCTGCTCGGCGCGGGCGACCGCGCCGTCGGGGTGGAACTCGACGCCGCGGGCGGAGAGCAGGACGGCGTGGCGGACGCCCGCCTCCGCGGCGGTGGTCTCGAAGTGGCGCAGCTTCGGCGACCAGTCCGTCGCCGAGCCGGGGCCGACGACGAAGACGCCGTCGATGCCCTCGAGCGCGTTCGGCCACGTCGCCGTGTCGTTCCAGTCGAACACCACGTCGCCGCGCTCACCACGCGAAGCGACACGTACACCATGGCCGTGCGCCCGCAGGACCGCAGCCAGTCGGCGGCCGACCTTGCCGGTGCCGCCGAGGAGAAGGAAGTTGGTCATGAACCCATGATGCTCCTCGTTGGGAGCACATTCCATGGGCATTTGTCGTTCTTAAATACGCGATCGTCTATCCTGGACGGCGCCATGGACGTCCTCGCCGACCTCCTCTCCCGCGCCCACGCCCGCGGCTCCGTCTTCTCCTCGCTGGCACTCAAGCCGCCCTGGGGCGCCGCCTTCTCCGGCACCCGCCCGCTGACGCTCCACGCCCTCCTGCTCGGCGACGCGTACCTGGAGACCGGCGCACCCCACCCCGTCGCGCTCTCCACGGGCGACATCGTCCTCGCCCAATCCGGCAACCCCTACAACATCGTCTCCACCCCCGGCGCCGCAGCGACCCCCATCGCCGACCTCCGCGGCGAGGGCTCGGCCGCCGACGGCACCGCGGAGCTGCTCTGCGGCGCCTACACCTTGGAGGGCACGGTCTGCGACGGGTTGTTGGACACCTTGCCCCGCTTCCTGATCCTCCGCGCCGACGAGCAAGGCCCGGCCCTTCGCGCGACGATCGAGTTGTTGTCCAACGAAGTCGAGCACGAATCCCCCGGCCAGCAGACCGTCCTCGACCACCTCCTGGACCTCCTGCTGGTCTACGCCCTCCGCGACTGGTTCGAGCGCCCCGACAGCGATCCACCCGGCTGGTACGACGCCCTCGCAGACCCGGCGCTCGGCCGCGTCCTCCGCGCGATCCACTCCCGCCCCTCAGTCCACTGGACCGTCGCGTCGATGGCCACCCTCGCCGGCATGTCCCGCGCGGCCTTCGCCCGCAAGTTCGCCGCGACCGTCGGCACCCCACCCTCGACCTACCTCACCAACCTCCGCATGGACCTCGCGGCGACAGCCCTGCTCCTCCCCAACTCCACCCTCGCCACCGTCGCAACATCCATCGGCTACACCACCGAGTTCGCCTTCTCCGACGCCTTCAAACGCCACCACGGCACAACACCCGGCCGCTGGCGCGCCGAGCACCGCGCAGCTGCCGCCGGGGGCTAGAGGGCGAAGGAGTCGGGGATGGTGAGGTCTTCGAAGATGCGGACGGCGTAGCGGTCGGTCATGCCGGCGAGGTAGTCGACGACGCGTTGGCCGGGGTCGGTGCCGGGGGCTCCGCCGCCGTCGGGGATGTTGGTGGGGTCGGAGACGTAGTGGTCGAAGAGGGTCCGGAGGAGGCGGTCGATCTTGGATTGCTCGGCGTTCTGGCGCTCGCCGAGGTAGACGTTGGCGAACATGAAGTCCCGGAGCGTCTCCATCGCCTGCGCCGCCGCCGGGCCCTGCACGATCCTCTGAGCGGCGTCGCTGGACTCGACGAGGTCGTGGACCAGGGCGTCGATGCGGTGAGAACCGGTGTCGCCGAGGACCGAGATCGCCTCGTGCGGAAGATCGGCCTCGCGCAGGACCCCGGCGCGGATGGCGTCGTCGATGTCGTGGTTCAGGTAGGCCACGCGGTCGACGATCCGGACGATCATGCCCTCCAGCGTGCGCGGCGGCGTCGCGCGCCACGAGTGACTCAGGATCCCGTCGCGGACGTCGTCGTTCAGGTTCAGCCCGCGGCCGTCCTTCTCGAGGACATCGACAACGCGCAGCGAGTGCTCGTTGTGGCGGAAGCCGTCGCCGAAGCGCTCCCTCATGCAGGCGTCCAACACGGCCTCGCCGAGGTGGCCGAAGGGCGAGTGGCCGAGGTCGTGCCCGAGGCCGATCGCCTCGGTCAGGTCCTCGTTCAGCCCCAACGCGCGCGCCACCGTGCGCGAGACCTGCGTCACCTCCAAGGTGTGCGTCAAGCGCGTCCGGTAGTGATCGCCCTCGGGCGACACGAACACCTGCGTCTTGTGCTTCAACCGCCGGAACGCCTTGGAGTGCACGATCCGGTCCCGGTCGCGCTGCAGCGGCGTCCGCAGCCCGCAGTCGGTCTCGAAGTCCCTCCGCCGCGCCGGGTAGGACCGGGCGGCGAGATCCGACAGGTGCTCGTCCTCCCACGCCTGCTGGCGCGCGGCGAAGGCCGAGGCGACATGTCCGGGTGCGGCGGCGACGTCCATCATCTCGCACCGAGTTTCGCACTCGGCCACCCGCGTCCTTCCCGATCGCAACAGAGCCACATGCAACGCGCGCTAGCGTCGTGACGATGAGAGCGCTCGTCGTCACCGCCGACCAACCGCATGTGGAACTCGCCGAGGTAGCGGAACCCCGCGCCCCGCTGCCGAGCGAGGCCGTCGTCGAGGTCCGTGCGCTGAGCCTCAACCGCGGCGAGAGCAACGGGCTCGCCTCCGCGACGCCGGGCAGCATCCACGGCTGGGACCTCGCTGGCGTCGTCGCACAGGCGGCCGAGGACGGCAGCGGCCCCAAGGAAGGCACCCGCGTCGTCGGCGTCAAGTACCCGCCCGGCGCCTGGGCCGAGCGCGTCAACGTCCCGGCCGACACCCTCGCGCCGCTCCCCGACGCCGTCACCTTCGAGCAGGCCGCCACGCTCCCTGTCGCCGGCCTCACCGCCCTGCGTGCCTACGAGCAGGCCGGCCTGCTGCTCGGCAAGCGCGTCGCGGTCACCGGCGCCTCCGGCGGCGTCGGCCTCTTCGCGCTCCAGCTCGCCCGCCTGTCCGGCGCCCACGTCACCGCGATCGCGCGCCGCGGCGAAGGCCTGGAACAACTCGGCGCTCACGAGGTGCTCAACACCCTCGACCCCGAGGGCGACACCTTCGACGTCATCCTCGACGGCGTCGGCGCCCACCTCCTCGGCGCCGCGCTGCAGCGGATCGCGCCCGGCGGGACCGTCGTCTCCTACGCCTCCACCATCCAGGAGCCCGTCTCCTACCCCGCCGGCCTCTTCTTCCGCCGCGCGCCCCGCGCCAAGTTGTACGGGTTGTTCATCTTCGCCGAGCTGGAGCACACCCGGACCACCGCCGCCGACCTCGGCCGCCTCGCAGACCTCGTCGCCACCGGCGACCTCACGGTCGACGCGTCCCACACCGAGTCCTGGACGCAGGCCCCCGACGCCGTCACCAAGCTCCTCGACGGCGAGATCAGGGGCAAGGCCGTCCTGACCGTCGACTAGGACCCCAACAACTACTCGGCCACGCCGCGCGCCCGCCGGCGCAGCGTCCGGAACGCCATCGGGTCCTCGTGCGTGCGCTGCTCGGTCCACGGGTCGCCGTCGTTGTGGTAGCCGTTGCGCTCCCAGAACCCCGGCTCGTCGTGGTCGAGCAGCTCGATCGACTGGACCCACTTCGCCGACTTCCACAGGTACCGCGACGGCACGACCAGCCGCGCCGGACCGCCGTGATCGGGCGCCAGCGGCTCACCGTCGGCATGCGTGGCGATCAGGACGTCGGGATCCCGCAGCGCGTCCAGCGGCAGGTTGGTGGAGTAGCCGCCGAAGCAGTGGATCAGCGCGTGCGTCGCCGACGCCCGCGGTCGCGCCCGCTCCAGCAGCGGACCGACCCGTACACCTTGCAGCGCCGTGTCGAACCGCGACCAGCGCGTCACGCAGTGCAGGTCGCTGACCTGCTGGACCTGCTCCAGCTCCAGCAACTCGTCCCACCGCAGCGCGTAGGGCTCCTCGACCTCGCCGTAGAACGCGAGAGACCAGCGGTCGGTCTCCACGTCGCCCATCGGCCCGACGGTCAGCACCGGCCACTTCACGGTCGGCGACTGCCCCGGCGGCAGCCGCGCAGGGTCGATCCCGAGCTTCACCGCCCGCTTCTTGCCCCGCTCCCCGAACACGCTGGGCGTGAGCTTCAAGACCCGCGCCCCTCCCTGTCCGGATCGACGTTGCGGATCGTCGCTTGCGCCGCCGCGACCCGCGCGACCGGCACGCGGTACGGCGAGCACGACACGTAGTCGATCCCGCTGTGATGGAAGAAGTCGATGGAGTCAGGGTCCCCGCCGTGCTCCCCGCACACACCCAGCTTCAGCGTGTTCTTGGTCTTGCGCCCCAGCCACGCGCCCATCCGGACCAGCTGGCCCACACCCGGACCATCCAACGTCTCGAACGGTGAGCGATCGAAGACCCTCATCTCGATGTAGCGCGCGAGGATCCGCCCCTCGATGTCGTCGCGCGAGAACCCCAGCGCGGTCTGCGTCAGGTCGTTGGTCCCGAACGAGTAGAAGTCGGCCTCGTGGGCGATGTCGTCGGCCTGCAGGCACGCACGCGGCAGCTCGATCATCGTGCCGATCGAGTAGTCCTCGCCCCGGGTCAGGTCGTGGTCGGAGCCGATCCCCTCGATCAGCTCGCGCATCAGCGTCAGCTCGCGGCGGTAGTCGACCAAGGGCACCATGATCTCCGCGTGGACAGAGCGACCGTCCTCGCGGGCGCTCACCAAGGCCTTCATGATCGCCTCGACCTGCATCGCGTAGATCGCCGGGTACAGGATCCCGAGCCGAACGCCGCGCGTGCCGAGCATCGGGTTGACCTCCTGCAGCGCGCGGACCCGCTCGTAGGTGCGCTCCAGCGCCGGCACCTCGTCGCTGACCTCGACCCGCGCGCGCTCCAGCCGTGCCTCGACGTCGTGCAGCTTCGGGAGGAACTCGTGCAGCGGCGGGTCGAGCAGCCGGATCGTCACCGGCAGCCCGTCCATCGCCGCGAAGATCCCCTCGAAGTCGCCCTGCTGCAGCGGCAGCAGCTCGCCGAGCGCGGCCTTCCGCTCCTCGTCGTCGCCCGCGAGGATCGTCCGGACCATCTTCTCGTGGCGGTCCTCGCCGAAGAACATGTGCTCGGTCCGGCACAGCCCGATCCCCTGCGCGCCGAACTCGCGGGCCTTCGCCGCGTCCTCCGGCGTGTCGGCGTTGGTCCGGACGTCCAGGCGCCGAAGCTCGTCGGCCCAGCTCAACACGGTGTTGAACTCGTCGCTGACCACCGGGTCGATCAGCTCGACGTCCTCGGTGGTCACGGTGCCGGTCGTCCCGTCGATGGCCACCAGGTCGCCCTCGCGCAGCACGACCTTGCCGTCCAGCCGGACCTCGCCCGCGGCCGGGTCGATCTCCAGCTCCCCGGCGCCCGTCACGGCGGGCACGCCCATCCCGCGCGCGACCAGCGCGGCGTGCGACGCCTTGCCGCCCTCGGCGGTCAGGACGCCCTTGGCGGCGTGGAAGCCCGCGACGTCGTCGGCCTCGGTGAACGGCCGGACCAACACCACGTCCTTGCCATCGGCCGCCGCGGCGACCGCGTCGTCGGCGCGGAAGACGATCGTCCCCTTCGCCGCGCCCGGCGAGGCGGCGACGCCCCGCGCGAGCACGTCGTAGGACGCGTCCGGGTCGAACGTCGGGTGCAGCAGCGCGTCGAGCTTCTCGGCGTCGATCGTCATCAGGGCCTGCGCCTTGTCCAGCAGCCCCTCGCCGACCGCGTCGACCGCGAAGCGCACCGCCGCCTGCGCCGGGCGCTTGGCGTTGCGCGTCTGCAACATGTACAGCTTGCCCTCTTCCACCGTGAACTCGGTGTCCTGCATGTCGCCGTAGTGCTGCTCGAGCTGGCGCAGGATCGAGAACAGCTGCTCGTGGACCTCGGGCTGCCACTCCCTCAGCTCCCGGATGTCGCGCGGCGTCCGGACGCCGGAGACGACGTCCTCGCCCTGCGCGTTGGGCAGGAAGTCGCCGCTCGGCTCGGGCGCGCCGGTCACCTCGTCGCGCGAGAACGCGACGCCCGACCCGGACGTGTCGCCCTTGTTGCCGAACACCATCTGCTGGACGTTGACCGCCGTGCCCCAGTCGTCGGGGATGCGGTTGATGCGCCGGTACTCGACCGCGCGGTTGCCCAGCCACGAGTCGAAGACCGCCCGGATCGCGCCCGCCAGCTGGTCCTGCGGGTCGCTCGGGAAGTCGTAATAGCCCTTGAACGTTGACGTGAGCTCCCGCAGGGCGCCGACGTCCAGCTCGGTGTCGTCCCTGACGCCGCGATCCTTCTTGATGGCCTTGATCGCGTCCTCGAACTTCTCGCCCGGGATCCCGACGACGACGTTCCCGTACATCTGCACGAAGCGCCGGTAGGAGTCCCACGCGAAGCGCTCGTTGCCGGTCTTCTCCGCCAGCCCCGCGACCGACTCGTCGTTCATCCCGAGGTTCAGGACCGTGTCCATCATCCCCGGCATCGACTCGCGCGCGCCGCTGCGAACGCTGACCAGCAGCGGGTCGCCCGGGTCGCCCAGCCGCTTGCCGGCGTGCTCCTCCAGCGCGCGCAGCGCGGTCGCGACCTGGTCGTCCAACCCCTCCGGGAACGCCTGCTCGGCGTTCATGTACGCCACGCACGCCGCCGTGGTGATCGTGAACCCCGCGGGCACCCGCTCCGGCCCCAGGACGCGCGTCATCTCGGCGACGTTCGCCCCCTTGCCGCCCAGCAGGTCGCGCATGTCGCGCGACCCCTCGGAGAACTCGTAGACCCACTTCTCGGCGTCGCCCATATGGCGCCGCAGCCTATCCGTGCGCGGCGGCGCGCAAACGGACGTGGGCGTGGTGCTCGACCGTCTCGCCGATCGCGCGCTCGGCCTGGCGCAGCGCGCGCTCGGTCCCGGCAGGCGGATCGGAGAGCGAACGGGCCAGCGTCTCGGTCAGGAAGTCGTGGGC
Source organism: Conexibacter woesei Iso977N (assembly GCF_000424625.1). Lineage (GTDB taxonomy): Bacteria > Actinomycetota > Thermoleophilia > Solirubrobacterales > Solirubrobacteraceae > Baekduia > Baekduia woesei_A. The sequence continues at coordinate 1,798,759 of NZ_AUKG01000002.1, forward strand.
CTCGGCGGCGAGCGGGAAGCCGCCGCCCTCGCACGACGCGCACACCACGCCGCCCGCCGCGCCGGAGAAGCCGACGAGGTGGTCGCGCTCGCCGCACGCGGCGCACGCCGACAGCTGCGGCGCCAGGCCCGCGGCGACCAGCAGCTTCATGCGGAACTGCAGCTGGTTGGCGTGGCCGGCGAACGCGGGGTCGCCGTCGAGCAGGCCCAGCTCGTTGCACAGCAGGTAGAAGACCGGCGCGCTCGCCTCGGCCTCGCCGAACAGCCGGTTGACGGCGTCGCACGCGCGGGACGCCGCCTCGATCGCGGCGCCGCTCTCGCGCAGGCGCGCGTAGCCCTCGACGGTCTCGGCGCTCGTCACGGTCAGCAGGTCCGACCTGCCCTCGTGCAGCACGAGCCGCAGCTGGAAGAACGGCTCCAGGCGCCCGCCGAAGCGCGAGCGTGTCTTGCGCACGCCCTTGGCGATCGCGCTGATCCGGCCGCGTTCCGGGGTGTAGAGATGGAGGATCCGGTCGGCCTCGCCGTAGCGCATCGAGCGCAGCACGACGGCCTCGGTCTTCAGCGAGCCGCCCATCAGGCCCTCGCTATCCTTTGTGAAGTCATGGCTGCCGAAGTCACCGTCTACACCACCGACCCGTGCTCGTTCTGCGCCCGCGCCAAGCAGCTGCTCGACGCCCGCGGGATCGAGTACTCCGAGATCAACCTGGCCCGGGATCCCGCCGGTCGTGCGGAGCTCCTGCAGAGGACCGGCATGATGAGCTTCCCCCAGGTGATCATCAACGACGAGCTCGTCGGTGGGTTCCAGGAGACGCTCGCGGCCGACCAATCGGGCCGCCTCGCGCAGCTCATCGCGGCCGCCTGACGCGCGGCCGCGGCTGGCAGGACTCGCACACGTAGGTCCCCCGGCCGGCCGCGACGAGCTTCTTGATCGTCGTGCCGCAGGTCAGGCACGGCTCGTCGCGCCGCAGGTGCACCAGGAAGTCGTTCTGGAACGCGCCGGACACGCCGTCGGGATGGCGGAAGTCGTCGATCGTCGAGCCGCCCGCGTCGATCCCGGCGTTCAGCACGTCCTTGACCGCCTGGGCGAGCGCGTCGTACTGCTCGCGCCTGAGCGTGCCCGCCGGGCGCAGCGGGTGGACGCCCGCGCGGAACAGCGCCTCGTCGGCGTAGATGTTCCCGACGCCCGCGACGTGGCGCTGGTCGAGCAGGAACGCCTTGACGGGTGCTTTGCGATGGCGCGCGAGGGCGCGCAGGACGGTGCCGTCGAGCTCGTCGCCGAGCGGCTCGATCCCGAGCTTGCCGGCGAAGAACGCGTCCAGCGCCTCTCCGCCGAGCGCCAGCTCGAAGGTCCCGAACCGTCGCGGGTCGCAGAAGCGCAGCACCTGCCCGTCGCTCAGCGTGAACACCGCGCGCTGGTAGGGCGTGTCGGGCGCCGGGTCCAGCAGCAGGTTCCCGGTCATCCGCAGGTGGACGAGCAGGAACACCTCGTCGGTCAGCTCGAAGATGAAGTACTTGCCGCGCCGTCCGAGCCGCTCGATCGTCCGCCCCTCGACGGCGTCGGTGACCGCCTCCGGGTCCAGCGGCAGCGTCAACCGCGCCCGGTCGAGCACCTCCAACCGCTCGACCACCCGCCCCTCGACATGGGGCGCGAGCTGACGGCGGATCGTCTCGACTTCGGGCAGCTCGGGCATCTTCGCCCTCAAGGGTAGGCGCCGCGTCGGCGCCTACCTCTAGCCCGCGGCGTTGATGCCGCGCGCCAGGAACGGCGCGCCCGGAAGCTCGGGCGCCTCGCGGCCGGTGAGCCACTGCAGGACGGTCGCGCCGACGTCGGACATCGGGCCGTCGTGGCGGTGGCCGTCCGGGACCGAGGGCGACGCGGCGAGCAGCGGGACGTGCTCGCGCGTGTGGTCGGTGTGGGCCGAGCGGGGGTCGACGCCGTGGTCGGCGGTCAGGATCAGGAGGTCGTCCGGACCGAGCAGCTCCCGCCAGACGGCGACCTCGTCGTCGATCGCCCGCAGCGCGCGGGCGAAGCCCGCGACGTCGTGGCGGTGGCCGTAGAGCTGGTCGGTCTCGACCAGGTTGGTGAAGATGAGCCCGTGGTCCAGGTCCTGCAACAACGCGGTCGTCGCGGCGAGGCCGTCGGCGTTGGTCTTGCCCTTGTGCGCCTCGGTGATCGACCTCCCGGCGAACAGGTCATACACCTTGCCTACGGAGTGCACCGGGACGCCGTCGGCGGCCAGCTCGTCGAGGTAGGTCCGCGACGGCGGGTCGACGCTGAAGTCCTTGCGCCCCGTCGTGCGCTCGAACGCGCCCGGCGCGCCCGTGAACGGCCGCGCGATCACGCGGCCGACCGCGTCGGCGCCGGTCATCACGGTGCGGATCCTCGCGCACAGCTCGTGCAGCTCCGGCTCGCTGACGACGTCGTCGTGCGCGGCGATCTGCAGCACGGAGTCGGCCGACGTGTACAGGATCAGCTCGCCGGTCTTCAGGTGGTGCTCGCCGAAGTCGTCGATGACCTCGGTCCCCGAGTACGGCTTGTTGCAGCAGAACTCGCGCCCGGTCGCCTCGCGCAGGCGCGCGAGCACGGCGTCCGGGAAGCCGTCCGGGTAGGTCGGCAGCGGCGCCGGGGTGATCGTCCCCATCAGCTCCCAGTGCCCGGTCGTCGAGTCCTTGCCCGGCCCGATCGGGTGCAGCCGCCCGTGGACGACCGGCGCGCCGGCCGCGGGGACGCCGAGCACGGTCGTGATGTTGCCCAGCCCCAGCGCGCCGAGGTTCGGCAGCGTCAGCCCGCCCGCATCCTGCGCGACGTGCGTCAGCGTGTCCGCGCCCGCGTCGCCGTACTCCGCGGAGTCCGGGAGCTCACCGACCCCGCAGGCATCGAGGACGACGACGACGGCGCGGCGGCGGGGCTTGGAGTCGGTCACTCAGCAGACGATACGTGCACCGACCGCAGCAGCGGGCGGAACACCTTCGCGTCGACCGCCCGGAACGAGTCGGCGTCCGCGTAGGCGTCGATCACGTACTCGGCGCCGTCGGCGTAGATGTGCGTCGAGCGCACGGTCCGCGGCTGGCCGGCGATCTGCTCGCGCGCCCGGATCTGGACGGCAGGCGCGTCGGCGATCGTCGTCGCGGCGGTCTTGATCTTCTCGAACGAGGCGTCGCGCTTGAGCGAGGCGTCGACGAGCGCGTCGCGCGCGGCCTGCAGCTCCAGCTTGGACTTCGGCAGCGTCTCGGTGCGCGGGTAGCGCCAGATCGCGACCGTCGCGCTGCCCGCCTGCGCGGTCGCGACGAGGTGCCCGGAGCCCGCATCCACCGACCAGTCGGCCGGCGGCGTGAACGTGATCCCGGCCTTCGGGAACGCGCCCGTCACCTGCGCGGTGGTGGTCGTCTTCCCGGAATCGGAGGACGAGCCGCAGCCGGCGAGCGCCGCGGCGCCGCACAGCGCGGCCGTCAGGACGTAGGCAGGTGACCGTCGCATGGGCCGCACAGCGTGACACGCGGCCCGGAGCGACTGGACGTCTGTCTCAGCGCTCAGGCGCCGCCACCCGCTCGCGGATGGGCGTTGAAGTACACGTCCTTCAACCGCTCCGCGCTCAGGTGGGTGTAGATCTGCGTCGTGGCGATGTCGGCGTGGCCGAGCATCTCCTGGACGGCGCGCAGGTCGCAGCCGCCCGCCAGCAGGTGCGTCGCGAAGGTGTGGCGCAGCGTGTGCGGGCTCATCCGGTCCTCGAGCCCGACCGAGCGCGCGTGGCGCTGGACGATCTTGTAGAGCCCCTGACGCGTCAGGCCCGTCCCGCGCCGGTTGACGAACAGGTGGCGGTCGTCGGTCGTCGCGGTCAGCAGCGCGCGCCCGCGTTCCAGGTAGATCCGGACCGCGGCGATCGCCTCGCGCCCGACCGGGACGAGGCGCTCCTTGGAGCCCTTGCCGCGCGCCCGCAGGACGCCCGCGTCGAGGTCGACGTCGCCGACCTCCAGGTCGATCGCCTCGCTCGCGCGCAGGCCGCAGGCGTACATGAGCTCGAGCAGCGCGCGGTCGCGCAGCGCGCCGGGCTCGGTGCCCCTCGGCGCGCGCAGCAGGCGGTCGACGTCGCCGCGCGACAGGACCTTCGGAAGCTTCTGGGACTTGCGCGGCGCGCGCAGGTCGGCCGTCGGGTCGTGCGTGACGACGTTCTCGCGGCGCAGGTGGCGGTAGAACGAGCGCAGGCACGCGGCCTTGCGCTGCAGCGTCGCGGGCCGCGCCGCGGGCCTGTCGTCGGTCCCGGCCGCCAGCGTGTCCAGGAACCCGGCGAGGTCGGAGTGCTGGGCCTCCAGCACGTCGGTGTCGGTCTCGCGGAGGTAGGTGCCGAACTGCAGCAGGTCGCTGCGGTAGGCCTCGAGCGTGTTGCGGGAGAGCCCGCGTTCGAACTCCAGGTACGCGAGGAAGTCGAGCATGTGGTGCTCGAGGGCTCGCGCACGGGTGTCGGACGCTGCCGGGAGGACGGCCATGCCGGGTTGTTCGGGACCGGCCGGCCGTGTCCTCGCGGTGCGGGCGTTATTGCAGGAAGCCGAGCAGGTCGGTGCGGGCCGGGAAGCCCGCGATCTGCTTGGGCGTGGCGCGCGCCGCGACGCGGTACTCGATCGCGCCGGGAGAGATCCGGAACGTCCGGGCCTGCTTGGTCAGCACGTAGTGCGCGGTCCTGCCGTCCTTGGTGAGGTCGAACGAGCCGGAGCACGGCTTCCTGTCGTTGACCTTCGGGACCGGGACGCAGGCGACGCGGATGTTGGTGGCCTTGGCGTTGTCGGCCTCGAGGCGCGCGACGTCGCGGATGCCCTTGCGCATCGCGGCGTCGGCCTGCGGGTTCTTGACGGCGGCCTGCGCGGTGCCGGCGGCCGTGGGGACGGCGACGGCGGCGAGGGCCAGGATCATGGGGAGCTTGCGGGAGAGGGCCATGCTCCGTGAACGCGCGGCTCGCCGCGAAGGTGACGGTCAGAACCCGACGTCGGGCACCGCGCCGCTCTTCGTGTGGCCGTCCTGGAAGTGCGCGGTCCAGCGGATCCCGCCGGTCGTGAACTGGCCGTCGTAGACGGCAAGGGCGGCGTGGGCGGTGGGCGACAGGACGAGCGTCCGGACGTCACGCGGGGTCTGGAGCGTCACGCGGTCGACGCCGGGCGCGCAGCGCATCGTGATCGTCGTCCGGCTGCGCTGGGTGCGGCGCGCGACCCGCCCCGTGCCGCCGGTGTCGCCGCCCTCGCTGGCGGTGTCGCCGGTCCCGGAGGCGATCCCGGGCAGGCAGGTCATCTTCCTCAGCGCCTGCGCGTCGCTTCCGCACCCGCCGCCGCCGTTGACCTCCAGCTCGCTGAGGACGTCGCGGCGGTAGTCGACCGCCCCGGCGCGGTCGCCGACGACCCGGACGCCGCCGCCGAACAGGCACGTCTCGCCGCGCGCCGCTCCCCCGGGCACGATCGACGGCGCGGTGACCAGCCCGTAGGGCAGCCCGCCGTTGGGGTCCGGCGCGCGGGCGACGAGCGTGATGCGATCCGTGTTGGCCGGCCCGGAGGCGGTGTGGCCGTTGTTGTACACCACACCAACATGGACGTCGTGCTGGCCGAAGCGGGCGGGCAAGGCCATCAGGAACGCGTGGTGCGGCGTGGCGCGCTGGGTCGTCGCCGAGATGTTGGACACCTTGATCCGGACCGTGCGCGCGTCGGGCCCCGCCATCCCCCAGACGATCGTGGACCGGACGCGCGCCGCGGAGGCGTCGGGGTCGGTGATCGGCGAGAGCGTCCCGATCAGCGGCGCGGCGGCGTTCGGCGTGGAGCAGACGACGCTCGACGTGCCCCACTGCGGCGGGGTCGGCCGGAACGTGCCGCGCGCGTCGAGCCAGCCGAACCTACCGTCGTGGATCCGGCCGAGCTGCGCGCACTTGAGGTGGCCGATCACGCCGTCGGTGCCCTGCTGGCGCATACGCGGCGTCAGGACGCGCTCGCCGCGGTAGACGCGGACCGCCCAGTCCGGGCCGCCGTGCGGATCGTGCGCGGTCGCCTCGATCGTCGCCGCGCCGACCGGGCGCAGCGTCGCGCTGCCCTGGGTCGCGGTCTCGGGCTTTCCGAGGCGTACAACTTGGTCGTGCGGCGCGGCCGGGCGGCCGGACGGCGTGGCGGTGGCGTTGGCGCTCGCGGTGTCGTGGTGGCGCGGGATCGCGATCGCCGCGACGACGCCGGCCAACAACCCCAAGATGATCCCGAGGAGGAGCTTGTTCATGGCTTGTTGGTGTCGATGAGGTTGGTGTCGCCGCGGGCGTCGATCACGCGGCCGTCGGCGAGGTGGAGGTGCAGGACGACCGCGTCGGGGTCGACGCTCGGCGGGAGGATCAGCAGGACGCCGCCGTTGCGCTGCAGCGCGAGCGGGCGCTCGGGCGCGCCGCCGCCGGGCACGGTGTAGGAGACGCGGCGCACGTCGCTGCCGGCCTGGCCCCAGAGCGCCGTGACCGGCGCCGCGCCGCGCGGCCAGTGGCCGGTCGGGACGGGGCCGAGCGTCGTGTGCACCGTCGCTTGCGACAGGCGCCGGGCCGCGAAGAACCAGCCGCGCCCGTCCTTCAGCCGCGCGCAGACCTGCGGGCTGATCGTGTTCTCGTTGCTGATCCGCGCGCGCTGGAAGTACGCGCAGCTCGCGCCCGCCAGCGCGCTGTGGACCGATCCGGAGCTCGCGACGCTGACGTTCTCCAGCCGCCACGCGCCGCCGCCGTTCGGGGCCGCGACGACGTTGGGCCCGATGCCGAACGCGCGCGTCTCGCGGTGGCCGCCGGCGAACCTCAGCGTGACGCGGATCCCGTGGTCCTCGGGATACCCACGCAGGACCGCGGCGAACGTGCCGTGGTCGAGCGGCAGCGCACGCGCGGCCGTCCCGTCGGCGAGCGCGAGCGTGACGCTGCGGAGGTTCGCGCCGCCCACGCCGCTGACGACCGTCCGGGCGTCCGCGTCGCGCGGCGCGTCGAAGATCCGGGCGCCGATCAAGGTGATGTCCTTGCCTTGCGGCGCGCCACACGAGTCGCTGACGCCCGCGTCGAAGACCCGGAACCTGCCGTCGTTGCCGACGAGCCCGAACCGCCCCGTCGCGTCGACCTGCCCGACCGTCGAGCACACCAGCCCACCCTTGCTGCTGCGCGCGACCCGGACCGTCCACGGCAGCTTGCCCCGTCCCGGATCCGCCAGCCGGAAGCTCGCGACCCGCGCGGTCCCCGGCGCGGCGACCTGCTCCGGCGGCGTGTCCGACGCCGTCGGGATCACCGCGCCGCGCAGCGCCAGCAACGTCCCACCCGCAGCACTCGCCGCACCGACGGTGACCAGCGCCGCCGCCACCGCCAGCGTCCGCATCGGCGGCCGGCGCCGCCCGCGCGCCGCCGCGCCCGCACGCCCGCCGGTCCTCCGCGCCGTCGCTGCGCCCGACGGCGCGGCGCCGCGCGCGACGGCGTTGCTCCGGGCGGCGGCCTCGACGAGGTCGCGCTCCAGCCCGTCCAGGAAGAACTCCGCGCTCATCGCGCCCCCATCCGCGTCCGCAGGACGGCCAGCCCGCGGCTGACCCGCTGGCGCACCACCGCGTCGGAGACCTGCAGCTCCGCCGCGATGTCGCCGTACTCGCGCTCCTGGACCACCCGCGCCAGGATCGCCTCGCGCTGCTCGTCCGGCAGGTCGGCGAGCAAGGACGACATGTCGATCCCCCGCCCCACGTCGACCAGCTCCTCGATCCGCTCCAGGTCGCGGTCGGTCAGCGCCCGCGGCGGGATGCCGAGACGCTTGCGGGCGGCGTCCTCGACGCGGCCGCGGCGAACCGAGTCCACCAGCCGCGACGAGGCCATCATGAACAGCCAGCCCCGCGCCGGGCCGCGGGCGGCGTCGTAGCGACCGGCCTGCTCCAGCGCGCAGGCGAACGTCTCGGCGCACAGGTCCGCCGCGACCTCCGTGTTGCGCGTGCGCGCGATCAGGAACGCCAGGACCGCCCGGACGTGGCGCCGGTAGAAGACCCCGAACGCCTCGGGGTCCTGCGCGGTGGCCGCGAGCAACGCGGCGTCGGTGGGCGTCTCGGCGGCCACGGATCCTGATACGAACGACCCGGCTGGGCTGTGACGAACGAACGCGCCCGCGCGTCAGCGCGGATGCCGGCGCAGACGCTCGTAGAGCAGCAGGCCCAGCAGCGTCTTGGAGTCGCTGACCTCGGCGTACAGCCCTTCGAGGTCGTCCAGCGGCCAGCGCACGATCTCGATCCGCTCGTCCTCGCCGGAGTCGTGCTCGCCCTCGGCGTCGCGCAGGCCCTCGGCCAGGAACAGGTGGACGGCCTCGGTCGCGAAGCCGACCGACGAGTAGTACATCTTCAGCGGCGTCCAGGTGTCGGCGACCTTGCCGATCTCCTCGGCCAGCTCGCGCTGGGCGGAGTGCAGCGGGGACTCGTCGCCCGGGTCCAGGCGCCCGGCCGGGACCTCCAGCGAGTCCGGGTCGTCGATCGGCTCGCGCGGCTGGCGGACGAGCCAGACGTGGTCGTCGTCGATCGCCACGATCGCCGCGGCGCCCGACGTGTGCACGATCTCGCGGTCGACGACCTTGCCGTCCGGGAACCGGAAGTGGTCGTTGGTGACGGTCAGGATCCGGCCGTCGTGCAGCAGGTCGCTGCCGACGCGTTCGAACCTGCGGTCCTCGCCGCTCATGCAACCTCCTCCAGCAACGCGTACACGACGTCCAGCATGCCCTCCAGCGCCGCGACCGTCACGCGCTCGTCGGTCTGATGCGCGCACTCGGTGCCGTTGGCGAGGTTGACGGTGTGGAAGCCGGCGGCCTGGAACGCGTTGGCGTCCGCCGCGCCGCCGGAGACGATGTGCGCGGGCTCGTGCCCGGCGCGCTGCAGCGCGCGCTCGGCGGCCGCGATCGCGGGCGAGACCGGCTTGTGGCGGTAGCCCTCGAAGAGGCGCTCGACGATGACGTCGAGGTCGCACTCGTGCTCGGGCTCGTTGGCGGCGTCGTGGAGGCGGTCGACCAGCTCGGCGACGACCGCCTCGACCTTGTCGGAGTCGAGCGAGCGCGCCTCGCCGACGACGACGCAGCGGTCGGCGACGATGTTGGTGGTGTCGCTGGTCCCGCCGTTCACGTAGGAGATGTTCGCCGTCGTCTCGGCGTCGATCCGGCCGGTCGTCATCGACGCGATCGCGTGGGCGGCGGCGACGATCGCGTTGCGGCCGTCCTCCGGCGCGATGCCCGCGTGGGCGGCGCGGCCGCGCAGCTCGGCCTCGAAGCGGTAGTAGGTCGGCGAGGCGACGACGATCCCGCCGATCGGCGTGGCGTGGTCGAAGACGTAGCCGAAGTCGCTGCGCAGCCCGGAGACGTCGAACTGCTTGGCGCCCGCCAGCGCGGGCTCCTCCTCCACCGTGAACAGCAGCTCGACCTCCGGGCCGGTCCACAGCGTCGTCCCGATCCGCTCGGCGACGACCAGCAGCATCGCCAGCGCCGCCTTGTTGTCGGCGCCGAGGATCGCCTCGTTGGCGTTCTCCCAGAACGGCTCGCCGTCCTCGTCCTGCGGCTCGACCAGGACCGGCTCGATCGGGACGCCGTGGTGCTGCACGGTGTCCAGGTGCGCGCAGAGCAGGACGCTCGGCGCCCCGCCCTCGCCTCCGCGCGCGTCTGCGCGCCGCGCCAGCGTGTTCCCCGCCGCGTCCTGCTCGCACGCCCAGCCCGCGCCCCCGAGCACCTCGACGACCCGCGCGCGCACGCGCGCCTCGTCGCCCGACGGCGACGGGATCGCGCACAGTTCTGCGAAGAGCGCGCCCAGGCGGGCGCGCTCGGCCTCCGTCGCCCGCGGCGGCGCCGCGGCGTCGCTCACCGCGCCTCGGCGCCCGCCGGCTCCGCCCGCGACGCGCGGACCTCGCCCTCCGGGTGCTCCTCGTTGGCGCGCCCGAGGGCGGCCTTGACGAACTCGCGGAACAGCGGGGCCGGCCGCTCCGGCCGGGACTTGAACTCGGGGTGGAACTGCGAGGCCACGAAGAACGGGTGGTCGTGCAGCTCGACCATCTCGACCAGGCGCTCGTCCGGCGACGTGCCGGAGACCACGAGGCCCGCCGACTCCAGCCGCTTGCGCAGCGAGATCGAGACCTCGTAGCGGTGGCGGTGGCGCTCGTAGATCACGGCCTCGCCGTAGATGTCGTGCGCGGCGGTGCCCGCGTGGACCTTCACCGGGTCGGCGCCCAGGCGCATCGTGCCGCCGAGGTCCGAGACCTCCTTCTGCTCGGGCAGGAGGTCGATGACGGGCCACTCGGTCTCGATGTCGAACTCGGTCGAGTTCGCGCCCGGCATGTCGGCGACGTGGCGCGCGAACTCGCACACCGCGATCTGCATGCCCAGGCAGACGCCCAGGTACGGGATCTTCTGCTCGCGGGCGACGCGCGCGGCGCGGATCTTGCCCTCGATGCCGCGGCCGCCGAAGCCGCCGGGGACGAAGATGCCGTCGGCGCCCTGCAGGCGGCGCAGCGCCTCCTCGTCGGAGTCGAGCGTCTCGGAGTCCACCCAGTCGATCTCGACCTTGCACTGGTGATGGAAGCCCGAGTGGTTGAGAGCTTCAGAGCACGACTTGTACGCGTCCTCCAAGGCCACGTACTTGCCGACGAGCGCGATCTTGACGATCTGCGTCGCATCGGCCGCGCGCTGCATCAGGTCGGCCCAGTCGGCGAGGTCGGCCTTCGGCGCGTCCTCGATCCCGAAGTACTCGCAGATGAAGTCGTCGACGTTGTGCTCGGCGTACCAGAGCGGGACCTTGTAGATGTTGTCCACGTCGATCGCGGAGACGACGGCCTCGGCGGGCAGCGACGCGAACAGCGCGATCTTCTTGCGGATGTCGAGGTCGAGCTCGTTCTCGGCGCGGCAGAGCAGCATGTCGGGCTGGATCCCGATGCGGCGCAGCTCGTTGACCGAGTGCTGCGTCGGCTTCGTCTTCAGCTCGCCCGCGTGGCCGATGTACGGCACGAGGGTGAGGTGGATGAACATGGTGTTCCTGCGGCCGGCGTCGACCGGGAACTGGCGGATCGCCTCCAGGAACGGCAGCGACTCGATGTCGCCGACCGTGCCGCCGATCTCCGTGATCACGAAGTCGACGTCGTTGGTCTCGCCGATCAGCTTGATGCGGTGCTTGATCTCGTCGGTGATGTGCGGGACGACCTGGACGGTACCGCCGAGGTAGTCGCCGCGGCGCTCACGCCGGATGACCGAGTTGTAGATCCCGCCCGCGGTGACGTTCGACGCGCGGGACGCGTTGGAGTCCGTGTAGCGCTCGTAGTGGCCGAGGTCGAGGTCGGTCTCGGCGCCGTCCTCGGTCACGAAGACCTCGCCGTGCTGGTACGGCGACATCGTCCCGGGGTCCACGTTGATGTAGGGATCGAACTTCTGGATCCCGACGGTGAAGCCCTTCGAGACGAGGAGCCGTCCGATCGACGCGGCGGCGATCCCCTTCCCGAGCGAGGAGACAACACCGCCCGTCACGAAGATGTATCGGGTCTTGCGGTGCTGGGCGTCAGGCATCGGCGCTCGTCTCTGGCGTTCGAAGGTGGGTCACGATCCAGGCCCCGAGGGTAGCCGGAATGGCGGACGGCGTAATGTGAGACGCCCGACCTGAGACTTAGGAACATGGACAAGATCGCAAAGACCGAGGATCAGTGGCGCGAGGAGCTCTCGCCCGACCAGTACGCCGTGCTGCGTCAGCAGGCGACCGAGGCGCCGTTCACGGGCAAGTACGTGGACGAGAAGACGCCCGGCGTCTACAAGTGCGCCGGCTGCGGCGCCGAGCTGTTCCGCTCCGATGACAAGTTCGATTCCGGCTCCGGCTGGCCGTCCTTCACGGACCCGGCCGTCGCCGACAGCGTCGAGCTGCGTCCGGACAACTCCCACGGGATGATCCGGACCGAGGCCGTCTGCGCCAAGTGCGGCGGCCACCTGGGCCACGTCTTCGACGACGGCCCGCGCGACCGCGGGGGGATGCGCTACTGCATCAACTCCTGCGCGATGGACCTGGACGCGGGCACCGCCGCCTAGGCACGCCCGCCCCGCTCCGCACGCGTTCTGCTCCCGCTGCGCGCGGCCGCCTCTCCGGGGCGCGCCGCGCGCCGTCCCTGGGGAGCAGGACGGCGCGCGGCGGTGGTGGGGATGGCTAGACGCCGACGATCCAGACGTAGTTCCCGTCGGCGTCGGTGAGGGAGAACATCGGGGGCGTGCCGGGCATGTCCATCAGGTCGCCGGGCTCGACGCCGAGGGCGATGAGGCGCTCGCGCTCGGCGGCGGGGTCCGGGGTCTCGAGGCCGATCGAGCTGCCGCCGGGCTGGCCGTTCATCGGCGGGTTCAGGGCGAGGCGGGCCGTCGAGCCCGGCGGCGCCACCTCGACCCAGCGGCCACCCTGATCGGGGTCGCCGAAGGTGACGTCCGTCCGGACCTCGAACCCCAGCTTGCTGGTGTAGAAGTCGATGGCCGCATCGACATCGGAGACGGTGAACATCGCCACCCCGAGGTTGTTGACGGTGGTCTTGGACTGCGTGAGATCGCTCATGCCCCTATAGACCCCGAACGACCCCGGAACTCATCGCCGTCCGGAAAAGAACTTCCGGGCGGCCGCTCATCGCCCCGGCTCCGGGGCGCCGTCGAGCGCGGCGGCGAGGTTGTTGAAGCAGTTGGTCCAGCCCTCCCGGTGGTCGCGGACGGCCTCCTCGTCCCACAGGCCGGTGTGGGTGAAGGCGACGTGGGTGCCACCGTCGTCCGTCTCGGCGAAGTCGAGCTGGATCAGCGTCCGGGTGCCCTGGTTGTCCCAGAGCCAGGTGAACGCGAGGCGGCGCGGCGGGTCGATCTCGGTGTAGCGCCCGCCGCCGCCGTACTCGTCGCCGGTGGCGGGGTTGCGCATGACGACACGGACCTCGCCGCCGACGCGCAGGTCGACCGACGCCTCCGGCGTGTCCCACTCGCGCTCGGCGTGGAACCAGCGGCGCAGGACCTCCTCGCTGGTCCACGCGTCGAAGACGCGGTCGGGCGGCGCGGCGTAGGTCCGCTCGATGTTGAGGGTCAGGTCGGCGCTCACTTCTGCAGTCTCCCCCTTCGCTCGGCGGCCCGCCGCTCCCTGCGCGCGAGCCGGACCGACAGCCACGTCCGCGCGATCAGCAACGCGGTCCCGGACCCCGCCGCCGACGGGATCAGCATCTCCTCGACCGGCACCCCGGCCACATGCGCGAGGATCACCGCGCCGCCTCTGCCGCCTGGGAGTCCGCCGCGGGCGTGCAGGCGCAGCCGCCGGCCGCATCGTCGCTCTCCGCCTCCGCGGCGGCCTCGCTCGTCCGGCGGGAGTGCTCCTGGTTGAGGGCGATCTTCTCCTCCAACTTGCCGTCCCAGGGGTCGATGTCGGGCTCGTACTCGTCGTGGAGGCGCCACCAGGCGTAGGCGCCGTCCTGGGGGTAGCCGGCGGGTGAGTCCTCCCACTCCTCCTGCCGACCGAACGGCGCGATGTCGAGGTAGGAGAAGGTCGAGCCGAGGCGCTCGTCGCCGCGGTTGTTGATGAGGTAGGTCCGGTAGATGCGGCCGTCGTCGTCCTTGATGAAGACGTTGGTCCCGTGCCACTCGTCGACGCCCATGTCGGCGTCGAAGTCGTCGGTCAGCGTGACCCACGGGACGTCGCGGAAGCCCATGCGGGCGCGGTAGCGGGCGATATCCTCCTGCGGCGCACGCGACATGTAGGCCAACGTGATGCCGCGGGAGTTGATGTGCGCGGGGTGCGCGTCCTGATCGGCCATCATCGAGCAGCCCGGGCAGCCGGACTCGGGCCAGCGAGCGACGCCCGGCTCGAAGAAGAACCGGTAGATGATCAGCTGGCGGCGGCCCTGGAAGAGGTCGCCGAGCGACATCGGGCCGTCGGGGCCGAGGAAGGTGTAGTCCTTCTCGATGAGCATGCGCGGCATGCGGCGGCGCTGGGCGGCGACGGCGTCGCCGGCGCGGGTGTGCTCCTTCTCCTTGACGAGGAGCTCGCGGCGAGCGGTCTCCCACTCGGTGGGCGAGACGGTGGCGGGGAGGTTCATGACGGATCCTGCTCCTTGAGGTAGTCGTCGACGACATCGAACAGCCGGCCCCACAGGGCCCGTTGGCGATCCATCCAGTCAGCGGCCTCGCTGAGGACGGCGGGCTCGAGCGACAGCCGGTGCGTCCGCCCGACCACCGCCCGCGTGACGACGCCGGTCTCCTCGAGCACCTTGAGGTGCTTGGAGATCGCGGGCTTCGAGACCCCGAACCCCGCCGTCGCCTCCCCCACCGTCGCCGGCCCCTCGGCCAACCGCTCGACGATGCCTCGCCGGATCGGATGCGCGAGCGCCTTGAACGGATCGTTCACCATGTGGTTAACGATAGCCCGGCGTCGTTGGGCCGTCAAGCACCTCGCCCCGGGGTTGGCGCGGCGGAGCAACGGTGCACGAGGAGAGACGGCGGCGCGAGGCGAGGCGGCGCGGAGAGTCAGCGCGGAGTGATGCGGCGCGACGTGAAGCTAGGCGGCCCGAGCTGGGCGGCGCGAGATGAGGCGGCGCGCCGGTGGAGGTGCTGCGGTGGTTCAGATGATGCGGGTGGAGATGAGGGCTCGGGCTGAGGGTGTGGGTTCGAAGGTGGTGCCGTGGATGGGCTCGTCGTTGAGGAGCTCGATGCCGTCGATGTGGAGGTCGAGGGTGGCGTCCATCAGGAACGTCGCGATGATGGAGGACAAGGACTCGGTCGACGGGATGAACGAGGGGTCGAAGCCGGAGAGGCGGGGGCCGGTCAGGATCGAGGCGGCGGTGGCCCCGGTCCGGAGGTAGTGCAGCTCGAGCTGGACCGTGAGGTCGTTCGCCTCCCGGTCGAGGAGGCAGTGGATCTGGAGGAGGTCTGCTGCGGTCATGTAGGTCTTGGGGTCGGCGGAGATGCGCTGCGCGGAGGCGGCGGTCATGCGGCCTTGCGGAGCTCCTTGGCGTGGCGGCGGGCTGCGACGTCGTCCGCGGGTGCGCCGAGCATCCGGACCAGCTCGGAGACGACCTGCTTCTCGGCCAGCTCGGTGACGGTCGTGATGGTCGTGTCCGAGTTGGTGGACTTGGAGATCGAGAAGTGGCGCGTCGCCATCGAGGCGACCTGCGGCAGGTGGGTGATGCAGACGACCTGACGGCCGGACGCCAGCGTCCGGAGCTGCTCGCCGACCGCGCGGGCGGTGTGGCCGCCGATGCCGGCGTCGATCTCGTCGAAGACCAGCACCGCGTCGGACTCGGCGTTCGCGGAGCCCAACAACGACAACATGACGCGGGACAGCTCGCCGCCGGAGGCGGTCTCGCGCAGCGGCGCCGCGGGCACGCCCGGGTTGGGCGAGATCAGGAACTCCACGGCGTCGGTGCCGGTCGGGCCGGCCTCGCGCTCGCCCAGCTCGATCGTGAACGTCGCGGACTCCATCGCGAGGTCGGCGAGCCGGGTGCGGACGTCGACCGCCAGCGTCTTGGCCGCCTTCGCACGCGCCCTGTGCAGGTCCTTGGCCAACGCGCCCCGTGCCTCGACCGCCCTCGCCAGCTCCGCCTGCGCCTCCTCCAGCGCGACCTCCGCATGGTCCAGCTCCGCGATCCGCGAGCGGCACTCCGCCCCGTAGGCGAGCACGCTCTCGATCGAGCCACCGTGCTTGCGCTTCAGCCGGTCCCACGCTGCGAGCCGCTCCTCGATCACGTCGAGGCCCGCGCCGTCCTCCCCGTCCAGACCCTCGCCGTACGAGCGCAGCTCCGCCGCGAGGTCGTCGGCCTCGATCGCCAGCGCGCGCCAGCGCGCAGACAGCGCGTCCAGCGCCGGATCCAAGGAATCGACACCATCAAGAAGCCCGCCGGCCGCCGCCAGCACCCCGGCCACCCCGCCCTCGTCGCTGACGACCGCCTCCGACGCGCCGAACGCCGCGGCGCGCAGCGCCTCGACGTGGCGCAGCCGGTCCCGGCGCGCGGTCAGCTCGGCCTCCTCCTCGGTCGACGGTTCCGCCGCCTCGATCTCGGCCAGCTCGAACTGCAGCAGGTCCAGCTCCCGGTCGCGCGCGCCCGCGCGCTCGCGCAGCGCGTCCAGCGACCCCTCCAGCTCGCGCACGCGCAGGTGCAGGTTCATGTACTTCTCCCGCCGCCCCGCCTGGGCCGGGCCGCAGGCGCCGTCGAGCAGCTCCAGCTGCGACGAGGCGAGCGTCAGCTTGCGGTGCTCGTGCTGGCCGTAGAACGCAATCAGCCCTTCGGCCGCCTCGCGCAGGTCGGCGACCGCCGCCGAGCGCCCGTTCAGGTACGCGCGCGTGCGTCCCTCCGCCGACACGCGGCGGGCGAGCACCAGCTCCTCGGCGTCCGGAGCCACACGGTCGCCGAGCAGCGCGCGCAGCCCGTCCGGCAGGTCGAAGATGCCCTCGACATAGGCCTCAGCCGCCCCCGGTCGCACGATCCCCGAACGCGCGCGCCCGCCGAGCAGCAGGTCCAGCGCGTGGGCCAGCACGGTCTTGCCGGCGCCCGTCTCGCCCGTCAGGACGTTGAGGCCCGGCGCGAGCCGCAACTCGGCCCGCTCGATGAGGAGGAGGTTCTCGACGCGCAGTTCGTGGAGCACGCGTGGAGGTCTAACAGGCCCGTCGGACGAACACGCGTTCGCACGTCGAATTGCAACGAAGCGAACGCACTTTCGCAACAGACCGAGCGCGTCTCGGCTCGAAGAAGCGGCCGTGCGGCTACGCGGCGCGGCGCGTCGCGTCTACGACGCCAGGCGCCCGAACCGCTCGCGCACGCGCAGGTAGAACGACGACCCCGGCAGCTGGGCCAGGTCCGCGGCCTCCCTGACGAACCGCGACGCCAGCGCCTCGCCCGGCGACAGCTCGCCCGCGGGGCGGCCGTCGATCGACACGTCCACCGGCTCCAGGCCGCGGTTGTGGACCTCCAGGACGTCGTCCGGCGAGACGACCAGCGCGCGGGCGGTCAGCGAGTGCGGCGCGATGAACGACACGACGTAGCCCTCCACGCCCCACGCCAGGACCGGGCCGCCGTTGGCGAGGTTGTAGCCCGTCGAGCCCGCGGGCGTGGAGATCACCAGGCCGTCGCAGCGCACGCGGCCCACCTCCTGGCCGTCGACGACGTAGGCCAGCGTCGCGACGCGCTCCCCGACCTTGCGGTGGAACGACACGTCGTTGATCGCCGCCTGGTCGCCGCCGGGCATCTCGAGCGCCAGCGCGGGCAGCGTCATCACCTCGAACTCGCCGCGGAACGCCTTCGCGAAGCCCTCGCCGACCTCGTCCGGGTCGATCGTCGCCAGGAACCCGACCTCGCCGAAGTTCACCGCGAACACCGGGACCGACGTGCCCGCGTAGCGGCGCAGCGCGCGCAGGATCGTGCCGTCGCCGCCGAGGACGACGCAGAGATCGACGTCGTCGCTCAGAGGCGCGTCGAGGTCGAGCCCGGGCGCCTTGGCGAGGCCGTGCTTGCCGACCTCCTCGCGATCGAAGCGCAGGACGAAGCCGGCGTCGACCGCGGCCAGGCGCAGCGACTCCAGCGCCGCCGCGGTCTGCGACGGGCGCCCGTGGGTCATGACCGTCGCGAGCTTCACGCTGCCGCCGTTCACTGGGGATCCTCCACTGCTGCGGCCGCTGCCGCGATGCCGTCGTCGTCGAGTGCGCCCTCGCGGCCGGGCTCCGCGAGCCAGACGAAGGACTCCAGGTTGCCCTTCGGCCCGGGCAGGCCGGAGGAGGCGAAGCCGAGGACCGCGCAGCCGGAGGCGTCGCGCGTCGCGCGCGCGACCGACATGAAGGCGTCGATCCGGTCCTGCGCGACGCGGACGACGCCGCCGGAGCCGAGCTTGTCGCGGCCGACCTCGAACTGGGGCTTGACCATCGCGAGGCAGTCGAAGCGGTCCGGCGACGCGCAGGCCAGCACCGCGGGCAGGACCTTCGTGAGCGAGATGAACGACACGTCGCTGACGATCAGGTCGGGCGCGTAGGGCAGCTCGTCGGGCGTCATGCGCCGCGCGTTGGCGCGCTCGACGACCGTCACGCGGTCGTCCGTGCGCAGGGACCAGTGGAGCTCGCCGTAAGCCACGTCATAGGCAATGACATGGTCTGCCCCTTCTTGTAGGAGAACATCCGTGAACCCGCCGGTGGACGCGCCGACGTCGAGGGCTTTGCGCCCGCGGGGTGAGATCCCGAAGCGGGTGAGCGCGTTGTGCAACTTGGTGCCGCCGCGCGAGACGAAGCGCGGCTTCTCGTCGACCGACAGCTCCGTGTCCTCGTCGACCAACTGCCCCGCCTTGCTCGCCCGCTCGCCCCGCACGCGCACCTCGCCGGCCATGACCGACGCGGCCGCGCGCGACCGCGAGTCGAAGAGCCCGCGCTGATGCAACAGGGTGTCCAACCGGACCTTGACCACCGCGACACCGTACTCGGCGGGGCTCCCTAACACTGGTCAGGAGTTCACTGTGTCCCCTATCACAGTGTCGTCCCGCAACAGCGGGCATAGTGTGTTTCAGAGCAGATGACGACGGCGGCCAGGGCGGCGCCGAGCAGGACCCAAAACTTCTCTCATCGCTCGCCGGCTCCTCGGAGCCGGACCCACATACGACACATAGCAGTATCTCTCCTCCCCTGAAGCGGCCCACCTCTCCCGGTGGGCCGTTTCTCTTTAAACGCCGCAAGACGCGCGGTGGCCTGGAGGGGCGGCGGTGTCGAGGTGGCGCGGCGTGGCGCGTGGGCGCTCGGAGGCGCGGCGGTGTCAAGCCGGGTGTCAGAACCCCGGTGGTCGGGCGGACGCTGCTCCGATCCTCGGCCAGTTGGGCTGAAGAAACCGGTCCCAGTGGCCGAGGATCCAAGCGATGGCCGAGCACGCTGCCTTGGCGGCCACCGCGCCCCCGACCCCGTCACCAGCCGATGCTGAGGTGCTCTTCGCACGTCAGCCGATCCTGGACGCCGACTCCCGGCTGGCGGGCTACGAGCTGCTGTACCGCGGCGAGGGTGGCAGCGAGTCCCCGCATGCGGCCACGTCGAGAGTCGCGGCCTCCGCCCTCTCCGACCTCGGCCTCCGCCAGGCCACCGGCGGCGCGCCCGCGTTCCTGAACGTCACGACCGAGTTCCTGCTCGCGATGGACCCGCTGCCGTTCGGCCCCGACGGCGTCGTCCTCGAGATCGCCGCCGACCGCCTCCCGGACGGCCCGCTGCTCGAGCGCCTCGGCCGCCTGCGCCAGCACGGCTACATGCTCGCCCTCGACGGCTACGCCGGCCAGCCGTCGGCCGACCCGCTGCTGGACTTCGCGACGCTCGCCAAGGTCGACTCGCGCAACCTCAACCCATCCGGCCTCGCGCTGACCGTCTCGCACCTGCGCAGCCGCGGGATCAAGCCGATCGCCAACGGCGTCGACGCCCACACCGACCACGACCGCTGCGCCGACGCCGGCTTCGAGCTCTTCCAGGGCGACTTCGTCTGCCGCCCGCGCGAGGTCGTCGGCCACAACGTCCCGACCGCGTCGATCGGCGCGCTGCGCCTCGCCGCGGGCATCAGCGCCGGCGACGAGGGCGACGTCGACGAGCTGGAGAAGGCGATCGCGCTCGACCCGGGCCTGAGCCTGCGCCTGCTGCGGTTCGTCAACAGCGCCGCCTTCAGCCTCCGACACCAGATCAAGTCCGTGCGCCAGGCGATCGTCCTGCTCGGCCCGCGCACCGTCCGCCAGTGGGCGATGCTCCTGCTGCTCTCCGGCATCGACGAGAAGCGCGGCCCGCTGCTGATCACCGCCCTCTCGCGCGGGCGCACCTGCGAGGCGATCGCCAGGCGCCTCGGCGCCGACGACGCCAACGCCTACTTCTTCACCGGCATGTTGTCGGTCGTCGACGCGATGCTCGACCAGCCGATGGACGAGGCGGTCCGCGACCTCCCGCTCTCCGAGGACGTCGTCGCCGCCCTCGTCGACCGCGCCGGCGGCAAGGGCCGCACGCTCACGATGGCCGAGGCCTGCGAGCGCGGCGCCTGGGACGACGCGGCGCTGCCGAGCCTCGACGCCGGCGAGCTGGCGGTCCTGCACGTCGAAGCCCTCACCTGGGCCGACGGAACGGCGGCGGGACTGACGTGAGCACCGGCGTCGCGGAGGCTCCTCCCGAGGCCCCGCGCGTCCTGTTCGCCCGCCAAGCGATCGTCGCGCGCGGGGGACGGCTCGCGGGCTACGAGCTGCTCTATCGCGGTCCGCGCGGCGCGGACGGCGAGATCCCGGACGCCGAGCACGCCACGTGCCAGGTGCTGGTCGGCGCGTTCGCCGAGGTCGGCATGAGCGCGGCGGTCGGCGGCGCGACCGCGTTCCTCAACGTCACCGAGCGCTTCCTGCGCGAGATCGATCCGATCCCCCTCACGCCCGAGTCCACCGTGTTGGAGCTGCTGGAGGACGCCACGCCCTCCCCCGCGCTCATGGACCGCCTCGCGCACCTGCGCGCCCAGGGCTTCCGGATCGCGCTCGACGACTTCGCGCCCACGCGCGCCAACCGCCAGCTGCTGGACGCCGCCGACCTCGTCAAGGTCGACCTGCGCGCGCACTCCAGGCGCGAGGCGAGCAAGATCATCAAGTCGATCTCGTCGAGCGGGATCCCGGTCGTCGCCGAGAAGGTCGAGGACCAGGACGAGTACGACTGGGCCGCCGACGCGGGCGCCAAGCTGTTCCAGGGGTACTTCTTCTGCAAGCCGACGCCGCTGGCCGGCCAGGAGCTGCGGGCCGCGTCGATCGACCGCCTGCGCGCCGCCGCGGGGCTGACGCACCCGGACTCCGGGCTGGAGGAGATCGAGGCGGCGATCACCGTCGACCCGCACCTCTCGCTGAGGTTGTTGCAGCAGTTGAACTCGGCCGCGGTGATGCTGCCCAACCGGATCTCCTCGATCCGCCAGGGCGTGATCCTGCTCGGCCCGCGGACCGTGCGCCAGTGGGCGCTGGTGCTGCTGCTGTCCGGGATCGGCGAGCAGCGCGGGCCGCTGCTGGCGACCGCGCTGGCGCGTGCCCGGACGATGGAGCTGGTGGCGCCGATGAAGGGCTTCACCGACCGCGACGCGTGGTTCTCGGTCGGCCTGCTGTCGGTCTGCGACGCGCTCGCGAACGCGCCGATGGAGCAGGTTGTACGGGAACTGCCGCTGGCCGACGACGTGATCGACGCGCTGGTGCACCGCGAGGGCGTCAAGGGCGAGGCGTTGCAGCACGCGATCGCCTGCGAGCGCGGCGAGCTGCCGGCGCAGGACGCGCGGATGTTCCTGGCGGCCTACGTGGACGCGGTCGCTTGGGCCGACGCCCACGCCGCGGGCCATTGAACGCCTAGCGCGCCGTCAGCCAGGCGATCATGTCGTGCGTGGCGTCGACCACGCCGCCGAAGCGCAGGCAGCCGTGGACCATGCCGTCGAAGACGCGCGTCTGCGCGTCCGGGAGGCGCTCGGCGAGGTGGAGGCCGTCGTCGCGCAGCGGGTCCAGCTCGGCGACCGCGACACGGGTCGGCGGGAAGTCCGACCAGTCGGACGCCGAGAGCACTGCGAAGTCCGGATCGTCGTCGCGCGCCGCGTCGGTCCGGTACATGCCCCAGCAGCGCTCGACATCGGCGCGCGTGAGCATCGGCCCATCGCCGAACTCCTGCATCGCGTCGCTCGACAGCGAGGGGTCGAGGCACGGGTAGACGAGCAGCACCGCGCGGAGCGGCAACGAAGCGTGGCGGGCTGCCACGACGGCGAGCTGGCCGCCGGCGGAGTCGCCGCCGACGGAGACGGAGGCGGGGTCGATGGAGAGTTGCTCGGCGCCGTGGGTCTGGGCCCAGGTGACGGTGTCGATCGCGTCGTGGACCGGGACCGGCCAGCGGTGCTCGGGCGCCAGGCGGTACTCGGGTAGGACGACCTTCGCGCCGGACGTGTTGGCGAGCGCGCGGCCGACGCGGTCGAAGGTCTCGATGTCGCCGACGTACCAGCCGCCGCCGTGCAACCACACCAACAGCTCCGAGGACTCCGGAGCGTGCAGGGGCGTGAAGACGCGGGCTCGGAGCGAGGCGCCGTCGCGGGTGGGCACGACGATGTCGGAGACAGCGGACACCGGCTCCGCCGCCCCTCCCAGCCGCAGCGTCGAGTCCAGGTAGGCCGAGCGCTCGGCGGCCAGCTCCGCCGGCGACGGCTCAGCGAGCGGGTCGCCGACGTCGGCGACCTCCCCCATCGCGACCAGGAGCGCCCGCACCTGCGGGTGCAGGCGCGGGTCCAACCGCTAGGCCTCGGACAGGACCGAGCCGTGGCCGGCGAGGAGCGCGGCTTCGATCTTGCGTGCGATCTCCTTGCCGGTGAAGCCGATCTCGGCGTGCAGCAGCGCCGGCTTGCCGTGCGTGACGTAGCGGTCGGGCACGCCGATCCGCAGCATCTTCGGCACGTGCACGCCCGCGTCGTTGAGCGCCTCCCACACGCCGGAGCCGAAGCCACCGGACAGGACGCCCTCCTCGACCGTGACGAGCAGCTCGTGCTCGGCCGCCAGCCCACGCAGCAGCTCCATGTCCAGCGGCTTGGCGAAGCGCGCGTCGACGACGGTCACGTCGAGGTCATGCTCGGCCAGCAGCGCGGCCGCCTCGAGCGACTTGCCCACGCCGGACCCGTAGCCGATCAGCGCGACCCGCGAGCCCTCGCGCAGCACCTCGCCCTTGCCGACCGGGATCGCCTGCACCTCGGCGCTCGACGGCAGAGCAACCCCTACACCTTCGCCACGCGGGTAGCGCAGCCCGAACGGGCCGCCCTGCGTCAGCGCGGTCCGCAGCAGGTGCTTCAGCTGCGCCTCGTCGCGCGGCGCGGCCAGCGTGATGTTCGGCAGCGCGCGCAGGTAGGCGATGTCGAAGACGCCATGGTGCGTCGGGCCGTCGTCGCCGACCAGGCCCGCGCGGTCCATCGCGAACGTCACGTCGAGCTCCTGCAGGCAGACGTCGTGGACGATCTGGTCGTAGGCGCGCTGGAGGAACGTCGAGTAGATCGCGCAGACCGGCTTCGCGCCCTCCAGCGCCAAACCGGAAGCGAACAGCACCGCCTGCTGCTCGGCGATCCCGACGTCGAAGTAGTGCTCGGGCTCGGCCTTCTGGAGCAGGTTCAGCCCGGTGCCGGAGTTCATCGCGGCCGTGATCCCGACGACGCGCCGGTCGCGGCGCACCTCGTCGATCAGCGCCTCGCCGAACACCGCCGTGTACTGCGGGATCGCCGGCGTGACCGGATGTGCCGCCGAGGCCGGCGTCTTGACGACCACCGTCGGCGCGCGGTTGGTGATCGACTTGGGCTTGGCGGCATGCCACTTCTCCATGCCCTCCAGCCCGCCGTCCTCGGCGGGCATGAAGCCCTTGCCCTTCACCGTCGCCGTGTGCAGGACGACCGGCCGCCCGGCCTCCAGCGCCGCCTTCAGCGCGCGCCGCAGCGCGCGGACGTCATGGCCGTCGATGACGCCCATGTAGGCCCAGTCCAGCTCCTCCCAGAACAGGCCCGGCGCCCAGAACGACTTGATCGACTCCTTCAGCTGCGGGCCGAGGCGGTCGAACGCCGCGCCGATCCCGCCCGGCAGCGTGATCAGCTTCTCCTCGACGCCCTCGCGGGCGTGCCACAGCTTCGGGTTCAGCCGCACGCGGTTGAAGTAGCGCGACAGCGCGCCGACGTTCGGCGAGATCGACATCCCGTTGTCGTTGAGCACCACGACCATCGGCGTGCCCAGCCCGCCGGCCTGGTGGATCGCCTCGAACGCCACGCCACCGGTCATCGCGCCGTCGCCGATCACCGCGACCACGCGGCCCGCGTCGACGTCGCCCGCGAGCTTCATGCCCTCCTTGATCCCGACGGCGTAGCCGATCGAGGTCGAGGCATGGCCCGCGCCCATGATGTCGTGCTCGGACTCGTGGATCGCGCAGAACGGCGCAAGACCTTCGTATTGACGGATCGTCGGGAGCTGGTCCCGGCGGCCGGTCAGGATCTTGTGCGGGTAGGCCTGGTGGCCGACGTCCCAGAGGATCTTGTCGGTCGGCGAGTCCAGGACCGAGTGCAGCGCGACCGCGATCTCGCACGTGCCGAGGTTGGCGCCGAAGTGGCCGCCGATCTCCCCGACCGTGTCGATGATGTGCTCGCGGACCTCCTGCGCCACCTGCTGCAGCTGCTCCTCGGAGAGCCCATGGAGGTCCTTGGGAGCGTCGATGCGGTCGAGCAGGCGTTCGGGAGGTTGCGTCATGAAGTCCGGGTGAAGATGAAGTCGGTGATCTGCTCCAGCTCGGGCGCACCCTGCGGAGCGGAAGTTCTAAGGGTAGCCCTGGCAGCCGCGTGTGAGTCGGCCGCGAGCTTCCTGGCGCCGTCGAGCCCGAATTCGGTCACATACGTCCGCTTGCCGTGGCGCTCGTCGGAGCCCTGCGGCTTGCCGAGATCCTGGTCGGTCCCGGTGACGTCCAGGATGTCGTCCACGATCTGGAACAGGACGCCCAGCTCCTGGGCGAAGCGGCGCCAGCCGAGCGTCTCGTCCGCGTCGTCGCGGATCCCGCCGAGCAGCAGGACGCAGATGACCGACGCGCCGATCAGGCGGCCGGTCTTGAGCTCGTGCAGGCGCCGCAGGTCGGCGGGCGTCTCGGACACGCCGGAGACGTCCAGGTACTGACCGCCGACCATCCCGTCCACGCCGGTCGCGGCAGCGAGCTCGCGCGCGGCGGCCAGGACCCTGTCGGGCTCGCCGGGCTGAGCGGTCAGCAGGTGGCGGAACGCCTCGGCGTAGAGTGCGTCGCCGGCCAGGATCGCGACGTCCTCGCCGAACTTGACGTGGCACGTCGGCCGCCCGCGGCGCAGGTCGTCGTCGTCCATCGCCGGGAGGTCGTCGTGGATCAGCGAGTAGGTGTGGATCAGCTCCAGCGCGGCCGCCAGCGGCAGGACCTGCTGCTGGTCGAGGCCGACGGCGCTCGCGGTGGCGAGCGCCAGGACCGGCCGGATCCGCTTGCCGCCCGCGAGCAGCGAGTAGCGCATGGCCTCCTCGAGGCCCTCGGTCCGCGGCGCGCGGCTCGGGAAGCGCAGCGCGTCGAGGTAGACGTCGACCTGCGCGCGGAGGTGGTCGGGGTAGACCACGGTCTGGACGCTCAGAGCAGGTGGTCCTGGCCGGGATGCGGCTCGGCGGCGGCCGCCCGCGAGAGGCGGTCCAGCTCGGCGCTGGCCTGCGAGGCCAGCGAGGCGGCGTCCTCGACGAGGGTCGCTGCCGCGTCCGGGCTCACGTCGCCGGACCGCAGCTGCTCCGCGGTGCGCTCCAGCCGCGTGACCAGCGCGTCGAGCTGGGAGGCGGCGTCGTCAGTCGTGCTCACCCGCGACATTGTGCCGCAGCGGGCGGCGGCTGGGTCAGCCGCCGAAGTCGGCGAGGTCGATCGTGGTGGTCCTGCGCGGCGCCGTGCGCGCGGGCGGCGCGGGGTCCGGATCCGGATCGCCGGAGAGATCGGCGAGGTCGACGGAGGTCCTGGGGTCCTCGTGGGCGGGCGGCCTGGCGGTCGGCGAGTCGGAGACGGGCTGCTGCGCGGGCGGCGTGGCGGTCGTCGTCGTGGTGCGTGCGGTCGTGGTCGGCTTCGCCCGGGCCGGAGCCGCGGCGCTCTGGGTCGTGACCGGCTTGGCCGCGGCCGCCGCGGCCGCGGGCGCCGCGGCGACGGCGCGCGGCCTGACGCGGGCGCGACGCTCCGCCGTCCTCGGCCGTTGATGGTGGTCTTGCTCGGTCGCCTCCTTCACGCCGACCGCTGCGCCACCACCCGCCAGCAGCGCGCAGCACGCGCCGACCGTGAGCTTCGCCGCCAGGCCGCCACCGCCCGCGGTCGTGCTCGCCGCGACGGCCCCGCCGCCGCCCGCCGCCGCGCCGCCACCGCCGAAGACCTTCAACAACGCCGCCAGCCCCGAGCCGCCGCCCGCGAACGGCACCAACAACGAGAGCTCGCGCTCGACGCCCGCGTGCGCGCGCCGGAACGCCCGGCACTCCACGCACCCCGCCAGGTGCCGCCGGTCGCGCCGCGCGAGCCTGAGCTTCCCCGCGTCCGACGCCGCCACCAGCCGGTCCCGGACGTCGCGGCAGGTCGTGTCGCGCGCCTCGGCCGCGTCGGTCAGCGCGACTCGCGCGCGGTGCACGAGCATCCGCGACGACGTCGTCGAGATCCCGAGCGCCTCGCCGACCGCCTCGTGCGACAGCCCGCCCAGCTCGCGCAGCAGCAGCGCGCTGCGCTGGCCGTCGGTCAGCGCGCCGATGTCCTTCAACAACGCGCGCATCGTCTCGCGCTGCTCGATCGCGTTGGCGGGATCGGCGGTCGCGCCCTCGCTGGCGGTCTCCTCGGCGTCCAGGTCGTCGGTGAGCGGCCTGCGCAGCACGTCGATGCAGCGGTTGTGCGCGACCCGGAACAGCCACGGCCGGACGTCGATCTCGCGGTCGTCGCGGCGCAGCGCCTGGTAGGCGCGCAGGAACACGTCCTGCGCCGCGTCCTCCGGATCGTGCGCGCTGCCGCGCAACATGTAGGCCGCGTAGTTGCGGATGGCGTCGGCGTAGCGCGCGTGCAGGGCCGCGAACGCCGTCTCGTCACCGGCCCGGAACCTGCGCAGCAGCGCGGCGTCGCTGCGCACGCTCATCACGGCGCGACCCCGGTGATCACCCACGCGGCACCCGCCCGCAGGCGGCCGTCGCGCGTCGCGCCGGGGCCGGAGATCAGGAGGTCCGGGCGCCCGTCGCCGTTGAAGTCGCCGGCCGGCGCCGCGGCCATGCCGAGCGCGTCCTGCGCGTAGGCGCCGTCGATCCGGACCGTCGAGCCGCGATGCGGTCCGGACAGGGCGATCCGCCCGGCGCCGCTGCGCCCGCGGAACACGAACGCCGAGCCGGCGCCCTGGCGCCCCTTCGGCGACCAGTTGCCGCCCGTGAGGACGTCGTCGCGGCCGTCGCCGTCGAGGTCGCCGACGATCGCCGCCGCGTCGATCGGCGTCGGCCCGAGCATCGGCGCGGTCGGCAACACCGCCCCCGCCGGGGCGTTCTTCGGCGGGGGCGGCGCCGGGATGTACGGGACCGACGGGCTGACCGCGGTCAGCACGCGGGCGCTCGGGCGGTCGACGTAGACCGGAGCGCCCGACGGCGCGCCGTGGACGACGTCGACCGCCCCCGCGTAGCGCTGGTGGCCGAGCAGCACGTGCGAGACCACCAGGACGTCGCCGCGCCCGTCGCCATCGGTGTCGCCGCCGCCGCTGACCTGCGGCTCCTGGTTGAGCTGGCGGGAGTCCAGCAGCCGGAAGCCGTCGGCCGGGCCGAGCGCGTCGAGCTGCAGCGGCGGCCCGCCCGCGGCGGTGCGGCCGAAGGCGACCGTCCCGACCAGCGTGTCGGTGCCGGGCAGCTGCTTCCAGGTCCCGAGCACGACCTCGGCGCGGTGATCGCCGTTCATGTCGGCGGCCAGCGACGCGGAGTCGATGGCGGGGCTGTCGATCCGGTAGCCGGCGGTGCCGAGCGCGCCGGTGCTGATCGTCGTGCCCGGCTGCGCGAGCGCGCTGCCGTGGCCGCCGAAGAGGACGTAGGCGTGCCGCGGATTGGGCGCCGGGAGGTCGGCCGGCGTCCTGACGCCGGTGTAGTCCGGCGACGTCGCCTCGTCGGTGAGCACGATGTCCGGGTGGCCGTCGCCGTTGACGTCGCGGCCGCCCGCGAGGGTCGTCCCGAGCTGGAAGGTCAGCGGCACGTCGTTGGCGATGCGCATGCCGCGCACGCCGAGGTACCCGAGGTCGATCGCGCTCGGGTGGCGGCTGCCGTAGATGATGGACACGCTGCCCATCGCGCCTTCGGGCGCCCGCGGCTGGTTGGGGATGATCGGGACCGGCGCGCCGTCGTCGGACGCCACGACGACGTCGTCCAGCCCGTCGCCGTTGACGTCGCCCGCGGGCGCGATCGCGTTGCCGACCTCGTCGCCCGCGTGGGCGCCGACGATCGCGAAGCCCTGCGCGTGCGCGCCGTTCATCGCGATGCGGGCCGCGGGGTGCGCCCTGACCTCCGCGTGGGAGCGGCGGCGGCCGAAGACGACGTAGACCGCGCCCGCGTTCTTGCGCCTCAGCGGGTCGGCGGACGGTGCGGCGATCAGGACGTCGTCGACGCCGTCGCCGTTGACGTCGCCCGCGGGCGCGACCTGCGAGCCGGCGAAGTCGATCGGGCCGGCGCCGATGATCTCGAACGACGGCTGGTGGCGCAGGTCGACGTCGGTGCCCGCGTGGGCGGCCGCCGGGACGGCGAACGCGAGCGACGTGACGATGGCGAGGGTCGGCAGCAGCTTGGTCATCAGCTGCAGAACGTGCGAATCCGCTGACCGTAACGCGGTCACGGGCGCACCCCGCTCAGGACCCACGCGACGCCCGCGTTGGGGCGGCCGTTGCGGGTCGCCTCGAAGCCGCCGATCAGGAGGTCCGGGCGGTGGTCGCCGTCGAAGTCCCCGGCGGGCGCGACCGTGCTGCCGAACGAGTCGTCGGCGTAGGCGCCGTCGATCCGCACGACGCCGGGCGCGCGCTTGGCGGTCAGCTCGGTGGTGCCCGCGCGGGGCGCGCGGAACAGGAACGCCGAGCCCGCGCCGAAGCGATCGTGCGGCGAGGCGAAGCCGCCCGCCAGGACGTCGGCACGGCCGTCGCCGTCCGCGTCCGGGACGATCGCGACGTCGCGCAGCGGGTTGGGACCCAGGATGTACCGGTTCCTGTGGCGCCCGTTGTCGACCATCGGGACGGTCGGGCCGATCGCACGCAGCACTTGCTGACCGGGACGCTCGAGGTGACGCAGCCTGCCGGACGGGCCGCCGAACAGGACCTCCGCGACGCCCGCGTAGGACCGCTTGCCGCGCAACGTGTAGGTCGCGGCCACGAGGTCGCCGCGCCCGTCGCCGTTGACGTCGTCACCGCCGACGATCCGTGGTTGCTCGGAGTACTTCCGGTCGTTGCGGATCGCGAACCCGCCGTGGGCACCGAGCTGCTCCAACACCATCGTCTTGGTGCCGGCCCGCCCGAAGGCCACGTAGGCCACGTTCCTGTTCCCGTAGCTGCCGTCCTCCTCTCCCACGACCACCTCGGCGCGGTGGTCGCCGTTCATGTCGGCCGCCAGCGAGAGCGTGCCGAGGAAGTGGGCGTCGATCCGGTAGCCGGCGCCGCCGAGCCGATCGACATGGAGGACTTGCCCGCCACGCAGCGCGCCGCCGAAGATCACGTAGGCCGACGACCGGTCGCGGGGCGGGATCTTCGGAGCCCGCACCAGCGGGTACGGGACCGTCATGTCGCTCACCACGACGTCCGGATGGCCGTCGCCGTTGACGTCTCGCCCGCCCGCGACCTGCGTGCCGAGCTGGACGCGGCCGGCCGGCGCGCCCGCGATCTCGACGCCCTGGTCGCCGAGGTGCGCGAGGTCGACGGCCGTCCCGTCCTTCTTGCCGAAGACGACGTAGGCCGCGCCCGCGTGCACGTACACGCCGCCGATGCCGTTGGACCGTGGGACGTCCGGGCCGTCATCCGGGACGCCGACGATCACGTCGTCCAGGCCGTCGCCGTTGACGTCGCCCACGCTGGCGACCGACGTGCCGGCGTGTCCGTCGGCGGCGGGACCGTCGATCCGGAAGCCCTGCGTGTCCGCCCCGCCGTCGGCGGCGATCTGGGCGCGCGGCAGCGCCGGGACCCCGCGGCGCCCGAACACGACGTAGACGGCACCGGAGTAGGCACCCTCCGGGCCGTTCGCGCTCGGCGCCGCGATCAACACGTCGTCGATGCCGTCGCCGTTGACGTCCCCGGCGGACGCGACCGCCTCCCCGGCGAAGTCCTGCGGATGGGCGCCGACGATCTCGAACGAGGGCGTGGTGCGCAGGTCGACGGTGGGCGCCGCGACGGCGGCGCCGGGCAGCGCGGCAACGGCGAGCAGCGTGGCGAGGGCGAGGCGCGCGGTCATCGCGCCGCCCCCGACAGGACGAACACCGCGCCGGCCCACGCGCGCCCCTCGCGCATCGCGTCCTGCGCGGCGACCATCACGTCCGGCCGCCCGTCGCCGTCGAAGTCCCCGGCGCCCGCGACGGCGCTGCCGAGGCGGTCGCCCGCGTAGGCGCCCCGGACCTCCACCGACCCGCGGCCGTGCAGCGCGATCGTCCCGGCGCCGCGGCGGCCCGGCAGGATCACCGCCGCGCCCTTCCAGTGTCGCTCGTCCGGGTCCGAGCCGCCCAGGACGACGCCCATCGCGATCCGGCCCGGGCCGACGATCGCCGACGTCACGATCCCCTCGCCCTTGCGCGTGTTCGGGTTCTCGTACAAGTACGTGTACCTGCCCGACGGCAGCAGCGTGCGCGCCATCGGCTGGGCCTCGGCGCGGACGGTCAGCAGGCGCGGCGAGGGCCGGTTGAGCCAGACCGTGTCGCCGGACGGCGCGCCGAAGACGACCGAGGTCGCCGACGCCCAGCGGTGGCCGGGCAGCGGCTCGGCGCCGGTCATGATCAGGTCGCCGCGGCCGTCGCCGTTGACGTCGTCGCCGCCGGTCGCGCCCATGATCCCGTTGACGTCGGTCGGGCGGCCGTCGTAGACCGCGAAGCCGTCGGCGGGGCCGAGCTGGTCCAGCGTCACGTCGCCGCTGCCGGCCGGGCGGCCGAACACGACGCGCACGTGGATCGTGCCCTTCGCGCCGGTCCCGAAGCCGTTGATGACGAGCTCGGCGCGGCCGTCGCCGTTCATGTCGGCGGCCAGCGAGACGAGCCCGATGCCGTAGCCGCCGACGCGGTAGCCGGCGGCGCCGAGCCGGTCGGCGTGCAGGATCGTGCCGCCGTGCAGCTGGGCGCCGGAGATCACGTAGGCGTAGGACCGCTCCGACGGGTCCGGCAGCGCGCCGATCGGGCGGATCGGCTGGTCGGCGACCACGAGGTCCGGGCGGCCGTCGCCGTCGACGTCGCGCCCGCCGGCGATGGTGCCGCCGAAGCCGGTGGTCCCGCCGGGCGCCGGCTCCGGGCCGAGGATCTCCATGCCCTGGGCGGGGTCCAGGTGGGCGAGGTCGACCGCGGCGCCGTCGCGCTTGCCGTAGACGATGTAGACGGCGCCCTGGTAGTCGAGGATGTCGGGTGCGCCCGCGACGGGCGCGACCGGCCCGAGCGACGTGGTCGTCCCGGTGCGGGCGCCGACCGCGACGTCGGCGAGGCCGTCGCCGTTGACGTCGCCGACCGCGGCGAGGGTCGCGCCGAGGTGCGCCTGCGCGTTGGGGCCGACGATCCGGAAGCCCTGGGCGCGCCGGGCCGCGCCGGCGGCGGCGATCCGGGCGATCGGCGCGCGGCGGATCGCGGCCGCGGCGCGGCGGCGGCCGAAGACGACGTAGGCGGAGCCGCCGTTGAAGCGGCCGGGCGCGTTCTGGAGCGGCGCCCCGACGATGACGTCGTCGATCCCGTCGCCGTTGACGTCGCCCGCCGCCGAGACCGCGTTGCCCGCGTTGGCGTTGACCGTGGGGCCGACGATCTCGAACGCCGGGTGGGTGCGCAGGTCGATCGGCGCGGCGTGGGCGGCGCGCGGCGGCGTGAGCGTGAGGGACAGCAGCAGCGCGAGCGCGCAGCCGAGTGGGGCGGTGAGGCGTGGGACGGTCATCGAACGGCAGAACGCGCGAGGCCGCTGACCGTAACGCGGTCAGCGGCGTTTCGCTTCGCGCGCGTTCTCAGCCGTCGGTCTGCGGCGCCGGCTCGGCGCGCTGCTCGCGCAGCGCGGCGGCGAGGATGCCGTTGACGAACTTCGGCGCGTCGGCGCCGCAGAACTCCTTGGCGGTCTCGATCGCTTCGTCGATCGCGCCCTCGGCCGGGATCGGGGTCTCGGCCGGGACGGCGTCGGGGTGCAGCATCTCCAGCAGGGCGACGCGCATGATCGCCTTCTCCAGCGGGGCGATCCGGTCGATCGTCCAGCCCTTGGCGTGGCGCTCGATCACGCCGTCCAGGTCGGAGGCGTAGTCGGAGGAGGCGTAGGCGAGCGCGCGCGTGAACGTCGTCGCGTTGGTGTCGAAGACGTCGTCCAGCTCGCGCCTGGTGACGTCGTGCTGGTAGAGCGCGAACGCGGCGGCGCGGCGCTGGTCGGAGCGGCGGGACATCAGGCGCGCGACATGTACTCGCCGGTCTCCGTCTGGATCTTCACGCGATCCCCGATGTTGACGAACAGCGGCACCTGGATCGTGGCGCCCGTTTCGACCGTGGCGGGCTTGTTGCCACCGCCCGAGGCGGTGTCGCCGCGGACGCCCGGCTCGGTCTGGGTCACTTCGAGCTCCACCGAGGCCGGCAGCTGGATCGACGACGGGTTGCCGTCCATGAACACCACGTCGACCTCGTCGGACTCCTTCGTCCACCGCAGCGTGTCGGCCAGCGCGCCGACCGGGACCTGCAGCTGCTCGTAGGACTCGGTGTCCATGAAGTGCGCATCGGTCTCGTCCGAGTACAGGTACTGCATCTTCCGCGCCTCGGTCCGGACCGCGCGGAACTTCTCGCCGGCGCGGAACGTCTTGTCGATGATGTTGCCGTCGGTGGTCCGCCGCAGCTTCGTCCGCACGAACGCCGGCCCCTTGCCGGGCTTGACGTGCTGGAACTCGACGACCTTGAAGATCGTGCCGTCGACTTCGATGTGGTTGCCGTTCTTCAACTGATTCGTGCTGATCAAGGTGATGCCCTTGCACTTCGTCGGTTCGCGTTGACCGTTAGATGGTAGGCGGCGGACGGGTGCGGTGTCCGGACGTCGACCGCTGACGATCCACCAAGTGGGGTATCAGCCGCTCATGCTTTCTCACCGTCTTGCGTTGCTGAGCCTCTCCAGTCTCGTAGCCGTCGCTCTCGTGGCGCCGGTGGCGCGGGGTGACACGGTCATCCCCGGGAACCAGGAAGTCCAGGGGTTCCAGTGCCTGGGGCCGACCTGCGCCAACGGCGAGAGCTTCCCGGTCAACTCGCCGCTGCTCCTCATCAAGGACCCCAACACGCCCGGGATCCGGTTCATGGAGTCCGGCGGCTCGTTCGGCACCCAGACCTGGGACGTCGAGGGCAACGAGTCGAACTTCTTCATCCGCGACACGACCAACGGCAACACGCTGCCGTTCCGGATCCGGCCGGGCGCGCCGACGAGCGGGTTCGACATGGGCGCCAACGGCAACATCCTCAACCGCGGCCTGGTCCAGCAGAACGCCGGCGACATGGCCTCGCCGAGCGTCGCCGACGGGAACGACCTGCTGACGAGGCTCTCGTCGGTGCCGGTCAACGACTACACCTACGCGAGCGCGAGGCACATCGCCCCGGACCCGGCGACGTTCTTCTCGTCGCTCGGGATCGGCTCCGCCAACAACGTCCTCGCGCCCCAGGACGTGGCGGGCGTCGCGCTGGCGGGCGTCAAGGCGCTGAACACGAGGCTCGCGTCGATCACGACGACGCCCGGGCCCGCGGGTCCCGCCGGGCCGACGGGCGCGACCGGCCCGCAGGGGCCGAAGGGCGACAAGGGCGACACCGGCGCGACGGGCGCCACCGGCGCCACCGGCCCGCAGGGCCCGGCCGGCACGACGCCGGACCTGACCGCGCTGAAGGCCGCCGTCAGGAGGCTCCAGACCTCGAACGCCAGGCTGACGAGGCAGGTCAGGACGCTGCGCACCCAGATGGACGAAGTCCGCAGGGTCCTCGGCCTCTGAGCGCTTAGGATCGCGCCCATGGGTGCGATCGAGATCGAGACGACGTTGCAGAAGAAGGGCCCGGCCGCCGCGGTCGTGCTGGACGAGCAGCAGGTCGCGGCGGTCGGCGAGGGAGCGAAGGCGTTCCCGGTCAAGGCCACCATCAACGGCTTCACCTGGGCCGGGCGCGTCACGCGCATGAAGGGCGAGTTCCTGCTGGGGATGAGCAAGGAGATCCGGGCCGGCGCGGGCGCCGAGGCGGGTGACGCCGTCAGGGTGAGGATCGCGCTCGATGCCGCTCCCCGGGAGGTGGAGGTCCCGGAGGTCTTGATGCGCGCGCTCGCCGGCGACGGCGATGCGCGGGCGAAGTTCGACGCGCTCGCGTTCACGCACAGGAAGGAGTTCGCGCGCTGGATCGCCGAGGCCAGGAGGGATGACACGCGCGATCGGCGGATCGGCCAGACGCTCCAGATGTTGCACGAGGGCAAGACGCGGAGTTAGCGTCCGCGCATGTCCTCCGCCGACGACGTCCCGACGTTCCCGCTGTTCGTGCACGACGACGAGCGTGCGGTGCTGCGCACAGCGCTCGGGGCCTACCGCGGCGACTTCGGCCACGACGAGCAGGCGATCGTCGCTGTGGTCGACGAGGTGCTCGCCGCCGTCCCGGCCGCCGAGCCGGACACCCTCGACCTCGACGCCGCCGCGATGAAGATCACCTACGGCGCCCTGCACGCGGCGCTGGAGGACTCCACCCGCGCCCAGGAGGCCGACCGTGAGCGCATCCGCGCCCTGCTCGACCGCCTGCCCGGCGAGCACGACATCCGCGCGATCGACCTCGATCGCGAGCTAGCGCGCCGCCGCGACGGCTGACACCGCCGCCTCGAGCATCGCTTCCAGGACCCGGACGACCTCCGCGCCGTCCAGCCGCTCCTCCCGCGCCCGGTCCAGCAGCGACTCCGCGAAGGCCTGGTAGGACGCCAGCGCCGCACGCGCCAGCGGCGGCGGGTCGGCCGTACCGAACGCGTTGAGCGCCATCGCCGAGACGAGGTGGTCGCGGTTGCGGGCGGTCGTCGCCCGCACGACCGGGTCGGCCGAGGCGACCGTGATGCGGGAGACCAGCCACGCGTCGGTCGGCGTCCCCGCGTGATGGGCCATCGCCCCGAAGTTCCTCGCCCGGCGCTCGTCGAGCGGCAGCGCGTCGTCGACCGTCCAGTCGGCCACGAGGTCGAAGCCGGCCTGCTCCGCGCAGGCCCGGAACAGCTCGACCACCCCGCCCGGGAAGTAGTGGTACAACAAGTTGCGGGTGACCTGCGCGTCCCTCGCGACCGCCTCGAACGACAGCGCCTCGTACCCCTCCCGCGCCAGGATCCCCATCGCCGCGCGGACGAGCTGCTCGCGGCGCTCCTCTGGGCTCAGCCGGCGTGCCATCGCGCCCGCAGCCTACCGCTTCGTTGTGCAGATGCCCAACTTGACAAATCGTAAATAAGACGCGTAGCCTGCCGCGCCATGTCCCGCCGCCGCCTCCTCGCTCCGCTCGCCGCCGCGCTCGCCCTCGCCGCCCCCGCCGTCGCGAGCGCCACGCCGATCGCCGATCCCGTCCCCACGACGCTCCCGCCGTCGACCGGCGCCGCCTTCGCCGCCACGCCCTTCACCAGGACGGCCGCGCCGCAGAACCCGTTCATGGCGACCAACCCCAACAACAACCTCCACGACGACCCGTGGATGAGCGACGCCTACAACCGCCCCGGCCCGCTCGGTGGCGCCGCGCTCTCCCCCACCTCCGGCGCCATGCCCTCCGCGCTCTGCGGCTCGCTGACCTTCGACAGGCACGGCCGGATCCTCTCCGTCTGCCCCTCGATCGCCACGCCGATCACCGCCCGCGTCATCGACCCCAACACGCTCACGGTCACCGCGTCCTACACGCTCGGCGCGCCCAACCCGGCCGGCCCGACCGCGTTCCAGAACTTCACCGGCGGCGGCTACTTCTTCCTGGACCACAAGGACCGGATCTGGTCCGCGACCAAGTCATCGCACCTGGTCGTTCTCGCCGAGAACGCGACGGGCACCAAGCTCTCCAAGGTCGCCGACTACGACCTCACCAGGGTCCTCAACAACTCCGAGCGCGTCACCTCCGCCCTCCCGGACTTCCACGACAACATCTGGTTCGTCTCCAAGAAGGACGGCAAGGTCGGGATCCTCAACCCCATGACCAGGCATATCGGCGTCCTCACCACGCACGAGGAGATCGAGAACTCCTTCGCCGTCGACCGCGACGCCGTCTACATCGTCAGCGACAAGAAGCTGTACCGGTTCTCCTCCAAGAACGGCAAGCCCCACATCGACTGGCAGATCACCTACAGGAACTCCGGGATCCACAAGCCCAGCCAGGTCGACGCCGGCTCCGGCACGACGCCGACGATCATGCCCGGCGGCTACGTCGCGATCACCGACAACGCCGACCCGATGAACGTCGTGGTCTACCGCACGGCGATCAACACGAAGGCCAAGCGGCGCACCGTCTGCGAGGTCCCCGTCTTCACGAAGGGCGCCAGCGCCACCGAGAACTCCCTCAACGGCTCCGGCCGCTCGTTGTTCGTCGAGAACAACTACGGCTACCAGGACCCGTTCGGGCCCAGGTCCGGCACCCCGACGACCGCCGGCTTCGCCCGCGTCGACATCAAGGCCGACGGCTCCGGCTGCGTCAAGCGCTGGACCAACACCACCGTCTCGGCCCCGACCGTCGTCCCCAAGCTCGACACCGCCACCGGCCTGATCTACACCTACGAGCGCGTGCCCTCGCCGGTCGCCACCGAGCAGCCCTACTACTGGGCCGCGATCGACGCCCAGACCGGCGCCACCGCCTGGACCCGCTACGCCGGCTCGGGCCTCTCGTTCAACAACAACTACGCGGGCATCGCGGTCGGCCCGGACCGCGCGCTGTACCTCGGCGTCATCGGCGGCCTCGTCAAGCTCACCGACGGGTAGGCCGCCGCCGCGCATGGCACCATGGGGCGGGTGCCGAAGAAGGACCCCGCAGACCCCGCCACGCGGATCGCCGAGCTCGTCGCGCAGGTCCGGCGGCTCAACGACGAGTACTACGGCGCCGGCGACACGGCGACGCCCGACGCGGATTACGACGCGGCCAAGGACGAGCTGGCCGCGCTCGTCGCCGAGCACCCGGAGCTCGAGCCCGCCGACTCCCCGCTGAACAAGGTCAACGCGCCCGAGCAGCTGACCGGCCCGACGATCCGCCACGCGCGGCCGATGCTGAGCCTCGCCAAGGCGACGACGGAGGAGGCCATCCGGACCTTCTGCGCGCGCTACGAGGGCCAGACGTTCCGGGTCTCGGAGAAGCTCGACGGCCTCAGCCTCTCGATCGTCTACGAGAACGGCAGGCTCGACTACGTCGCCACCCGCGGCACCGGCGAGATCGGCGAGCTGGTCACCGACAAGGCCGAGCACGTCATCCCCGACCTCCCGCACAGGATCAGGCACAGGGGCCGCGTCGAGGTCCGCGGGGAGGCGCTGATGCCGCGCTCCATCTGGGCGGCCTACAACGAGACCCACCCCGACAAGCCGCTCACGAACCCGCGCAACGGCGCCGCGGGCACGTTGATGCAGAAGGACCCCAGGGCCGCCGCCGAGGCCGGGCGCCTCCTGCGCTTCTTCGCCTTCGGCGCCGAGCTGGCCGACGGGACCGCGATCGATCCGGAGCCGTTCGGGATCGAGCTCGCCCACCAGACGATCGGCAACGACGCCGACGAGGTCATCGAGGCGATCCACGCGATCGGCTCGCGCCGCAACGACCTCGACTACGACATCGACGGCGCGGTCATCCGCCTGCACGACCCCGCGGCGTTCGAGGCGGCGGGCTTCAACAGCGCCGAGCCGCGCGGCGCGATCGCCTTCAAGTACCCGCCCGAGGAGAAGCTGACGAAGCTGCTCGGCGTCGTCTGGCAGGTCGGCAAGGTCGGCCGCGTCGCGCCGATCGCCAAGGTCAAGCCGGTCTTCGTCGGCGGCGTGACCGTCGAGAACATCACCTTGCACAACGCCCGCCTGATCCGCGAGCGCGACCTGCGGATCGGCGACACGATCGCCGTCGTCCGCCGCGGCGACGTGATCCCGTTCGCGGGCCGCTCGATCCCCGAGGACCGTGACGGCAGCGAGGAGGAGATCGTCCCGCCGACGCACTGCCCCTCGTGCAACACCGAGCTGGAGATCCGCGGCACCGGCGAGGAGCGCTGGTGCCCGAACCTGCAGTGCCCGGCGCAGATCACCCGGCGGCTGATGCACTGGGCCTCGCGCCCCGCCGCCGACATGGAGGGCGTCGGCGACGTCTGGATCGAGAAGCTCGCCGAGGACGGCATCCTGAGGTCGCGCGCCGACTTCTACACCAAGATCACCACCGAGCTCCTGACCGGCTACGAGCGCATGGGCGAGGTCTCGGCGCGCAACATGGTGGACTCGATCGCGGGGTCCAAGGACATCGGGTTGCGCCGCGCGCTGATCGGCCTGGCGATCCCGATGGCCAGCGACGGCACCGCCAAGCGCCTGACGCTCGCGGGCTTCCAGTCGCTGGAGGACGTCGCGAGGGCGAGCGTCGAGGAGCTCGTCGCGATCAAGGACATCGGCCCGAAGGTCGCCGAGTCGATCGTCGCGTTCTTCGCTCGCGACGACACCGAGGACGAGATCAAGGCGCTGCGCAGGGCGGGCGTCAACCTCGACGTCCACGACGAGGACAGGCCGGTCGACGTCGCCGCGGCCGGGGACTCGCCGCTGAAGGGCAAGACGGTCGTCATCACCGGCGCGTTCACCGACCCGCGGTCGGGCGCGAAGGTCTCGCGCCCGGACGTGACGAGGCTCGTCGAGCAGGCCGCCGCGACCGCCACGTCATCCGTCTCCGGCGACACCGACTACCTGCTGGCCGGCGCCAACACCGGCGCGGCCAAGACGAACAAGGCCGACAAGCTCGGCGTCGAGATCGTCGACCAGGACACGCTCTGGGGCTGGCTGAAGGAGGCGGGCGTCGCCTAGCCGTGGCAGCGCCCGCCCCTTCTTCAACCCCTAGGCCTCGACCTTCGAGGCGTACATCTTGGCCTCGTAGTCCTGCAACATGCGCGTCGCCGAGAACTGGCCGCCGAGCGTCTTCAGCGAGTTCTTGACCCGCCGCGCCCAGGCGCCGTCGCCGGCGTAGAACTCGGGGACGACCTCGTCCTCCAGCAGGCGGTAGAGCGTCGCGGCGTCGCGGGCGTCCTGGGCCTGGTGGTCGGCGTCGACCTCGCCCGGCAGCGCCCAGCCGTTGGAGCCGTCGTAGGCCTCGGCCCACCAGCCGTCCAGCACCGATAGCTGCAGGCCGCCGTTCAGCACCGACTTCATCCCCGACGTGCCCGACGCCTCCAGCGGCGGCCGCGGCAGGTTGACCCACACGTCGCAGCCGCCCACGAGCCTGGCCGCGGACGCGAGGTCGTAGTCGGCCAGGAACACCACGCGGCTCTGGGTCCCCTCCGCGCCGCGCAGGTGCAGCAGCTGCTGGATCATCCCCTTGCCCGGCTCGTCCTTCGGATGCGCCTTGCCGGCGATCACGAACTGGACCGGCCGGTCGCCGCGCAGGAGGTCCAGCGCGCGCTCGGCGTCGTGGACCATCAGCGCCAGGCGCTTGTAGGTCGCGACGCGCCGCGCGAAGCCGATCGTCAGCGCGTCCGGGTCGAACGCGTGCTCCGCCGCCTGGACGAACGACCGCTCCTCCCCACGGACCAGCCGGTCATACGGGATCCGCTCGCGGACCAGGTCCACCAACTTGGCCCGCTGCGTGCGGCGCACGGCCATCAGCTCGTCGTCGGGGATGCCGTCGACCCCCTCCCACGTCGCCGGGTCCGCGGCGCGCGTGATCCAGCCCTCGCCGAGGTGCTGATCGAGCAGCGACCGCATCGGCAGGCCGATCCAGGACGGCACGTGGACGCCGTTGGTGACGTGCGTGATCGGGACGTCGTCCAACGCACGGCCGGGCCACAGCTCCTGCCACATCTCGCGCGCGACCTCGCCGTGGCGCCGGGCGACGCCGTTGGTGGCGCGCGCGGTCCGGATGCCCAGCTGGGTGATCCCGAACGGCTCGTGCTCGTCGTCGGGGTGCGTGCGGCCGAGCGCCAGCACCTCGCTGTCCTTGAAGCCCCGGGCCTCCAGGATCGGCTCCAGCAGCAGCGCGATCTCACCGCCGGGGTAGGCGTCGTTGCCGGCCGGGACCGGCGTGTGCGTCGTGAAGACCGTGTGCGGTCGCGCGTTGGCGACCACCTCCTCGACCGTCTCGCCGGGCTCCTCGAGCGCGCCGAACGCGGCGTGGCCCTCGTTGAGGTGGATCACCTCGGGCTCGACGCCCAGGGCCTTCAGCGCGCGACGGCCGCCGATCCCGAGCAGCGCGTACTGGTTGAGGCGGATCTCGGGCTGGCCGACGTAGAGCTGCGAGGAGGTGAAGCGCCCCGTCGCCGAGTTCTCGGGCCGCTCGGCGTCGAGCAGCAGCAGCGGCACGCGGCCGACGTTCACGCGCCAGATCTGCGCGACGATCTCCTCCTCGCGCACCGGCACCGTGACCGTCACCGGCCGGCCGTCGTCGCCGGTGACCAGCGCGGCGGGCAGGCGCTCGACGTCGGTGTCCAGCCAGTACTCGCGCTGCCAGCCGGACAGGTCGATCCGCTGGCGGAAGTAGCCCTGGCGGTAGAGCAGGCCGACCGCGACGAACGGCAGGCAGCGGTCCGACGCCTCCTTGACGAGGTCGCCGGCCAGCGCGCCCAGGCCGCCGGAGTAGATCGGCAGCGACGCGTGGATCGCGTACTCGGCGCAGAAGTAGGCGACCGGCGCGCCCTCGCGCGACGGCGGGGCGTTGCGGTGCGCTTCCAGGCGCCCGTCCAGCGCG
Organism: Conexibacter woesei Iso977N; assembly: GCF_000424625.1. Lineage (GTDB taxonomy): Bacteria > Actinomycetota > Thermoleophilia > Solirubrobacterales > Solirubrobacteraceae > Baekduia > Baekduia woesei_A. Next base: position 1,839,292 of record NZ_AUKG01000002.1, read on the forward strand.
GCGGCCCGCTCCAGCAGCGACGCGTCGCGCGCAGCCGCCTCCAGCCGCTCCGGGGCGGCCTCCTCCAGCAGGCGCACGGGGTTGCCCGCGCACGCCTTCCAGCGGTCCGGGTCGATGTCCCGGAACACCGCCGGCCCATCGGGATCCCACGACCACGAGTAGTCGTAGGCGATCCGCGCGAGCACCTCAAGCTCGCCCGGCACGCGTGCAGCGAGCCCGGCGATGGCGCGGTCGATGTCGGCTCTTCCGGCGTCGATCATGGTCAGCCTCTACCCGTGGTTTCCAGGAACTCACGTCGCATCATGCCGAAGCGACGCCCGGATCGGCAGGATGCAGGGACCTGATGGCTCCCGCCCCACGCAGCATCGTCAACCTCAAGTCCGTCACCAAGGGCTTCGCCGCGCGCTCCGTGCTCACCGATGTGACGCTCGGCGTCAACGCCGGCGACCGGATCGGCGTCGTCGGCCGCAACGGCGACGGCAAGTCCACGCTGCTGGCGCTGATCAGCGGCGCGCAGGAGCCCGACGCGGGCCAGGTCACCAGGACGGGTGGTGTGTCGCTGGGGGTCCTGGGCCAGGGCGACGAGCTCGATGCGACCCAGACGATCCGGACCGAGCTGGTCGGCGGCCGCGCCGACCACGAATGGCAGGCGGACGCGCGCTTCCGCTCGGTCCTGGACGGCCTGCTCGGCGGCGTCGACATCACGCGCTTCCCGCAGGGGCTGGACACGATCATCGCGCCGTTGAGCGGCGGCGAGCGGCGCCGGATCGCGCTCGCCAGGACGCTCCTGGACGACCCCGAGCTGCTGCTGCTCGACGAGCCGACCAACCACCTCGACGTCGAGGGCGTCGACTGGCTTGCGCGCCACCTCGTCGCGCGCCGCGGGACGCTGCTGGTCATCACCCACGACCGCTGGTTCCTGGACGCGGTGTGCACGCAGACCTGGGAGGTCGGCGACGAGACCGTCCGCCAGTACGACGGCGGCTACGCGGCCTACGTGCTGGCGCGCGCCGAGCGCGACCGCCAGGCGTCGCGGATCGAGGAGCGCCGCCAGATGCTCGTCCGCAAGGAGCTGGCGTGGCTGCGGCGCGGGCCGCCGGCCCGGACGGCGAAGCCGAAGTTCCGGATCGAGGCCGCCAACGCGCTGATCGCCGACGAGCCCGAGGCGCGCGACCGCGCCGAGCTGCTGCGCTTCGCCACGCGCCGGCTCGGCAACAAGGTGCTGGAGGCCGAGGACCTCACGTTGTCCTACAACAAGCCGATCCTGCGGGGCGTCACGTGGCGTTTGGGCCCGGGCGACCGCGTCGCGCTGGTCGGCGTCAACGGGTCCGGCAAGACGTCGCTGGTCCGGATCCTCGAGGGCACGCAGGAGCCGGACGGCGGCAGGGTCGACCGCGGGCAGACCGTGCGCGTGGCGCATCTCTCCCAGGACACGGCGGAGGTCCCGGGCGACATGATGGTCTTGGAGTCGCTGGAGGCGGTCCGGGGGCGCACGACGACGTCGGGCGGCGAGGAGCTGACCGCGGGCCAGCTCGCCGAGCGCTTCGGCTTCGGCGGCGAGCGGGGCCGGACCAAGGTGAAGGACTTGAGCGGCGGCGAGCGCCGGCGCCTGCGGTTGATGCGGTTGCTCATGGACGAGCCCAACGTGTTGCTGTTGGACGAGCCGACCAACGACCTCGACATCGACACGTTGACCGCGCTGGAGGACCTCCTCGACGGCTGGCCCGGGACGTTGTTGGTGGTGTCGCACGATCGCTACTTCGTCGAGCGCGTGACCGACAACGTGTACGCCTTGATGGGCGACGGCGCGCTGCGCCACCTGCCCGGCGGGATCGAGCAGTACCTGGAGCTGCGCCGCGCCGACGAGGCGGCGCTGGAGGCCGCGCAGGCGGCGAGCGCGGCGGCCGCTGCGCCTGCGCCGGACGCCGGCGCGAGGCTGTCGGGCGGCGAGGCGCGCGAGGTCCGCAGGGAGGTCGCGCGGCTGGAGCGCCAGCTGGAGAGGCTCTCGGCGCGCGAGGGCGAGCTGCACGAGCAGATGGCCGCCGCGGCGACCGAGCCGTCGAGGCTCCAGGCGCTCGGCGACGAGCTGCGCATGCTCGCCGGCGAGCGCGACGACGCCGAGGCCGCGTGGCTGGAGGCCCAGGAGCGCCTGGAGGGCTAGCGGCTAGCGGCCCAGCAGGCTCTCGAGCTTGCGGGCCACGTTCGGCAGCGGGCCGAGGAGCGTCCGCGTCTCGGCGATCCCTGCGCGGACCTCGGCATCGCCGACCTCGACGGGGAGCAGCCCGTCCTGCAGGTCGGCGAGCAGGTGGTCGGCGCCCTCCAGGGCTTCCACCGCGTGGTCGATGTGCCCGCGGGCGCCGTTGGCGTGCTTGGTGTCGCCGGCCGGGAACTGCTTCGGCGGGAAGCCGTGGCGGGCGGCGAACTCGGTGTAGGTCCGCTTCCCGCGCCCCGAGGCATGGGTCGCCGGCCGGAAGAGGACCTCCTCCAACCGGTCGGCCGTCTGCTCGTCAAGCAGCTCATAGGCCTCGCCCAGCTCGGCGACAGCGATCGAGATCGCATCGATCGCGGCCTCGAGCTCGTCGAGCAGCGACTGCCGCCCCTCCGCGTTCGTGTACGCCATGTCCCCCGGAGACTACGCGCTGGTCAAGCGGCCCACACCGCAACGCGACGCCGCCAGCGATTCGCGAGATCCTCAACCCCTCCATCTCGCAGCACCGGTCCGACGACCGCGGCAGAAGCGACGGCGGCGCCGCGGTCGTTGAGGCGCGTGACTTGGTGGCGTCAGGCCGCGTAGGTGTTGAGGGCGCCGCCGTCGACGTCGAGGGTTGTGCCGTGGATGAAGGCTGCGTCGTCGGAGACCAGCCAGGTCACGGCGGCGGCGACCTCCTCGGGTGTGCCGACGCGGCCGGCGGGTGTGCGGGCGGCCATGGCGTCGAGGAGGTGCTTGCCCGCCTCGGTCCCGCCCGTCAGCGTCACGCCCGGCGATACCGCGTTGACGCGGATCCCGGACGGCCCGAACTCCGCCGACCAGCCGCGGGTCAGCGCCTCGATCGCGGCTTTGGTCGACGCGTACAGCGGCCCGGACGGCATCCCGATGCGCGAGACCCAGGAACCGATGTTGATGATGTTGCCCTCGCCCCGCGCGACCATCCCGGGCGCCAGCGCGGCGACCAGGGCGTGCGGCGCGGCGATGTTCACGGACAACATCGCGTCGACCGCGGCGTCGTCCAGCTCGGGCGTCGGCGCGCTCGGGTAGACGCCGGCGTTGTTGACGAGGATGTCGACGCGCCCGCCGAGGGCCTGCGTCGCGTCGGCGGCGAGCCGGCGCGCGGCGTCGTGGCTGGCGCCGATGTCGGCGGCGACGAAGTCGGCGCGGCCGCCGGCGTCGCGGATCGCGGCGACGACGTCCTCGCCGCGGGCCGCGTCACGGCCGGAAACGGCGACGTGCGCGCCCTGCGCGGCGAGCGCGACGGCGATGGCGCGGCCGATGCCGCTGGTGGAGCCGGTGACCAAGGCGGTCCGGCCGGAGAGTTGATTGGACTGCATGGTCCAATCCTAGCGCACCTCTGGACCGCCCGGTCCACTATCATGTCAGAGCACGATGTCCCAGCAGCTCACCGCCAAGGGCGAAGCGACGCGCACCCGGATCGTCGAGGCGACCGCCGACCGCATCCTCGCGGCCGGCATCGGCGCCACCAGCCTCGACGACGTCCGCGCCGACAGCTCCACGTCCAAGTCCCAGCTCTTCCACTACTTCCCCGGCGGCAAGGCCGAGCTGGTCCGGGCCGTCGTCGCGCTCCAGGGCCAGCGGGTGGTCGACGCCCAGGGCGACGGTGCGCTCGACACCTACGACAAGTGGGAGCGCTGGCGCGACGGGTTGCTACAGCACTACGGCGCGATGCACGGCTGGGGCTGCCCGATCGGCTCGCTCGCCTCCGAGGCCGCGGGCACCGACCCCGAGCTCGCCCAGCAGATCAACGCCTACATGACCGGCTGGCGCGCGCGGCTGCAGGACGGCCTGGAGCGCATGCACGCCGCCGGGACGCTGCGCCCCGACGCCGACCCGCAGCGCCTCGCCGCCTCGATCCTCGCCGCCGTCCAGGGCGGGCTGATGCTCACGCAGTTCGAGCAGGCCCTGTGGCCGCTCGAAGCCGCGCTGGACGGCGCGCTCGGCCAGCTGCGCGCCGCGCTCGCCGAGTAGCCTCGACCCCATGGCCAAGGGCGACATGGTGTGGTCGAGCCGCGACGGCGACCTGCGCAAGGCGCGCGATCCCAAGACGGTCACCCGCCAGACGACCGGCGCCGTCAAGGTGCGCCGCGAGACCGCCGGGCGCAAGGGCAAGACGGCCACCACGGTCTTCAACCTCCCCCTGAACGACATCGAGATCAAGGCGCTCGCCCAGGTGCTCAAGAAGCGCTGCGGCGTCGGCGGCTCGGCCAAGGACGGCGTCATCGAGCTGCAGGGCGACCACCGCGACGCGGTCGTCGAGGTCCTGAAGGCCCAGGGCTACGACGTCAAGCTCGCGGGCGGATAGCCCACCGCGCGCGGTACCGTCCCGGCCATGGCCCCCAACGAGAAGCCCGAGATCGACGTCCCCGACGGCCCGCCGTCCTACCAGCTCGAGGTCGAGGACCTCGTGGTCGGCGACGGCGACGAGGCGGTCGCCGGCAGGATCGTCGACGTCCACTACGTCGGCGTGTCCTGGCAGAACGGCAGGCAGTTCGACGCGTCCTGGGACCGCGGCGACACGTTCAAGTTCGGCCTCGGCAAGGGCCAGGTCATCCAGGGCTGGGACGAGGGCGTCCAGGGCATGAAGGTCGGCGGCCGGCGCAAGATCACGATCCCGCCGGCAATGGCCTACGGCAAGCGCGGCGCCGGCGGCGTCATCGGTCCGGACGAGACGCTGATCTTCGTCGTGGACCTGCTCGGCGTGCGCTGAGCTGACACGGACGGCGGCGCGGCCCATGCTGACCTCACGCTGGGCCCACGCCGTCTACGCGCTCGCGGGCGTCGCCGCGCTGGTCGCGCTGTGCCTGCTCGTCCACCCGCTGCGGGAGGCGATCGGGCACGCCGCGCACGGCGACACCAAGGCGCTGCGCGAGCAGCTGCGCGGGACCGGCGCGGCGGGCGTCGCGTTGTTGTACGGGTTGATGCTCGCCCACGTCGTCGTGATCTTCCCGGCCGAGATCACCAACATGGTCGCGGGCTTCACCTACGGGATCCCGCTGGGGATCCTGATCTGCACGACCGGCTGGTTCCTGTCGGGCCTGGGCACCTACGCGCTGGGCGTGATCGCGGGCCGGCCGCTGATCGAGAAGCTCGCCGGCGCCGGGCGGGTCGCGTCGGCCGAGCGGATGATGGACCGCGGCGGCTGGGAGTTCCTGCTGGTCGTGCGGCTGCTGCCGTTCGTGCCGTTCTCGATCGTCGGCTACGTCGCGGGCGCGACGAACGTCCCGCTGTTCCGCTTCGCCTGGACGACGCTGCTGGGCGCGATCCCGCTGGTGACGCTGGCCGTCGTGCTCGGCTCGCGGCTGTCGGACTTCTCGCTCGGCGACCCGCTGGTGTGGGGCTCGATCCTCGTCTTCGTGCTGCTGATCGCCGTCGGCCATCCGGTCGGGCGACGCTTCCAGGCGCGCGCCAAGACCAAGGCGTAGGACTAGTCGTCGTCGCGGGTGCGGCGCTGCTCGCGGCCGGCCTCGAAGCGGCGCCGGTCGCGCTTGGTCGGGCGCCCGCCCCGGTCGTAGTAGCTCGGCGCCTGCGCCATCGACTGCGCCTCCAGCCGGCGCTGCTCGGCGTAGGCCTCGCGGCCCGCGATCGACTCCGGCGTCTCGTCGTAGAGCTGCTGGGCCAGCGACGCCGGGCCACGCCGCTCGGCGGTCGCCTTGATGTTCACGCTGATCTTGACCGGGCCGTTGGTCAGCTCCAGGCGATCGCCCGGCCCGACGTCCTTGCTCGGCTTGGCCGGGCGCCCGTTGACCTGGACGCGCCCGCCCTTGACCGCCTCGGTGCCGAGCGGCCGGGTCTTGACCAGGCGCGCGGCCCACAGCCACTTGTCCACGCGGACGGGTTCGTATGACGGCTGCTGCATCCGGGCTCAATCGTGGCAGGATCGTGGGTCGATGGACGACGACGTGCTGGAGATCGAGACGCCGCACGGGCCGGCGCGGGCGACGATCGCGCGGGCCGAGGGCGAGCGCGGCGCGCTGCTGATCGGCCACGGCGCGGGCGGCGGCGTGCAGGCGCCGGACATCCTGGCGGCGCTGGGCGCGGCGCTGGCGGGCGGCGTGAGCGTCGCCCGGATCGAGCAGCCCTACCGCGTCGCGGGGCGGCGATCGGTCGCGCCGACGAGGCAGCTCGACGCGGCGTGGCTGGCGGTGCACGCGGCGCTCAGCGAGCGCGTGTTCGACGGGCTCCCGATCGTGACCGGCGGCCGTTCCTCGGGCGCGCGGGTCGCGTGCCGGACGGCGACCGAGACCGGCGCGGCCGGCGTGTTGTGCCTCGCGTTCCCGCTCCATCCCCCGCGCCGCAGGCCCGACGCCGAGCTGAAGACGCGCCTGCCCGAGCTGGAGCTCGTCAAGGTCCCCGTGTTGATCGTCCAGGGCGAGCGCGACCCGTTCGGGATGCCACCCGCCACGCGCCGCCGCAAGGTCGTCGTCGTCCCCGGCGACCACTCGCTGAAGTCCGGCGTCAGGGACGTCGGCCCTGCCGTGTCCGCGTTCCTGAAGAAGGTGATCAAGTAGATGTCGTCCTTGAACTGGGGCCTGCTCTCCACCGCCCGCATCAACGACGCGCTGCTGCACGCGGGCGTCAACGCGGTCGCGGTCGGCTCGCGCGACGAGGCGAAGGCGCGCGCGTATGCAGACGCGCGCGGGATCGCCAAGGCCTACGGGTCCTACGAGGCGCTGCTCGCCGACCCGGACATCGACATCATCTACAACTCGCTGCCCAACAGCATGCACCTGCCGTGGGCGGTCAGGGCGCTGGAGGCCGGCAAGCACGTGCTGTGCGAGAAGCCGCTGTCACGGCGCGCGGCCGACGTCGAGGCGGCGTTCGACGTGGCCCAGCGCGCCGGCCGGGTCCTCACCGAGGGCTTCATGTGGCGCCACCACCCGCAGGTCCAGCGCGTCCAGGAGCTGGTGGCCGAGGGCGCGATCGGCACGCTGCGCGTGATCCGCAGCGACTTCGCGTTCAACCTGCTGGACATGACCGACGTCCGGATGCAGCGCGCGATGGACGGCGGCGCGCTGATGGACGTCGGCAGCTACTGCGTGTCGGCGTCGCGCACGTTCGCGGGCGGCGAGCCGGTCGCGGCGAGCGCGCAGCGGATCGCCGGCGGCGACGGCGTCGACCTCGCGCTCACGGGCCTCCTGCGGTTCGACGGCGACGTGCTCGCCGTCTTCGACTGCGCGTTCACCGGCCCCGCGCGCCACTTCGTGCAGCTGCTGGGCAGCGAGGGCTCGCTGCGCCTCGCCGACCCGTGGCACGCGCGCGGCGACCAGGTCATCGAGCACCGCGGCCTGGACCCCGACGCCGCGCCGGAGCGGATCGTGGTCCCAGCGGTCAACCACTACGCCTTGCAGATCGCCGACCTGGAGGCCGCCGCGCGCGGCGAGAAGGAGCCGCGGCTGGGCCGGGCCGACGCCGTCGGCCAGGCCCGCGCGCTCGAGCTGCTCTACGCCTCCGCGGAGGCGTAGGCGCGCCGGCGGCTCAGGACTCCAGCGTCGCCTCGAGGCTGATGTCCGGCACGCCCGCCAGCGCCTTGCTGACCGGGCAGCCGGCCTTGGCGGCCGCCGCGGCCTCCTGGAACTTCGCGTCGTCGATGCCCGGCACCCTGCCGACCGCGACGAGCTTGATCGCCGTGATCGCCGGCGCGCCGTCGACGATCCGCAGCGTCACGGTCGCGTCGGTGTCGAGCGCGTCGACCGGGTTGCCGCCCTCGGCCAGGATGTTCGACAGCGCCATCGAGAAGCACGACGCGTGCGCGGCGGCGATCAGCTGCTCCGGGTTGGCGCCCGGGCCGTCCTCGAAGCGCGACTTGTAGGAGTACTGCCCGCTGATGTCGTCACCGGCGGTGAACGTGCCGCTGCCGCTCTTGAGGTCGCCCTTCCACTGCGCGTGGCCCTTGGATGGCATGTGCTCTGGTCCTCCTGCTGGTTCGTGGGGATGGTGCTGCTCCCCGCGACCTACCCGGCAGGCTGCGTGGCGAGACGTTCGATCGTGTCGAGGATCGCGTCCAGACGCCGGGATTGGACGCGCCGCCACGCGAGCCGGTCGAGCAGCCGGCCGACCGGCCCGAGCACCGGCGCGTACTCGAGCGTGAGCGTCAGCGTCGTCGCCTCGCCGCCCTCGTCGCGCAGCTCGAAGACGCGGTCGAAGACCGCGATCATCGGCGCGGACTCGACCCGGTGGACCTGCCTGCGCGGCGGGTCGAACTCGATGATCCGCCAGCGGTTCTCGGTCCGGACGGGCAGCAGCAGGCGGCTGCGCTCGTCGTAGGCGGCGCCGAGGCCGGGCGGGCGATCGACGCGACGGGAGTAGGCCGTCCACGGGCCCCAATCGCCAAACCGCTCGACATCACACAGCACTTTCCAGATGTGCCGCTGGGAGGCGTGGATCCGCCGCCTCCCCCGCACCTCGGCCACCTCAGTCCTCCTGACCGCGTACTTGTCCTGCTCAATCGGACAAGGCGGAACCTATCAGGCGATCCGACGGCGGCGCACCTCTTTGGTGCCGAAGCGCTCGCGGCGCACGGTCGTCTTCTTGCCCTTGATCGAGCGGCCGCGCAGCGCGGCGACGACGTGGTCGGCGGCCGCCTCGGGCACCTCGACGAGCGAGAACTTGTCGGCGATCTCGATCGCGCCGATCTGGCGACCGTTGAGGCCGGCCTCGTTGGCGATCGCGCCGACGAGGTCCTGCGGGCGGATCCCGCGCTCGCGGCCGGCGCCGACGAACAGGCGGATCATGCCCTCGCTCGTCTCCCTCGGACCGCCCTTGTGGCGCGGGTCCGGACGCTGCCCGCGCGGCGGGCGGTGCTCGCCGCGGTCACCGCGGTCGCCGGAGTAGGACCCACCCGCCCGCGGGCCACGGCCCTCGACCGACCCGCGCGGCGGGCGCTCCTCGTACGGCCTGCGCTGCGAGAAGTCCGGGATCTCCTCCTCCTCGGCGGCGGCGCCGTCACGGCCGGCGGCCTTGTGGGCGAGCGCGACCGCGGCCAGCGCGACCTCCTCGAGCCCGTGCTCCTCGGCGAGCGACTCGACGACGACGCGGTAGCTGTCGAGGTCGTCGGCGTCGGTCAGCGCGGCGGCGAGCGACTCGCGCGTCGCCTCCAGGCGGCGGGAGTTGACGTCGGCGACCGTCGGCAGCCTCTCGACGGCGATCGGCTGGCGCGTCGTGCGCTCGATCGCCTTCAGCATCCGGTGCTCGCGCGGCTGGGCGAACGTGATCGCCGTGCCCTCGCGCCCGGCGCGGCCGACGCGGCCGATCCGGTGCACGTAGGCCTCCGGCGCGGCCGGGACGTCGTAGTTGACGACGTGCGTCAGCACGTCCACGTCGAGGCCGCGGGCCGCGACGTCGGTGGCGACCAGCAGCTCGGTCGCGCCGGACTTCAGGCGCCCGATCGCGCGCGTGCGCTGCTCCTGGCTCATGCCGCCGTGCAGCGCCTCGGCGCGGTGGCCACGGGCCGAGAGCGTCTCGGTGAGCGTGTCGACCTCGGCGCGCGTGCGGCAGAAGACGATCGTCGCGGTCGGCTGATCGTGGTCGAGCACGCGGGCCAGCGCGGCGGGCTTGTGCTGGCGCGGGACGATGTGGACGCGCTGGCGGACCTTCGGTGCCTCGCCCGGCGCGTGGCGCTCGCCACCGAGCTGGATCCGGACCGGGTCGTTGAGGTGCGTCCCGACGATCTTGTTGATGCGCGGCGGCATCGTCGCGCTGAACAGGACCGTCTGGCGGTCGGCGCGCGTGTCGGCGAGGATCGCCTCGAGGTCCTCCGCGAAGCCCATGTCGAGCATCTCGTCGGCCTCGTCCAAGATGATGGTGTCGAACGACGCCGTCCTGATCGAGCCGCGCCTGACGTGGTCCAGCGCGCGGCCCGGCGTGGCGACGACGACGTCGACGCCGCGCTCCAGCGCCTTGAGCTGGCGGACGATCGGCGCGCCGCCGTAGATCGGCAGCGTCCGGATCCCGAGGCCGCGCCCGTAGCGGTGGACGGCCTCGGCGACCTGGGTCGCCAGCTCGCGGGTCGGGCACAGCACCAGCGCGCGCGGAGGCGTGCCGGGCAGGGCGCCGTGGCCGAGGCGGTGCAGGAGCGGCAGCGCGAACGCGGCGGTCTTGCCGGTTCCGGTCGCGGCCTGGCCGAGCAGGTCGCGGCCTTCCATCAGCGGCGGGATGGCTTCCCGCTGGATCGGGGTGGGTTCTTCGTAGCCGAGAGCGCTGAGCGCGCCGACGAGCTCGTCGGCCAGGCCCAGGTCGGCGAAGCCAACAGGTACGTCGTGCGTGTCTTCAGTCATGTGTGCGACGCGCCAGGGTACCGCCAGTGCGGTGAAGGTGTGTGAAGGCAGACACCGATCGGCCCGTTTCTCCGCTACACCAGAGGTGTGACCGTCGCCGAAGCGGTCCGCGCGCGTCCAAGGCTCCGCTCGCGGACTCCGGCTCCCACGCCCCCGAAGCCGCTCCTGATCGCCACCCTCGCGCTTGCGCTGGGCGGCTTCGCCATCGGCACGACCGAGTTCGTGGCGATGGGGCTGCTGCCGGAGATCGCGCGCGGCGTCGACATCTCGGTTCCGACCGCCGGGCACGTCATCTCCGCCTACGCGCTGGGCGTCGTGATCGGCGCGCCGGTCCTGGCCGGGCTGGGCGCGAAGCTACCGCGGCGCAAGCTGCTCGTCGGGTTGATGGTGGCCTACGCGCTCGGGAACCTGCTCAGCGCGATGGCGACCAACTACCCCATGTTGATGGCCGCGCGGTTCGTCACCGGGCTGCCGCATGGCGCCTACTTCGGGGTCGCGTCGCTGGTCGCCGCCGACCTCGCGCCCGCGGGCAGGAAGGCGCAGGCGGTCTCGCGCGTGTTGTTGGGGCTGAGCGTCGCGAACGTCATCGGCGTGCCGCTGGCGACCGCCGTCGGGCAGAGCCTCGGCTGGCGCGCCGCGCTGTTCATGGCCGCCGCGCTGGCCGTCCTCACCGCGGTGTCGGTCTTCCGGGTCGTCCCGGACACGCCGCCCGACGCCGCCGCGACGATGAAGCGCGAGCTGACCGCCCTGAAGCGCCCGCAGGTCCTGCTCGCCGTCGCGACCGGTGCGATCGGCGGCGGCGGGATGTTCGCCGTCTACTCCTACATCTCGCCGATCCTGACCGACCGCGCCGGGCTGCCGCTCGGCGCCGTGCCGTTCGTGCTGGCGATCTGGGGCGCCGGGATGGTCGCCGGGAACCTGCTCGCCGGCAAGCTCACCGACCGGGCGCCGAAGAAGACGATGGTCGGCGCGCTGATCTTCATGGCGTTGCTCTTCGGGTTGTTCGCGCTGACCTCGTCGTCGCCCGTGCTGGCGCCGATCACCGTGTTCTTCCTCGGGATGTCGCTGATGCTGCCGACCGGCCTGCAGATGCGCCTGATGGCGAGCGCCGGCGACGCCCAGACGCTCGCCGCAGCGCTCAACCACTCCTCCTTCAACCTCGCCAACGCCCTCGGCGCCTGGCTGGGCGGCATCGTCCTGGCCGCCGGCCTCGGCCTCGCGGCGCCGATGCTCGTCGCCGTCGGCCTCTCGATCGCCGGCCTCGCCATCCTCGCCCTGTCCTTCTGGGCCGAGCGAACGCAGCGCCTGCCGCTCTAGCCCGCGCCCGGCAGCCCGTCGGCGCGGGGGTCGGTGCCGGAGGTCGTGCCCCAGATGGCGTGGGCGTGGCCGAGCTCTTCGTCGTGGGGTGTCAGTTCGATGACGGGTGTGCCGGTCGCGTGGAGGGATGTTGCGGCGGCTGGGTTGAGGTCGGATTCGAGGGTCAGCGTGGTGTCGGCGATGGTGAAGCGGGGTGCGGAGATGGCTTCTTGGGGTGTCGCGCCGGCGAGGAGGCGGAGGAGGATCTGGGTGTGGATCTGGGGTTGGGCCTTGCCGCCCATCGTCCCGAGGACGCCGGCGAGCGTGCCGTCACGCTCGACCATGACCGGCATCAGCGTGTGCGCCGGGCGCTTGCCGGGAGCAAGGACATTGGGATGGTCCGGGTCCAGCGAGAACGAGGTGCCGCGGTTCTGCAGGATGATCCCGGTCGAGGGCTCGATGAGCTGTGAGCCGAAGGACCAGTAGAGCGACTGGATCAGCGACACCGCGCGGCCCTCCCCGTCGCGGGTGACCAAGGCGATGGTGTCGCCGGTCGGGCGTGGGCGAGTCCCCTCGACCCCGAGGACGCGCTCCGTCGCCACCCGTGAGATCGCCTCCTGGCCGAGCCATGCGTCGAGGTCCTGCGGCGCGAAGCGCGGGTCGGCGAGCGACGCCTCGCGCTGGCGCCAGCCCGCCGCGAAGATCGCCGCCAGCGCGCCCGCATCGGCGCCGAGCGGGTCGTCGAGCGCAGCCGCTTCGAGCGCCGCCAGCGCCTGCAACAACAAGACGCCGGAGCAGTTCGGCCCAGCGCTCAGGACGTCGACCCCGCGGAACCCCACGCGCAGCGGCTCCTCCACCGAAGGCCGGAACGACGCGAGATCGCCGACCCGGATCGCGCTGCCGAGTGCTTCGAGCCCCGCGGCGAACCGCGCCGCCAGCGGTCCCTCGTAGAGCGCTCGCGCACCCTCAGCGCGCAGGATCGCGAACGTCTCGGCCAGCGCCGCCTGGCGCAGCACGCCGTCGCCGTCCGGGACGAGCACCGGCGCGGGCGCCTCGTCGATCGCCGTCAGCAGCTTCGCGGTCGGCACGAAGCCCTCGCGCGCCAGCCGCTCGGCGTCGGCGAGCAGCGACGCCCACGGCAGCACGCCGCCCAACGCGTACAACTCGCCCCACCCCGCGACCAGCCCCGGGACCGTCACGGTGTCGATCCCCGCGACCGGCAGCACGCCGCCGTGCCGCGCCCGCAGACCATCAACATCAACAAGTCCCGCCGCCGGCCCCGTCGCGTTGACCGCCCGCGTCACGCCGTCCGCGTCCCGGACCAAGGCCATCAGGTCGCCGCCCAGCGCGCAGTTGTGCGGGTAGACGACGGTCAGCACCGCGGCCGCGGCGAGCGCGCCGTCGACCGCCGACCCGCCCTCCTCCATGACCCGGCGCCCGACCGCGGTGGCGGTCCGGTGCGGCGTGGCGATCGCGACGGAAGACGTCATGCCGCGGCACCCTAGCCGCCGCCCGCAACCCCTGCGGGCGCGCGTATTCGCCACTACCCGATCGCGGTATCGCCAGGTGGTCCAACGTCACGCCACACCGTCGCGACGTTCGGTCCACAACTTTGTCAACGCTGTTGACACCGGCACTGCGACAGGCGTAGCTTGCCGCGCCATGGAGGAGGGAGCAGTGCTCGCCGGAGAGGAGCCGGCGCGCCCGCGGCTTGACCGTGAGCGCATTCTGGATGCAGCTGAGGCCATCGCGAGCAGCGAGGGCGTCGGCAAGCTGACCATGCGCCGGATCGGGGCGGAGCTCGGCAACGACCCGACCGCGGTCTACCGCCACTTCCGCAACAAGCAGGAGCTGCTGGTCCACCTCGCCGACCGCCTGTTCGCCACCGAGATCCCGGTCGACCCCAAGCTCTCGTGGCGCGAGCAGATGAAGGTCGAGTTCCGCCACGCGATGTACCGCTACCGCAGCCATCCGGACCTCTCGATGCTGCTCGCCGTCCAGCCCGACGACACGCCGTCGCTGCAGCGGATCGCCGAGAGCACGCTCGCCAAGCTCGTCGACTACGGCCTCTCCGACGCCGACGCGGGCCGCATCTTCCAGCTGATCGAGAACCACATCGTCGGCACCGGCCTCTACTACGCGCTGGTCGAGGACGCCGACGACCCGCGCCTGCGCGACCCCGACGCGATGCGCCGCGTCTACGCGCTGCTGCCCGAGGACAGGTTCCCGATCGCCTCCCGGGTCGCGCCCCACCTCTTCCCCGATCTCGACGAAGCGTTCGACTTCGGCACCGACGTGATCTTGGACGCCATCGAGCGTCTCGCAAGCCATACCGGTCCCCACACCAACGACGGAGCAACCACACCATGACGCGAGCTTTCCTGGCTCCCGCGGCGGTCGCCGCGCTCGCCGCCCTGGCGGCCACGGGCTGCGGCAAGGCCCTGCCCTCCTCGACCGCGGGCAGCAGCAGCACGCCCGCACCCACGTCGACCACCCAGCTGCCGTCGACGACGCCGGCCGCCTCGGGGGCGGTAGGCAAGATCACCTGGGCGACCTACCGCGACGTCGGGACGCTCGACCCGATCCAGGCGTTCGACTACCCGGAGAACACGGTCGACACCGCGCTCTGCGACTCGCTGCTCAAGCAGAACCCGGACGGCTCGCTGGCCGCCGGCATCTCGTCGCTGCCCGAGCATCCCGACGACAAGACCACGATCTTCCGCCTCAACCCCGACGCGAGGTTCTCCGACGGCAAGCCGGTCACGGCCGCCGACGTCGTCTGGGACCTCAAGCGCGCCCAGGACCCGAAGGCCGGCGGCTTCTACCCCGCGGTCTTCACCCGCGTCACGTCGATCGTCGCGACCGACGACCACACGGTCACGATCAAGCTCAGCAGGCCCGATTACTGGCTCGACGGCGAGCTTTCCCAGATGGCCGGCATCGTCTACGAGAAGGCCTACGCGGAGTCCAAGGGCAAGTCCTTCGGCACGCCGTCGGCCCCGACCGTCTGCGCCGGCCCCTACAAGGTGAAGTCCTGGAACGCGGGCGCCAGCCTGACCGTCGAGGCCAACCCCAACTACTGGTCGACGCCGAAGGCCAAGGTCAGGGAGATCTCCTTCAAGGGCGTCCCGGACGAGTCGTCGCTGACGACCGGCCTGATCACCGGCGGCATCCAGGGCTCCTACCCGCAGGCGCTGTCCTCGCTGGACCAGCTCAAGACCAACGGCAAGGTCACGGTCACCGAGGGCTCGTCCTACGCGCTGGACGCGATCGTCATCTCCAGCCTCAGGGGCGCGCTCGGCGACGTCCGCGTCCGCCAGGCGCTGTCGGCCGCGATCGACCGCAAGGCCTACATCAACACCGTCTACAAGGGCGGCGCGCAGGTCCCGCGCAACCTCGCCAACCCCGGCGCGTGGGGCTACGGCAGGGACGTCTTCGAGGCCGACTGGCAGAAGCTGCCGGAGATGACCCAGGACCTGGCCAGGGCCAAGGACCTGATCAGGCAGGCCGGCGCCTCGGGCAAGACCATCACCTTGGGCATGACCAACGAGGTCTCCAACCTCGCCTCGGCGGCCAACGCGATCCGCACGGCGGGCGAGGCGATCGGGCTGAAGGTGAAGTTCAAGGCCGTCTCGGCGCAGAACTTCATCAACTTCTTCACCGACCCCAAGGCGCGTGAGGGCATCGACGGCTTCCCGACCGTCAACTACCCCGACTACGCCGACCCGGCCGCGCTCTACAACACGATCGTCGCGCCGGACGGCAGCCAGAACTACTCGGCCTTCAGGGACGCCGAGATCAACTCGCTCATGGACCAGGCCCGCGCCACCGGCGACCCCGACGGCCGCGCCAAGCTCGTCGCCCAGGCCGGCGACAAGATCGCGCAGCAGCTGCCGTGGATCCCGATGGCCGCGCCGGACAACGTCCTGATCACGTCGAGCAACCTGTCGGGCGCGCCCGCCTCGTTCGTGTACATGGGCGGCCCGTGGGCGAACCTGCTGGGAGGCAAGTAGCCGATGTGGAAGTTCGCCGCCAGGCGCGCGGCGATGCTGGTGGCGGCGCTCCTGGTGTCGAGCTTCATCGTCTACGCGGCGTTGGAACTCGCACCGGGCGACCCGCTCGCGACGCTCTCCGGCGGCAGAACGCTGCCGCCGGAGGCCGTGGCCCAGCTGCGCGCGCAGTACCACCTCGATGACCCGTTCCTGGTGCGCTACGTGCACTGGCTCGGCAACGTCGTCTTCCACGGCGACCTCGGGACGTCGATCGCCTACCGCGAGAAGGTGACCTCGGTGATCGGCTCGCGGATCGGCGTGACCGTCGACCTGGTGCTCTACGCCGCGCTGCTGATCATCGTCTTCGGCGTCGGCCTCGGCGTGGTGTCCGGCCTCAAGAAGGGCTGGCTGGACAACTCGATCGTCGTCGTGACGACGATCTTCGCCGCGGTCCCGTCGTTCGTCGCCGCGATCGTGTTGTTGTCCGTCTTCTCGGTCAACCTGGGGTGGTTCCCCGCACTGGGGTCGGGTGACGGCGGGTTCGACACGATCAAGCACCTCACGTTGCCGGCGATCGCGCTGGCGCTGAGCGCGATGGCGATCGTGGTGCGCGTCACGCGCGTCGCGGTCCGGACCGAGCTGGGCCGCGAGCACGTGCAGACCGCCGTCTCGCGCGGGATCCCGTACCCGCAGGTCGTGCGCAAGCACGTCATCCGCAACGCGTCGATCCCGGTCACGACCGTCGTCGGGATCACGATCACCTCGCTGATCGCGCTGAGCGCGGTCGTCGAGCGCGCGTTCTCGCTGGACGGGCTCGGCGCCGCGCTGGTGCAGGCGGCGTTGTCGAAGGACTTCGCCGTCGTCCAGGGGATCTCGCTGATCTTCGTGGCGGCGTTCGTGGTCGCCAACGCGGTCGTCGACCTGTTGTACGCCTTCATGGATCCGCGCGTCGCGATGGGGAGCCGGGCGACATGAGCACCACGACCCCCACGGTCATCATGGACCAGGCGACGCGCACGCGCCGCCGTCGCGTGGCGGGCAACCAGATCGTCTTCTGGGTCTGCTCGGGCATCGTCGGCATCGCCGTGTTCCTGGCGATCTTCGGCCCCACGCTGGCACCGCACGACCCTAACGCGTCGAACCTCAACTACGCCTACGTCGGCACGGTCCAGGGCCACCTCCTGGGCTTCGACTCCCAGGGTCGCGACCTCCTGAGCCGCCTGCTGACCGGCGCGCGGACCTCGATGGCCGGGCCGTTCCTGGTGGTGGTGGTCTCGATGGCCGCCGGGACGACGCTGGCGATCACCGCCGCGTGGGTCGGCGGCTGGGTCGACTCGTTCATCTCGACCGTGCTCGACATCCTGTTCTCGTTCCCCGCGATCCTGCTGGCCGTCCTGGCCGCGGCGGTCTTCGGGGCCGGGATCACCGCGCCGACGCTGGCGCTGGGCCTGGCCTACACGCCGTACATCGCCCGCGTCCTGCGCGGCGCGGCGCTGCGGGAGCGGGCCCGCGAGTACATCGCGGCCTGCGAGGTCCAGGGGATCGGGGCGCTCGCGATCTGCGCGCGCCACCTGGCCCCGAACCTGCTGCCGCTGATCGTCGCCCAGGCCACGCTGACCTTCGGGTACGCGATGGTCGACTTCGCGGCGATCTCCTACATCGGGCTGGGCGTCCAGCCGCCGACGGCCGACTGGGGCGTGATGGTCAGCTCCGGCCAGGCCGGCGTGCTGCAGGGCTACCCGCTGGAGTCGCTGACCGCCGGCGGGGCGATCGTTGTTGTCGTTGTTGCCGTGAACCTGCTGGGCGAGCGCCTGGCTTCACGAGATACCGAAGGGCGCTGAACCAGATGACCGAGTTGTACGCCATCTCCGCAACCGAGGCGCTGGCGCGCTTCAAGGACCGCAGCCTCTCCCCCGTCGAGCTGCTCGACGCCGTGATCGCACGGGCCGAGGTCGTCGAGCCGACCGTCAACGCGCTCGTGCACGAGCGCCACGAGGAGGCGCGTGAGGAGGCCAAGGCCTCCGAGAAGCGCTACACCGCGTGGGCCGAGAAGGGCGCGCCCGCGCCGGGCGCGCTCGACGGCCTGCCCTGCGCGGTCAAGGAGGAGGAGGCGATCGAGGGTCAGCCGTGGACCCAGGGCTCCCTGATCTACAAGGACCTGATCGCCGACCACTCCTCCAACTTCGCGCGGCGGATGCTCGACGCCGGCGCGATCGTCCACGCCCGCACGACCGCGCCGGAGTTCTCGTGCGCGTTCTACACGCACTCGCGCATCCACGGCGTGACGCGCAACCCGTGGAACCCGGAGTTCGGCGTCGGCGGCTCGTCCGGCGGCGCCGGCGCGGCGCTGGCCTCGGGCACGACGACGATCGCCTCGGGCTCCGACATCGGCGGCTCGATCCGCGTCCCGGCGTCGTTCAACGGCGTCGTCGGCTTCAAGCCGCCGTTCGGCCGCGTGCCGCAGGCGGCGCCGTTCAACCACGACACCTACTGCCACTGCGGGCCGCTGGCCCGGACGGTCGCCGACACCGCGCTCTACGAGAACGCGCTGGCCGGGCCGTCGTCCGACGACATCGTCTCGCTGCGGCCCAAGTACGTGCTGCCGACCGAGTTCGACGGCGACCTGACCGGCATGAGGATCGCGGTGACCGTCGACTTCGGGACGTTCCCGGTCGACCCGGAGATCGCCGAGAACACGCTCGCGGTCGCCGAGGCGCTGCGCACGGCGGGCGCGGTAGTTGATGTCGTCGACCTGGTCCTGGAGCAGGACAAGGTCATGCGGGCGGCCGCGATCCACTTCCAGCTCGGCTTCGGCGACTACATCAAGGCCGAGGCCGAGGCGCACGCCGACCTCGTCACCGACTACGCGGCGGCGTTCGCCGCGACCCTCGCGCCGCAGGCCGAGGGCGGCTCGCTGCTGGAGAAGCACACGATCGAGGCCGAGCTGTACGCCCCGGTCGGCGCGCTGCTGGAGACCTACGACGCGCTGATCTGCCCGACGCTCGGCACCCGCGGGTTCGTCGCGGGCGAGTCCTACGTCGGCACGCCGATGACGGTCGGCGGGATCGAGCTGCACGACACGTTCCGCGCCTCGCTGACGCCGGTCTTCAACGTCATGTCGCGCTGCCCGGTCCTCAACGTCCCGTCCGGCTTCGCCGACAACGGCGTCCCGACCGGCGTCCAGATCGCGGGCCGCACCTACGACGACGTCACGCCGTTCAAGGTCGGCGCCGCGCTGGAGAAGGTCCGGCCGTGGCCGCTGGTCGCGCCGGCCGTCACGGGGGCCGAGGTCTGATGGCGGGCGCGCTCCTGGAGGTCGAGCACCTCGCCACGCAGCTGCAGGTCGAGGGCGAGCTGCGCACGGTCCTGCACGACGTCTCGCTCTCGATCGGCGAGGGCGAGGCGGTCGGGCTGGTCGGCGAGTCCGGCTCGGGCAAGTCGATGACCGCCCGCGCGGTCGCGCGGCTGCTGCCGACGGGCGCCAAGACCGACGGCGCGATCCGCTACGACGGCAGGGACGTCAACGCGCTCAGGGGCGGCGGGCTGCGCGACTACCGCGGCGAGGTCGCGATGGTCTTCCAGGACCCGCGCGCGCACATCAACCCGGTCCGGACGATCGGCGACTTCATGACCGAGTCGCTGCGCTCGATCCGCAGGGAGGACAAGAGCGCGGCGCGCGCCAAGGCGATCACGGCCTTGGACGACGTCGGGATCCCGGACGGCGAGCGGCGGCTGAGGCAGTACCCGCACGAGCTGTCGGGCGGCCTGCTGCAGCGCGTGATGATCGCCACCATGTTGCTCACCGAGCCCAGGCTCGTCCTGGCCGACGAGCCGACGACGGCCCTGGACGTGACGACGCAGGCCGAGGTGATGGCGATCCTCGACGAGCTGCGCCGCGAGCGCGGGATGGCGTTGTTGTTCATCACGCACGACCTCGAGCTGGCGGGCGCCGTCTGCGACCGCACGTCGGTGATGTACGCGGGCTCGATCGTCGAGACGCGCGAGAGCGCGAAGCTGCACAGCGACCCGCTGCATCCGTACACGGCGTCGCTGGGCACCGCGCGCCCGACGATCGACGCGTCGGTGCACCGCCTGACGGCGATCCCGGGCCGGCCGGTCAGCGCCTTCGAGGCGCCGGACGGCTGCCCGTTCGCGCCGCGCTGTGCCTTTGCCGAGGACCGCTGCCGCGCGACGCGGCCGCCGGTCGAGGAGCTGGACGGCGGGCAGGTCCGCTGCATCCGGGCGACCGAGCTGCGTGGGCGGCTCGTCAAGGAGGTGGTCCAGCATGGCTGAGCTCGTGTTGGAGGCGATCGGCCTGCGCAAGGAGTTCGGCGAGGTCGCGGCGGTCGACGGCGTCGACTTCCAGGTCCCGCGTGGCGGCTCGCTGGCGATCGTCGGCGAGTCGGGCTCGGGCAAGACGACGATCGCGAAGATGATCGTCGGCCTGGAGACGCCGACGGCCGGGACGATCACGGCGTGTGGCCGTGACCGCAGCGCCCCGGCGCGCGGCGCCAAGGAGCGCAAGGCGCGCGGCGGCGAGGTCCAGATCGTCTTCCAGGACCCGTACTCGTCGCTGGACCCGCGCCACTGCGCCGAGCAGGCGATCGAGGAGGTCCTGCGCCTGCACCAGCCGGGCATGGCCAAGGAGGCCCGCGCCGCGCGGATCGCGGAGCTCGGCGATCTCGTCGGGCTCGACGCACGCCAGCTGCGGGCGCGCCCCGGCGCGCTGAGCGGCGGCCAGCGCCAGCGGATCGCGATCGCGCGTGCGCTCGCGGCCGAGCCGCAGGTCGTGATCCTCGACGAGTCCGTCGCCGCGCTGGACGTCTCGATCCAGGCCCAGATCCTCAACCTGCTCGCCGACATCCGCGAGCAGACCGGCATCTCCTACATCTTGATCTCCCACGACCTCGCGGTCGTGCGCCAGATCACCGACGAAGCGATCGTCATGCACCGCGGCAAGGTCGTCGAGCGCGGGTCCACCGCGTCGATCCTCGACCACCCGCAGCAGCCCTACACCCAGCTCCTCCGAGCCTCTGTCCCGAGACCCGGTTGGAAGCCGACGCGCGCGATGCGTGCGCAGACCGAAGGAACCCCCTCATGACTCCCCCGCTCGACCTCGCGCTCGTCAACGGGCGCGTGCGCACGCTGAACCCCGACCAGCCGTCGGCCACCGCGATCGGCGTCACCGGCGACACGATCGTCGCCCTGGGCGACGACGCCGCCGTCCGCGCCGAGGCGGACTCGACCACCGAGGTCATCGACCTCAAGGGCGCGGCGGTGATCCCGGGGATCATCGACTCCCACGTGCACCCGTTCTTCGGCGGGATCGGCGGCGCCCGCGGCGCCGACCTGATGGACGCGCGCACGCTCGATGACGTCCGCCGGCTGATCTCCGAGGAGCGCGCGAAGTGCGCGCCGGACCAGTGGGTCCTGGGCTTCGGCCTGGACTACAACGCGTTCGCGGAGACCGGCATCAGCGGTGAGCTGCTGGCCGACGCCGCGGGCGGCGGCCCGGCGATGCTGACGTTCATCGACTTCCACACCGCGCTGGCCACGCCGCGCGCGCTGGAGCTGGCGGGCGTCGACGGGCCCCGCGAGTTCTCCGAGCACGCCGAGGTCGTCGTCGACGCAAGCGGCAGGCCGACCGGCGAGCTGCGCGAGGGCGAGGCGATGGAGCTGGTCCGCAGCGCGATGCCGGAGCTGACCGACGCCGAGGTGTACGCCTTGAACGTCCAGCAGCTCAAGCGCTTCGCGGCGGTCGGCATGACCGGCCTGCACGGCATGGACGGCACGCTCGACACGCCGGGCATCCTGCGCGAGCTGGAGGCCAACGGCGACCTCGCGACGCGCATGGTGATGCCGTTCTGGTCGCAGCCCGACACGCCCGAGGAGGTCTGGGCCGAGTACGCCAAGCACCGCACCGAGGCCGGCGACCGCTGGCGGATGGGCGTCGCGAAGCTGTTCATCGACGGCGTCATCGACACCGGCACCGGCTGGCTGTTCGAGCCCGACTCCGAGGGCGACGGGCTGAGCGCGTTCTGGCCGGAGATCGAGAAGTACTTCCGGGCGGTGGAGTTCTTCGCGAAGGAGGGCTTCCAGATCGTCACGCACGCGACGGGCGACCGCGCGGTGCACGAGGCGCTCAACGCCTACAAGAAGGCGGGCGCGGCGCCGGGGATCCGGCACCGGATCGAGCACATCGAGACGCTGCAGCCTTCTGATCTCCCGCGCTTCGCGGCCGAGAACGTCATCGCCTCGATGCAGGCCCAGCACATGATGTGGCTGGAGCCCGACCGCAGCGACAACTGGTCGGTGCGCCTCGGCAAGGAGCGCACCGAGCCCGGCCGCGCGTTCCCGATCCGTTCGATCTGGGAGACCGGCGCGCACGTGACGCTCGGCTCCGACTGGCCGGTCGCGCGCTACGACTGGCGCGAGGGCATGGCGGCGGCGCAGTTGCGCCGGGCGCCCGGCCACCCCGACCGCGCGGCCTACGACGACCAGGGCCTGACCGCGCTGCAGGCGCTGGAGGGCTACACGACCCGCGCCGCCGAGACCGTCGGCGACACGCGCCTCGGCGCGCTGCGCACCGGCCGCCTCGCCGACATCACCGTGATGGCCGAGGACCCGGTCGAGATCTCCCCCGACGACCTGCTCACCAACCCGGTCGCGTTGACCGTGGTCGGTGGCGAGGTCGTGTTCCGGGGTTCGGTGCTCGAGGGCTAGTCCTCCTCCTGGAGCCCCAGCACCCGCGCGACGCGGGCCGGGTCGGCGATCGCCTCGATCAGCTGCACCCGGCCGGCGTCGTTGTTCGTGAAGCGCAGGAGCGCGACCGGCGCGCCGTCCTGGTAGCCGACGAAGCCCGCGTGGCCGTCGATCAGCGCCGGGACCGCGGTGCGGCCCATGCGCGCGCCGATCCGCGCCTGCGAGGCGACGGCCTCCGCGCCGTGCAGCGCGCGCAGCGTCCCGGCGCCGCCGTCGCCGCGCATCATCACGTCCGGGTCGAGGACCGCGAGCAGACCCTCGAAGTCCCCGGCGCGCGAGGCGGCCAGGAACGCGTCGACGATCCGCCGATCCGCCACCGCCCGCTGCTCGGCGTCGACCGAGCGCACGCGGCGGCGCGCGCGCGACGCGAGCTGGCGGGTCGCGGCCGGCGACTTCTCGAGGATCGTCGCGACGTCCTCGAACGGCACGGCGAACAGGTCGTGCAGGACGAACGCGATCCGCTCGGCCGGGCCGAGCTGCTCCAACACGATGAACAACGCGACGCCGATCGTGTCGGTCATCAGCGCCGCGTCCTCGGGTCCCGCGTGCCCGTCGTCGTCGAGCGCGATCACGACCGGGTCGGCGAGCCGGTCGGCTTCCAGCGCCTCCTCCCGGCGGCGCCTGCGGGAGTCGAGCATCGTCAGGCAGACGCGTGAGACGACCGTGGTCAGCCAGCCGCCCATGTTGATGATGTCGCTCGGCTCGTCGCCGGAGCGGGCGACCTTCAGCCACGCCTCCTGCAGCGCGTCGTCGGCCTCGGCGCGCGAGCCGAGCATCCGGTAGGCCACCGCGCGCAGGTGGCTGCGGTGCTCCTCGAACTCCGCCGCGAAGACGTCGTTGCGGTCCATCGTGCTGGTCACTGTCACACACTCCCGTTCGGGTCGGTCACCTCCTTGACGAACGCGACAACCAACGTGTGACAAAGGAGCAACCCATCATGTCGACCACTGAGACCACGACCACGCCGCTGACCGCCCGCATGGACCATCCCGTCTTCCTCGTGCCCGGGGCGATGGACGCCGCGCAGGCGCTGAGCAAGGCGATCAGCCGCATCGACCTCGGCTTCGACCTCGAGTACGTCCTGCTGCGCGCCAGCCAGATCAACGGCTGCGGCGTCTGCGTGGACATGCACGCCAAGGCGCTGCGCGGGCGCGGCGAGTCCGAGGAGCGCGTGTGGGCGGTCGCCGCCTGGCGCGAGTCGCCGTACTTCACCGACGCCGAGCGCGCCGCGCTGGACCTGACCGAGGCGCTGACGCGGATCGCCGACGCGCCCGAGGGCGTCAGCGACGAGGTCTGGGCCACCGCCCGCGCGCAGTTCGACGACGCGCAGCTGTCGGCGCTGATCCTCGACATCGGCGTGATCAACCTCTGGAACCGGACCAACGTGGCGACCCGCCAGATCGTGGGCGCGCTGCCGTCGTCCTAGTTCATCGTGATGCGGCGCAGGACGTCGATCGCGACGTCGTGCAGCTCAGCCCTTTGACTTCGGAGCCGAGGGTGCCGGCTGTGCCGGGCGGAGAGGTATGAGGCTCTGAGGCGCCGGCGGCCTGGCCGGCGTCTTCGCCGGGGTCAGCGATCCCTTCTGCTCACCCGTGCCCGGTCGATGCTTCACGCCCTGTCCCTCGTCGAGGGCGTCAACGGAACGAGCTTCGGCTGGGCAGGCGGCACGGTCGGAGTCTTCAATGCGCTGAGCGCGCCCTCTTGAAGTCGCCGGTTGTCCGAATCGCTCATGTCTCAAGGGTAGCCGAAGCATCAGAGGACAACAGGTCGATTCGCGCGATCTGCGCCGCGGCGATGTAGACGCCCTGATCCGGGACGATGCGGTCGGCCAATGATCGCACCCTGTCCTTGTTGACGGTCACGGTGCAAAGGCTCTCGAGGTAAACGTCGTGAGGTGACGGTGTCTGCCCGACGGCAGAGCGCTCCCCGTAGATCCCACCGACCAGGCGTGGCTTCTCGTCGGTGTGGCCGATCATCTCGACGATCACCCATCCGCCTTCCCTGCGCCACCGTTGGTAGGCGAAGTCGAACGCGTCGCGTGCCTCGCCGGCGCCGAAGGCTGCCGCGAACAGGTTCGGCGGGCCGTCCGCCGCCTCGACCCGTGCCAGGTACCGGTTCAGTCCGGTCCCTAGCGCAACCGGAACCACGAGCAGGACTACAGCTCCATACGCGGTGAGCGCGCCCCAGTGGTCGGTCCACTCGTCGGGCTTGCCGATCGTCGCGACGAGATGGACGGTCCAGAAGCCGAAGGCCACGTGGACCAAGAGCGTGTAGCTCAGCGATCGCAGCGCAAGTTCGAGGTCGCTGCGCGAGCCACGCGCCGAACGGGCGACGCTGAGCTCCGCGATGATGAACCCTGGCATCAAGAGCGCGATCGCTGACAGGATCGCCACCGATGTGTTCATCATGCGCGTATCACCATCCGACGGCGAACCGTACTGGTGTACGCGGTCGTGTCCGGACCGCTGACTAGTTCATCGTGATGCGGCGCAGGACGTCGATCGCGACGTCGTGCAGCTCGGTGATGTCGCGGCCCTGGTCGAGGGCCGTGATCACCAGGTCGCGGAAGCCGCCGGTGATGATCGTGGCGACCTCGAGCGGGAGCGGGCGCAGGGTGGCGTCGTGCTCCCGCGCCTCCTCGACCAGCAGCATGATCTGGCGCGCCCAGCGCTCGTTCATCCGCTGCACGCGCGCGAGCCCGTCCGGGCCGATCGACGGCGTCTCCTGGATGCAGGCGCGGGTCAGGACGGGCTCGGCCGCGACCGCCTCGAGGTAGGCGCCGAGCGCCGCCTCGGAGCGCTCGGCGAACGGCGCGTCGCCGGTGGCGGCGTCGGCGATCCGCAACAGCAACGCCTCGCTGACGACGTCGAACAGCGCCAGGAAGCAGGCGTCGCGGTCGGCGAAGTGCTGGTAGAACGTCCGCCGCGAAGTCTTGGCGTTCCTGACGACCTCGGCGACCGTGACCGGCCGCAGCGACCCGTGCTCGCGGATCGCCTCGGCCATCCCCACCAGCAACCGCTCGCGGAAGCCGCCGGCCGACGAGACGAGCGGAAGCGTCTCGGCGCTCACGCCGCCGCCTTGGCCTCCACGGCCTCGACGGGCCGCGCCGCGCGCTTCTCGATCCGCGCCATGCCGCCGCCCGCGGGCGACCACGCGACGCCCTTGAACTGCCAGCGCTCGTCGGGCGCGTCGGTCGGCAGGAAGCGCACGCGCTCCAGGATCACGCGCAGGACGACGTCGAGCTCCATGTGCGCGAACGTCGCGCCGATGCAGCGCCGGCGCCCGCCGCCGAACGGGATCCACTCGTAGGTCCCGGGGTTGACGCCGAGGAAGCGCTCGGGGTTGAACACGTCGGGGCGCTCGAACAGGTTGGGGTCGTAGTGCGTGAGCCCGGCGCTGAGGCCGATCAGGCGGCCCTTCGGGATCCGGTAGCCGCCGACCTCGAACGGCTGGATCGTGTGGCGGCCGGCAAACGAGATCACCGGGCGCATGCGTTGCACCTCGCGGATCGTGGCGTCGCGGAAGGCCTTGCCGTCGGCGCTGTCGACTTCTTCTACAAGTCGCTGCAGCACGGCCGGGTTGCGGCGCAGCCGCTCGACCGCCCACGACAGCGTGTGCGCGGTCGTCTCGTGGCCCGCGGCGAGCATCGTGACGAGCTGGTCGCGGATCTCGGCGTTGGTCAGCGGCGAGCCGTCCTCGCGCCTGGCCTGGACCATCAACGCAAGGACATCAACTCGCTCGTCCAGCTCCGGGTCGCGCTTGGCGTCCTCGATCAGCGTGTCGAGGATCGCGTCCACGCGGGCGCGCAGGCGCAGGAACCTGCCCCAGGGGCTGAAGCGCCCGTAGTCCCTCTGGATCTGCGGGAAGCGCGACAGGTGCTGGCCCTGCTCGGTCCACGGCGGGAGCAGGGCCTCCAACTCGGTCAGGCGTGCGCCCTCGGCGCCGAAGACCGCGCGCAGGATCGCGCGCAGCGTGATCCGCTGCATCGACCTGGCGGTCGGGAACTCGACGCCCTCCGGCCACGTCTGCACCTCGGCGATCGCGATCTCCTCGATCAGCGGCTCGTAGGCCCTCATGCGCGAGCCCTTGAAGGGCGGCAGGAGCAGCTTGCGCTGCTCCATGTGGTACTCCTCATCGATCCCGAGCAGCGAGTGATCGCCGAGCACGCGGCGCAGCGGCGAGCGCGAGCCGGCGTGCAGGACCTTCGGGTCGGCCTGGAAGGTGTGCTTGATCAGCGCGGGGTCGGCGAGCACGACCATCGGCCCGAGGCTGAGCACGTTGATGGAGAACATGTTCCCGTAGCGGCGGCGCAGCCGCTCCAGGTACGGGCGCTGGCGGGCCATCATGCCGAGCGTCTGCACCGGCATCGGGGAGCGCGGCCCGGGCGGGACGCCGTCGATCACGGTGGCCATGGTCATCCTCTCCTGACGAGCCCTTCCAGGCGCTCGACGATGTCGTAGTACCTGCTCGGCGCGAACCGCACCAGCAGGTCCAGGGCGACCGCGTCGGGACCCACGCGGATCCGCGACCTCTGCTTCTCGACGCCCTCGTGGATGATCTTCGCCGCGCGCTCCGGCGACGTACGCGCGATCGTCGCGAACTCGCGCGCGGCGCTCTCGACGTCCTGGTGGTCGCCGCGGAAGTCCGCGCGGAAGCGGGCGTTGGACACGATGTTGGTCTTGACGCCGCCGGGATGCACGACCGCCGCGCGGACGCCGGTGCCCCTGAGCTCGTGGCGCAGCGCCTCGGTGTAGCCGCGGACCGCGAACTTCGACGCGCAGTACGCCGACTGATGCGGGAAGCCGACCAGTCCGAAGACCGACGAGGTGTTGACGATCACGCCCGACCTCTGCTCCAGCAGGATCGGCAGGAACGACGTCACGCCGTTGACGACGCCGTGGAAGTTGACGTCCAGCACCCACTGGTCGTCCTCGGGCGAGGCGTCGGCGACGCCCTGCAGCACGGTCACGCCGGCGTTGTTGAAGACGAGGCCGAGCGGCTGCGGCGCCCACTCCTTGACGGAGGCCGCGAAGGCCATCACGCCCTGGCGGTCGCGGACGTCCAGCTTCTTGGTCATGACCGGCCCGGAGATCGAGGCGGCCGTCTCCTCCAGCCCGTCCTCGTTCCAGTCGGCCAGCGCGACCGGGCAGCCATGCCTGGCCAGCCGCCGCGCAGTGGCCTGGCCGATGCCCGACCCGGCCCCGGTGATGACGGCCGTGCGGCCGTTGACGCTGCTCATGGTACGTGAGCGTACCAGGGCTTGACAGGATGTCCAGAACCGCCGCGTGCGACCCGTCACACGACGAGGGCCGCGGCTTTCGCCGCGGCCCTCGTCAGGGAACATCTCCCTCCTCAGGGAGCTTTCTAGGGCGTGGACCAGCCCCGGCCGCCGCCGGTGACCTGGAACTGGTCGGTCTGGTCCGCGGTCGACGAGTCGCCGCCGAAGACGTCGATCTCACCGGGCTCGACCGTGAACTTGCCCGAGTTGTCGTAGAACCCGACGTCGGACGCGTCGAGTCGGAACGTCACGGTCTGCCTCTCGCCGGCCTTCAGCGTCACGCGCTGGAAGCCGCGCAGGCGGCGGACCGGCTGCTCCAGCGAGGCGACCGGGTCGTGGATGTAGAGCTGCGCCACGTCGTCACCCGTGCGCGAGCCGGTGTTCGTCACGTCCATGCTGACCTGCACGGAGCCGTTGCGCGCGTTCATCTGATGGGTGTTGAGCCTCAGGTTGTCCACCTTGAACGAGGTGTAGGACAACCCGTAGCCGAACGGGAACAGCGGGTCGCAGGAGTCGATATCGCGGTAGCGCGAGTCGTACTTCTGCGACGTGTCGCACGGGCGGCCGGTCGGATCGTGGTTGTAGTAGATCGGGACCTGGCCGACCGAGCGCGGGAACGACACCGGCAGCTTGCCGCCGGGGTTGGCCGCGCCGAACAGGACGTCGGCGACCGAGTTGCCGGCCTCGATTCCCGGGAACCACGCCTCGACGAGCGCGGCCGAGTTGGCCACCACCCTGCCGAGCGTCAGCGGGCGGCTGTTGAACAGCACGACCGTGACCGGCTTGCCGGTGGCCTGGATCGCGTCGAGCAGGTCCTCCTGCCTGCCGGGGAGGTCGAGGTCGCTCCGGACCTCGGCCTCCCCACCCTGGCCGCGCACCTCACCGAGCGCGAGCACGACCTGGTCGGCGTTCTTGGCCGCCGCGACCGCGTCCGCGAAGCCGGAGTCGTCCGGGCACTCGTTGGCCGGGTCGTAGAGGTCGGCGTCCACCATCTTGCAGCCCTCGGTGAACGTCGTGTTGGGGTTCTGGGCCTTGATGCCGGTGTACACGGAGACCGCGTCGGCGTCCTGGCCCTGGCCCCACCACGGGCCGAGCATGTCGTGCTGGTCGTCGCCCAGCGGCCCGATCACCGCGACGGACTTCCTGGGATCGAGCGGGAGCGTGTTGTTGTCGTTCTTGAGCAAGACCATGGTCTTGGCCGCGTCGGCGCGCGCCTTGGCGCGGTCGGCGGGCTGCAGCGTCTGCGACGCGATCTTGGACTGGTCGACGTACGGGTGGTCGAACAGGCCCGCGCGGAACTTCACGCGCAGGATCCGGCGGACCGCGTCGTTGAGGCGGTTCATCGAGATCTGCCCGGTCGACAGCAGCTGCTTGCCGTTGTCGCGGATGTTGGTCGACACCATCTCGGAGTCGGTGCCGGCGTTCAGCGCCGCGGCGCCGGCCGACGGTCCGTCGGCGGCGATGCCGTGGCCGCACGGGCCCTCGTCCCTGTTCTTGGGCGGGCACGCGCGCAGCTCGTCGACCGCCGTGTAGTCGGACTCGACGAAGCCGTCGAAGTGCCACTCGTTCTTGAGGATGTCGGTCTCGGTGTGCGGGTTGGCGCACCCGGGCGAGCCGCTGATCGAGTTGAACGAGCACATGACCGTGTCGCTGCCCGCGTCGATCGCCGCCTTGAACGGCGGCAGGATCAGGTTGCGCAGGCGGGACTCGCTCACGTCGGTCGTGTTGTAGTCACGCCCGCCCTCGGCGAGGCCGTAGCCGGCGAGGTGCTTGACCGACGTCACGACCTTGTCGGGCGCGGCGTAGTTGTTGCCCTGCGCGGCGCGGACCTTGGCGGCGGCCATGACCGAGCCGAGGTACGGGTCCTCGCCCGAGCCCTCGACGATCCGGCCCCAGCGTGGCTCGTGGCTGACGTCGACCATCGGCGCGTAGATCTGCTTGATGCCGACCGCCGCGCTCTCGCGCGCGGAGATCGTGAAGTCGTCGGTCGCCACGACCGGGTCGAACGCCGCGGCCTCGGCGAGCGGGACCGGGAAGGTGGTCCGGTAGCCGTGGATCGTGTCGTAGGCGAACAGGATCGGGATGTGCAGCCGCGACTGCTGCACCGCGACGTGCTGGTAGTGGTCGATCTTCGCCGGGTCGGTGAGGCTGAAGACGCCACCGACCCCGTTCTTGGCGTCCTGGTCGGTGATCTGCCCGTCGCTGAGCAGCTGGACCTGTTGGAGCTTCTCGTCGACCGTCATCTGCCGCAGCAGGCGATCGATCTTCTGCTCGATGCCGCGGTCGGCGGGCGCGCGCGTGACCGCGAGTTCCTGGTCGTCCCCCGCCCCGGTGCCGGCGATCACCGCCCCCGCTCCAGTCGTCGTGGCAGCGATCACCGCGATGGCGAGCGCCAGCTTCCGTCCCCGTATACGCACTTCGTGCCCCTCCTGCCGGTGGTTCTGGACCCGGGCGCTCGGTTCCCCATGGAGGGCTCGCGCGAAACATGGATCCGGCGTTGTTGTACACCCAGGTTTGAGGGCTTTTGGAAGGGGACACTCCCCCGGCAACCAAGCACCCTTACCAGTGAGGAGCCGTTCCCGATGAGCCAGGTCCGCACCCGTGCCGTCGCAGTTCTTGCCGTCGCCGGAGTCGCCGGCGCCGTCCTTCCCGCCACCGCTCCCGCGAGCGACATCGGGTTGAAGAAGACCGTCGTCCGCTACGAGAAGCGGCTCGCGCCGACCGTCGTCAGGTGGAAGGCGGCCGACAAGGCGCTGCCGGACGCCACGAGCACCGACACCGCGTCGGCCGCGACCGGCGCGTTCCGCAGGGGGCTGCACCAGTGGAAGGTCGCGGTGACGCCGATCAAGACCGAGAGCGCGACGGCCGCGGGCGGCAAGAAGGAGCTGCTGACGGCGATCCGCGAGTACGACCTCGGGCTCGTGCAGTACCAGAAGCTGCTGGACAAGCTGACGGCGGGCGCGACGAAGGACTCGCTGAAGGCGACGCTGACGAGGACCGAGAAGCGGATCGTCGCGGCGGCCAACGACGAGCACGCGGCGCTGAAGGAGCTCGGGCTGCTGAAGTAGCTCACGTGGCGGCGTAGCATTCGCTGAACGGCCGGCGTGCATGGCGTTGACTGCATGCACGTCGGCTGGTTGTATGCAGGCATGTCCGAGATGAGCACCGAGAGCGTCACGCAGCAGCCGCTGTTGATCGGCGGGGAGTGGGTCGGAGCGGAGGGCGGCCGGACGTTCGGCAAGGCCGATCCGTTCACGGGTGAGGCGGTGACCGAGGCGGCTGCCGCTTCGGTCGCGGATGCGGCGCGAGCGGCGGAGGCCGCCGACCGCGCCTTCCCTGCCTGGTCGTCCCTCGCGGCGGAGGAGCGCGCGGGGTTCCTGGGCCGTGCGGCGGATCTCCTCGATGAGCGTGCGCCGGACATCGCATCGACGATGACCGCGGAGTGCGGGGCGACCTTCGGGTGGGGCATGTTCAACTGCGGTCTGGCCGCGGGGATGCTGCGGCATGCTGCGTCGTTGGCCGGGCAGGTCGATGAGGAGGTGGCGATCGAGTCGCATGTCCCGGGGTTGAACGCGCGGGCGGTGCGTCAGGCCGCGGGTGTCGTGGTGGGGATCGCGCCGTGGAACGCGCCGATCATCCTCGCCACCCGCGCGGTCGCGACCCCGCTGGCGTTTGGCAACACGGTGGTGTTGAAGGCGTCGGAGGAGTGCCCGCGCACCCACGCCGCCATCGCTGCGGCGATCAACGACGCGGGCGTGCCCGCGGGCGTGATCAACCTCATCACCAACCAGCCCGAGGACGCTGCCGAGGTCGTCGCGGCGTTGATCGAGCATCCCGCGGTCAAGCGCATCAACTTCACCGGCTCGACCAAGGTCGGGCGGATCATCGCCGAGAAGGCCGCGACCCAGCTGAAGCGCACGCTGCTGGAGTTGGGCGGCAAGGCGCCGTTCGTCGTGCTGCCCGACGCCGACCTCGACGAAGCCGCCGCCGCCGCGAACTTCGGCGCGTTCATGAACTCCGGCCAGATCTGCATGAGCACCGAGCGGATCGTCGTCGACCAGGCCGTCGCCGACGACCTCAAGAGCAAGTTGGTGGCCAAGGCCGAGGGCCTCGTCGTCGGCGACCCGCGCGACCAGGGCACGATGATCGGCCCGGTCGTCAACCAGGCCGCCGCCGACCGTGTGGCGGAGTTGCTCGAGGACGCGAAGGCCAAGGGCGCGGAGGTGCTGACCGGCGGCCAGGCCGACGGCCTGCTCCTCACCCCCACGATCGTCGCCGGCGTCACGCCGGAGATGCGGATCTACGCCGAGGAGTCCTTCGGCCCGATCGTCACGGTCATCGAGGTCGACGGCGCCGACGAAGCCGTCCGCGTCGCCAACGACACCGAGTACGGCCTCGCCGCCGCGGTCTTCGGCGACCCGGCGAGCGCGGAGGCGGTCGCCCGGCGGATCCAGTCCGGCATCTGCCATATCAACGGCGCCACCGTCCACGACGAACCCCAGATGCCCTTCGGCGGCGTCAAGCACTCCGGCTGGGGCCGCTTCGGCGGCGAC